>CAWCYS010000035.1:0-39099 GCA_963799715.1 Terriglobia bacterium | reverse complement strand
CACGAATCGCCGGTTTCATTGACGCCCCTATGTGCGGGTGCTAGCCTGCCCTTTGTCGTCTCAGAGGGCGAATGGGTCAGACTTGGACATTTCCGACACCGAACGACGCAGGGTTGGCCGTACGCTTCAGCCGTTGGCGCAGCCGCTGGCAGCAGGGTGGAATCGAAGACTACGCTTTGCGCGCCGCGAAGGCCCAGCGGTCGGTGTGGGCGTCCGACGCCCGGATTGAGATCAGCGAGCAACGCATCTGGTTGAATGGCCTGCCTAACTCATTCTCCGGGCTGCGCATTGTCCAACTCAGTGACATCCACCACGGCAAATTCTATCCGCTCGAAGCGGCGGCGCGAGCCGTGGCGCTAGCCAATGCCTTGCAGCCCGATCTGGTCGCGCTGACGGGCGATTTCGTGAGTTATTCGCGGGCTTGTGTCGAGCCTGTGGCGGAAGTGTTGGGAATGCTTCGGGCGCGCTATGGCGTGCTGGCGGTGTTGGGGAACCACGATTTCAGAGTGAGTGCGGATGGGATTACCCGCGCACTGGACCGGCAGGGAATTGAAGTGTTGCGAAATCGGCACGTGCGCCTGTGCTTCCGCGGCGAGGAACTGGCGCTGGCCGGGGTGGACGATCACGGTTACGGCGCCGACCTGCGCCGCGCGATGAGCGGCATCCCGTCGCGGTCACCAAAGATCCTATTGGCCCACAACCCGCAGATCATCCGGGCCGCTGCGCGATACGGCGCGGATTTGGTGCTCTCCGGTCACACGCACGGGGGGCAGCTTAATTTCCCGGTAATCGGCAGCTTCGCCTACGGACGCTCCCCCGAGCGGCTCCGCTACAAAATCGGCTGGGACCGCCTGGCCGACACACAAATTTACGTCAGCCGGGGGCTGGGGACGATCGTGCTGCCCTGGCGGTTGCGCTGCCCGGCGGAGATTCCTCACATCGAGCTTTTGCCCAGCCTGACTGGCGATAGCCCTGGCGCCGCCTCTCGGGCGGCGAACTGACTCCGAGTCACATGCGCGTCGTTGACCTGATTCGCCGCAAACGGGACTCGCAAGAGCTTTCCCGCGAAGAGATCGGCGCGCTCATCGACGGCTACACTCGAGGTGAAATCCCCGACTACCAGATGTCCGCGTTCCTGATGGCCGCGTTCGTGCGCGGACTGAACGCCGCCGAAACGGCCGCGCTGACCGAAGCGATGCTGCACTCGGGGCAAGTGTTGGATTTTTCGGACATGCCCGGGCGGAAGGTGGACAAACATTCCACCGGCGGGGTCGGAGACAAGACCTCCATCATCATCGCGCCGATAGTGGCGGCGGGCGGCTTGCGCGTCCCGATGATTAGCGGGCGCGGGCTGGGTCACACGGGCGGGACGCTGGACAAACTGGAATCCATCCCCGGCTTCAACGTGAATTTGCCGCTCGCGGAGTTCCGGCGGGTGCTGGACGAGTGCGGCTGCGCGCTGATTGGCCAGACGGCGGAGATTGCGCCGGCGGACAAGAAGATCTACGCCTTGCGCGACGTCACCGGGACGGTGGAGAACAAATCGCTGATCTGCGCTTCGATCATGAGCAAGAAAATGGCGGAAGGAATTGACGCGCTGGTGCTGGACGTCAAGACGGGGTCCGGCGCGTTCATGAAGAAGCCGGAAGATGCGGCGCAACTCGCGGAATTGATGGTGGACACGGGGCGACGTATGGGCAAGAAAGTCGTGGCGCTCTTGACAAACATGGACCAGCCGTTGGGACGCATGGCCGGAAACGCGATGGAGATTGCCGAGTCCATCGACGTCCTGAGCGGCGGTGGGCCGCACGATTTGCGCGAACTGTGCCTCGAGCTGGCGGCGTGGATGTTTGTGCTGGGCGAGCGAGCGAAGAACGTCCAGGAAGGGAAGAAGCTGGCGGCGGAATTGATCGCGTCCGGCAGGGCCAAGGACAAGTTCCGCGAAATCGTGAGGCTGCAAGGCGGCGACGTGAAAGTCGTGGACGATCCCCGCCGCTTGCCGCGAGCGGCGCACCGCCTCGATATCGAGAGTCCGGCGGACGGATACGTAACCTCGACGCAGTGCGAACAATTGGGGATCGCGTGCGTCGTCCTAGGCGGAGGGCGCGAGAAAAAAGAAGACTCGGTGGACCCCGCCGTCGGACTCGAGTTTCACAAAAGAGTCGGCGCGCCGGTGCATCGCGGCGAACCGCTCTGCACGATCCATTACAACTCAGAGGGGCGTCTGGACGAAGCGCGGCGCCTGGTAGAGACCGCCTATCGGATCGAGCCTCGTCCCCCGGCGAGTTTGCTTGTGCTGGTCAGCCGCGTCATTGGGGCCTGAGAAAGTGATTGTCTAGCGAGTTGCTTCACAGGCCGAACGAGATTCCTCCAGGAAGAATGCCCCTCCCTAAATTCGACAGTTTCCAGCCGTCGGAATGACACTTTTCCGGGCGGCGCGGCGGGCGTTGGCATAGAATGCTGCGATTGCTGCACCGGGGGGAATTCCAAGGAGGCAAGCGATGGGGCGATTCACTGGCATCCTCGGCCTGCTGACCATGCTGGGACTCGCGTGGCTGTTTTCGACGAATCGCCGCGCAATCAAACTCAAAACTGTGTTGTGGGGTCTCGGGCTGCAGTTCGCGCTCGCGATTTTCGTGGTGCGCGTCAATTGGGGGCAGTGGCTCTTTCAGGAAGCCGGTAAAGGCGTCAACAAGCTCTTGGGCTATTCCTATGCCGGCTCGGAATTTGTTTTCGGGGAGCTCGGGAAGAATGGATCGTCGCTGGGGACGATCTTCGCGTTTCAAGTGTTGCCGACGATCATTTTCATCGCCTCGCTGTTCGCATTGCTCTACTACCTGGGAATCATGCAGGTCATCATCAGGGGCGCTGCGTGGATCATGCAGCGCGTGATGGGCGCGAGCGGCGCGGAATCTCTGAACGTCGCGGCGAGCATTTTCATGGGGCAAACAGAAGCGCCGCTGACCATCCGTCCGTTCTTGCCGGATTTGACGCAGTCGGAGCTGATGACGGTGATGACCAGCGGGATGGCGCACGTCTCAGGCGGAATCATGGCGGCGTACATCGCGGTGCTCGCAGGCAATGATTTGGTGATGCGGCAGACGGTCGCCAAGAACATCCTCACGGCGGTGATCTTGACGGCGCCGGGGACGTTGTTGATGGCAAAAATGTTTGTGCCGGAGACCGAGCAGCCGAGGACCGCCGGCAGCGTCAAGCTGCCCGAGATGGAAAAAGACACCAATTTCCTGGCGGCCATCGCGCGAGGCACAGGCGACGGCTTGCACTTGGCCATCAATGTGGCCGCGATGCTGATCGCATTCCTGGCGCTCATCGCGCTGGCCAATGGAATCATGGGCGGCGCGCACAATTTTCTCGCTCTACATCACATGGGGTGGTTTCCATCGAGCTTGCAGCAGATTTTCGGCTGGGTGCTCGCGCCGGTGGCCTGGATCATCGGCATTCCGTGGCACGACTGCCGGAATATCGGCAATCTGCTAGGGATTCGCATGGTACTGAACGAACTGGTGGCGTTCTCGCAATTGGGGCCGATGAAATCCGTCCTCGATCCGCGCTCCTTCACGATTGCGACCTTCGCGCTTTGTGGATTTGCGAATTTCAGTTCGATCGGCATTCAAATCGGCGGTATCGGCGCGCTGGCCCCGAACCGGCGCGGCGATCTGGCCCGGCTGGGCATCCGCGCCATGCTGGCGGGGACGATGGCCAATTTGATGTCCGCTTCGATCGTGGGAATGTTTCTGAGATGAGTCCGCGCCGCTCCGCAACGGCAAAATCCGGCGAAGAGTTCGCGCGAGCCGAACGCGCGGCGAAATTCGTGCGAGCGCGCACGAAGCTTCGGCCGAAAATTGCGTTGGTGCTCGGCAGCGGCCTCGGCGGCTTTGCGGACGCCATGCACGGCCCCACGCGCATCGACTACGCGAAAATTCCGCACTTCCCGCGCTCCACGGCCATTGGCCACGCAGGACGCCTGGTGCTCGGCAAGGCAGGCGGCGTGCCCGTCGCCGTAATGCAAGGGCGCGTGCATTTCTACGAAGGCTATTCGCAGCGCGAAGTGATTTTTCCTATGCGCGTTCTAGCGCGGCTCGGCATTCAGGCGGTCATCCTCACCAACGCAGCGGGCGGAATCAATCGCGATTACAAGCAGGGCTGCCTTGTGGTTCTGCGCGACCACATCAATTTGCAGGGCACGAATCCCCTGATCGGCGCCAACGATTCAAGATTCGGCGTGCGATTTCCCGATCTCACGCAGGTCTACGCGAAGGCCTACCAGAAGTTCGCGCTCGAGGAAGGCAAGCGGCTAGGCGTCGAGATCGCACAGGGCGTGTACGCCGCACTGACCGGGCCAAGCTACGAGACGCCTGCGGAAATTCGTTACCTGCGTTCGATCGGCGCGGATCTGGTGGGGATGTCCACCGTGCCGGAAGTGATCGCCGCGGCGCATCTTGGCATTCGCGTGCTGGGGATTTCCTGCGTGACGAACATGGCCGCGGGAATTCTCGATCAGCCGATCACAGCCGAGGAAGTGCTGGAGACGGGCGAGCGCGTGAAGAGCCAATTCGTCGCGCTGCTGAACGCCGTGATCCCGCGCATCGCGGCGGAACTGTCCGCGCCGGTTGCGCCGAGCAGGGCATTTGGAGACGCCACATGAGCGACCACGACGCCTTGATCGCCGCCGCGCGCGCGGCGCGAGAACATGCGCATGCCCCATTCTCAAGCTTTCGCGTGGGCGCGGCCGTGCGCGCGAAATCCGGGCGCGTGTTCACCGGCTGCAACGTCGAGAACGCCACCTACGGCCTTACGCTCTGCGCCGAGCGCGTGGCGATCTTCAAGGCCGTGTCCGAGGGCGAGCGCGGATTCAATGCTATAGCCGTCGCGGCTGATACGGAGACGCTCACGCCTCCCTGCGGAGCCTGCCGGCAAATCATTTGGGAGTTTTGCGGCGATGCCGAAGTGATCCTGGCGAATTTGAAAGGGAAAGTGGAAATCTACCGGATGTCACAGCTACTTCCGAAGCCGTTTGATTCTTCCTTCTTGTGAACGGAAAATTCGCGCGCACCGCACGCGGCGCTCTAAATCAATCCTGAAACGAATTCTTTTGCACGCTCCGCTGAACGAGAAGCCGCGCCCCCATTTTCCGCAGCGTCTCCGGCACATTCCGGCTCATGCCCAGCGCCTTCAGGTCGGGGAGCGTCAAGTTGGGAAGAAGGTGCAGGGAAACGTCCAGCGGCGTTTTCGCATTGAACACCAGGTTGTGCGTGATCGCGTAGTTTTTTCGCAGGCGCTTGTTGTTGGCGATTTGCCGCAGCACCTCTTCGCTGAGCGTGCTCATCGCGGCGAACGCCTCGATCTCCTTCTCGGAAATTCGCGGCGATTGCAGCACCGCGCGCTGCACCACTTTGCAAGGATCGCGAATCAGCGCCGACCGCTCCTGCTTGTCGCCTTTCAACGCCGTTTGCACGCGGGCCACCACGTTCATGCGCGCCAGCCGCTGCATCAGCGTCACGCGTTTCGAGGGGTCCGTCTCGGCGTCCGTCACGCCGTCAGCGAACGCGCTCTCCGCTTCCAGGCTCGTCTTCAGAATTTCCTGGAGCTGAACGCGCTGGTCCGCATTGAGAGCGGGGGACTTGCTCAGCGCCGCCGCCAAGCCATGGGCCGAGCTCAATAGTTCCAGGTTATCGAACAAATCCTGGATGCCGCTGGTCGAGAGGTGCGACGCGATGATGCGCAGCAGATCCGGAGGACAGAGCTTGTGCTTCGCCATGGCATCCGCGACTTTCGGCTTCTCCGCAAAGTGGACCGCGCAGAAGGCGAAGAGTTGCGGCGCAAGATCGGGCACGGCCAAAGTGGAGAGAATGTTCTCGACCGGCTGCTCGATCAGTACGCTGGCGGCACGCTCCCGGATCTGCTCGTCGGCATCGCTCGCGAGGATCGCCAGGACCTCCACGCGCTCTTCCGTCGGGAGTGACCCCGCCCCCGCGGAAACGGCGAGCTTTCGCTCGTGCGTCGCGTGGCCGGACCGAATCTCGCCGTGTACGGCGGTGCTAATGGCCTGCTCCCGTCGCTTGCGTCAAGCTGTCGAAAGTCAACGTGATCTTTCCGGGTTTGCCGGGCGGGCCGATCGGCGGCATGGTCTGGCCGTTCAGCTCGATCAGCAGCGTGCCCGCGTCGTGCGCCGATACTTCAAACTCGTCGATGGCTTCAAACGTCATCGAGCTGCCCGCGGAAATCTTTCCATCGAATAATTTCACGCCGTCGGCGAGCACGCGCACGCTGGTGGTTTTTCCCGCCTCGATCTTCAGTTTCAGAGGAGCCGTGGGATCTTGCGCCGGTGCGGGCGTCATCGCGGCACCCGCCGTCGGATCCGTCGCATTAGGAGAAGTCGAAGGATTCGTGGACGCCGGTGTCGTCGCGGGGGCTGCGGGAGCGGGCGGCGCAATTTCCTGAGGAGCCGGCAGCGTCGCGCTCAGCGCCAGCGCCGCGGCGCGCTCGCGCTTCACCGCGCGGTAGTGGCGCCAGCCGACCCATCCACCCGCGGCCATGGCCACCATGATTAACAGCACCACGGCCCCAGGCACCCAGCGCCGGTCGGGCTCAGTATGCATATGCGATTGCGTAACCCAGGAGTTCGGCTTCGTCAGACCGCTGGTCGCGTGCATGTATTCGGCGAGCAAATTTTCTTCGTCGAGGCCGAGGTAGTGCGCGATGGAGCGAACGAAACCGCGATTGAAGACGCCTCCGGGCAGGCGATCCCACTGTTCATTCTCCAATGCTTCCAGGAAGCGTGTGCCGATGCGCGTCGCGGCGGTGATTTCGTCCAGAGTAACGCCGCGCATTTCGCGTTCGCGCCGGAGATGTTCGCCGAAGCTGTCCTTGGTCTGTGCAGGGGTGCGCTGTTCGTCCATCGGAAAAGAGGCCTCCTGGCAATATAGGCGGGCCGCGCGAGAGTGTCAATGCGGGGAAAAAGAGCCGGCAAGAGTTGCCAAGACCGTGGCCCGGCGTGTAGTGTTGTTTGGCGCCACGCGGATACCGATCACTCCTCAACGCACTTCCGCCGGTGGTTCCGATTTCAAGGGGGATTCGTGAGAAAAGCATTGGGCCCGGCCGTGCTGGTTTTCGCCTGCTGGAGCATTCTTGGATCGTCGTTGCTCCGGGCACAGGCCCCTCCGGCGACTCCCGCGCCTCTGGATCTGGAAGCGCTGGCGAAGCAGGACGTCGCGGACATGGCCGCGGGCCGGTTTAGCGCGGTCGAGGCCCAATACAACACGCAAATGGCGTTTGCGCTTCCCGTTGGGAAACTCGCTCAAGCCTGGAGCGGCTTGCTGGCGCACGTGGGAGCCTTCAAGGGAATCGCAGGCGTCAGTACGAGGTCGTCTTCGGAAATGGAAGTCGTGACGGTGGCGTGCAATTTCGAGCAGACCCCGCTCAATGTGGTGTTCGTGTTTGACTCGGGCGGCCGGATCGGGGGGCTGGATTTTGCGGCGCCCGAAACCACGTTTTCGTGGATTGCGCCGCCTTACGCAGACACCTCGAAATTCAAAGAGCAGCCGGTTACGGTCACCTACTCTCATTGGGACTTGCCGGGCACGCTGACGATGCCGGTGGGCGCAGGCCCGTTTCCCGCCGTCGTTCTCGTGCAAGGATCGGGCCCGCAAGATGAGGACATATCCCTCGGACCGAACAAAGCTTTCAAGGATTTGGCGTGGGGGCTAGCTTCCCACGGCGTCGCCGTCCTGCGATACATCAAGCGCACCAGGCAGTACGGTCCCGCTAGCGCGGATGATCCGACAAAAATGACAGTTGACGACGAAACGATCAACGATGCCCGCGCGGCCGTGAAGCTGCTCGCGAGCCAGCAAGGCATCGATCCCCACCACATTTACTTGCTCGGGCACAGCTTGGGTGCGTATCTCGCACCGCGCATCGCCACGGGAGACACGCAAGTCGCCGGTTTGATTCTGCTGGCCGGCAACACGCGGGCCATCGAGCAATTGGCTGTGGAAATGATTCGTTATCTGGTGGCCGCGCAGCACGTGCCTCCGGATGAAGCGCAGAAGGACATCGCGAATGCCGAGGCCGGCGAGAAAACCATCGAGAGCCCGGATCTGAAGCCCACGGATCCAGTCGCGTTTCTAGGAATGCAGGAAACCGGCGCCTTCTGGCTCGATCTGCGGGGATACGATCCGGTGGCCGTCGCCTCCCACCTCACCATTCCCATGCTCGTGCTGCAAGGCGAGCGGGATTATCAGGTCACCATAACCGACTTCGACGGATGGAAAAAGGGGCTCGCGGGACACGCCAACGTAACGCTCAAGTCTTATCCCGCGCTGAACCATTTTTTCATCGCCGGCACGGGGCCTTCCACTTCCGAGGAATACAGCACACCGGGCCACGTTTCCTCGGACGTGATTGACGACATTTCCGCCTGGATTCTCACGACCAGCAAAGCGAATTGACGCCGGCCTTTCGCGCGCTTCAGGCTGCAGGGAGCGTGCCGCCTTTGGGCACGTTCATTTCGGCACACTTATAGTTCGGAAACCAAGCGTGAACTCGGCGTTGCGTGGACAAAAAGCGGCGTCTTATAATCGAGGATGCCCCTGCGCCCGGTCTGTCCGGGCCACCCTCAAGACCTGTCGGAGTTGAGCCGGGCCGTGTCTGAGACAAATCAATTCACCGGCATAGAACGCCGCAGGAATCCGGCGATTGCCCGCGAACAACGCGAGGCCGGCGAGGTCGCCGTCTTCCATGAACTGGGCAAGGCGCTTACCTCTTCCCTCCAGCTCGATCAAGTCCTCCGCACGATCATGGAAAAAATTGACGAGTTTCTGCGGCCGGATACCTGGTCGCTATTGCTCGTGGACGAGGACAAGAACGAGCTCTACTTCGAGCTGGCCGTCGGCAAGAACACCCAGATGCTGAAGGACATCCGCATCAAGATGGGCCAGGGCATCGCGGGCTGGGTTGCGCAAAACGAGAAAGCGGTCATCGTCCCGGACGTGAGCAAGGACACGCGGTTCTTCTCCCAGGTGGACGAGAAGACCAAAATGGAAACGCAGTCGATCGTCGCCGTGCCGGTGCGTTATCGCGATCACTGCCTCGGCGTCATCGAGTTGATCAATTGCGTCGGCGCGGAAGGCTTCCACGATCGCGACCTCGCGCTGCTGGAAGCGCTCGCGGATTTCGCCGCCATCGCTCTCGAAAATGCGCGCCACGTAAAACGCATCCACGAGCTGACAATCACGGACGATTGCACCGCGCTCTATAACGCGCGCCACATGAACTTCATTCTGGAGACGGAGATTTACCGCAGCCAGCGCTACGGCTACGAATTCTCGCTCGTCTTTGTGGATCTCGACCACTTCAAGCAAGTCAATGACACGCACGGCCACCTGGTCGGATCAAAATTACTGGCGGAGATCGGCCAGATGTTGCGCGGGAATTGCCGGCTCATCGATTTCGCGTTCCGTTACGGCGGAGACGAATTCGTAATCGTTCTGCCGCAAGCCTCGAAGGAAAACGCCTGCATCGTCGCGCGCCGCTTGCACAAGATGATTCGGGAGACCGTCTGGCTCAAGGAAGACAATCTCAACATTCACGTCACCGCCAGCCTGGGCATCGCCGCCTATCCCACCGACGCAAAAACGAAGATCGAACTCCTGCACCTCGCCGACGAAGCCATGTACAACGTGAAGAATTCCACGCGCGATGCCGTCGCCGTGGCCAAGACGGGCGTCCTCCCTGCGATTTAGTTTTCCGCCGAGATTGTGCAACTTCTTTTCCTCGTAGTGGAGGCAGTCGCCTAATCTGGGTCTCCGTCTCTGGCCAACGCTTTGAATCTCGAAATGGTAGATTCCCAAAATGGTAGTATTGGCTAGAATCCTGTCCTACATTAGTCTGTAATCATATGGATGTATTCGACGCTGACCGGCGTAGCGAAATCATGCGGCGTGTCCATTCGAGCGGCACACGGCCCGAGATGATTGTTCGCGGCATTATTCGGCGGATGAAGGTCAAATACCGCAGCTGTCCTCGCAATTTACCAGGAAAGCCGGACCTCGCCCTGGTCGACCTTCAAAAGGTCATTCTCGTGCATGGATGTTTTTGGCATGGCGCGTGGAAGGCTGGCGTTTAGGCTATGGAGCTGAACGCGCAGAGAATCGACAAGCGCGAAAAGCTAATACTAGTGGGCCTGTATCTCTCCAAGTACGACTCCCTTGGTTTGAAGCGCCTTGGGTTTGATAGCTTCGTAGAAGTGTTCAACGTCTTTGGATATGCAATGGGCTCAAAGCCCGCATCGATAAAAAACTATCGCGACGAATTCGATCCGCTGTTCCCGAATCGCCGGAAGGGCTGGCATAAGCGTAAGACTCGCAGCTACTGCCTGAAGATATTTGAGGAATACCGAGGCCTCGACCTGGAATCATTCGCAGGCTTACTTGAATCCTTCGTCGGGTATGATGAGAACGCACGCAGCGAGTTCCAGGACAAAAGGAAACCAAGCAGCGGTCAATCGCAATTCGCACAGCGATTGATCACCGGTTTGGCGGCGGAGCGATACTTTGAATCCGTTAAACCAAATCTCCCCGAATTCAAAGGATACACCGCAGAGAACACAACGGGCCTGGGATGTGGGTACGATTTCCGTCTGGAAGCCGAGGCCCGTAAAGACTTTTTCGTTGTTGAGGTAAAGGGCCTAAATGGAGTCACGGGAAACCTGTCGCTGACACCAAAAGAGCACGAGGCCGCTACGGAACTGGCGGACCGTTTCTTTCTCTTCGTCGTAAAGAACTTCCGAGAATCACCGTTCCATGTAATCTTCCGCAACCCGCTGTCAGGAAGTTTGAGATTTAGGAAGAAGGAAAGAGTTATCGTGCAGGTCTCATGGTTAGCCAATGTATAGTCAAGGGCGAGGAAAGGGTGCGAAATGTCCGTGAGAAAGCAGGTACGCAATCGACGCCAGACGAAGTTAGTGCCCACGGCCCGCGGGGGAATCATTTACGCTTCCGACGTCCTGGCAGAGGAAGGGCGCGCACGAATAAATCGTATAGAGCGCCTCATCCGTATAGTAAAAAATTACTTAGGATCAGTGGCGTGTGTTTCCGATGAACAGGCAATCACAGATATTCTGGCTGATTTACGGCATTACTGTGACTGCAAGGGGCTGACATTTCGCAAACTCGAGAGAGCGGCAGTCGCGCTTTATGAGGACGAAAACACAGATCAGTCTGAGTGGCCCTCGCCATTTAGGGATCTAAAAAGCGCAGCATATCGGCATGGAAGCTGAACCAAGGAATTTTCCCGATAGTGGCTTAAGGAGTTCCCCGACCCGTACGGCCAGCGCTACCGCAGAAGCATTCCGTTCTCTTGTGTTAAGGAGAACGCGATATTGCTCATGACGCTCACAGACGGCGAAGTTACATACCCCGAGACCGCGCCGTCTCCAGGAAGATACAAGAAGCCCGCGATCTGATCTCAGAATTGGGACACTACCACAGTCGATTCTTGCTTTACACCGCTAGAATGCTGTGCTAACTTCCATTTGTTACCGCCGATCCGAAGCGCCAGGCGGTTGGGCCACTGTCAGCGACCCTTCCAATCTCTTTGTCGCAGGACCCGATGCGATGCGTCGGGCAAGTTACCCCTCCCGAGGAACCGGAATCACTGCCTTCAGACGCGCCCGTGGGCGGCGGCTGTGAATCCGCATATGAGGTAAGCCTTGCTGAGACTGCGCAAAGTCGAACTGATCGGATTCAAATCGTTCTGCGAACGCACGCACATCGCGTTCAGCGGCAGCGGCCTGACGTGCATCATCGGCCCCAACGGCTGCGGCAAATCCAACATTGTGGACGCCATCTCCTGGGTCCTGGGCGAGCAGAGCCATAAGTCCCTGCGCGCCGAGCGGATGTCCGACTGCATTTTCAATGGCACCGCCAAGCGTCCGCCGCTGGGCCTCTCCGAAGTGACGCTCACGCTCCTGGATCCGGACTTGGCTGAAGCCGCGCGCCTCGTTCTCGAAGGCGCTGATGACGCTCCGGCCCCGTCCGCGGAAGCCGCACCCGCCGAAGAAGGCGCTGCACTTCCTGAGAGTGCCGATCCCGCGCCCGAATCATCTTCGGAGAACGAGCTAGGCCCGACCCCCGTCAGATTTCAAAAGAAAAAGCGCGCCCCGGAAAAGCCCGCGCTCAATCTCAATCCGGGAGAGGTCGTCATCGGCCGGCGTCTCTACCGTTCCGGACAGAGCGAATATCTGCTGAATGGCCGCCCCGCGCGCCTGCGCGACATTCAGGAACTTTTCATGGGCATCGGCCTGGGCCCGGACTCCTACGCCATCATCGAGCAGGGGAGAATCGGCCAGATTCTAAGCACCAAGCCCTCCGACCGTCGCGCCATCATCGAAGAGGCCGCGGGCATCACCAAATTCAAGACCAAGCGCCGCCTCTCCGAAGCGAAACTGGAATCTTCGAAAATTAATCTGTCGCGCGTGAACGACATCGTCGTGGAAGTGGAAAAGCAGCTCGGCTCGCTCAAGCGGCAAGCCTCGAAGGCGCGGCGCTACGCGGAAATCCGCGAACAGATGCGCGGCATGTTGCGCCAGGTGTTTGCCAGCAAGGCGCGCGAACTCGATCGCGAAGCGGAGCGGCTGGAAGGTATCTTGCGCGATCTGGCCGAATGCGAATCGAAACTCGGCGTGATGCTAACGCAGTTGGAAGCCGAGCACGAGCGTCTCTCGGCGCGCATTTATGAACTCGACGGCGAGTTGCGGCAAAATCAGAATCTCGTCGGTCAAACCGGCCTCGAGCTCGACCGTAGCGAAAATCGCATTGTCTTCAATCGCCAGCGGGGCGACGAACTTGAGGCCCGAGCCCGGCAGTTTGCAGCCGAACTGGAACAGCTCGCGGCTCAGGCGGCGCAACTCGAGAGCCGCACGCACGATCACCGGCAAGCTCAGGAAGCCATCGTCGTGGAAACGGCGCAGATCGAGCATCTCGTTCGCGGCGTGGCGGATGAAGCCGCCGGCCTCGATTCGCGCAGCGCCGCCACTGAGGCGCGCATCGCGGAATTGCGCGACGCCGCCAGCCGCTTGACCGAAGATCTCACCCGCCTTCACGGCGAGCAGGCGCAAGCCGAGCAGGCGCTCGCGCATCATCTCGAAGCCGTCGAACGCGGCGAGCGTCGCGAGCACCAATTGCTCGAGGAATCGCTCGATCATCGCGAACGCGCGCACGCCGCGGATTTGAATTGGCGCACCAGCGTCGAGTACGCGCAAAAGTTCGAGGCGACCGTGCGCGAGACGCAGGCCCGCATCGTCGAGCTCCGCAGCAGCCAGCAGGACGCAGCCGCTCAGGTGTCGCAACGCCGCAGCGAATTGGCGGATGCGCGCGCGCGCCGTTCCACGCTCGACCAGATCTTGAACGATCGCTCCTACACGGCCGAAGCCGTGCAAAAACTTTTCGCGGCGCAGGATGCATCCGCCGATCGCGGTTTCCGCGCCGTCGGAGTGCTGGCCGATTACGCCGAAGTCGAAGAGCAGCATGAAGCCGCCGTCGAACAATTCCTCCGCGAAGAATTGGAGTACGTGGTCGTCGAAACGTTCGATGTGGCGCGCGCCGGCATCGGCCTGTTGCGCGATGAAGTCGGCGGGTGCGCCACATTCTTCGTGGATTCGCTGCGCACGCTCAAGCTCGATGCCGGTGAGCCGGTCGTTCCCTTCGAGATCCAGCGCGACGTCGTCTCCCGCCTCGATAAGCTCGTCGAATTTCGCGATCCGCTCGGCCCTGCCGCAAAGCAGTTTTTGCCGCGCCTCCGCTCCGCCTATCTGGTCGAAACCGCGGCGATCGCCGAGCGTCTCGCGCGGGAAAATCCCGCGCTTCACTTCGTCACGCCCGATGGAGCTTGCTATCAGGGACGCACCGTCAGTGGCGGGCGCCCCGCGGAAGCCGGTCCGCTGGTGATGAAGCGCGAGTTGCGTTCGCTCGATGCCGATGTTCAGCGGCTCGAGCGCGCCCTCGGCGAAGCACAGGAAGCCGTCCGCGTGATTGAACAGGAGATCGCCGAAGCCGAGCAGTCGCTGGCCGCCGCTTCGGCCCAACACCTTGAAGCGCAAAAGGCCGCCGTCGCCGCCACGCACCGCCGCGAACACGCGCAAGGCGAGCTCGCGCGTTTGGGTATGGATTTGGCCGATTGCCAGACGGAGCTGGCGCGCGTCCGCGAACAGGCGCAAGCTGCGCGGCGCAAATCCGAAGCCGCCGCCGAAGGCCGCACGAATGCCGTGGGATCGCGCGTCGACGCGGAGCGCGAAATCGCTGAATTGACCGCGCTCCTCGCGGAATTGCGGCAAAGCGCCGCGTCGGCGCAACAGCAGCTCGCCGATCGCCGCGCGGACCTCGCGCAACTCGCCGAGCGTCGCGCAAACGCCGATGGTATTTCCGCCCGGCTGGCATTCGAGGAACAGGAATTGTCCGAGCGCCGCGGCGCCTTAGAGAGGCAGGTCGAAGACGCTGCCCGCGAAGGGCGCGAAATCTCGCTGCAGACTACCGAGCACCAGCGCCAGGTGGAAACGCTGCGCACCGAAAAGCTGCGTCTCGAAGCGCGCAAAACCGAGCTCGAAGGCGAATGGGAAGCCTCCCGCGTCCGCAGCACCCAGATTGAAGACACGCTGCGCATGGATCGCCAAAAACTCGGCGATATGCGCGAAGAACGCAGCCGCCACGAAATCGAGCGCGCCCGCAACGACTCCGAACGGGAACACCTGCGCCAGAGCTGCGCGGAAGAATTGAATCTTCAGCCCGAAGACCTCATCGCCAGCGAGGCGGCATTGCTCACCGGCGAAGAATTGCGCGCCGCCGACGCCCAGTATCACGAGCTCAAGTCGCGGATCGAATCCATGGGGCCGGTCAACATGATGGCGCTCGACGAGTACAACGAGTGTGATCAGCGATTCGCATTTCTCTCCCGAGAACGCGACGACCTCATGCAATCCATCGCCGATACCCAGCAGGCCATCATCGAACTCGATCAAGTTTGCCGCCAGAAATTCGAGGAAGCGTTCGCCGTCATCAACCAGCACTTCGCCACTGCCTTCCACACGCTCTTTGGCGGCGGACACGGCGAGATGCGGCTGTCCGAACCCGACAGCTCCGGCGAAGCGGGCATTGATATCGCCGCGCAGCCGCCCGGAAAACGTCTCCAGAATGTGCTGCTGCTCTCCGGCGGCGAGAAAGCCCTCACGGCGCTGGCGCTCTTGATCGCGGTCTTCCGCTACCAGCCGAGCCCCTTCTGCATTCTCGACGAAGTGGACGCGCCGCTCGACGAAGCGAACGTCGGCCGCTTCACGGAAATGGTTCACTCGATGAGCGAGGGCACGCAATTCATCGTCGTCACCCACAATCGCCGCACCATGGAGAAAGCTTCCGTCCTCTATGGCGTGACGATGCAGGAACCCGGCGTCTCCAAGCTCGTCTCCGTTCGTTGGGACGAGCCGAAAGAAAAAGAAGCCGCCGCCGCGGCCACCAACGCCGCCTGATCGCCGCGCTCCGGCGCGCTGACCCCGTGCGGCGCCGCAAAAAAGTTCTCCACAGCCCCGCTGAGCTTTCCACAGGCCGCTGCTTTTACATCCGGCTGCGCTGCGTTAGAATGCGGCGTTTTCTAAGGGGCACTATTCTTCCGTGGCTTCCCCACAAATGAGCGCTTTAGTTTGGGAGACAAATCTTTCAGGAGCGAAGCTCCTCTCGCGCGGCAAGGTGCGCGACATCTACGAAGTGGACGGCAAACTTCTGCTCGTCGCCACGGACCGCCTGTCCGCGTTCGACGTTGTCCTGCCCACTCCGATTCCCGATAAGGGGCTCGTGCTCACCCAACTCTCGCTGTTCTGGTTCGAGAAGCTGGCGGACGTGATTCCCAATCACGTGATTTCCGGCACGGAGTTTCCGGCGAGCCTGGCTTCGCAACAGCATCTTCTCGCGGGCCGTTCCACCCTCTGCCGTAAGACGCAACCCCTTCCGATTGAATGTGTTGTGAGGGGCTACTTGACCGGCTCCGGCTGGAAGGATTATCAGAAGAGCGGCAGCGTTTGCGGGATCCCTCTCCCGCCCGGCTTGCGCGATTCCGATCGCTTGCCCGAACCGTTGTTCACGCCTTCGACGAAGGCGACCCAAGGCCATGACGAGAATATCTCGTTTGACGAGGCGACGAAGCGCGTCGGCGGCGAATTGGCTGAGCGGCTGCGCGCCGTCAGCATCGACCTTTACAAGCGCGCCGCGGCCTATGCCGAGCCGCGCGGCATTCTCCTGGCCGACACAAAATTCGAATTTGGTTTGCTCGACGGAGAGCTGATCTGGATCGATGAAGCGCTCACGCCGGACTCCTCGCGATTCTGGCCCGCCGCCGGCTACGCGCCGGGACGTTCGCAGCCTTCCTTCGATAAGCAGTACGTGCGCGACTATCTCGAGCGCATTGGCTGGAATAAATTGCCCCCGGGCCCGGAATTGCCGGCGGACGTCGTCACCGGCACGCGTGTGAAGTATCGCGAAGCGTATCGCTTGCTCACCGGCCGCGAACTCGATTAGGCGGCCCCAACTTTCTTGCGGAGCGTGCAATTGTGAGAGATCAACTGGAATCGCTGGTAGGCCAGATGGTCGAGCGCGGCATCCTCTTCGATGAGGCCGTGAACGAATTCGAGAAGCGATTCATCAAACGCGTGCTGGACCGCTCGAACGGCAATCAATCGCGGGCCGCGCGCCTGCTCGGCATCCATCGCAATACCCTCAGCCGCAAAATCGGCATTTATAAAATCGATTCGCGCCAGCGCCGTGCCTAAGCCGGAATCCTCACTCGGGTTGGCAATCCGACCCACGTGATGGCAATTTCTCTCCGCGTATCTCCGCGTCTCTACGTTGGACTTGTTCCTCCTCAGTCGGCGTGTCCCTCAGAAAAAGATAACGCAGAGGCGCAGAGAGCGCTAAGGCACGCAGAGAAAAGCCGACTTAGATTCTCCAGCCGCTTCTCTCGCGTTTCCCGGGATTGAAAAAGGGTGCGCAAAAGCAAAACGGCTCCGGCAAGGCCGGAGCCGTTTTGCATCTCTCTAAAATTTCCTTTTACTTATTTGCGGGCGGCTTCGGAGCCGCTTTGTGCGGCGGTCGATGCGTGCCCGGTGCCGGCTTCTCCGGCGGGATGTCGTCCTTATTGACCGTCGCGGTGTCCCAGGTAAGGAGGAACGGACTCTGTGTGTAGCCGGTCAGGGTGCCAGTAAATCGCACGACGTCGTCCTTCTGCAACCGTTTCGCCTCGGGCTGCCCGACGATGTGGACTTCCATGTTCGCATCCGTGGCGGCCTCCATCTCTTTTTGCATTCCGTCCTGATCGGTGGCGAGTGGCCGGAAGACCTTGAGCGTCAGATCCGTGTCGTTCACGGGAACGATATCCATGATGCGCACTGCCACGTCCGGATACTGGGACCCGCAGGTCGCGAGCCACATCACCTTGCCGTGGTCCCCGCCTTCTTTCAGCCAGGGGATGAAGTTGTTCACGTCGTTGCGTGCCGTATCCAGATCGGCCGAGCTCGGAATCGTGTACGTCGCGGGCCGATCCGCGGTGGTTCCGGCCAGCGTCACGAGTTCGTTCAGCTCGCCGTCAATCAGATTGTCGCAAACCGCTCCGCCCTGATAGTTCGACAATTGGCCCCGCAAATACTTCTGTACTTGGGCTTGGCTTGGTCCCTTCTGCGAGACCGAACGGGCCAGCGCCCAGAAGCCGTCCATGGATTGCGGTGGAGTCGTCGAGAGGTACGCCGTACCCAGCCGGAAATATGTGACGGCATCGCCGGGATTCACCGCCAGCGCGGCCTTGAAGAACGTCACGGCGCCGGCAAAATCTTTCAGCGTCATCGAAGCCATTCCTGCCGTGTAGTTGAATAGCGCCGTGGGTCCTGCCAAGCTCTTATTCCAGGCGTCATCGGTTTGGTCCGCGGGCTTCTGGATCTTCGCGAGAACGGCGATGCCCTTCTGCGCCGCGTCCCGTTCCTGCGACGCCTCGTCCTTCGCGTTCGCGTCCGTGTCCTTAAACGCGTAGTTGAATGCCAGCGTCCTCAGATAGAGCGCCTCAAACTGCGTCTTGGCATCCACCTTCTCTCCGAGAGCGACTTCCTGGTCCGCGTACTGGATGACTTTGGGGTAGTTCTTCAATTCGTTGTACGCCAGATAATAGGAGCGGTAGACGTAGGGGAGAAGGGCCGAAGTGGGGAACTTGCTGACGAAATCATCCAAATCCTTGATTCGCTGCCCTGCGTTCGGCTCGTTGGCGGCTTGTTGGTAAAGGTTGTATTCCGCCAGCGTATAAGCCGGCTTTTGGTCCGCCGGCGCCGGTTGCTGGCCCTGAGCGATCGCTGGCGTCGCCGCGCTTCCCGCGATCACTGCGGCCGCCAGGAACATTAAACTCACTCTTGCTCGATTCCACATTCGCATCATCTCCGCTCGCCGCCTCCTAAAGAAGTCGCCTCGAACCTGCATTCACTCGTGTTCGTGGTATGAGGGCCGCATATCCGTTGAAGATGCGCGATTATAGGGAATCCCTCCGCGCGGCGCAAGCAACATTCCCGTTCGGTTGCGCTTTCCTAAGCGCCTCCCGTCCCCGCAGAACCCATCTCTAAATGGTAAGATGGCGCGCCGGGTCGCAACGTCGCCCGCAGCCTTTCGTACACCTTTTCGCGTCGTTCCGCAACCGGAGGAGAACTCATGAATTCACTCGACGCATTGAGCGGAAAGACAGCCCTCATCACCGGCGGCAGCAAGGGCATCGGTTTCGCCATCGCCGAACGGCTGGGAACGATGGGCGCTCGCGTCGCCATCTGCGCCCGAGACGCCCAGCGGCTCGAGAAGGCCGCCGAAACATTGCGCACCGCGAAAATTGGAGTCCTTCCAATTCCCGCCAACGTTTCGCGCGGCGAGGAGGTCGGACGCATGATTTCGCAGGTCGAGCGCACGCTCGGGCCACTCGATATTGTCGTCAATAATGCAGGCACCGGTGTCTTCGTTCCCGGCCATCAAGCAACGGAACAAGACTGGGACACTGTATTAGACACCAACTTGAAATCGGTGTTCCTGGTCTGCAAAGCCGTTGTGCCCGGAATGATCCAGCATGGTGGGGGACACATCATCAACATCAGCTCGCTCGCCGGAAAGAATGCGTTTCCAGGCGGCGCAGTATATTGCGCGTCCAAATGGGGCCTGCAGGGTTTCAGTTCCTGCCTCGCGGAGGACCTGCGAGGTTACAACATTCGCGTGAGCTTGGTTTGTCCAGGCTCGGTCCTTACCGATTTCGGTCCCCATGCCGGCAAAGACCCCAAGAAAATGCTTCAGCCCGAGGACGTGGCCCACGCCGTCGCCGCCTTGGTCACGCAGGCTCCGCAAAGCTTTATAAGTGAAGTACTTATCCGGCCGGCGCAAAAGCCGTAAAATTCCTCTTGACAATAGTTGTCGCAACGAGTATAGTGCCAATCGTGACAGCCAAGTCCACAACCGGTTCTGAGGTCACGTCGCAAATGACGCTCGAGAAGCAGGTGTTCCTCGAGTTCTTGCGAATCTCAGACTCCCTCGTCCAGGACGCGGAAAACATCTTGAAGCCCAGTGGTCTTTCGCACACGCAATATAACGTCCTGCGGATTCTGAGAGGTGCTGAGCCTGACGGCCTGGCATGCAGCGGAATTGGCGAGCGCATGCTGACCCACGACCCTGACATCACGCGGCTCCTGGATCGGCTTGATTCTCGCGGATTGATCAAGCGAGAACGCGAACAGGAAGACCGTAGAGTCGTCCGCACGCGCATCACGGAGGCCGGGCTGAAGCTCTTGGCGGAATTGGACGCGCCGGTATGCGACCTGCACAGGAAACAATTGGGGCACATGCAGCCGCAACAGCTTGAGGAATTGAAGAATCTTCTCTCTTTGGTGCGCACAAGCAGCGGCGAGAGCCGTCCGTAGAAGGATCTATTTTTTTGCGCCAATAGTTGTTGTGACGATAAACCATTTAACGGAAAGAGGAGGAACGACAAATGTCCCAAATTGCAGCGGCACTTCAGGTTCGAGGAGTCTCGGAAACTGCCAGTCCCTGGGCGCTCGACGGCGCTCACTCCAGCGCTCATTTCACGGTGCGCCACATGATGATCAGCAATGTTCGCGGCGAGTTCTCTCGCGTTAGCGGAAACGTCCTGCTTGATCCCGTGGACGTCACCCGTTCGCAGATTGAAGTGCACATCGAGACCGCGAGCATCAATACCCGCGAAGAAAAGCGGGACGAGCACCTTCGCAGCGCCGATTTCTTCGACGTCGCGAAGCATCCGAAGATTACGTTTCGCTCGAAGCGTATCGTCGCCAAGGGTGACGCCGAGTATCAAGTCACCGGAGATCTCAGCATTCGCGGCGTCACGCGCGATGTGACGTTTGCCGTGGAAGGGCCGACGCCGGTCGTCAAGGATCCGTGGGGCAATTTGCGAGTCGGCATCACCGCCACCGCCAAGATCAACCGCAGGGACTTCGGTTTGGTTTGGAACGCGCTGGTCGAGGGCGGCGGCTTGATGGTTGGCGAGGAGATTCGGATCGAACTAGACGCTGAACTTGTTCGGGCAGCCAGTCCGAAAGCGGACGCTTGAATTTTCGACATCGCTAAAGGAGCGGCACCATGATCGCAACCAATGAAAGTTCCATTCACGAAGTTATCGCCAAGCGAGCCAGCGCGCGCGCATTTGCGGAGCGTCCCGTCGCTGCGGCAGATCTGCAATCCGTACTGGAGGCGGCACGCTGGGCCGCCTCCTCGTATAACGCCCAGCCCTGGAGATTTCTCGTCGTCCGGCGCGAGGACGCCGCACGCTTTGAAACTGTTCTCAGCGTTCTAGTGCCCATGAATCGCGCCTGGGCCGCATCCGCGCCCGTCCTGATCGTCACCGTGGCGCGCATGAACTATCCGCACAACGAAAAACCGAATCGCCACGCTTGGCACGACGTGGGCCTCGCAACCGGTAACCTGATGACCCAGGCCGCGGCGCTGGGGATGGTCACCGGCCCAATGGGCGGGTTCGACTCCCAAGCGGCGCGCGAAAGGCTGCACATCCCGGAGGGCTGGGATCCGGTCGCGGTGATCGCGCTCGGCTATCCGGCGGACGCCGGCGCGCAACCCGCCAAGCCACGCGAGCGCAAACCTCTCGAAGAAATCGTGTACGGAGCGGACTGGGGCGAGCCGATCACGGCCGCTTCAGAAAACGAAGAAATTAACGGGGCAGCAAGCCAATCGGGCGTACCCTTAACGATTCACTGAGTTTGGCGTCGGGTTCTTTCCCGGCGTGCCGGCTTTCGCACCTTGAACGCCCTTGACTTCGGCCACGAGGACCGCAGCTAAATGACCGAGCAACTCAACTTTCTGGTCCGTCACGGCTACGTGCTGCTGTTTGTGTGGGTCTTCTTCGAGCAATTGGGGTTTCCCTTGCCCTCGATGCCGTTGCTGCTCGCCGCCGGCGCTCTCGCCGGTTCGGGAAGAATGTCGCTGGCGTTCGTCCTGGCGATTCCCATCGTCGCCGCAATCCTCAGCGACGCCATTTGGTTTGAGACTGGCCGCCGCCGCGGCGCGCGCGTCCTGCAATGGCTCTGCAAGATTTCGCTTGAGCCTGATTCCTGCGTTCGCCGCACCCAGAGTATTTTCGAGCGCTACGGATTGAAATCGCTCGCGTTCGCAAAATTCATTCCCGGTTTGAGCGCCGTCTCGGCGCCGCTTGCCGGCATGGGCGGGATTGAGTGGCCGAGCTTCCTGGCCTACGACGGCCTCGGCGCGACCGTATGGACCGGCAGCTACGTGCTGCTGGGATTCGCTTTCAGCAGTCAGATTGAAAGCGTCGCGAAGCACGCTGCCGCGCTGGGCACCGGCCTACTGGTCGTGCTGGCAGTGCCCTTGGGGGCTTACATCGGCTGGAAATTCATCCACCGCCGGCGCTTCCTGCGCAAACTGCGCATCGCGCGCATCACTCCGCAAGAATTGAAATTGCGGCTCGACGCCGGCGAGGATGTGCTTGTGGTGGATTTACGCGGACCGATGGAATTCCAGGCGGAGCCCGAAGGGATTCCGGGCGCCGTGCGTCTCGAATCAAGCGAAGTGGAGGAGGCGGAGCCGCTCTTTCCGCGCGATCGCGAAGTGGTGCTCTACTGTTCCTGTCCCAACGAAGCCACCAGCGCGCGCATGGCGCTTTTTCTCAAGCGCCGCGGTCTCGAGGACATTCGTCCTCTCGAAGGCGGCCTCGTCGGCTGGAGCGATCTGGGTTATCCGCTTGGGCCGGTCCTCTCGGCGATCGAAGATGCGCCCGAATCCGAAGCCCCGGCGGAAGGCTCTGCCTGATTCCATCTGTTCCGGGAGATCGAATCTAAAGAACTACAAGCGCGGCAGCACGATCCCTTGCTGCGACTGGTATTTCCCCTTCTTGTCCTTGTACGAAATCTCGCACTGTTCGTCCGACTCGAAGAAGATCACCTGGCACAGCCCTTCGTTCGCATAAATCTTCGCCGGCAGCGGCGTCGTGTTGCTGATCTCCAGCGTCACGAAGCCTTCCCACTCCGGCTCGAACGGCGTCACGTTCACGATGATTCCGCAGCGCGCGTACGTGGATTTCCCCACGCAGATCGTCAACACGTTGCGCGGGATGCGGAAGTATTCCACCGATCGCCCCAGCGCGAAAGAATTCGGCGGAATGATGCAGACCGCGCCCCTGAACTCCACAAACGACAGCGGGTC
This sequence comes from Terriglobia bacterium, assembly GCA_963799715.1. GTDB lineage: Bacteria > Acidobacteriota > Terriglobia > Acidiferrales > UBA7541 > DASPOJ01. Next base: position 16,321 of record CAWCYS010000035.1, on the reverse strand, counting down.
GAAATGCTTCGGGTCGACGATGGTCGAATTCACATTGGTGAAAATGCGGAATTCGTCCGCCACCCGAATGTCGTAGCCGTAGCTGGACACGCCGTAGCTGATCACGCCGTCGCGCACCTGGCGATCCTCAAACGGTTCGATCATCTTGTGTTCCTGCGCCATGCGGCGAATCCAGCGATCTGGCTTGACCGTCATTCGGGCCTCCGTGGGTCCATCGGGAATGTTTTTGCTTCGAAAAAGAGGCGCATCTTAGCCCACCGCGCATCGCTTGACAACCCGCAACTCCATGTCTAGCATAGGCTTCCACTTGCAGCCGGGGAGGGCCGTGTGATCAAGCTCGATATCGTAAACGCCGTCGTCAGCGCGACGGGCGTCAGCCGCACGAAAGCGGAACAAGCGGTTGAAACCGTCTTTGAGTCGCTGAAACAGGCCATGGGCCGCGGCGATCGCGTCGAGCTCCGGCGCTTCGGCGTATTCAGCGTCCGCCCCCGCAAGACCGGCATCGGCCGCAATCCCCGCACCGGCGAAGAAGTAAAGATCCCGCCCGGCATGGTGGTGCGCTTTAAGCCGGGCAAAGAACTCCAGGAACTCTGAGCGCTGTCTTTTCCCGAGGCTCGCGAGCGAGTATGTTTCCACGCCGCACGCCCCTCGTTCCGCGCTTTCCTGATCATTCCGACTCGTGCATGATGGAAGCAGCACGGCCAATCGAATGAGTCAAGGCGACCTCCCGGGCGAACGGCCCGTCGAAATCTGGGTTCCCGCGCAACCGCAGCCTTATGCCAGCGCCGCGCCCTATTGGAATGTGCGGCAAGCGCAATCGCGCGCTTCGCTGGCCCTGGCCATCTTTCTCTTCGGTCTCACCGTAATCTCCACGCTGGCCGTCGGCGCGCAATTCGCCTCCGCTTACGCCGCAGGACGCTCGCCCGACTTCAACGATTTCTTTTCCTCCTACGTGAAACTGCTCGCGCACCCGCGGCTGCTCGTCGCCGGTTTTCCGTTCGCGTTCACACTCATCGGGATTCTTCTTGTCCACGAGCTGGGACATTTCTTCGCCTGCCGCTATTACGGAATCGCCGCCAGCTATCCGTTTTTCATCCCTGCTCCGACGCTCATCGGCACTCTCGGGGCGTTCATCCGCATTCGTTCGCCCATCGTCAGCCGCAGGGCCTTGTTTGACGTCGGCATCTCCGGCCCGCTGGTCGGCTTCGCCCTGGCGATTCCGGCTATGGCCATCGGCCTCGCGTTATCAAAGGTCGTTCCCGGCGTCGAGGCGGACTCGGCCGTGCAATTCGGCCATCCCCTCGCGCTATATCTGTTCTTGGAGGTGATTCGCCCCGGCGTGCCCGTCGGCGATGTCCTATTGCATCCGATCGCTCGCGCCGCGTGGGTGGGATTGTTTGCGACCGCACTGAATCTTCTGCCCGCCGCGCAGCTCGACGGCGGCCACATTCTCTATTCGATTTCGAGCCGCCACCACAAATGGATCTCGCTCGCCGTCGCCATCGCGCTCGTCCCGCTCGCAATTTTCGAGTGGTGGGGCTGGCTCGTCTGGGCCGCACTGCTGTTTGCGCTGCGCTTTCGCCATCCGCCCCTGATCGATCCCTGGACGCCGGTCGGCAAAGAACGCGAAGTGTGGGCCTTCGTGGCCGTTGCGATTCTAGTGCTTTGCTTCATGCCCTTGCCCGTCTTCATCGCCAACTGAGCGGCAAAATCTCGGCAAGGAATTTCGTAGCGGCGACCGGAACTTGTCCCGGCCCCGGTCGGGAGGTCGCCATCTTGGATTGTCTCTCCGTCTTCCATCTCAAATTTCCAATCTCAAATTTGAAATTCCGTTCTGTGGGGGTGCCGCACCCTTCGGTTCTAAGGGTGCGGGTTTTGACCTTAGCTCTTTCCCCTCTCCTTTCCGAGCTACATCAAACTCAACGGATCCACATCCACCAGCACCGCCCGCTCCGGAATTTCTTTCTTCGCGCAAGCCTCCAGACATTCCCGCAACAATCGCCCCATCTCCGTCCGCTTCGGCGCCTTCAGCAAGAACTGAAAGCGATACTCCCGCTTCAGCCGCGCCAGCGGCGCCGCCGAAGGCCCCAGCACGCGCACGCCGCGCGATTCCGCCGCCGCCGACTTGAAGAATCGCTCGATTTCGCGCGACCAGCGCACGGCGTTCTCCAGCCGCGCGTCGCGCACCAAAATACTTGCCAGAGCTGCGAACGGCGGATAGTGCAGCATCCGGCGGAATTGCAACTCGCGCTCGAAAAACGAAAGATAATCCTGTTGCGCCGCAAGCTGAATGGCGTAGTGCTCCGGATAGTACGTCTCCACCAGCACCTCGCCGGGCAGAGCCCCGCGCCCCGCGCGTCCCGCCACTTGCGTGAGAATCTGAAACGTCCGTTCGGCCGCGCGAAAATCCGGCATGCCGAGTTGCGCGTCCGCCGAAACGACGCCGGCGAGCGTCACGCGATGGAAGTCGTGTCCCTTGGCTACCATCTGCGTTCCCACCAAAATGTCCAGCCGTCCCGCGGCGAACGCGCCCAGCAATTGATGGTAGGCGCGCCGTTTGCGCGCCGTATCGCGATCCAGCCGCCCGATTCGCGCCTTCGGAAATAATTCGCGCAGATGTTCTTCGATTTGCTCCGCGCCCGCCCCCACGTAATACAAGTGCTCCGAGCCGCATTTCGGGCACGTTTTCGGCACCGCGCGCGAATAGCCGCAGTAGTGGCACACCAAGCGCCCGCGTTCTTTGTGATACGTCAGCGCGATGCTGCAATTCTCGCACTGCACCGAGACGCCGCAACTCCTGCACAGCGCGTACCACGAATAGCCGCGCCGGTTGACCAGCACCAACGCCTGCGTCCCCGCTTCGAGCCGCGCCGCGATGGCCTCGCGCAATTTTTCCGAAATCGGCCCGCTCTTGTGCGTGCGCCGGAACTCCTCGCGCAAATCCACTACTTCCACCGGCGCCAGCGGACGCCCTTCCACGCGCGATTCGAGTTGCAGCAATTTGTAGCGCCCCTGCTGCGCGTGGTGAAAACTTTCAAGCGAAGGAGTCGCCGAGCCAAGCAGCGCGATCGCGCCTTCCATCTTCGCGCGCATAATCGCCACGTCGCGCCCGTGATAGCGCGGCGTTTCCTCCTGCTTGTAACTCGACTCCTGCTCCTCATCCACGATCACCACGCCCAAATCTTCGAGCGGCGCGAATACCGCCGAGCGCGTCCCCACCACCACGCGTGCTTCGCCCGCGCGCACGCGCCACCATTCACGCGCGCGCTCGACGTCCGCGAGGCCGCTGTGCAGCACGGCCACACCCGTCCCGAACCGCGCGCGGCATTGCCGCCCCAGCCAGAGCGTGAGCGCAATTTCCGGCACGAGGATCAGCGCGGTCTTGCCGCGCGCCAGCGCCGCCTCGATTGCCGCGAGGTACACTTCGGTCTTGCCGCTTCCCGTCACGCCGTACAGTAGGCCGACGGTAAACGCGCCCGTATTCATCCACGCGCCGATTTCATCCACAGCGTGTTGTTGTTCCGCGTTCAACGTGTTCGCGGGCGGAGTCCAGTCGCTCTCCAGCGCAAGTTCCTCGGCAGGCGCAGGCTCTTCCCAAGATCGCAATTTCCCCGCGCGCAACAAGCGATCCACCAGGGCCCTCGAGACTTTCGCTTCCCGCAGCAATTGCGCCATCGGCATTGGCGCGCGCTCTTCGCGCAACGCATGCCGCAACCGTTCCTCCGCCTCACTCTCGCCTTTCTTTCTCTTCCTCTGTGAACTCTGTGCGCTCCGTGGTTGAGCTCTGTCTTCGCTCTCGCCCCAAGCCACAATCTTCTGCGTTCGCGCTTTCCGACGCACCGCCACTTCCTGCGCTTCCAGCATCCCGCGCCGCAAGAGCCGCAATGCCGCTTCCGCTCCGCCGGGCAATCTCGCCGCGCGGTCCGCGCGCAGCGGTTTGCCTTCGATCTCGCAAAGTTGCAAGAGCGCCAGTTCCGTAATCTCCGAGTCGCTCCGATTCCCGCGCGCATCAATCTCGCGTTTCCGCGCGCGCCCGGCCTCCGTCAAATGCAATTCGCGCTCGCGCCGCAAATCCACCGCCGGAGGCAAAATCGCGTGGAACACTTCGCCCTCGGGCGCCAAATAATAATTCGCCACCCAGGTCCCCAGCCGCGCCAGCAGCGGCGGAATCGCCGGCTGGTCGTCGAGCACGTCGATAATGTCCCGCAGCCGCACTTCCGCTGCGACCTCACTGGTCTGGCTTCTCGTCTCCTTCTCTCTCTGTGAACTCTGTGTTCTCTCTGGTGGAGTTCTTCCGTAGTCCGCCGCCCCACTCGGCTCGCGCGCAGCCCCGCACGCGACGATGACGCCCACCATAGTCCTCTTCCGAAACGGCACCAGCACCCGTGCCCCCGCCACGGCGCGCTCCGCCAGGGACTCCGGCACGCGATACGTAAACGCCGTCCGCACCGGCACCGGCAACACCACTTCGCAGGTAATCTCAGCCATCACGCACCAGTTTAACCTTTTGCCACGCCCACCGCTTCCCGCAGAGGCGACCGGAACTTGTCCCGGCCCGGACAGGAGGTCGCCATCTTCGCTTCTCCGTGCTTCTCTTTAGGAGGCCGGCGCTTTAGCGCCGGCATAAGCGCTCAAAGCAAAAAAGGCTTTAGCCCCTGAAGCCATCGCAGTCTTAGGAAAACGGAAGGAGGACGAGCGGCCTTACCGCCGAGTACGGTTCAACGGCAATCCCAATTCAACCATGACTTTCTTCAAATCCACCCAGACGTCGGCCTTCGCGGCGGGATTCCGCAGCAGGTACGCCGGGTGATACGTCGCAATCATGCGCGCACCGCGATAATCGAACCACTGTCCGCGATATTGCGAAATCGATTTGTGCGTGCCGAGCAAAGTTTGCGACGCCACGTTGCCCAGGCAGACGATCACTTTCGGCCGGATCACGCCCAGCTGCCGCATCAGAAACGGCGAGCACGTCGCGACTTCGTCTTTTTCCGGCGTGCGATTCTCCGGCGGGCGGCACTTCACGATATTGCAGATGTATACGTCTTCGCGCACCAAGCCCATCGCCTCGATCATCTGCGTCAGTAGTTTTCCCGCGCGGCCGACGAACGGCAGCCCTTGCATATCTTCATCGTGCCCCGGCCCTTCGCCGACGAATACGAGCGACGCTTTCCCGTTGCCCGCGCCGAAAACAATTTTGTTCCGCTGCTTGTGCAGCCGGCAACGCGTGCACTCGCCCATATCCGCCCGGATCGTTTCCAGGGTGTCGCCCTCAATGGTTTCGACGGAACCGAACAGGGACGGCGCCTGCACGACGGGAAGGAAAGTGGAGGCGCTTGGAGCCGGTCGCCCCGGAGTCAGATCGCGAGGTTTCGTAGGTGCAGCCGGAGCGGGAACGACCGCAGTCTTCGCAGCCGGCGTCTCGGCGCCAACTTTTTTCCCGCGCCCCGCCGCGCCAAGCGTCTCCGCGGGCTTGCGATCGCGAAAATACGGCCCCAGACGCAAATCGTCGTAGTAACGAAGCCGCTCTTCCACTTTTTTTCGGAGATCTTCAGGCGGGCGCGAACCCATCGAGTAGTTCACCGCGCCCCGTGCGCGGCGGGAGTGGCTTTCCTGGCGTGCCGCAATTCCAGAACGAAGTCGAGAATGCGCCCCGCCACTTCAAGTTTCCTCATGCGGGGCAGGGGAGTCTCATGCGCGTCGTTCGAGTAAAACGTGACGACGTTCGTGTCGTGATCGAAGCCCGCGCCTTCCGCGGTCACGTCGTTGGCGACGATCAAGTCGGCTTGCTTCGCTTGCAGTTTCCCGCGCGCGTGGGCTGCAACGTTCTCGGTCTCCGCCGCGAAGCCCACGAGAATCCGGTCGCCTTTGTCGCGTGCCACGTCGGCCAAAATGTCCGGAGTGGATTCGAGTTCGAGAGTGAGATTTCCCGGTTGGCGCTTAATCTTCTTCGTGGCCGGCGCAACGGGCCGGTGGTCCGCCACGGCCGCGGCCATCACGATGACGCTCGCGTCGCGCACATTCCCAATCACCGCGCGATGCATCTGCTCGGCACTGCGCACGTCAATTCGCTCCACTCCCGTCGGCGCATCGAGTTGCGTCGGCCCGCTCACCAGTACCACGCGAGCGCCGCGCCGCGCCGCCGCATCGGCTATCGCATAGCCCATTTTCCCGGAGGAGCGATTGGTCAGGAATCGCACGGGATCGATATCTTCGCGCGTCGGTCCCGCTGTCACCAAGACGGTTTCGCCGTCGAAATCGTGCCGCAGGCCCAGCACTGCGTAGACCGCTTGCGCAATGGCTTCAACGCCCGCCAGCCGCCCCGCTCCCGTCATGCCGCATGCCAGATATCCCTCTTCCGGCGCGACGACGTGCACGCCGCGCGCGCGCAGCATCTCGATATTTTCCTGCGTCGCCGGGTGCTCCCACATGTTGACGTTCATCGCGGGCGCGACAATCACCGGCGCGGTCGTAGCGAGATACAACGTGGTAAGGAAATCGTCGGCAATGCCGCGCGCCATCTTGGCCAGCACGTTTGCCGTTGCCGGCGCGATCACCAGCGCGTCAATCCGTTGCGCCACAGCGATATGTTCGATGGCGCTTTCGAGGTTTGCGGAGGCGGGCTCTTGCGCGAACAAGCTGGTAATGACTTTGTGTCCGGTCAGCGCGGCAAATGTGAGGGGAGTGATAAATTCCTGCGCGCCGGCGGTCATCACCACTTCGACGTCCAGCCGCTCCTGTTGGAGCCGCCGCACCAGCTCGGCCGCCTTATACGCGGCCACGCCACCCGAAACTCCCAGAGCGATGCGCATCGGTCCGCCGGCTACTCCTTGTGCTTTTTCGCGTCTTTTTCTTCCGCTTCCGGCGATTCCGGCGCCTCGAATTCAAGCACGCCCGACCTCAGCTCTTCCACCGCCATCCGGGTCGGCTTGTGTATGCGGTTCGACGCCACCATCGGCGGCGCTCCCGCCATGAGTTGTCGCGCGCGGCGCGAGGCCACCACCACAAACGCGAATTTGGAATCCGGAGCCTTGTTCTGCACGGTCATCGAATTTCAACCTCCAAAGGAATCCAAAATTTTTCGTGCTTCGTCTTCCATGGCCCGGCGGCTGTTGCGCGCCGCCAGCGCGATCGCTTGGATCGCCCCGCCCGCCCGCTCGAGATCGCTGTTTACCACCACAAAATCAAACTCGTTCACGCGCTGCATCTCCTGCCGCGCGCGTTCCAGGCGACGCGCAATCGATTCTTCCGAATCCTGCCCGCGTTCGCGGATGCGCCGTTCGAGTTCCTGCCGCGAAGGCGGCAGAACGAAAATCGCCACCGACTCCGTGAATTTCTGTTTCACCTGCGCCGCGCCCTGCACGTCGATCTCGAGCACGAGATCCAGGTTTTTCTGCCGGGCTTCGTCCAGCCAGCGCCGGGGCGTTCCGTACCAATGCCGGCCGAACACTTGCGCGTATTCCAGGAACTCCCCGTTGCGAGCCTTGGCGTCGAATTCCGCCTCGGAGATGAAATCATACCATTTTCCGGACGCTTCCATGGCGCGCGGCGGCCGCGTGGTGCACGAGATGGAAAACAGGAAACCCGGAAGCTCCCGCAGCTTCGACACCAGCGTGGATTTCCCCGAGCCGGATGGGCCCGACACAATGTAGATGAGCGGTTTTCTCATCGCTACTCGATGTTCTGCACCTGTTCTCGCAACTTCTCGATGTGCGATTTGATTTCGAGGCCGAGTCCGGTGATGGCGAGTCCTTCGGTTTCCACGCCCGGCGATTTCGAGAGCAGCGTGTTCGCCTCGCGCTGCATCTCCTGCAGCAGGAAGTCGAGTTTCCTTCCGAGTTCGCCGCCGGCATCAAGCGCCGCCTCGAACTGTTCCACGTGGCTGCGCAACCGGGAAAGCTCTTCACTTGTGTCGCCGCGCTCGGCAAGAATCGCCGCTTCCTGGGCGATGCGTCCCGGATCGATCGCCGCGCCGTTCAGCAATTCCTTGAGCCGCGCCGTCAGCCGCTCCGCGTACAGCGGCAAGCTGCGCGCGATCAATTCTTCGACGCGTGTCGCGCGTTCCGTGATCCCGCGCAGCCATCCGCGCATCTCCTCTGCGACCGTCCGTCCTTCCGCCGCGCGCATCTCGTTTAGGCGCGCCAGACCCTGCGCGAGACACGCGTCCACCGCTCGGGCGATGGTTTCCTCCTGTTCGCTGCCCGGCTCGGAGGTCGCATCCACCACCCCCGGCAACCGGAACAGGCCGATCAGATCGGGTTCCGCGTTCAACTCAAATTTCCGTCGCAGCGCTTCCGCCGCCTTCATGTACGCCTCGGCCACTTCCGCATTCACGCGCACCGCCGAAAGTCCGGTGGACTCCGCGTGCACCGTCACTTCCACGTGGCCGCGACGCATCCGGTCGCGCAGCGCCTGACGAATCTGCGGTTCGAGGTGTTCCAGCCCCAGCGGCAAGCGAATGTGCGGGTCGAGGAAACGGTGATTGACGCTGCGAATGCTTACGCGCAGCCGCCAGCCATTCTCTTCCGTTCGCGCTTCGGCGAATCCGGTCATGGAGCGGATCGTGGAGTTCTGCGCTGCGCTCATGAGGGCAAAGGCCGCGCCGAGGCCGGGGCGACATCGTCGTCGGCGAACTGCATTTCGTAGAGCCGCGCGTAGGTTCCCGCGCGCAAGAGAAGTTCCTGATGCGTGCCCATTTCCGAGACCACGCCGTCTTCCAGCACCACGATCTTGTCGGCGCGGCGAATGGTCGAGAGCCGGTGCGCGATCACGAAGGACGTTCGCCCGACCATCAAGTTGGCCAGCGCGCGCTGCACCAACTGCTCGGATTCCGAGTCCAGCTCGGAGGTCGCTTCGTCCAGAATCAAGATGGGCGAATTCTTCAGCAGCGCGCGTGCGATGGCGAGGCGCTGCCGCTGGCCGCCGGAGAGCCGCTGGCCACGGTCGCCGATCATGGTCTGGTAACCTTGCGGCATCTCCATGATGAAATCGTGCGCCAGCGCGGCCTTCGCCGCGTTCTCGACGCGCTCTTGCGGGAGTCCCGGCTGGCCATAGCAGATGTTGTTCCAGATCGTATCGTTGAAAAGAATCGTCTCTTGCGTCACCACCGACATCTGTTCGCGCAGCGAGCGCAGCGTGACGTTGCGCACATCGTAGCCGTCGATGCGCAACGCGCCCGACGTCACCGAATAGAATCGCGGCAAGAGATTTACCAGCGTCGTCTTGCCCGCGCCGCTCGACCCGACGACGGCGGTTACTTCGCCGACTTTTGACCTCAGATTGACGCCGCGCAGAATCACCGCGGCGTCGCCGTCGTAGGAAAATCGCACGTTGGTCGAACTCGATCTCGCGCGAAAACGGCGGCAAGATCTTCGCGCCGCGCTGGTCGGTCTGCTCTTCGGCAAGAGCGAGAAAATGGAACACCTGCGATCGTCGAGCCGTGCGCGGTTTCAAACTGTTGATAGACGGAGCCAAGTCCTTTGATCGGCTCGTAGGAGCGAAACAGCGCGTAGATGAAGGCAAAGAACATCCCCTGCGTCAGCGCGCCTTCTTTGAATTTGGTCGCGGGCGTAGAGCAGAACGACGCAAATTACGACCGCGCCGAGCAGGTCCATTAATGGCGAACGTCACGGCGTACGAGCGAATCCAGCGCATGTTCTCATGAAGCAGCCGCCGCGCCGCGTCGCGAAACTTCCGAATCTCGAAGCCTTCCATCCCGAACGCCTTCACCACGCGATTGCCCTCGACGGTTTCCTGCACGATTTGCGTCAGTTCGCCCACGCCGGTCTGGATGCGTTCCGAGGAACGCCTCATGCGGCGGCCGAACTTCGTAACCGGCCAGAGAACCAGCGGCAGAAAAATGGAGGAGCCGAGCGCCAGCTTCCAATTAATAATGAAAAGCACGAGGCCCAGAATGGGTAGCATGAAAATATAACGGAAGAACTGTGCGATCCAATCGGTGAGCGTGATGCGCACCCTCTCGATGTCGTTGATGACGGTGGAAAGCACGCGGCCCGACGGGTGATGCTGGAAGAATCCCAGCGGCTGGCGAAGGACCTTGGAGTACACCTCGTTGCGCAGATCCGTGACAGCCGAGAGCCCGGAATGTTGGATGAGGACGAATCCGAAATACTCCATCACTGCCTTGACGGTGAATATCGTGAGCAGGGCGATCGTGAAGATCGTCCAGACGTAATGGATCTGGTGCGGCAGGAAGGAATTGAGCAGGATCGTGCGCTGCGTGAAAGGAAGTCTTCACGAGCCCGACGTTCGGGTCGGTTGAAGTCGGAGTCAGGACGCGTCGACCGCCGGCCTGATCATCAGCGCGATGAGGCCTTCCATAGACCCACGACCGCGAGCGCGACGACTCCCGCCGCCAGGCCCCAGACTGTGAGGCCGCATATAGCGTACAAGACGGCGCAATTCGCCCACGCGCTCTTTTGGACCGAGTGCCGTCTTCCATCGTCATGTTCTCGGAAGTTCCCACGGTGAAGCCGTTACGCTACGAATCGCGCCGGGAATTGTCAAGCCGCCGACTTGTCCACATCGCGGTGCACGGCCTTGGCCGCGTACCCGTGCTTGCTGAGAATTCTTGCGACCGCCTCGGCGAGCACCACCGAGCGGTGGCGCCCGCCGGTGCATCCGAACGCGATGGTCAGATAACTTTTTCCTTCCCGGATGTAGAACGGAATCAGGAACACAAGCAAGCCCTCGATCCGCTTGAGAAATCGCCCCGTTTGCGGAAACGAGCGGACGTAGCGGGCCACGCGCGGATTCTTCCCGGAGAAGGGGCGCAGGCGCGGCACAAAATGGGGATTTGGAAGGAAGCGAACGTCGAACACCAGATCGGCGTCTGCGGGGACCCCGTAACGATAGCCGAAGCTGAGCGTGGTCAGGAACAGCGGCCATTTCTTTTCACTCTGGAAATTCTCGGTGATGAAATGGCGCAGGTCGTGCACGTTGAATCGCGTGGTATTGATGATGACGTCCGCCAGCGCGCGAATCGGCGCCATCAGCTCGCGCTCGCGTTTCAATCCCTCGGCGATGGAAAGATTCGATCCGAGCGGGTGGGGGCGGCGCGTCTCGCTGAATCGCCGGGTCAACGCTACGCTCGACGCTTCGATGAAGACGAGCGTGGCGGGCGTTTCCTGGCGAAGCTGGCGCAGGATTGTCGGCAGGCGCTTGATTTGGCTGCCTTCGCGCACGTCCACCAGCAGCGCGGCGCGCTCGATCTCGGCGTTCCCGCCGAAGCGATGCAGCTCGCTGAATGTGGGAATCAAATCCACGGGCAGATTGTCCACGCAATAAAAACCGAGGTCCTCGAAGGCCTTCATCACCGTGCTTTTCCCGGAGCCGCTCAGACCGGTGAGGATTACCAGTTGCCGGGCCTCGCGGGAGGATTCGCGGGTGGTCAAGGGGGCCTACGCTTTGACCCGTCTTTGATGCGTGCTCGGAATGCGCAGGTCTTCGCGGTACTTGGCTACGGTGCGGCGGGTGACCTGGATGCCGGTCTCCTGAAGTTTTTTGGCGATGAGGTCGTCCGTCATCGGGTGAGCGGTGTCTTCTTCCTCGATCATTTTCTTCACCAGCCGCTTTAGGGTCGGAAGAGACATATTGCTGCCTTCAGGCCCGTTCACCGATTCGGAGAAGAAGCTCCGCAGTTCGATCACGCCCTGCGGCGTGTGCGCGTACTTGCTGGCGACGGCGCGGCTCACGGTTGAAGGGTGCACGCCGACTTCCTCGGCGACCTCTTTGATCATCATGGGTTTCAGGTGATCGGCGCCGTAATCGAGATACTCTCGCTGCCGGCGGATCACCACCTGGCAGACGCGCAGAATCGTTTGTTTGCGTTGCTCGATGCTTTTCATCAGCTGCAACGCGGCGCTGAAGCGCTCCTTGACGTAGTTGCGCACGTCGCGGTCGGCCGCGTCGCGCGCGAGCAGCCGCCGGTACACCGTACTCAGCCGGAGTTGCGGCACGTCGTCTTCGTTCATGAAGACCTGCCACTCGTCGTCCACCTTGCGGAAGTAAACGTCCGGCTCGATGAGCCGCGGCTCGGTTTTGTTGTAGCGCAGCCCCGGTCTCGGATCGAGCCGCTTGATAACGTCCACCGCGCGCTTCACCAATTCGACAGGCCGATTCAGCGCCCGGGCGATCTCCTTGAGCTGATTCGTCTGCAAAAGTTTCGCCAGCGGGCTTTCCGGATCCTGTAGATCCATATCGCCGGCCGCCGAGGGGCGCTTCGGCAAGCACTCCGAAACAATCTGTTGCGCCAGCGTATTCTGGGGATCGAGGGTGCGGAGTTGTGTTAACAGACATTCGCGCAGGTTGCGCGAACCGACGCCCAGCGGGTCGAACTCCTGCACCACGGCCAGCGCTTCCTCAACGTCTTCCATGGAAGCGCGTTCCTGGTTCACGATGTCCTCGAGCGTGGAAGTGAGGTAGCCGTTCTCATCGAGGTTGCCGATGATCGTGTCTGCGACTTCGCGGACGCGCTCGCTGCATACCGTGACGCTCAATTGCCAGGTGAGATGTTCGGTGAGGCCCTGCGGCGAGGACAGAAACTTTTCAAACGAGGGTCGCTCGATGACCTCGCGTTCGCCGCGATCCTCCTGGCCGCCGCTGCCCAGATACTGATTGAAAAATGTCGCCACGTCGAATTCATCGAAGGGATTGGCGGGCTCGGTCTCGGGCACCTTCTCGGTCTCGGCCTTGATGAAGGTCTCGTCGCTGTAATCTTCTGCGGTCGCCGGGGCTTCGTCCGTCAACTCTTCGAGCACCGGATTAGCCACCATCTCCTGATTGATCATCTCGCGCAGTTCCAGCCGGTTCAGCGCCAGCACGCTGACCATTTGGACGAGACCCGGCGTCAGAATCTGCTTCTGCGCGATTTTGAGATGGAGTTTTGGCTGCAGCCAGCTCATAGATTTCTCAATTCAAATGGAAGTCTTCGCCCAGATAAACGCGCCGGACCTCCGGGTCGCGGCTGAGCTCGCCGGGCGTGCCTTTGCGAAACGTCTTGCCGCCGCTGATGATGTAGGCCCGGTCCGTGACGCGCAGCGTCTCGCGCACATTGTGATCCGTCACCAGGACGCCGATACCGCTCTTACTGAGTTGCGTGATGATACCCTGAATGTCTTTCACCGTCAGGGGGTCAATCCCGGAAAACGGCTCGTCGAGGAGGATAAAAGCCGGGTCCAGGACCAGCGAACGGGCAATCTCCAGGCGCCGCCGCTCGCCGCCGGAAAGAGTATACGCACGGCTCAAACGGACGTGCTCGAGCCCCATCTGCGCCAGCAACTCTTCGAGGCGGTCACGCTGCTGCTGCGACGTCAAAGACACGGTCTCCAGCACGGCGATAAGATTCTCCTCGACAGTTAGCTGACGAAAGACCGAAGGTTCCTGGGGAAGGTAGCTGATGCCGTTTCGAGCCCGAAGGTACATGGGAAGGTCGGTGATTTCCTCACCGTTTAGCAGAACGTGGCCTGAGTCCGGCCGGGCCAAACCTACCAGAATGTAAAATGTGGTGGTTTTGCCGGCTCCGTTAGGCCCCAGGAGGCCTACAACCTCTCCTTGAGATATCTCCAGGTCCACATTGTCCACGACTTTGCGCCCGCGATACGACTTGCTCAGTTCGACGGCCTGGAGCTTGAGCATGGGGCGGCGTCATTTCTCGACCCGGTGGAGCGTTAGAGTTCGCGTGCCCTCCTCCGAATCCACGACAATCCTATCATCCGCAAAAATGAAGGTCAATTGACGGCCAGTGGTAGTGTTTCCGGAATCGTCATATAGGACGGGCGGCCCGCCGCTGAGAACGAATTTTCGGTCGGCGATTGTGTATTCGGCGCGCTGTGACTTGCCGTGGCGGTCCTCCTGGCGGACCACCACTCCCCCCGACGCCACGGCCCGCACGAGTTGCTGTCCCCCGGACTTGTTTCCGGGGTCTGCCGGAGCGAAAAAGAAGTCCATTGTCGGGGCGCTGAGCGATGCCTGCACCGACTGGGCGCTGGCGTTTTGTTCAAGCCGCGCCAGAGAACGGGCGCTCCAGTAGGTCATTTGCCCGCCCTGCGCGCGCCAGAGGTCGGGACGCCCCGCTTGGTTTGGCTGGCCCGGCTGGCCGGGAGTCGGTTTCCAAGCTGCTTCGGGAAACACGGCCTGAACGTGGCCGGTGGCGACCGCGGTTTGCGCCGCGCGGTCCAAAGTAATCTGATCGGACTGCATCAGGGCGTCTCCTTGCCAGAGACGCGCGTGGCCGGTGTAAATGGCGCGCTGGGTGGTGCGTTCCGCCACCAGATGATCCGCGGAAATTCGAGCGGGATCGGAGGAGAAGTTCCCAATGCGCTGATTGCCGCCGGCGAGTTCGGCCGTGAGCACATTGCCTTCCACTCGAAGCGTGCCGGAGTCCTGTGCGAAGACGGCGGTTTGAGCTGTCGTTCGGGTGGCCGAATCGCTGATCGTGGCGCCGCCCAGAAGGGTGGCCGAGTTTGCGACGCGGTCCCAGACTGCGTGCGGCGCTTGCGCCAGGCGATCGCCTTCGCGATACCGGACGTCGCCGGTTTGCTCGACCGTGAACCACTGCCCACTGGAATCGAAATGCGTGTCGAGAGACTGCGAGGTGGAATCTCGCGGCGCACCGTCTCTGGAATCCTGATGCACAGTAACCCCGCCGCCCGCTTGGAGTTCCGCAAGTTCGTTCCGGCCGTTGAAACGGGCCGACATCGTTTGGCCTTTCAAACTCGTGCTGGTCGCGGGTTGCGCTGCAGCGCCACTGTTCTTTGCCGCATCGGTCCACTGCAGGGTGGCCGGCGCGAGAGTTTGCAGCAGGTTGGCGTGCGTGGGCGTCGCGCCCGATGCAGGAGCAAACGTCAGGGTGAGCGCGGCCGTATCGAAGGTGCGCGTGGTTCCTTGGGCGCGCGAAGTCCCGTGCACACCGCCCGAGGCGGTGAGCAGTTTCGGCTGGCCTTCCACGTCCGGGCCGCGGCTGTCGGTGAAGAATTCCAGCTCCAGGTGCCCGGCTTGAATGACGTCCTGCTCGTCGCCGCTCTCACGCGTCTCGCGCACGTTGCCGTCCGCGATTGCGCGCCCCACGGAACCGTCCGGAGCGAAGAGCGCGGAGAGTTGATCGGCCGTCAGGGTTTCCGAACCGTGTGCGCCGGCCTCGTGCAATTCCGGATTTCCCGTGGCCACGATTCGGCGCGTAGTGTAGTCCTGATTCAATTCGAGGGCGATTTCCTGCGCGGTCAGCGTCTGTTTGCCGTATTGCGCTTGCGCGGGGCCGCTCAACCGGACGACGAGATCCGCGCGGTGAAAGGTCAAGGTGCTGCCGGTAAGGTCGAGCGGCGTTTGTCCGGGGTGCGGCGCGCCGTTCGCGGAGAAAAATTCGAGTTGAACATTGTGAGGAAGATTCAGGATGCCGTCGCTTGCGTCGTAGTTCAGCCCGACGGAGCGGCCGCTGCCTTGCTGGAATCGAAAGCTCACGGCGCGATCCGTGTGCGCCACGCCGGACTTGCCGTTGAAGGAGATCCCGCTCGTGGAGATGTGCAGCATCCGCGCCTGCGGTGAGGGTGTTCCGTCCGCGGCGGACGGATGCAATTTGGCCTCGGCCGCGCTCTCGAGATCCATCTCGACGTTGGCCTCGCACATCATCTCATTCGTCGTTGAGATGTAATCGCAGTCGTGCGTGTAGAGATTGTCGTTGCGTGTCCCGTCGGATCCGTAGAACGTGATCCAGACATCGTTCAGCGTGGCGCGATTGCCCTCCTTGAATTGCGTGGCGCTCGAGGCGCGGACGGTGAAGATCGTCCGGTCGCCGTCCACTTTCGAAAAGGAGAAGCCGGAGGATTTGGGATCAGTTTTGTAATCAATCATCAGTTATGATGGTAATGTTGTCAAGTGCCCGGGGCAGCCAGGCAATCGACAGCAGCGCTGGCATGTTCAAGCCGGCGGTTCACTGTCACGTAGCCGGAACTGATGGGTGGAGGTGAACGTACTGATGGTGAAGAGCCGGCGGTGGGTGCTCCCCCCCGCGATGGCCGCGCTGGTCCTTCGGCCCTGGCTAGCTGCTCTGCCTGTCGGGGCCGTGACGAGAGCTGGGCCGCGCTGAGACGGTCCATCATGCGGGTGATGTCGCTGGGCGTGATGACGCCGGCCAGGGCCGTCACCATGACCCCGGGGATGCTGGCGCGCGCCGGGGTGGCCTGTCCCTACCAGCAGGGCCAGCCCGACGAAAACCACGCCGAGCAGCAGGCTGGTCAGCGGGCCGGCGGCGGCAATCTGCGCTTCGGCGGCCGGGCTCGGCCATCTGGCTGCCCGGCGGCTCCGG
>CAWCYS010000034.1:0-19760 GCA_963799715.1 Terriglobia bacterium | reverse complement strand
ATCCTGCGCGTGCGCATCGACCCTGAAGGGTCCTCAACAAGTACTCCTCCCTACTTCACAAGCGAATGGGCGGATGAGCTAACGAACGCCACGGAAGCCCAAAGTGCAAATCCAAAAGCCATTGTTTTCGCATCGCCCTGGACGCCGCCGGCGTCCATGAAAACCAGTTCCGTGAGCCAGCCCTACTACTCAGGCTCTCCCGCCTGCAGTCCCGCTGCCGGGTATTGCGGGGGATACCTCAATCCGTCCGACTACGCAGCCTATGAATCGTATCTCGATGACTTTGTAAGCTACTTTGCGACCAACAGCGTGAGTTTGTACGCCATTTCCATGCAAAATGAGCCAGACTTTTCGGCTCAGACCAACGAAAATTATGAATCCTGCAGTTGGACACCTCAGCAGATGGATACGTGGGTCGCCAATAACTCGTCCGGTCTGACGACGAAGCTGCTGATGCCGGAATCGGCCAGCTTCCAATTTGGCCAGTCCGATCCTACCCTGAGCGACGCAACTGCTGTCGGACATGTGTCCATTATTGCCGGCCATCTTTATGGCACGTCTCCCTCCTACTACACGAACGCCGAGAACGCGGGCAAAGATGTGTGGATGACCGAGCACTATCTGAGTCCTTCTGTTTCAGGGGCGACGCCTGCTATCGGAGACGCCATCGCCGCCGCCGAAGAGGTGCATAACTCGATGACGGTCGGCGACTACAACGCCTATGTCTGGTGGTGGATCTGGGACAATCCGGCCGATAGCATCAATTACGGGCTGATTAACTCCAGCACGAGTAGCCCGTCGCCCACGTACTACGGTTACGCCATCGGCCAGTTCTCGAAGTTCATCCAGCCCGGAGCGGTGCGCGTCAGCGCGACGAATAACGCTTCGGGCGTTTACGTTTCCTCATACTTGCAGGGCTCGACGGGCATCATCGTGGCCATCAACTCCAACACCTCCCCAGCCGCCGTCGCCATGACGTTTACTCTGCAGAACCTTACGACGAGCTCGGTGATCCCCTACGAGACCTCCTCGCAGGGCGGCCTCATGCCGCAGGGCCCAGTCAGTGTCTCCAACGGCTCATTCACCTATGTGTTGCCGGCGCAAAGCATCATCACGTTCGTGAGCCAGTGAACTCCTCCAGCGGTGGCGGCACCGCCGGGTGCCGCACCCTCCGATTCTGAGGGTGCGGCTTTTGAACTTCCTCGAAGTTGCGCGACGGGTGCCCGATACCTCGCTGCTGCCTGCGGCTCCACTCCTCAGGAGTCATTCCGAGCCCGCCGTGGGGGCGAGGAATCTCTCCGCGGGTCCGCAGGTGCCCGCACATCGGGTTTACGTGTGGGTCCTTCGCCGCTCATCCCGTCTGTCTAAGCGGTTTTCTCCGCTGGGCTGTCGGGTTTTTCCTTGATGAGGGACAGCCGCAGCGCTCCGGTGAGCAGGATCATCGCAATCAGGCACTGCGAAATAATGCAATAAAGGCACCACCAGGACTGAACCGTGCCGCTCCCCGGCGCGATCAAATCCCCCGCCGGCGTGAAGTTCGTCTGGTCAGAGACGTAACTGTGCACGAACGGGATCCCATCCCTCACTCCGGAGCTAAAGCTGTAGCCATAGCTGAGGTAGAGCGCAAAGCACATGGCCGCGAGCGCCAGCGCAAACAGGAGTTGCCGGCTGCGGCGGCCATCGAACAGCAGAAGCAGCAAAAAGGCCATATACCCAATCGCGCCTATGCCCGCCACCGGCACGCCTACGATTTCGGAATAGCTGCTCCGCTCCGCCGTGCCGCAATCCCAGGGTTCGTTCGCCGTGCAGAGGCTCCGTATGTCGGCGCTGCCGTCCGCGGAGTTGTGCACCCGCCAGGACATCACGGAAACCAAAAATCCGCCGGCCGCAAACAGAAGAATGAAATATTTAAGAGAGGCAATGAGCTGTTCCCGTGGGATCGCTTCCCTGGTGAGCCAGAAACCAAGCAATGCAAGAGTTGGCCCCACGATCAGATTCGTGATCTGAATCGTCTCGGCGCTCCCCAATCCGTCCAGCCCCAGGTATTTCCGCAATACGAACCCTCCGGCAAAAATCATCGCTCCGAAAAAAACAAGAACCCAACCGGAGAGAGAAATGATCTGTTTTCCACGCGGCGTAAGCAGAAAAAGAAGCGCCGCAATCCCGAAGGCGATTCCGAAGCACAACCAAATGGGCCTGCTCCATTTCACAAACAGGAGCGAAAAAAAACTCTCCGAAAAGGTGACCCGAGTAATCGAGCCGTCACGCGTGTTCACGTTGATGGGGATCACCACCCCGGGAGTGTCGCTGTTCACGGTCGTTATGAAACCGTCGTAGCCGAAGGCCCTCAGTGTCGCAACGTTAAGGTTTCCGGTAGCTTCAGATTCCGCGATGGTTTGGACCGCGCGATGCTCGTAGTACATGTAACTAAGTACGCTCACGAACGTGGCTATCAGAAGCGCGGCGACAATAGCCTTCAATCTAGATTGCTTCATCTAAGATCACCTCAATCCGATGCGGTTCCTAGCGCAAGTTTTCTGTCCACCGCCTATCCACCGTCTCCACATGATCTGTGACGAATTCGCCTGAGCTCAAGAACGGCTGGCATTGTCCGCCCGCGTCTCAGCCCACGTCAATTCGAGAACATGCTTCACCCGGATCGGCGGTAGAGGGGCAAAGCCTTTTAAGTTGAATTATCGAAGACGCACGCGCAGCAGTGCCCCCGTCACCCCACAACGAACTGCCAAAGTGGTTGGATTCAATCTCGTATGTTCGTCAACGGAAAGAACGCGAAATGTGAGCCACCCGCCCGAACGCACACTTGTGGAGTCGAATCCTCCACCACGCCATCAACAGCTTGTCGGTATGCTCGATCTGGATTGTGCAGCAAGGGCCGAAGAGGTCCGGCTGAGGATGACAACGCCAGTCACCCAGAGAGTCAGGCCGGCAGCCGCGCATCCGACAATATTCCGTGGGTATCCACGGTGTGTGAGAAGCGAACCAAGCTCGGCGAGCACCATGATGCCACCCGTCCAGTAGTAGAGCGGTGCGCGGAAGATTTTCGCTAACGGGAGAAAGTGCAGGCCGATGATCACACCAGCGGCCTGAGGTATTAGGTCAGGGCGGCCGAGCCGCCCGAGAACGAAAACCGCAACACCCATTAGTCCCCATTCGATTCCGGAATCCATCCAGAAAAACTTGCGGAAGCGCATCCAATGCGCCAAGTCGGCGCTGGATGACGGGAGGTGGCGAACCGCTCGAGCGCGAAGGATCGCCCAAGCCGTTAACCCGACCGCCGGCACCGTAACGAGCGAAAACCACACCGGACTTGGACTTCCGGACCACGCGACACACCAATACATAAATGCAGAACCAAAGCCGGCGCAGATGATTGCGCCGCGGGCGCTGCCTTTCAACTGGCCGGCGCTGATATCGCGAGCGCCAGAAATGGCGCCTGTTGTTTGGCTCATGCGTTCCCCCCAAGGTACCTACGCGAGACCGGCACAAAAAGTAACGCACCACGTCAAAATTAGACCAACCACTTTCGGATATTTTCCTTGCCAAAATTACGCAGCGCACAGAGGGCAGGTGGCCCGGCCTTTGAATTGGAACTCCCGGGCGGGTGGACGAAGCTTTGAAGCTGAATTATCGGGCGGGTGGACTGGCCTTTGACCTGGCACTTCCGGGTGGCACATCGTAGTTCCTGCAGGCAAAAGGGTGGGACTCCTTGGGGTATCCTCTGATCCGCTGCCGCGTTCCTAGGCCCGCTTCCTGAATAGCGAACCGCAAATACGTACGTCGCGCGCAAGTTACGATATGCTATCCCGCGTTTGATGCAGCGCGATGTGCTCCGCACTCTTAACTTTGGAGACGAATCATGGGCCTGAACACTAGGCCGCTCGGCAAGAGCGGCATGAACATCACGGCGGTGGGATTCGGCGGCTGGGCGGCGGGAGGCGGCGGCTGGGCGTTCGGCTGGGGACCGCAGGACGACGCCGAAACGGTGGCCGCCATCCGCCATGCGGTCGAGCTGGGCGTCAATTGGATTGACACCGCGGCGGTGTACGGCCTGGGCCACTCGGAAGAAGTCGTCGGGCGCGCGCTGCGCGAAATTCCCGCCGCGGACCGGCCGCTCGTCTTCACCAAGGGCGGATTGATCTTCGATCGCAGCAAACCGTTCGAAAAGCCGCGGCGCGTGCTGAAGCCGGAATCGCTACGCAAAGAAGTGGAGATTTCGCTCCAGCGCCTCGGGGTGGAGCGCATCGACCTCTATCAATTTCACTGGCCGGACGAAAGCGGCGTGCCGCTCGAAGATTCGTGGGGAGAGATGGCGCGCCTGGCGAAGGAAGGAAAACTTCGCGCCATCGGCGTGTCGAATTTCGACGTTCCGCGGCTCGAAGTCTGCGAGAAAATCCGGCACGTGGATTCGCTGCAGCCGCCCTTCTCGCTGATCCGGCGCGACGCCGCGAAAGAATTGATTCCCTGGTGCGCGGCGCACAGCACGGGCGTGATCGTTTACAGCCCGATGCAATCGGGAATCCTCACGGATTCCTTCACGGCTGAGCGCGTCGCAAAACTCGCGAGCGACGATTGGCGAAAAGGCGCGCCGTACTTCCAGCAGCCGGCCCTGAACCGGAGCCTGCAATTGCGCGATGCCTTGCATCCTATCGCGAAGCGCCACGGCACAACCGTCTCCGCAATTTCCGCAGCGTGGACGCTGGCATGGCCCGGCGTGAGCGGCGCGATCGTCGGCGCGCGCTCCGCGGCGCAGGTGGACGGCTGGATTGACGCCGGCCGCATCGAGCTGACGCCTCCAGACCTCGACGAAATCGCGCTCGCAATTGAGCAGACGCAAGCCGGCTCCGGCCCAATCCGCCCGCCTCGCGCCAGCGCCGGCGCGGGCCGCTGATTTTCCGCCGCGATCAGTAACCTTCGCCCGACGCGGGCAGCTTCACTTTGCCGGAGAATCGCCGGTAATTGAAGACGATGTAGACCGTCGCGAGCGCCATGCCGATCGCCCACCAGATGAGCCCGATTCGTAAGCCGTACTCGGGCGCCTTGGCGTTGTGCACCGTGAGGCTGAAGGACGCGTCCGTGCTTGCGGGCAGAACCCACGGATACAGACTGAACGCCGCGCTCGTCAGCATGCCCAGCAAGTACGCGCAGGAGGCGAGAAACGCCTTCAGGTCATCGCGCTTCCGGCTAAACCAAATCGCCGCGAACAAGCCGGCCACGGCCAGCGCGGGAAAGACGGCGCCCCACGGATGCGCCGGGAAGTTCGGCCAGAGCTTCGGCTGAATGCGGAAGCTGGCGTAGGTGATGAGGCCGGTCAGCAGCGCGACCAGCCACCAAACCACGGCCGCCAGGAAGCGGGCGCGCGATTGGAGTTCGCCCTCCGTTTTGTGCGCGACCCAAAGCGCGCCGTGGAGAGTGAGCGCGGCCAGAGCCACGACGCCGATCATCACGGTGTACCAGTCCAGGACGCCGGGATTCGGACCCACGCGGAAATTCGTCCAGAGCGAGACGAAGAAGTGGCCCTGCGCGTCGAGCGGCACACCGCGCACCACGTTCCCGAGCGCCGCACCGTAGAAAATTGCCAGCAGCACGCTGGCGAGCGCGAAGCAGCCGTCCCAGAACGCCGCCCAGATCGCGCCGCTCACGTGATTGCGAAATTCCACCGAAACGCCGCGCATGATGAGCAGCCACAGCACCATCATCAGCGGAAGATAAAATCCGCTGAAGCTGGAAGCGTAGAGCGCGGGAAACGCGAAATACAGCGTGCCGCCACCGGCCAGCAGCCAGACTTCGTTGCCGTCCCACACCGGGCCGATGGAGTGCAGGACGAGTCGCCGCTCCACATCGTTTCGAGCGACCAACAGGTGCACGATTCCGGCGCCCAAATCGAAACCATCGAGCACCACGTACATGGCCAGCATCACGGCCACGAGGCAGAACCAGATCGTTTCCATGTCAGTTTCCTCCCCCGGCCTGCGCCGCGCTCTGATCCGGCACAGAGGACGACGGCCCGGGAGATTCTTCCCCGGGTCCATGCTCGATTTCGAGGTAGACAAGATAGAGGAAGAGAATTGCGAGAACGGTGTAGGTGCCGAAGAATCCCAGCAGCGTGAACCAGGTATTGCCGGCGGAGACCTCCGGCGATACGCCTTGCGGCGTGCGCATCAACCCGTAGATGAGCCACGGCTGCCGTCCCGTCTCGGCGGTGATCCAGCCGGCGGTATTGGCAATGAACGGCAAGGGGAGCGACAGCATCAGGATCCAAAGCATCGCGCGCGAGTCGTAAAGTTTGTGGCGGAAAAGCTTCCACGCGGCGATGAGCAGGATGGCGATGAAGATCGTCCCCAATCCGACCATGATGTGATAGCTGAAATAAAGGAGCGCGACCTGATCGGGCCAATCCGATTGCGAGAAGCTGTCGAGGCCCCTAACCTGCGCGGCCCAGGAGCGATAGGTGAGAAAGCTGAGCGCCCGCGGCACCATCAGCGGATTATCGAGCGTGCGCTTGCTCAAGTCCGGCTGGCCGAGGATGGCAACCGGCGCTCCCTGTTGCGTGTGGAACAGGCCCTCCATCGCAGCAAGCGCCGGCGGCTGGTAACGCGCGACCATTTTCCCTTGCCCGTCGCCGGTGGGCCAAAGTTGCAGACAGGCCGCAATCACTCCGGCGATGACCGCGGTGCGCACGAAAAGCTTGCCGAATTTCTCATAGCGCCGCCCGAGCAGGTAGAACGCGCCGACGGAAGCCATGACGAAGCAGCCGGTCTGCACCGAGCCGAGCATGTTGTGCGCGTATTGCAGGAGCGCCCAGGGATTCAGCAGCAGCGACCAGAAGCTGGCCAGACCGTACTGGCCGTTCGCGTCCACCAAATAGCCCACCGGGTGCTGCATCCAGGCGTCGGTGGCGATAATGAGATAGCCCGAAAGCCACGAGCCGAGAAACATCATCAACGAGGAAAACCAATGGCCGACGCGGCCGAGGCGTTTTTCGCCGAAGAGAAAAAGCCCGAGAAAACTCGACTCGAGAAAAAAGGAAAATACGCCTTCCATGCCGAGTGTCTGTCCGATCACGCCACCCGCGGCCTTGGAGAAGCCCGACCAATTCGTGCCGAACTGAAATTCCATCGGGATGCCGGTCACCACGCCAAGCGCGAAGCTGATACCGAAGATCTTGGCCCAGAAGCGCGCGGCGCGATTCCAGGCGTCGTCGTGGGTTCGCAGCGCGACCGTCTTCATAATGAAAATCAGCAGGGCCAGGCCCATCGTGAGCTGCGGGAAAATGTAGTGGAACGTCGCGGTGAAGGCGAACTGTAAGCGGTGAACGGCGAGTGCTTCTTCCATGCGAAGTGCCCTCCGGCGAGTGCTGCCTGCGAAGAGGCAGTTTAATTCGCGGTGGGGCGCCAGGCGAGCCGCGCGGGGCCGCGCGAACCAGCCACTACCACGAGCGCTGCAATTTGTGGGCCCGCCAGGACTCGAACCTGGGACCAACGGATTATGAGTCCGCCGCTCTAACCGGCTGAGCTACGGGCCCGCAGAAACAAATTGGCATCGTACACCAAAGATAGCTGCGTAACCACGCGACGAATTTTTTTTCTCTCGCCAAAGGATTTGGTGGAAATTAGGCCGTCCGGACAGTATGATTCTACCGGGTCAGCCGACCAGTCCCCGCATGATCCGCAAGCGAAGTGCCGTCCAGTTTGTTTAAGAGTTCGATCTAATTCAGGCGGGTAAACAATTTGAGGCTGCTCGGATCCCTCTCCCGGGCGAAGTGGAAGTGCATGTGGTTCACGGGGCCTGCACGGCGCGCGCGTTCCGGGGCCCGTGAAGACCTAGCTCGCACACGCAAGATCACGGTGCTCATTTCCCTTCTCGCCTGTGCGACTCTTGGGAGCAATTCAGGCTGTAATTCCGTTTCCTCCACGAATCACTCCACGCAGCAAACCACCAGTCAGCAACCATTGCTGGGCCAGCTGACGCTTAATTCTCCGGCGGTGAGTCTGGGCGATTCGTCGGTCGGAACGCCGGTTCAGGCGGTGCTGGTGGCGCAAAATGTGGGGCCCGGTGTTGTGAATCTTTCTCAAGTCTTGGTGGCAGGCAGCGGGTTCGCGGCGACGGTTTCAACCTTGCCCGCCGCGCTGCCCGTTGGCGCCAGCCTCTCCATCATCGTGCAATTCACACCACAGGCCGAAGGGCCGGCGTCGGGATCGGCCACGATCATCAGCGATGCCGTCAACTCAAGTATTGTGGTTCCACTCTCGGGTTCCGGACTCGTTGCGCCGCCGCACTTCGTCTCTTTGATGTGGGCGGCTTCGGGAGGAGCTGGCACTGGCTACAACGTGTTTCGCAGCACAACTTCGGGCGGGCCCTACCAGCTCTTAACGGCAGTGCCGACCCCGTTGACCACGTTTACGGACTTCACGGTTTCCGGCGGGACGACTTACTACTACGTCGTCGCTGCGGTGGCCGAAAACGGCGTACAGAGCGCATTTTCCCCGGAAGCTTCCGCGACCGTACCAAGCCCGTAGAAGCGGCCAGCCGCGAAAAGCATCGCCGTGAAATGCCGCGGCGGAACTCTCGTGGGTGAGAGTTCCGCCGTGGTTGAGGGTGAGGATGAGCGAGGGTGAATTAGGGAATGTTCGCGGTAGCCATATTCGAGTACGTGCTCTCGACTCCGCTGCTATTCACGGACGTGGCCACGTAGTAGTAAGTCGTACTTCCCTCCACGCTGTTATCCGTGTAGCTCAAGCCCGTTATCAACGTCGTGTTGACCTTGGCGTATCCCGTACCCGAAGTTGTGGAGCGGTAGAGGTTGTACCCGGACACGGTGGAGGTGCTGGCCGTCCAGCCGAGCGTGGCGAAGTGCGCCACTGCGGCCACGCCGGTCCCGGACACGGAGATGGTGGAGGGCGAAGAGGTTGCGTTGCTGGCGATCGTCACAGTCCCGCTGGCGGTGGTTGTGCCCGTCGGGGCGAACGTCAAGGTGAGCGTGACTTTCTGTCCCGGGGTTAACGTCTCTTGCGCTGTTACTCCGCTCTCGCTGAAGCCCGTGCCGACAACGCTGACGCTGGAGATCGTCAGGTTGGAATTGCCGGAGTTGCTCAGCGTCACGGTCTGCGTGCCGGTCGTGCCGTCGGTGACGCTTCCGAAGCTGACAGTGTTCGAGCTCACGCCCAGAACGAATGTCGCCGCAACGCCGGTGCCCGTCAGAGGAAGCGCGGTGGGCGAAGTGGCCACGTTGCTGGCGAGCGAAACGCTCCCGGTGACCGCCGTCGTGCCTGTGGGGGCAAAGTTCACATTGAATGTGGAGGAAGCGCCGGCCGCAAGATTCAGCGGTAGCGTCAAGCCGGACAGGCTGTAGCCGGCCCCGCTCGGCGTCGCCGAAGTAATCGTCAACGTCGCATTGCCGGTATTCTTCACCGTGATCGTCTGGGAATTCGTCGTGCCGTCCACCACGCTGCCGAAAGCCACGCTGGACGGGGTCAGGCTGATCTGCGGCGTGGGAGCGGTGGCTCCCGTGGCTGTAAGACCGAGGGAAGTCGGCGAGCCCGCCGCGTTGCTGGTCAAGGTCACCGTGCCGCTGACGGCGGTCGTGCCGGTGGCCGCAAAGCTCACGCTGAAGGTTCTGTTTGCGCCCGCGGCGATACTCAACGGGGTGGTCAGGCCGCTCATGCTGAAGCCGGTGCCGCTGATGGTCGCATTCGAGATCGTCAGCGTGGCCGTGCCGGGATTCGAGATGGTAACCGTCTTCGAGCTGCTCGTGCCGTCGGTCACCGTGCCGAAGGCGACCGGCGAAGGACTAAGTGAAATCTCCGGCGCCATTCCCGCACCCGACAGAGGCAGAGTGTTCGGCGAAGTGCTGGCATTGCTGGTCAACGTAATGCTGCCGGAAGCGCTGCCGGCGGTCGTCGGTGCAAATTTCACATTGAGGGTGGTCGAAGCGCCGGCGGCGACATTGACCGGTGTGGTCAATCCGCTGTCGCTGAAACCTGCGCCGGTAATACCAACTTGCGATATCGTCAGCGTGGCTGTCCCCGGGTTCGACACCGTCACCGGTATCGTTGCGCTGCTCCCCACGTTCACGTTGCCGAAGGCCGCGTCCGTCGGGTTCAATTTCAACTGAGCCTGCGATACCGTGACGCCAGTTCCACTGAGGGCAAGAGTCGTTGGCGAACCGGAAGCATTGCTCGTGAACGTAATGGTTCCGGTGGCTGCTTCGGCGGTTGTCGGCGCAAACTTCACGCTGAAGGACATCGAGCTGTTCGCGTTCACGCTCGAGGGCGCAGCCAGTCCGCTCGTCGTGAAGTCGGGCGATCCGCTGAAGGTCGCCAGTGATATCGACAAGGCGGAGCCGCCCGAGTTGGAAATCGTGATTGTCTGCGTGCTGCTGCTTCCGACGTTAACGTTCCCGAAGGCGGCGGATACCGGATTTAAGGCAATTTGCGCCGCCGCCGCGACAACGTCTGCCGTCACTGGGATGCTCAACGAAGAGTTCGACGCATTGCTGGTCAAGCTGATGGAACCCGAGGCCGACCCCATGCTCGTGGGCGTAAAAGCCACAGTGATGGTCAGCTGCGTGCCGCCCGCCAAAGTCGCCGGCGTGGTGAGCCCGCTGAGCGTGAATAACGGACTGGAAGTCGAACCCGCTGAAATCGTGATTGTCGAAGGTCCCTGGTTCGTCAGCGTCACGGTTTGGTGCGCGGTCGTTCCCATCGGCACATTGCCAAACACGATGGAGGCCAGGTTGCTCGCCAGCTGGCTTGCGGCACCCGTATCATTCGCAGTCTTTGAATTGCCGCCCAACAGGGCGCATCCGGAAACAAAGCTAGCTAGCGCCAAAGTGGCGGCCAGAGCGATCCAGCTCCGGCTCGATTTCGTTGTGTTTTGCTGTCCTCGCATGTCGTTCACCCTCTTCCGTTTTCCCCCGCCGCCCATTCGGCTAGTGCCAACCGCCCCTGCTGCACTCAGGCTAGAGGGTGGGGGGGACAGCTGGACACTGGTGGGAGGGCCAAAAAGAGGTCAGTTGGAACACCTGTACCGGGGTACATGAAACCTGTACCGGCTATTCTTCAGCTGGAACGAGTGATGAAAGACGTGAGCTAAACTTAAGTTCTAGGAGGGTTTAAGGAACGAGCGGGCTACGACTGGGTGAGTGGTCTGGAATTGGAATCCGAGGCAGAATTGGGTGGTTTCCGACCGTTGGGGTCCGAGTGCGCGGGCTCAGTCTCCCACCGTCGGAGCTTGCTTGAAGGTGTCGCTAGTGGCCATTCCTGAGGCCACAATAAGGTTCCGGGCGGCTTCCCGCAAATGAGGCCAATAGGCCCAGAACACGCACGCCCCAACCATGCAGCCTGCCCCTCCCAGGGCCACCGTAAAGGGAGCCCCCCAGCGGTTGGCGAAGGCCCCGGCGAATAGGGCGCCGAATGGCGCCATCCCGGCCATCATCATCGTGTAGAGGGCCATCAACCGCCCACGTAGCCTGTCCGGGGACATCGCCTGTACCAGTGTGTTGGTGCAAGCCAACTGGAGCATCATGGCGTAACCGGTCGGAACCAGGACGAGCAGCGACACCCAGTACCATCTCGAATACCCGAAAATCACGAGACTCGCTCCGAATGCTCCCGCCGAGACCGCCACCCATCTTGCCAGGCCGCGCACTCCCGTCCGCGCCGCCAAGGTGAGCGCGCCAAACAACGCCCCGATGCCGGTTGCCCCCATCAGCCAGCCGAGCGCCTGAGGGCCGCCATGCAGGATGTGATCCGCAAATATGGGCATAAGCACCGAGAAGGGCATGCCAACGAAGCTGGCCAGTCCAACCAGAAGCAGCAAGGCGAAAATGGGCGCGTTCCCATGCGCGAAGCGAAAGCCCTCGACAAGGTTTTCGAGGGCCGAATCGTTGTTCTCCAATTCGTTCGGGTTTTTGATCCGCATCAGAAAAAGACCGATGATTACGGCGATGTAGCTCACGGCGTTGGCGAAGAAGCACCACCCTTCTCCAATCGCAGCCACGAGGATGCCGGCGATCGCCGGGCCGACAATCCGCGCGCCATTGAACATCGAGGAGTTCAGCGCGATCGCATTCATCAGGTCATCCCGCGTCACCATCTCAATCAAGAACGCCTGCCGCACCGGGATGTCGACGGCGTTCACCACACCCAGCATCGCCGCCAGCAGCACGATTTCACCCACCGTGACGCGATGGGTCAGCGTGAGCGCCGCCAGAATAAACGCCAGAATCATCGAGGCGGTCTGCGTGCCGATGACCACTTTTTGCCGGTTCCAGCGATCCGCCACCAGCCCCCCGAGCGGAGCGAACACAAAAATGGGGATTTGGCTCGCAAATCCGACGGTCCCGAGCAGAAGGGAGGAACCGGTCAAGCGATACACCAGCCAGGATTGCGCCACAGTCTGCATCCAGGTGCCTATCAGGGAGATCATTTGGCCACTGAGGAAAAGCTGAAAATTCCTGTGGCGCAAGGAACGGAATGTTGCCTTGCTCCAGTGCGGTTTGGCCTGCTCTTCGACTTGGATATCCAGCGTCATTCTCTGTGCAGAATTAGATTCTATCGCAGACGGTCCCGGCTCCGCGCTGCCGGCCCGGGCAGGTTGCCGAAGACAAAATGGCCTGTCGCGGCTTCCGGTTTCCGTTACAATCGGCCCCCTCCGGGGAGGCGCCGCCCCTATGTCCAACCAATCCGGTATTTCCGGCCACTCCGAGGTTGTGGGGCTCGGAAGTTGCACGGTGGATTTTTTCGCGCTGGTGCCGAAACTGATCGGCGCCGATGAAAAGATCAACGCCACGGGCTTCGAGATTCACGCCGGCGGAGTCACCGCGAATAATCTGACGCAGGTCGCGCGGCTCGGCGCATCCGCCGCGTGGATCGGCCTGCTGGGCGAGGATGACAACGCCCGCATCATCCGCGAAGCATTCGCCGAGGACGGCATGGACCTCAGCGGCATCGAAGCCGTCCCCGGCGAGCGCTCTTCATTCACTTGGATTCCCGTAGATGCGCAGGGCGAACGGTGCATCTACATGTTCCCGAACATCACGGCGCGCGTCACGCCGGAGCAAATTCGTACTCGTTTTGGGGAGCACATCCGCCGCGCGCGCCACTTCCACACGGAAGCGTCGCAATTGCCTATGGCGCCGGTCCTCGAAGCGATGCGCCTGGCGCGCGCGGCAGGCGTGCGCGTGATTTTCGATCTCAACGTCGCCCCCGGCGATTTCATCGCAGCGGGACTCTCCACCGAAGCGCAGATGATGGAAGCGCTGCGCGTCAGCGACGTTCTCAAGCCGTGCAAGTCCGCGGCGCGCGAACTTACCGGCCAGACCGATTACGACCGCATCGCCGCACGCCTTCTCAAGATGGGCCCGCATCTGGTGGCGATTACCATGGGCGGCGAAGGTTGCGTGATCGCCGGCGAGGGCGGGAACGTACACGTTCCCTCCTACCGAGTGAATGTCACGGACACCACCGGCGCGGGTGACGCCTTCATGGGCGGACTTTCCTTCGCGTTGCTGCGAGGCGCCGATCTCAAGGGAGTCGGGGCTTTCGCCAACGCTTGCGCGGCGCTGTGCTGCACGCGCATTGGCGCGCGGGCAATGGCGCGTCTTTCCGAAGTCGAGGCGCTGGTGAACTCGCGGTCCACCGGCACCACCGGCTGACGCACGTCGCAAGTTTCACCAGAAAGGCGGACTCGCCATGTATTCGCCGCAAACCTTCGCAGCGGCGCTCTCGCTGATGATCCTCAGCACGATCTGCTGGGGCTCGTGGGCGAATCCTTACAAAAGCACGCGCGGCTATCGCTTCGAGCTGTTCTACTGGGATTTTGCGATCGGAATTGTGTTCATCGCGCACGTCTTCGCTTTCACGCTGGGGGGCGGGCATCACGGGCCATCGGGCGCTATCGAGAATATTCATTCCACGACCGTGGCCAATTTTGTTTTCGCGCTGGTGGCGGGCGCGATCTGCAACCTCGCGAATCTTCTCCTGGTGGCCGGCATCGAGCTCGCCGGAATGTCCGTCGCGTTTCCGGTTTCCATTGGAATCGCGCTCGTGGAAGGAGTAGTGCTGAGCTACGCCATTCAGGCAAGAGGTAGCGCGCTGCTGCTCGCGGCAGGAGTCGCTTGCGCCGTCATCGCGGTGGTTTTCGACGGCAAAGCCTACGCGAGTCTCCGCAGCGCGCGCGGTGGAACTTCGCGCAAAGGCCTGATCGTTTGCGTGGTGTCCGGACTGTTGATGGGCACGTTCGCGCCGTTCATTACGCGGGCCATGACTTCCGCCCGCCCGCTCGGCCCCTATGGCGCGGCAGTTCTCTTCAGCGTCGGCGCATTCTTGAGTTGCTTCATTTTCAATATTTATCTCATGCGCAAGCCATTGGTTGGCACGCCGGTGGGCTGGGGTGGTTTTTTCTCCGCGTCACCGCGCAATCACCTGCTGGGTTTCTTGAGCGGCTGCATTTGGGGGACGGGCACGGTGCTCAATTTCGTCGCGGCACATTTCACCGGGGTGGCGATCTCCTACGCCATTGGGCAAGCCTCGCCGATGGTGGCCGCATTCTGGGGCGTTTTCTTCTTTAAGGAATTTGCGGGGGCTGGACGCGGGGCCAAGGTTTACCTTGCTCTGATGTTCGCCTTCTACATCGTCGCGCTCGTGCTGGTGGCTCGCGCTTATTCAGCCGGATGATTTCGCCGTAGGCTCAGGCTTGGCCGGTGGGAGCAGCGTGCGCCGCAAGAGCCATCCCAAACTCCCAACTCCGATGACAACAATCCAATAGACTCGCATGGGATGCGCCAGCTGGAACGTGAAGGCCAGCACCACGCCCGCGACGCCAAAGGAGAACCACCAAAACTCTCCCAGAAAACCGTCGAGCCAGTGCGGGTGATTCCCCGCGGAAGGCACGCGCGGCCACAACGAGGGAATAAATCGCGGCACCGCTTTGCAATACGCGCGGTACGGTTCCCCTTGCGTCGCGCTCAATTCTTTTTCCTCGTGGGAAATTAGCCGGAAGCCAAAGATCAGCAGGCCGAAGAACAAGACGAGGAACCCCGTCCGGCTCGCGAGCAACCCGATCCCCGCGCCCGCAATGAGGTTTCCGAGATACAGTGGATTGCGCACGTAGCGGAATGGCCCGTCGGCCAATAGCCGCTCGGAGCGGACGCGCTTGTCGCCCATCACTTCGGTCTTCAGGTACGACGTGCCCCACGCTCTAATCGACGCTCCCAAAAACACCAGCGCGGCGGAAACGAGAAACAGAATGCGCGCCAACTCATCTTCCGAAATCCGCGAACCGTTATGCGCGAGCTTTTCCACCAGGAACTGTATGGTGTTCACATGGTCCACGGCGTAGCAAGCGAACGCCAGCCAGAAGATTCCGATGAAAATCCAGAACCGGTGGCGAAATTCGAAGGGCGTATCTTTCAATTCCACATTGCCTCCACGGCGTCGTTGGCCAGTGCGCAAGCTGGGTCGCAGAAGTTTCACGCGTTCTCGCGCTTCGCGCAACCCCTCGGGGCGCAATTTCGCGCTGCGCTCCTGCGCGCGCGTTCAAACATCGCCTGCCATGTGATTCCGCGGGCGGAATTGCCCGCGTTACTCCGTAAAGACGATCCCGACCGCCGCTTGATCTTTCTCCGGCCCCGGCTCGATGCGCACGACGTAGGCGCGCAGGCGCATGGGAACATTTTCTTTCCCGGGCTCCGTCGCGCTCTCGATCATGACGTGCAGCTCGGATTGCAGCTTCGGACTGTGGTCCAAATAGATCATCGCGCCGTGCAAACTCAAATTGCGGATAATCGTCTGCTCCTCGAACGCCAGTCCGTCTCCCGTGAACCCGGTGACGCGCGCGCGGAAACTGGCTTCGCGGCGCAGCCCTTCGCGCACGGTCGGAATCACGACGCCGAATTTCTGCTCGCCGAGCGTGAGCACCATTCCTTCCGTCGCCGCCCAAACGCTCTCGAATTGCCCGCGCGCCTCGTGGAGGATTGCGTCCACGGCGCGATCGGAGGAATCCGGATCGTGATGGAAAAGCACGAGATTGCGCACGCCGACTTCCTGCGCGATGCGCACGCCTTCGAGCCAGCTGGAATGTCCCCAGCCTTTGCGATTCGTCGCGAGCTGCTGCGGAGTGAATTGTGCGTCGTTCACAAAAATGTCGGCGCCTTCCGCGAGTTCGCGCAAACTCTTATCCAACTTCGGATCGCCCGGCTCGTTATCCGTGGCGTAGACGACCGTGCCCACCGGCGTCTCGAAGCGGAATCCCAGGCAGCCCTGTGGATGATTCAACCAGCGAGTGGTGACGCGCGCGCCGCCCACCTCGAACTGCTCGCCGCCGTCCACTTCCGTGAACTCGCGCGACGCCGACATCGCGCTTAAATCCACGGGGAAATAGGGAATCGCCATCTGGGCCTCGAAGACGCGCTTCAAACTGTCCGGGCCGAGCGATGGCGAGCGAAAACTGTAAAAGTGAAAACGATTCTGCGCGGCGTAAAGCGGCGAAAAGAATGGGATGCCCTGGATGTGATCCCAGTGGTAATGCGTCAGGAAAATATGCGCGTTGATTTCGCGGCCGCCGTTGTTTGCGGCCCACTGCTTGCCCAAGGTGCGCAAGCCGGTGCCGCAATCGAGGATGAATTTCGCGCCGGACGGCGTCTCGAGTTCGAGGCAAGGCGTGTTCCCGCCATAACGCCACGTCGCGCGGTCCACGGTGGGAGTGGAACCCCGGACGCCCCAGAAACTCAATTTGGCAATGGCTTCGGACATCGACCTGCGTCCCTGAGCTCTTCCGGCTTCTACGCACCCCGCGCCGAACCTTGCGGAAACTCGCGGTTTCGGCGCGTTTTTTCATCGTAAGCAGCGCCCGAAGCCAAGTCAATTGACATTGCGGCGGTGCGTGCGCAGCCCGCATATCCGCTGTCCGGCAGGACGATTATGGCCGTATCGCAGTAGAATATCCGGCATGCACGTCCACGCCGGCGAACATGATCATGCCCACGGCCACCACGATCACGGCGCCGAGATGGGGCGAGGCGTGTTTATTGGCGCGATGGCGGGCACTCTCGCGCTCGTCGTGGCGGAAATTGCCGGCGGCTATCTCGGCCACTCGATCGCCCTGCTCGGCGACGCCGTTCACAAACTCTCGGACGTTCCCGCGCTGCTCATTTCCTGGCTGGCGGTGATGTGGTCCGCGCGTCCCGCGGATGCGCAGCGCACCTACGGCTATCGCCGCGCGGGCACGCTCGCCGCGTTCATCAACGGTATCTTGCTGGTCCTCGTTGCGCTGGGGCTGTTCTACGAATCCTTCGATCGCTTGCGTCATCCGGTCACAGTCAGCGAAAGCTGGATGATCTGGGTTTCGCTCGGCGCGCTCGTGGTGAATGGCGGCATCACGCTGTCGCTCATTCGCGGACGCCACGACCTCAATCTTCGCAGCGTGCTCGTTCACAATCTGGGTGACGCGCTGTCGAACGTCGGCATTCTCATTGGCGCGATCGCGATCCGCGCGACAGGCGCGCGCTGGCTCGATCCCGCAATCGGCGCGGCGATCGGAGTGCTCGTGCTCTGGTCTACCTGGGGAATCTTGAAGGAGTCCGGGAATATCCTGCTGGAAGGCTTGCCGCGCGGGCTCACGGTGGAAAACGTCGCGCACGCCATTTTAGGCGTGGAAGGCGTCCGCGAAGTCCACGACATTCACATCTGGACGATCGGCACCGGCCTGCACGCGCTCTCGTGCCACGTCTGCATTCCCGGACATGCACATGGACGCCAGCGAAAAAATCCTCGCCGCCATCCAGGAGCGCCTCGTCTCCGAATTTCACATCTCGCACGTCACCGTGCAGTTCGAGCGCGCCGGCCTGCCGAAGGATTCCGGCCTCTTCATGCCCGAGCCGGTGCAACCCGTGGAATAGTCCGGCTGACGCCCGATCAGGCGCTACGCCGACCCTCACTTCGCAGGCGTGCTCTCAGTGATCGCCGGAGCGCCGCTCTTTCCTTCAGGCGCTTTCCCGCCTTTCGCCCCGCCGCCATTTCCCGCGAGGAAACGCATCGCCGTCGCCGCGAGGCCATCCATCGCGCCGCTGCCCGATGCCGCTGGACACCAGAATGTCCGGCACGAATTTCGTCGCGCCCTGCGATAGCGAGGTGATCACGTTCACCAACGCCGTGGCGTTCGATCCCAGCGCCTCCACTTGTGCTTGATAACCTTTCGCCCGCGCGAGACCTACCGCTTCCACTTCCGCGCCGCGGGCCGTGCCGGTCTGGCGAATGTACTCCGCCTCGCCGCGCGCTTCTTCCGTGCGCGCATTCGCGTTGTTCGTCTTGATGTCCACGCCGACCTTCGATTTCGCCAGGTCGGACTGCATGTCCGCCGTGCCCTTGGAATTTTCCATCGCGATGCGCTCTTCCTGCGCCGAGCGCTGCTTCTTGTACGTCTCGATCTCCTGGTTCGCGACCTCGCGCTGCGTCAGCACCGTGACCAGCGCCTCCGGTAGAATCACGTCCTGGATGTACACGCCGCGCGTCTCCACGCGGTACTGTTCCAGTTGCTCCTTGATGTGCTCGAAACCCTCCTCCTGCACCTGCTGGCGAGTCTCGATGAAACGGATGGCCGGCATGCTCTGCAATTTGTTGCGGAAGTGGTTGCCCACCGCCGCCTG
This sequence comes from Terriglobia bacterium, assembly GCA_963799715.1. GTDB lineage: Bacteria > Acidobacteriota > Terriglobia > Acidiferrales > UBA7541 > DASPOJ01. Next base: position 1,096 of record CAWCYS010000034.1, on the reverse strand, counting down.
CAACACTTCGTTCACCAAGTTCTTCATCGTGCCGACCATCGAGATTACCCGCGGCGCGTTGACGTCCGGCACGTGAATCTGCACTTGCAAATCAATGTTGAAGACGAATCCTTCGTTGCTCTTCGCCACGATCTGCTTCAACTCCGCGTCCAGATTGTGCGCATCGGACACCGCGTCCGCCCAATTCAGCGTCAGGATCGAGGTCGGCACGATCTCCGCCTGGTAGCAGCGCGGATTCAGCGGATATTTCCCCGTCCGCAGCGGCTCTTCCCAGATTCCGCGATGTCCCGGACGCACCAGCGAACCGAATTTGAAATCCGAGCCCGAAATGTCCTGCGTCGGCAATCCCACGTACGCCTTGATCACCGCCACCTGCCCCTGCTGCACGACAAGCATGCCCACCAGCTCGACGCTCACCAGAAACGGATTGAGCGCGTACGCGCCATACAGCAGCGGGTCGTGCTGCAAGCCGATCCTCCCGCCATTGTCGAGAAATCGCCTGAAAATCCTGATAATTGTTGTGCAGGTTGTTTTTGCTCCCGAGCAGCACTTCGATCACTTCGCCGTCTTTGACGTTCGTCTTTTCCATCGTCGCGATGTCGGCGAATCCCCCGAGCCGGCTCGCGATGTCGCTCGAAGGCAGCGGGTCGCCTTCGTACGTCGTCACGATTCCCACGACGTCCATCAGCTTGCGATCCTTTCCGTACTGCTGCGGCTCGAATTCGCACCAGATCGAGCTGTTCCGGGCGCAATCCGAACGCCGCGGCCGTAAGATGCCCGGACCTTCCGCCCTGCGCCCGCAACTCCGGCGAGATCGGCAGCCCGTACACCTGGCTCTTCGTCACCACCAGAAATCCGACCGGATGAATCGGCGCCAGCGTTCCCGGCGAGAGCACCGGCCGCTGCACGCCCTTCTGTCCGCCGCCCGTCACGAACGAGCGCAAATCCGAAAAATTTCCGAACGCTTTCTTGTACACCGCCGATTTCGCACCGATCGGCAGCGGCGAACCTGCTTGCGCAATCACCACGCCCACTTCTCCCGCCTGCACTTGCACCCACGGAAATTTCTCCACCTGATAGATCAGCCAGGCCTTCC
>CAWCYS010000033.1:0-28871 GCA_963799715.1 Terriglobia bacterium | reverse complement strand
CGGAGCGAAAGGCAACTTTCGTTTTAGCGGCTTATACAATAGAGTACGTGGCCCGAACGAAAAACAGTCAGATGCCAAAGCGGAATCATGACGGAATGCGGAATCGACGCTAATTGCCGGAATGTGCAAACGGCAAAGATCGTGGGGCTGTGCATGGTCGTCGCGATGGCATACGGCATCGTACACGACGAGATTACGGCCCGCGTCTGCGTCGTACTTCTCCCTGGCGCATCCTCCACTTTTCGGAACGGCCTCGCCAAGCATCCTGGGAATCTGCTGGGGCATTGCCGCAGCCGCCGGCGTGGGGGCGAACTTCGAGACCGGGCAACGCGGCGGCCAGGCGATTCGCGTAATCGTTCAACTGCGCGGGCGAACCGGCAACGCTCAATTCCACGACGCCGATGCGCCCCGGGAGATTCGCCAATTCCTGTGCAACCGGCAAATTGAGCAGCACTTGATTGTCTTCGCTGCCGCCGGAATTGACAATGCCTGCAACCACGAGAGAGACGCTGCGATCCCCCGAGCGCAGGTCGAGCGGGCTGCCCGCGGCAAGGCCGAGTTCGCGCGCCGCGACGCGGCCGACCATGCACTCGCTGCGATCGTCGCGCGAAGCGACCCAGCGGCCATCCACCTTCCACCAGGAGTCCATCCGGGCGACTTCGTCGAGCCATGTCCCAGCGACAATCACCGGCTGGCCGGACGTTTCACCGACGAGGTAGAGATACGGCGCGGCGGCGATGACGTTGGGAGTGCGCTGCGCTTCGATGCGCCCCATCACGCCGGCATCCGCGAGCGCCGGCTCGCTTCCATGCCCGGACGGCGGCGAGACGACGAGATTCGCTCCGAGGGTGCGAAATTCGCGTGTGAGCTTCGATTCCGCGTCGAGATATAGCCCAAGCAGCGCCGAACAAACTGCCGCGCCGCTCACCAATGCGAGCAGAGCCACACTCAGCCGGCCGCGGCTCGCGCTCAGCAGTTGCCGCAGGATTCGCCAAAACATGGAACGCGGCGCCACGCATCACTCTCCGTGCAAAGTCGCCGCAGGTTCGACGCGCGCGACGCTTCGCAAGGGCACAAAGCTTCCCAGAAAGACGACCACACCGGCCAGGGCCAGCACGATGGGGAAAAGAATCAATCGGCTCGTCGGCGCGATGCCGAAAACCTGCTGTCCCAGCACGCGTGCCAACACAACCCCAAGCGCATACCCCGAGGCGCCGCCGATAAATGCCAGGAGCAATTGTTCGGTGAGAAAAAGCGCGCCCACCATGCGATTGCCGGCCCCGATGGCCTTCATCAGACCGATCTCGGCGCGGCGTTCGAGGACCGTCGTGGCGGAAGTCGCGGCGACGGCCAATCCGGCAGCGAGGAGCGCGGCAAACGTAACGAGCCACATTAGCGCGCTGACGCGGCCGAGCAAGCGGCCTTCTCCTTCCGCAACCTGGCGAATCGCATGGATTTCGGTGCCGGGCAATATTTCCCGCAGCTCTTGCGAGATCGAGGAGATGTAGGGCGTGCAGAACCAGCGGTCATATTCATCGGGCGTCATTTTGGCCGGGTCGCGCCGCGAAAAATCATCTTCTGGTTTGGTCAGCGCGCTCACGAGCATCGTGCGATAGCGGCCGGGCTGGCCTGCAAGAGTACCGGCGAACTCGAGGGGCGCGAGAATCGAATCGTCCTCCCGCGAACCCGTGGAAACGATGCCGGTGACGGTACACGTCTGGGTGCGGTCGCCGGATTTCACGGCGAGAACGTCACCGGCATTTACGGAAGCGCGCTGCGCGAGCGAGGAACCGACCACACATTCCGCCGCCGCGTTACTGGCGGACGGCGTGTTGTCAGCGAACCAGCGGCCCTGCACGCGCCACCAGGGGTTCGTCACAGACACCCCCGTGGTAAAGATCGTGCCATCTGAGACCGGAACGTCGTGGCGGTACCATGTGCCGACCAGCGTGGCGTTGGCCAGACCTTCGGGCAAAGTCCGGCCGCTGATGGACCACGCAACAGGGACGTCGAGGAAGGGAGCGAAGCCGGTGATATTGTTGCGCCAGAAAATCGTTCGGAGTTTTCCGAGATCGGCCGCGGGAAGATATGCGCCCTCGCTGACCGGGCGATAGTCCACGCCGCCGATTTCGAGAGGGAGCGTGTCCGCCTGCGGCGTGACGAGCAGGTTGGCCCCGAGCGCGCGAAATTCCCGTTCGAGACGATCGCCCACATCGAGAGCGACGCTGAGCGTCGCGGTGGTGACGCCGATGCCGAGGGCCAGCGCTGCGGCCGTCAATAGTTTCCGGTGCGGCTTGCGGCCAAACGAATCGCTGACGATGCGGAAGAACATGGCGGGCCGCGGACTACTGCGGAACCTCGGCGAGCGCACCGGAAAGCGAAGGCACGTCAATGACGATGTCGGTTCCCTCGACGCTCGAAGTCACACCGACCGGATTGCAGCCTCCGGCTTCGCCGATGCTGGGGATGTAAATTGCGGAAGCGCAATTGCGGCAGATGACGTTGGAGCCATCCTGCCGATAACCGGCGCGTCCGCAAATCCGGCAGGCATCGAGGGCCGTGCCCCAACCGTTCGGTTTCTTGATCACCATAAAGCGAATCATGTCGCCGTTCACGGCGACGCGGAACAGGTGCATGTTCGAGTCGCTCACCTGCGCGATAGGAATATGGACTTGGCCGTCCACGGCCTGAACGAGTTGCGCTTCCGGCGGCGCCGCCGCTACGCGCGCATAGACGAAGTCCGCCGCCAGGACGAGAATCACGAGCAAGAATAAGGCAGTCGCGCCCACCATCCAGCGGCCCTGCTTGCGCTGTTCATATACCAGACGCCGGCGCTGGGCATCATTGAGCGTTTCCGCGGCGGCAGGCGAGCGCTTCACACTCAACCATTCGCGCAGTACCAGCAACGCCGCGGCGCCCAGGACTACCATAAAGAAGAAAACGTCATTGCGCACAATCGGCCCGACCCACGCCATCTCGAAGCGGCTGGAGGAAATCCACATGGATTCGCTCAGCTCGTGCATGCCGGTGATGGCAAGTTGAAGAGCGACGATAATTAAGATCGTGCTCGTTGCGGAGAAGAATCGGCCGAGCGAAATCTTCAGTGTGCCCTGGAAGAAGAACACGCCGACCGCCACCGCGAGGGCCAATCCCAATGCTGTGCCGATCCAGGTCTCCAGGCCTTCCGTGGAAAGCTCGACCGCGCGAAGAATCAGCGCGAGTTCGGCGCCTTCGCGAACCACCATGAGATAGACGAACGTGCCCAGCCCGATTCCCGCCCCAAATCCGGCGCGACCGGCGTAAACTTCCACTTTCTGCTCGATGTCCCGGCGGAGGTGGCGGGCGATCTTATTCATCCAGAAGACCATGGTGACGACGAACACGGCCGCCAGCAGCAAGAGCAGGCCCTCGAAGCCGTCTTCGCTTATTTTCCAGCGCTGCAGGGCGAGGGCGACGCCCAGGCTGGACAGCACGGCAGCCGCCACGCCGCCCCAGACGTAGCGGGCCAACGCCGTTCGGCCCGTACGCTTCAAATAAACGAGAACGATGCCCACGACGAGGGCAGCTTCGAGGCCTTCCCTAAGTGCAATGAGGAGAGCGGAGAGCAAGCCGGGAGATCCTAGTTGCAACTGAGTTTCAACTACATTTTCCAGTTTACACGCCCCGGTACCCCAGGTCAAGTTAATTGCCGACCTTTCCGCCGGCCCCGCTACAATTGGAGATCCATGGCGCGACGACCCCACAATCCGCGTGCCTTTCTGAGAATGGCCTTCCTTCTCGCGGGCATAGCTGCTCTTGTCTGCGCCGAGGCTCAGGCTCAGTCTCCGCCAGTCACGAGTTCCACGGCCCCCGTGCCTCCGCGGCCCGCGCCCGATACGCACCGCGCCCGGCAGGCCTACGAGGAAGGTTTGCGCGACGAGCGCATCGGGGACTGGAAGTCCGCCTACGCCGCGCTGACCGAGGCGGCGACGTACGCCGATTCCGTGCCCGAGTACCGTTTGCATCGGGCGCTGGATCGCTTCCGGCTCGTGCAGCAGATCACGGATCAAGCCGAGCGGGAGTGGATCGCCAATCAGCCGGCCGCCGCGCGCGACGATTTATTGCGGGCGCTTGAATTGGATCCGGGTTACAACGTCGCGCAAGAGCGGCTGGCGGAGCTTACGCCGCAGCAGGTGGCCACATCCGCGCATGGGAACCAGGCGCTCGCCGGCCAGCCCGTCTTGAAACCACAGCCCGGCACGCGCGATTTCGATTACCGCGGGACGACGCGCGGCGCTTACCAGGAGGTCGGCCAAAAATTTGGAATCGCCGTTTCGTTTGACGCCGATCTGGTGGACCGCCAGGTGCGATTGCGAATTCCGGCGCTGGATTTCCGGACGGCGATGATGGTCCTCGGCGAGGAAACGCACACGTTCTGGCGCGTCGTGGACGCGAACACCATCTTTGTGGCTGAAGACACGCCGGCCAACCGGAAGGCATTCGCTCCCGAATCCGAGCAAAGCTTCATCCTTCCGGTGTCCAGCACGACGGAAGAGATGAACGATACGTTGCGCGCGATCCGCGAGATCGCGGGTGTCACGCGCGCGCAACTCGACACTTCCTCGCGCACACTGACGCTGCGCGACACACCGGAACACCTCGCGCTCGCCAAAGCCCTGCTTGACGAGATCGAGCGGCCGCAGGGCGAGGTGATGCTCGAAATTGAAATTCTCGAGGTCGATCACTCTCTTTCTCGGGAACTGGGCATCACGCCTCCCTCGCAGTCCTCGGCGTTCACGCTGAGCAAGAGCCAGGTGCAAACGCTGGTGCAGGCGGAAAACAACGGCACGCTGCTCCAGTCGATCGAAGCTATTTTTGCCAGCCTGAATCCGGCGGCGAGCGCAGGGGCGAGCGCGCTGCTTCCTTCCGTCCTGGCCTTCGGCGGGGGCGAGACCACCTTTCTCGCCACAGTGCCGGGAGCGTCCGCGAATTTCAGCGACACACTTTCGCAAGTGAGAAGCGCGCAGCGCATGATGCTGCGAGCCGTGGACGGGAAACCCGCGAAACTTTTTGTCGGAGAGCGCTATCCCGTGGCGCTGGCCGCTTACTCCGCGAGCCTGGGTCCCACAACCGCACAATTTTCCGGGACCATTCTGCCCGGACAGTTCCCCCGCACGGACTACGCCACCGGCACGGCGCCGGACGCCGTGATCACGGCGGACTTTAATGCGGACAGCAAGGCGGATCTGGCCACTGCCAATTTCACGGCCAACACGATCTCGATCCTGCTGGGTAACGGCGACGGCACGTTTGGAGCGCATACGGACACCGCCGTGTGCAACGGGCCGACAGCGCTTGCGTCCGGCGATTTCAACGCGGACGGCAAGATCGATCTCGCGGTGACCTGCCAGAGCGGAATCCCTTCGCGTACCATCGGCTCCCACGCGCTTACTCCGGTGGTTGCGATCTTGCTTGGCAACGGCGACGGAACGTTTGCTGCGCCCACTACACTGGCGCTTCCTGCCGGCGCATTGCCATCGGCCGTCTTGACGGGAGTTTTCACAAGCAGCGGCCATGAGGACATCGCCGTCGTGAACAGCGGAACGAATTCCGTTTCCATCTTTCTCGGAAACGGCGATGGAACCTTTGCTGCGCCCACCACGCTTACAACTGGAAATACCCCGATGGCGATCGCCAGCGGCGACTTCAATGCCGACGGCAATCTCGATCTCGTGGTCGCGAATCAAGGGGACAACACCGTTTCGATTTTCCTGGGCAATGGCGACGGCACGTTCAAGCCCGGCGTCACCTACGCCACCGGCACCAAGCCGGCGGGCGTCGCGGTGGCGGATTTCAATGGCGACACGCGGCCCGACCTGGCAGTCACAAACGAGACTGACGGAACCATTTCCATCCTGCTGGGCAATGGCGACGGCACGTTCGGCGCGGCCACGAACACGAACGTGGGCACAAGTCCCGTTGGGATCATCGCCCGGGATCTCTCCGGCGACGGCATCCCTAACGTCGCCGTGGCCAACAGCGCGTCCAACAGTGTCACCGTGCTGGTGAGCAACGGTACCGGCGGATTCTTGGGGAGACTGGACCTCCCCACCGGCAACGATCCGCTGTCGCTCACAGCGGCCGATTTCAATAGTGCCGGGGCGCTGGACTTGGCCATTGCCGCCGAATCTTCCAATGTCGTCTCGGTGATCTTGAATACTTCGCTCTCGTCGCTGGCGGGAAATACGCCAAACGTCGGGCTGACGCCGTTCCCCAATGCGGAGTACATCGATTTGGGACTAAAGGTGCAAGCCACGCCGCGGCTCAATGGGAATACGGATGTGACGCTGCATCTGGAATTCGACATCAGCAGCTTGGCCGGGGCGTCGGTGAATCTGATCCCGGTGCTGAACAACCGCACGATCGAGCAAACCGTGCGCTTGCGTGAGAATCGAACGTCGCTCTTCATGGGAATCGTGCAATCGAACGAGATGCGGGCGATCACCAGTTGGCCGTGGGTGGGACAGAGCGCGGCAGGCGCCTTCCTGCAAAACAACAACACGCAAAATTCAGACTCGGATTTTCTGATTCTGGTGACGCCGCGGCAAATCCGGCTTTCGGAGCGCACCGGCCGGCAGATCTACGCCGGCAGCGGCGACCCCGGCGCAGGATCGCACCCGTAACGCAAACATCTCAAGCCTCTGCTTCCAAGACCACTATCGGTTGGTACGTGCGCGGGACGACAGCTTCCGCGATCGCAATCAATCGCCCCTGCTGGCTGAAGACTCGCAGCCGCGCAGGCTTCCACTCTCCCGCATCCAGCTCGGCCGGACCGCCTTGCGCGGGTTGCGAGCCTCCGGGCTGAATCTGCGCAATGGTGAGGTTGAATTTCGAGCCGTGGCGGACGCGCCGTTCGATAATGGGCAGCACGTTCGCGCGCGGCAATTCGGGCAGCAGCCGTTCCAGTGGCACAATCCATTCCGCGGCGCGTCCTTCCTTCGCCGCTTTGTCGAACTCTTCGAGACTTACGGCTTGATCGAGCGTGAATTCACCGACGGCCGTGCGCGTGATTTCCGATAGGTGCGCGCCGCAGCCGAACGTCTGACCCATGTCCTGCGCGAGCGAGCGAATGTAGGTTCCCGGGGCGCACTCGATCGCGAATCGCGCGTGCGAACCTTCGACGGAAAGCACGCGGTACTCGAAGACCTCGATGTCCACGGCTTTCAATTCGACCGGCTTGTGTTTGCGCGCCAGTTCGTGCGCCGGGCGCCCGTGGATTTTCTTGGCGGAGAAAGGGGGCGGCATTTGCGGAAAACGTCCGACGCGTTCCGCGGCGAGGCGCTCGATCGCGGCACGATCGACTTGCGGCGCCAAATCCGGCCCCAGCGGCGCGCCATCGGCGTCGTAGGTGTCCGTAGCAAAGCCGAAACGAAACGTGGTCGCGTAGCGTTTGCGACGCCCGCTGTAAAACTGCGCGAGTCGCGTGGCCCGCCCGAGCAGCAGGACGAGCACGCCCGTCGCCAGCGGATCGAGGGTGCCGAGGTGACCGATCTGGCGAAAGCCCAGGCTGCGTCGCACGGCCTCGACGACGTCATGCGACGTGCGGCCCGGCGGCTTGTCAATCACAAGAGCGCCGTCGAACGGAGCGGGTTGCGGTTTTCGTGGCATGTCGGACCAGGCGGTCAGGCGCTGGGCGGCTTCTTGACTTCGCGCAGAAGTTCTTCAATGCGGTTGCCGTACTCTTCCGAGCTATCGAGATGGAAATGCAGCTCGGGCATCCGGCGCAATTGCATACGCTCGGTGAGCTCGTGGCGGATGAAGCCGGATGCGGCGTCGAGGCCCGCGATGGCGTTCTTTTTCTCCTCTTCGTCGCCAATCACGCTGACGAAAATGTGCGCCTGTTTCATGTCCGGCGAGACGCGCACCTCGGTGATGGTCAGGCTGACTTCCAGCCGGGGATCCTTCAGTTCGCCGGCGAGCATGATGCTGAGTTCGTGAGCGATCTCCTCGGCGACGCGTTCGTGGCGATGTCCTGCGACGGTCATTTACAAAAGCTCCAGCTCGTGGCTTACCAGGTCGCGCCCCAGCAATCGCTCGGACTCCTCAAGCACGGTGCGCAAGGATTTTTCGAGATACGCGGTATTGTTTGAAACGCTGACGATGCCGACGGTGGCGCGCTGCCAGGAACCTTGTCCGTCCAGCTCGGCGATCGCGACGTTGAAGCGTCCGCGCAGACGATCCTTCAGGCTGCGCAGCACTTGCCGCTTATCCTTGAGAGAGTGAGCGTCCTGAATTTGAATTTCCAGGGTGAGGAGGCCAACCGGCATCTCTGCCCCTCTGCGGGAACCGCCGCGCGGATTTCCATCCTAATACGACACTTGCGCCAATGCGACTTTCTGCATCTGGAAGCACTCGAGCACGTCGCCGACTTTGATGTCGCCGAAATTGGAGACCCCGACGCCGCACTCGAACCCGGCCCGAACTTCGTTCGCATCGTCCTTGAATCGCCGCAACGACGACACCTTGCCCGTGTAAATCACAACTCCATCACGCAGCACCCGCACGGGGGCATCGCGCTTCATGATGCCGTCTTGAACGTGGCAGCCGGCGATCATGCCCACACCCTTGATGCGGAACGTCTCGCGAACCGAGGCATGGCCCAGATTCGTTTCTTTCACGACGGGCTCGAGCAAGCCCTCCATCGCTTTCTTAATTTCGTCGGAGACTTCGTAAATGATCGTGTGGGTGCGGATGTCCACGTTTTCTTGTTGCGCGAGATCGGCGGCTTTGCGCTCCGGCCTGACGTTGAACGCGATGACGATCGCATTCGAGGCGGAGGCCAGCAGGACGTCGGTCTCGCTCACGGCGCCGACGCTGGCATGAATGATTTTCAATTTTACTTCGTCGTTCGAGAGCTTGGTCAGCATCTCGCTCAGGACTTCCACCGATCCCTGCACGTCGGCCTTGATGACGAGGGGGAGTTCCTTGACCTCGCCCGCTTTGAGTTGTTCGTGCAACTGGTCGAGCGTGATGCGCGAGCCGGCCGTCTTGGCCAGCGTGGCTTCGCGAATCTTCGACTGGCGATACTCGACGATGTGGCGCGCCTTGGCTTCGTCCGCCACTTGGAACTGATCACCCGCTTCGGGGATTCCCTGCAAGCCGAGCACTTCGACGGGCGTCGACGGGCCGGCCTCTTTCACGGGGCGGCCTCGATCGTCGAACATCGCGCGCACCTTGCCGTAGACGGCGCCGCAGATGAAAACGTCGCCCGTGTGCAACGTGCCGTTTTGCACGAGCACCGTCGCCACCGGGCCGCGGCCCTTGTCCACACGCGATTCGATAACGGTGCCAGTGGCCGGCGAACTCGAATTGGCGCGCAACTCGCGCATGTCCGCGACCAGGAGAATCATCTCCAGCAATTTTTCGAGATTCTTCTTCTGTTTGGCGGACACTTCCACCGTCACGGTGTCTCCGCCCCATTCCTCGGGCGTCAAGCCACGCTCGGAAAGCTGGCGCTTCACGCGCTCCACTTGCGCTTCCGGTTTGTCCACCTTGTTGATGGCGACGATGATCGGGACGCCCGCCGCCTTGGCGTGATCGATCGCTTCCTGCGTCTGCGGCATCACGCCGTCGTCGGCCGCAACAACGAGCACGACGATGTCCGTCACTTTCGCGCCCCGCGCGCGCATCCGCGTGAACGCTTCGTGACCCGGTGTATCCACGAACACGATGCGGCGCCCGTTGACCGATGCCTGCGAGGCGCCGATGTGCTGCGTGATTCCGCCTGCCTCGCCCGCGGCGACCTCGGTTTCGCGAATCGCATCGAGCAAACTCGTTTTGCCGTGGTCCACATGGCCCATCACGGTCACCACCGGAGCGCGCGGCTCGTTATTCTCGGTTTTGTCTTCCCGCGCGACATCCTGAACCACTTCCTCCTCGAAGGAGATGACCTTCACGATTCCGTTGAAGGATTCGGCGAGAGTTGTCGCCGTGGGAACGTCCAGCGCCTGATTGATGCTGGCGAAAATGCCGCGGTCGAGCAAAAGCTTTAGAACGTCCTTGGCGCGCACGTCGAGCTTCTCCGCAAGATCGCGCACCGTGATGCCTTCGGTGATCGTGACTTCTCTCGGCTCGCGCGGCGGCGGAGGCGGTACCCGCTCGACCTGCGCGGAGCGCCGTTCGCCGACGCCCGCTCGGGCACGCACCGGATGAAGCTTGCGCTCGCCTTCTTCAAATCGCTTTTCCAGAGTGGGACGCGCGCGCGCCGCCGGCTTGCGCTCGTAAATTGGTTTACCTGGCTCCGCCTTGGGAGGAACACGATCCGGCGGCAATAGTGCCGGGCCTCGGCCGCCGCCTGGGCGCGGCGCAGGACGCCCTCCAGGCATCGGGCGCCCGGGCATGGGAGCACCGGGGCGTCCTTGAGGACGGGCCTGCGGAGCGCCGCCCGCACCGACAGGGCGAGGCCCCATCGGCGCGCCGGGCCGAAATGGCGGGCGAGCACCGGGCGGAAATGGAGCGCCCGGGCGTGGACTTGTGCCAGGAACGGCAGGGCTCATTGGTCTGCGAACTTGTGGCGTAGCTCCGGGTGCCGCAGCCGCGGGACGAACTGCGGATGGCGGCGCCACGGCAGGCTTGGCAGCCAGGGGAACTCCCGTCGAGGCTGGTGCCGCGGGTGGCGGCGCGACGGACGGAGGCGCAATGGGACGTGGAATTGCACCAGCCGGAGCGGCAGGCTTCGCCCCGGTTGGAGCCGCTGCAACTGGCCGCTCTGCGTGAGCAGCGGCAGGAAGCGCTGGCGGCGAAACAGCAGCCGGAGCAGCCGGCTTCGCCGCAACCGGCGCAGGAGCCGCTGGAACCGCAGGGGCGGCCGGTCTCATCCTTGCCGCTTTGGCCGCCGCTTCCTTCGCGACCTTTTCCGCAGCGGCGCGCGCTTCTTCGGCAGCCTCTTCTTCCGCCAACTTGTGAAAATGTGCCCGGACCGTGACCGCCGCGGTCACGTCGATGGAGCTCGAGTGAGTCTTCTTTTCCTTGACTCCCGCTTCGGGCAGAAAATCAATGATGGCCTTGGCCTTGACCTCCAACTCGCGGGCAAGCTCATTAATTCGGATTTGTTCGAACGTCACTCATTCGTGCGCGCGGCTATTCCTCTCTCTGCGTTTCCGCGGGTGCATCGGAATGCTCCGGGCTGGCAGCGGGTTCCGACGGCGCTTCGACAGCCGGCTGTTCTTCGCTTGCAGGGGCAGCGGCATCGCTCGTTTCTTGTGGCTGAGCTTCCGGCTGCGCTTCGACTCCGCCCTCCGCGACCGCAGTCTCGCCTGACGCGCTTGCGGCTTCGGCCGCTGCGCTTTGCTGCGCTTCGAGCGATTGGAAATACTCGGCCACCGAGAGTTGGATCTTCTCCACCATCTTTTCGCCGATGCCCTGTATTTCCATGAGCTGCTCGGGAGTCATGTCCGCGAGTTTCTCGATCGAACTCACGCCGTGCGCTTCGATGCGCTCGACCATCTTCGGCCCCAGGCCCTTCAATTCCGAAAGAGGCGTGCCCGGCGCGGTGAGCGCCGCCATCTGCGCTTCGATCTCCTGGCGCTTCTCTTCCTCGCTCTTGATATCGACGTTCCAGCCGATGAGTTTGCTGGCGAGGCGAACGTTCTGGCCCTTCTTGCCGATGGCCAGCGAGAGTTGCGTATCCTCGACGATCACTTCGAGGTGTTTCGTCTCCGGATCGATAATTTGCACGCGCGTGACTTTCGCCGGAGACAGCGACTTCTGCGCGAAGGTCATGGTGTCTTCGGAGTATGGAATGATGTCGATCTTTTCGCCGCGCAACTCGCGGATGATGGATTGCACGCGCATGCCCTTCATTCCGACGCACGCGCCGACGGGATCCACGTCCTTGTCGCGGCTGGCGACGGCGATTTTAGTGCGCTCGCCCGCTTCGCGCGCCGCGGCGCGAATCTGGACGGTGCCGTCGTAAATCTCCGGCACTTCCATCTCGAAGAGGCGCTGTACCAGGGCGGGATCGGCACGCGACACGATCACTTGCGGCCCCTTCGCCGCGCGATCCACTCCCTTAATCACCACGCGCAAACGGTCGCCGATGTTGTACGTTTCCAGGCGCGACTGTTCGCGGCGCGGAAGACGCGCCTCGGCGCGCCCCAGGTCCACGATTACGTCCGGGCCTTCGATGCGCTTGACGACGCAATTCATCAGCTCGCCGACGCGCCCGTTGTATTCGTTGAAAATCGTGTCGCGCTCGGCCTCGCGCACTTTCTGCATGATCACTTGTTTGGCCGTCTGCGCGGCGATACGCCCGAGCACGTCCGTCGGTTTCGGATATAGAATTTCGCTGCCGACTTCCGCGTCCGGATGCGACTTGCGCGCCTCGGCGAGCGTGACTTCTTTCTTCGGGTCGGCGACTTCCTCGACCACCATGCGCGCCGCGAACACGTCAACTTGGCCCGTGTCCGGATTGAATTTTGAGCGCAGCTCTTCCTCGGTCTTGTAATACTTGCGCGCCGCCACCACCATCGCGTCTTCGATGGCGGCGACGATCACCTCGGGCTCGATGTGTTTCTCCCGGCTGATCTGCTCGATTGTCTGGTACAGCAAACTGGCCATGACGGCCCTCGCTCTCAGAACTCCACTACCAATTGCGCTTTGCGAATCGCTTCAATGGGCACGTCGATCCGTTGCCCGTTAACGTCCATCGCCACTCGGCCCTCGGCGAATCCCGCCAGACGGCCGTCGAAAAATGTCTGACCCTCTATAGGCGCGGTCGTCGAAATTCGCGCGCGCCGTCCCGCGAACCGTTCGAACTCCGCCGGCTTCGTCAGCTTGCGATCCAGGCCCGGCGAGCTGACCTCCAGGACGTAGCGAGGTCCCGGAACAAGATCCTCCACGTCGAGCAGCACGCTCAACTGGTGGCTGACCGCTTCGCAGTCCCGGTGGCTGACGCCTTCCGCCTTTTCGCCCGGCGGTGCCGCCCTGTCGATGTAAATCCGCAGGAACCGCTGCTTGCCAACCTTCCACTCGACGTCAACGATTTCTAGCCCCAACGAGTGGGCCACGCGCTCGGCCGTTCCGCGGACGCGCTCTAAGTCCACCGCCATGCCACACCCTACCCTTTTCCTGCAAAGGCAGGATCGCTCCGGCGAATTCTCCGGAGAACAAAAAAGTGGGCTCGCGCCCACTTGAGAGTTCGACCGGCTTCAGAGCGAATGCAGTATAAGCGTGTCGTAAGCAAAAATCAAGAAAAGCAAAGAGATACAACCGTTTCCGAAACGAAACGGTGGGGGGAGGTCGTGAGCAACTCTTTTGGTATCTGATGGATAGGTGACGGACACGGTAGAAATGCCGGCGGCTCGCGTCAGCCCCCGGCAATGGAAGGAACCAGGAGCACCTTGTCGCCATCTTTAAAACGGTAGGCTTCCCCGCCGAGAAAACGGATATCTTCCTCGTTGACGTAAATATTCAAGAAGGGACGAATCTGGCCCGTTTCATCGCGAAGGTGCTTGGCAATTCCCGGGAAGCGGCCTTCGAGATCGCCCAATAGTTCGCTCAGCGAATTCGCGGTGGAGTCGAGCTTCGCGACGCCGCCCGTGAAACGGCGCAAAGGCGTGGGGATTTCGACGGAGATGCTCATTGCGCCACTCCCGCTGCACGTACGGCAGTCGTTGCGGCTGGCGTGGTTTCTGCGGCCGCGCGGTCCGGGCGCGTGACCTGATCGACATAGGCCTCGAAGTCCGCCATGCGCGGCGCAATCGCTTCCGGGGCTTGGATGGAGTCCACCAGCGCGTCGGTCGTTTTCAATCCGTTGCCGGTGATGCAAACCACCGTGGTCTCGTCGGGGCCGATGCGGCCGTGCTGAATTAATTTTTGCGTGACTGCGGTGGTCACGCCACCCGCAGTCTCGGTGAAAATGCCTTCGGTTTCCGCCAACAACTGAATTCCCGCCACCAACTCGGGATCGCTAACGTCGTCAGCCCAGCCGCCGCTCGCGCGAATCGCGCGAATGGCGTAGAAACCGTCGGCCGGATTGCCGATGGCGATGGAACGAGCGATCGTCGAGGGCCGTTGCGGCTCGAAACGCTCCTTACCGTCTTTTACAGCCGTAGTAATTGGCGAACAACCGGTGGCCTGCGCGCCAAAAAACTTTACGGGCTTCTCTTCCACGAGGCCAAGGGAGATCAACTCGGTGAAGGCCTTGCGAATCTTGGTAATCAACGCGCCGCCCGCCATCGGCACCACGACATTGTCCGGCAGCCGCCAGCCGAGCTGCTCGGCAATCTCGAATCCGACGGTCTTTGAGCCTTCGGCGTAGTAGGGGCGCAAGTTCACGTTCACGAAGCCCCAGCGCAATTTCTCCTGAATCTGGGTGCAGAGCCGATTCACCTGGTCGTAGTTCCCCGCGATGCGCACCAGCCGCGCGCCGTACACCAGCGTGCCCACAATCTTCGCCGGCTCGATATCGGCGGGAACAAAAATCCAGGCCTGGAAACCTTGCCTCGCGGCTTGCGCAGCGGTGGCATTGGCGAGATTCCCGGTCGAAGAGCAGCTCACGACCTCAAAGCCAAATTGCTTCGCCGCGGTCAGCGCCACGGCCACCACGCGGTCCTTGAAGGAAAGCGACGGGAAGCAGACGGCGTCGTTTTTGACGTACAGATTGCGCACGCCGAGCCGCTTGGCGAGGTGCGGAGCGGCCACCAGCGGCGTGAAGCCCACGGGGAAGGTTGGATTCTGGTCTTCGGGGATGGGGAGCAGAGCGCGGTAGCGCCAGATGCTGGGCGGTCCCAATTCAATGGAAGCTCGGGTCAGAGCGGGACGAATGGCGTCGTAGTCGTAAGTGATCTCAACTGGTGAGAGGCAGTCCTCGCAGAACGAACGAGGCTGATTGCCCAGCCGCGCGCCGCATTCCCGACATCGCAGCTCGTAAAGTTCCGCCATAAGTAACCCTCCCGGCCGAGCTACTAGGCCCGGCGCTTGAATCTGTGAAATTCCCGCCGGACGGGAGCCAGTCAGGCGGCTTCGCCGGTTGAAATCCCTTGGGTTTTGGCGATTTATTCCTGCCTACCGCAGGCAGGGCGGAAGGCCTAAAAACAAAAAACCCTCCGCTAAAGTGCTCGGAGGGCTCAAAAAACCATCTATGAGAACCACATCCAGCCTTTTAGCAGTTTTTAACGTGGAGCAAGTCGCCTTAAATCGCCACGTTTGCTACAGGGATTTTATCTCACAGATCCGCCCCCCGCGTCAAGGGCTTTAGCCTGCCCCGACTAATCCCGCACTCGGGCTCAGCCCCAATCTGCTAACCCCCGATGCGCACCGTGAGGCTGAATTCCTTGGCCGGCGTCTTTGGCTCCCATGGGCGGACATATTGCAGCAGGACCTGCGTGGTGCCCTTCTTAAGCGGAGTGAGTTGGAAGGTCTGTGGTTTGACCGCACCGATCAAACCAGTGTCCTTCGTTTTGGGAAGGACGCCGGTGTCCTGCAACTGGTTTACCTGATCATCCGATAGCTCTTCCAGTTTGCACAGAGACTTGCCGAGTTTTGTTATCGTCCAGCCGTATCCCGTTGAGCCCTGCTGCGCAGGGAGTTGGATGATCAACAGTTGGGAGAGTTGGATCTTCTCCACAGAGCCGGATTGCTGTTCTCCAACCACGACATAGTTCTGCGCCGCGGTGGGACTGGCTCTGAGCGAGAGCACTGTCGCACAAATCAGCAGCCCAATTAGGGCGGGCGTCGGCTCTGAGAATCGTCGTATCGTTTTCCTCATAACAGCTTCGAGTGTAGTCCTCTCTCGTGGCAAAAGCTTGAGTTCCTTTGCTCGTCCGGCGGTCACTCCTTCGCGAGCTCCAATTTCACCGCCAGCTCGCGCAGCCGCCGCAGGTCGAGTTTGCCTGAGCCCAGGTAGGGCAGCATATCGATGTGCAGGAATTGGTCGGCGCGCGGCTTCCACAGCGCGGGCAAATCGCTTTTGGCGAGTTTTTCCTGACACTGGCGCAGCAATTCTTCCGCCAGCGTGTGCAGCACGATCAACCGCTCGCCCTTTTTCTCGTCGGGGATTGCGGTGACGGCGAAGACCTGCTCGGAAATCTCCGCCAGCTCCTGCAATTTTTCTTCGATCTTGATGTGCGGCACCATCTCGCCGCCGATCTTGCTGAAGCGGCTCAGACGATCCGTGATTCGCAGAAAACCATCTTCATCCATCGCCGCGATGTCGCCCGTGTTGTACCAGCCGTCTTCCAAAACTTCGGCGGTCTTCTCCGGCTGGTTGAGATAGCACTGCATCACATTCGGGCCGCGGACGAAAAGCAGGCCCGCCTGCCCCACGGGCAGGATTTGCCGCGTCTCCGGGTCCATGATGCGGACTCCCATCCCCGGCAACGGATGGCCGATGCTGCCGCGCTTCGCGCCGACCTGCCGGAACGCAGCCGCGCGGAAATCGAGCGTATTGGCGGCGACGGCGGGAGAACACTCCGTGCAGCCGTACGCTTCCAGCGGACGGATTCCAAAGTGGTCCTCGAAATCCTGCGAGATTCGCTCCGGCAATTTCTCCGCGCCCGCCATCACGATGCGCAGGCTGCCGAAGTCCTCCGGCGGACACTTGCGCGCGTAGAGGTTCAAGAATGTCGGCGTGGCCAGCAGAATCGTGACGGCGTACTTGCTGACGAGGCCGCCAATCGCCCGCGCGTCCAGCGGATTCGGATGGTAGACGACGCCCAAACCGATGGCGGTCGAAAGGCCCAGCGTGCCCGTGAATCCGAAGGAATGGAAGAACGGAAGAATGCCGAGGATGCGGTCCTTGCCGGTCAGATGAAAAACCTGGTCGAGCTGGTCGATGTTGGAGGCGATGTTGTAATGCGTGAGGACCACTCCTTTCGGATCGCCGGTCGAGCCGCTGGAGAAAATAACCGTGGCCACGTCGTCAAGTTGCGGGGGCTTGTCAGCCCCGGCGAACCATTCGACCGCGCGCGCCGGGAAAAAGAGCGCCGCGAACAGAGCCTTAAGCCTCTCTCCCACCCCCGGCTTCTCCGCGAGGTCCTCGACGAAAACTAATTCTCCAGGCGGCTGGATGTGGACGCGCTCGAGAAACAATTTCGACGTGACCACGGTTTTCAGATCGCATTGCCGCGCGCAGGAGGTGAGGATTTCGTTTGACGCCGTGTAGTTAAGATTGACCGGCGCTTTTCCCATCATCAGCGCCGCCAGATTCACGAGCGCTCCTGGAATCGAGGGCGGCAGAAGAATGCCGACCATCTGCTGCCCGCGCCATTGGGCACGCAATCGACGCGCGAGAAAGATTGTCTTCGTCAAAACGCCGAAATAGTTCAGGCGAGGAATGCGGCCGTCGGCCATGGCGAACCGAAATGGATAGCGCCTCGCCGTCTGAATGAACGAGCGCGAAAGGGTCTTCATCTGAGCCTTGCGCCGGCCGAATGCCTCGACGCCCAATTCCTGCACGGCCTGGCGCGTCTCTGTCGCGGTCGTCGTCGCAGGCAGCGGCTTGCCGAATGTCACCCGGACAGGATACGGGATCATGCGCGGCACTTTCCACAAGAACCGCCCGCCGGAAAAGCTGAATACCGATCCCCAGATGCCGTCCACGTTGACGGGAATGATCGGCACATCCACGCCTTTGAGAATGCGCTCCATGCCTTTGCGGAACGGAAGCAATTGGCCGATGCGCGTCATCTGGCCTTCGGGGAAAATGCAGACAATTTCGCCGTCGCGCAGGGTTTGCGTCGCTTCGCGCAATGAATGAATCATTTCGCGCGGCCCTTGGTTCGATGAAATGGGAATAATGCGCAAGGATTTCGCGAATGGCTTCATGAGCAGGTGCTCGTAGAAATCCTTGAACATCAGGAAGCGCACGAAGCGATGCGTGCTGGCAAGGATCAGACAACCATCCACTAGCGAGGCGTGATTGGGAACGAGCAGCGCGCCGCCGTGAGCGGGAATGTTCTCGCGCCCCTGCACGTCCAGGCGGTACAACGTGTGAGTTGCGAGCCACACGAAAAGACGCAACAGCCACCCCGGCATCAACCACAGCACGAAAACGACGGCAAAAAGCGCCGCCGCCAAGGCCCAAAGCACGATGGCCTTCGGGCCGAGATGCGCGATGTGGAGCGCGGAAACGAGTTGCATGCGCACTAAACGCCAATCGCCACGCCGCCGGCTTTCTCCGGGTCGGGCGTAGGCAGGATCTCCGTCCGTTGGCCCGCATCCTACCTGTCTCGGCGGTTTTTTTCATCTTCGATCGGAAGGAATCGGCCGCAACTTTCCGAGGGAGTCCGAAGTAACCTGCCCCGCGCCGTGACAATCTTCCCTTTCGGAACTAGAATCGAATCGCTCGGGCTCGCCTGCGCGCCATTTCACGGCCCGCTCGCTCCAAGGAGAACCGAATGCCCGGTTTCCCCGGCGTGGATTTCCTCGATTTCGATTCCCTGCTCTCCGACGAAGAAAAACTCGTTCGCCAAACCGCCCGCCAATTCGTGGACGATCAGGTCATCCCGATCATCGAAAAGCACAATCGCGACGCGACGTTCCCGATGCACCTGGTGCCGCAACTCGGCGAGATGGGCTTCTTCGGATCGAACCTGACCGGCTACGGCTGCGCCGAGATGTCCAACGTCGCCTACGGTCTGGTGATGCAGGAACTCGAGCGCGGCGATTCCGGCCTGCGCAGCTTTGTCTCGGTGCAAAGCGGGCTGGTGATGTATCCGATTCACGCTTTCGGAAGCGACGCCCAAAAAGATAAGTGGCTGCCGCAATTGCAATCCGGCAAAGCCGTCGGGTGCTTCGGACTCACCGAGCCGCAATTCGGCTCGAATCCCGCCGGCATGCTGGCGCGTGCCGTGCGCCGCGGCGATCGCTACGTCCTCAACGGCGAAAAACTCTGGATCACGAATGGTTCGCTGGCGGACGTTTCCGTCGTGTGGGCCAAAGACGAATCCGGCGATGTGCTCGGCTTCTTGGTCGAAAAGGGCACGCCGGGTTTTCGCGCCTGGGACGTGCACGGCAAGTGGTCGTTGCGCGCCTCGGTGACGTTCCGGGCTATCCTTTTCCGACTGTGAAATCCCCGCCGCGAATGCGCTGCCGGGCGCGAAGAATATTCGCGCGGCGCTCTCCTGCCTGACGCAAGCGCGCTATGGCATCGGATGGGGCGCGATTGGCGCGGCCATGGCGTGCTACCACACCGCGCTCGATTACGCGAAAACACGCACGCAATTCGGCAATCGCCCCATCGCCTCGCACCAACTCGTGCAGGACAAGCTTGTCACCATGATTACCGAAATCAGCAAAGCGCAGTTGCTCGCGCTGCATTGCGGGCGGCTCAAAGACGCAGGCCGGTTGCACCACTCGCACGTTTCCATGTTAAAAATGAATAACGTCGCGATCGCGCTGGACGCCGCGCGCAAGGCGCGCGACATTCTCGGCGCCAACGGCATCGTGGACGATTACTGCGTCATGCGCCACATGAACAATCTCGAATCGGTGTACACGTACGAAGGAACGCACGACATTCATCGCCTGATTATCGGAGAACACATCACCGGGATCTCGGCCATCGAGTGAAAACCGGCGCTCTACGAGCAGGCCACGGGAGAACTATGAATTCCACGCGCAGGTGGGTGCGCGCGGTTGGGCAGGTTGTGGCGTGCGCGATTTTCGCGCTCGCGTCCGCGCAGTGCGCCTCCGCTCAGCAGAAACCGAAAGTCCGCACCATCACCGCGTTCGTGCGGCTCGATCCGGGGCGCTACGAGCAACAGGTAGCGACCGCGCTCGAATTCCTGCAAAAGGCTAAGGGCGTGTACGAGCGCGCGGGCTTTCAGGTCGAAACGCTGCGGCTCGTCACCCAGCCCTTCCCGCGCTTTACCCAGGACATGACGCCCGAATCCTCGATGGCGTTTTTCTTGAAGTTGGACGCGCTCGCCGCCAAGGACAATCTCGACATCTCTCTCGGCCCGGCGATGCTCCTCGATTCGGACAACCCCCTCGCAGCCGACCGTCTCGCCCAAGTCATCGCCAAGACGACGCATCTTTCCGGCAGCATCGTCATCGCCGGATCGGACGGCATCCACTGGCGCGCGATTCACGCCGCCGCCGGAGTAATCAAATATCTTGAAGACAACACGCCCCACAGCGAAGGAAATTTCCGCTTCGCCGCGCTCGCCACGGTGCCCGAGTACGTCCCGTTTTTCCCCGCCGCGTACCACGACGGTTTCGGCCGGCAGTTCGCCCTCGGCGTCGAATCCGCCGGGGTAGTGGGCGAGGTGCTCGCCAAGCAGCAGCCGCCCTACGATATGCACCAAGCACTGGTCATGCAGCTTGAGAACGCGCTCAATAACATCGATGGCCTGGGAAACATACTCGAGAATGAGACCGGCTGGGACTTCATGGGCACCGATCTTTCGCCCGCTCCCTCGAAAGACGTTTCCATCGGCGGAGCGATCGAATCCGCCCTCGGCGGCAATAAGCTGGGTTCGCCCGGCACGCTTTCGACCATTGCGTTGATTACCAACTCCCTCAACGACATTTTGCTGAAGAAAACCGGCTTTTCCGGAGTGATGCTTCCCGTGCTGGAGGATCCCGTCCTCGCCGAGCGCTGGAGCGAGGGCGCGCTCACGCTCAACGACATTCTTTCGTACTCTGCGGTGTGCGGCACAGGCCTGGACGCCGTTCCCTTGCCCGGCGAAATCACGCAGCAACAAATCGAGCGCATCCTGGGCGACGTCGCGAGCCTCTCCACAAAATGGTCCAAGCCGCTCACCGCGCGGCTCCTGCCCGTTGCCGGTAAACACGCCGGAGAGCGCACGGAGTTCGACGATCCGCGCCTGGTCAACACCACGCTCCAGCCGTTGCGCTGAATTTCTTGGTACAACAGCCCTAGCCGGCCTTTCTCGTTAGCCGCAAAAACAGCGGCGGTCGAATCTGGAATTCTCTATGATCCTCTGTGATCTCTGTGTTAATTCCGTCCTTCCTCGGCCCTCGCCCCGCGCAACCCAAGAATCAAGATAATGCTGAACCACAGAGCACACAGAGGCGCACAGAGATGATCAGCGTGATGCCGAATGGATTGCCCAAAGTGGTGAGGAGTGCTGGGTGTGACGATGCACGGCGCCTTCGCCCCAAGAAGAGAACAGCGGACGGTACGGCTCCCCTCGGTGGAGAGCAGCCGAGCCGTCCGCTGAATAAATTTCCCTGCTGGCTCCGAGCCGCGCTAGCGCTGATTGGCGAGCGCTGCGTTTAACGGACGCCGGGTAACCGGATTCACACGCACCGGCTGAGGCTGCGGCATGGACCGCAATTGCCCCGTCCCGCTCGAAACGTGATCGCTGATCGCCGCCAGCCGCTTCAGAATGGATTGCCACTGTTCCCAATCCAACTGACGCAGAAACGGCCGCAGTCCCTGAATGAACGGATCTTCGAACAGCGTCTCTCCGTTCGACTCAGGTATGAAGAAGCGGTTCAGACCCACACCCAGCGCTTCGGAAATCTTCTCCAGCGTTCCGAGGCTTGGCGTCATCTGGCCGCTCTCAATCCGCGACAGGTACGAGCGCGACACCCGCGAGCGCGCCTGGAGCTGGCTTTGCGTCATCCCGCGCGATTCGCGCAACTGCCGGATGCGCTGGCCAATATTCTCCACGGTCTCGCGGTTCGGCCACTTTTCGAAGAGCTGCCGATCGTCGCCGGGCAGCTCCTGCGCGACCGGAGGCGGGATTAAGTACTCCAGCTTCGGGGGCAGCAGACGCACACAACGACGGCAGTTCCCCGTGCGGGTCCGGTATTGCACCAGCCCGCACATTTTGCACCGAATTACTTCTCGATCCATGTCCGCTTGCATAGGGTTCGTGTTGCCGTTTTGTTCCGACACCGGTACTCCTCGCAGGTTATTCCGGCATGCGGATGAGAGGAACTACAACTCTGGGGGGAAGGCAGAGAGCTGGCGCGCTCGCAATACTGCGGGCATGGCCAAATCTTGTCAAGAACTATTTTCGACTTTCTGTATCATTTTGATGCATATGGTACATTTATTTTCACTTCCTTGAAAATCCTTCCATCTAATCCCCTGTTCCCCGGCGTTCCCGCCGCCCGAGTGAACGTAATAACCCGCAATTTCGGGGAATGTTGCGGTAGCCTATAGGGTGAAGTTGGGTAGCTGAGGTGCCGAATGCCATCCCGCGAGGACGCTTGGGACCTGCTCTGCGAATACACGCAGAATGAGAGTCTGCGCAAGCACGCTCTGGCCGTCGAAGCCTGCGTCCGCCACTACGCCCGCCGCTTCGGCGAGGACGATCATCTTTGGGGACTGGCGGCCTTGCTCCACGATTTCGATTACGAGCGCTGGCCCAACGCCGAACGCCACCCCACCGAAGGCCACCCGTCCGCCGGAGCCGTCATTTTGCGCGAGCGCGGCTATCCCGAAGAGGTCATCCGGGCGATTGCCTCCCACGCCGACTACACGGGCGTCTCACGCGAGACGCGTTTGGAGCACACCCTTTTCGCCAGTGACGAGTTAGCCGGTTTCCTCACCGCCTGCGCCCTCATCAAACCGAGCAAGAGCATCCTGGATGTGGAAGTGGATTCCGTGAAGCGCAAGATGAAGGATAAGGCCTTCGCCCGCGGGGTGAGCCGTCAGGACGTAATTCAAGGCGCCGCGGAACTGAACGTTCCCCTCGAAGAGCACATCGCGAACTGCCTTGACGCCATGAAGTCCGTCGCCGATGCCCTTGGCCTGAAAGGCCACGCCGCCTCCGCCTGACCCTCCCACCGCAGCTGAGGTGACCGAGTCATTCTGAGCGGAGTCCCGGTACTCTGCATTGGCTGTCCGCGCAGCGCGGACAGGCCGGGACGCCGCCGAAGAATCTCTCTTCGTTCCCTGCACGAGCTATAGAGCCAGCTTCCCAAACCTCTCCACCCGCTCGCAATTCTCACAGCCGACCAATCCTCGCGGCGCAGCTTTCAAATCAAAAATCTCTCGCGCCCGCACCAACAGTTCCGGTATGCGCTCCTTCGCAGCGAGCGGCACCGTCTTTCGCGTGGCCCGAAATTCCAGCCACGCCCCCGTCGCAGGCGCGCCCGCGCGTTTCCCGCGCGTGGTCTCCGTCTGCGGCTCGAAGTAAATCAGCGACAGCCCGGAAATCGGCACATGCCCCGTAGCCTCCGCGATGTACGCATATCCATTTAGTTGCACGTCGTACATTGGGAAGAGCTCATCCTGAGTTTCCGTAAATCTCGCCGTCTTGTAGTCCACGATGTGAAGGGAACCGTCGTCCATCTGCAAAATGTCGTCCGGCATTCCGCGCAACGTGACTCGCAGCTTGGGATCCACGCGGAAATAGCGTCTCCAGTGCAATTCGTCTTCGGAGACCATGCCCTTCACTTTGCCAATTTCCGGAAACCAATCGGGCAGTTTCCTCTGGCTCTCGAAGGACCCGCGCACAAGATCCTTCGTGTAGCGATCCAGTGCGATGAATATCCCCGGAAAACCAATCTGGAACGGCATTTCACCCTTGTAGTGCAGATGAATCCACGCGCACCGCGGGCAGGCACCATCCAGCGCCACGCTCGCCAGCCCTCGCGGACTAATCTTCAGCTCTTCCATGCCCGCATCCTACCATCTCTCCGGCCCCAGGGCGGCCAGGCACCCCCGCGGTCAGCCTTTGAGCCTCCACCGCAGGGCTGCTATCATGTTGAATACGAAAAGGCTGAAATGCTTATTCCTGCTCTAATTCGCAAGAGAACGCACGCCGTCCGCGTCGGGCACGTCCTGGTCGGCGGAGGCGCGCCCGTCGTCGTGCAATCCATGACTAACACGGACACCGTGGACGCCGCCGGGACCGCGAAGCAATGCATCGAGCTGGCGCAGGCGGGCTCCGAGCTGGTCCGCATCACGGTGAACATTCCGGAGGCGGCCGAAGCCGTGCCCGAGATCAAGCGCCGCATGCTGGACGCCGGCTGCCACGCGCCGCTGATCGGCGATTTCCACTACAACGGCCACGTCCTCCTGACGAAGTATCCCGCGTGCGCCCGGGCGCTCGACAAATACCGCATCAATCCCGGCAACGTCGGCGCGGGGGTCCGCCGCGACGAACAATTCTCCACGATCTGCAAAATCGCCGTGGACAATGGGAAGCCCGTCCGCATCGGCGTCAACGGCGGCTCGCTCAATCAAGAGTTGGTCATGCGCAAGATGCAGGAGAACACCGACGGCGACCTCGGCAAAACGTCCGACGACATCATTGCCGAGTGCATGGTTCTTTCGGCGCTGGAATCCACGGAACTCGCGCTCGAATCCGGACTGCTCCACGATCAGATCATCATCTCCTGCAAACTCTCGCGGCCGCAGCATTTGATTCGCGTCTACCGCGATCTTGCCCGCAAAACGGATCAGCCTCTGCATCTCGGCCTGACAGAAGCCGGAATGGGCATGAAGGGCGCGATCTGGTCGGCCACGGCGATGGGAGTTCTCCTGAACGAAGGCATCGGCGATACGATTCGCATCTCGCTCACTCCGCCGCCGGGCGGCGATCGCCGCGAAGAGGTGTACGCCGCGTGCGAATTGCTGCAAGCCCTCGGCCTGCGCTCGTTTTCGCCGTCCGTCACGGCGTGTCCCGGCTGCGGACGCACCACCAGCACGACCTTTCAGGAATTGGCCGAGCACGTCCAAACCTACATCCGCGACAAAATGCCCGAATGGAAAGAAAAATATGACGGCGTCGAGACCATGACCATGGCCGTGATGGGCTGCATCGTGAATGGTCCAGGCGAATCGAAGGCTGCGAATATCGGCATCAGCCTGCCCGGCACCGGCGAAGCCCCGCGCTGCCCCGTTTACATCGACGGCGAAAAAGCCGTCACGCTCGAAGGGAATTACGCGGAGCTCGCGGCATCGTTCGAGGCGCTGCTGGACAACTACGTCGCCCGCAAATATCCGCCGAAAACCCCCGCCCCCGCCGGAGTCGCGAACTAGCCATGAAAATCACGCGTGAAGACGTGCTGAAGGTCGCCGCCCTCGCTTATCTCGAACTGAGCGAGGAAGAGGTCGAGAAATTTCGCGGCCAGCTTGATTCCATTCTCACCTATGTCGAACAATTGAACGCGATCGACACGACGAACATCGAGCCGATGGCGCAAGCCCTCTCGGGCCTGAGCGTCGAACAAGGGACGCCGCTGCGCGAAGATGTTGTCGTGCGATGCGACGTCCGTGACGCTGCGCTCGCCGGCGCGCCCGATCCCGCGCCGCCGTATTTTCGCGTCCCCAAGGTGATTGAGAAATAAGTCTATGCCGCCCGATACTCACTGGACGATTACGAGTGTCCGCGAAGCCCTCGCCGCGAAGAAGATCTCCGCGCGCGAACTGGCCGCCGAGTTCTATACCCGCATCGCGCGCCATAACCCCGAACTGAACGCCTATCTCGCGCTCTGCCCCGAGCGCGCCTTCGCCCAAGCCCAACGTATTGATGATCTCATTGCCGAGGGGGCGACCGCGGCCGAACTGCCGCCGCTCGCCGGCGTTCCAGTAGCCATCAAAGACGTTCTCTGCACGAGCGGCGTGCCCACGACGTGCGGTTCACGCATTCTCGAACACTACGTGCCGCCCTACGACGCCACGGCCGTCGAGCGCATGGAAGGGGCCGGCGCCGTAATCCTGGGCAAGACCAATTGCGACGAATTCGCCATGGGCAGCTCCACCGAGAATTCAGCCTACGGGCCCGTGCGCAATCCCGTGGCGCCCGATCGCGTTCCCGGCGGATCGAGCGGCGGCTCGGCAGCGGTCGTCGCCGGCGGACTCGCGGTCACATCACTTGGTACGGACACCGGCGGCTCGATTCGCCAACCGGGATCGCTCTGCGGCATTCCCGCGTTCTTGCCGAGCTACGGCCGCGTCTCGCGTTACGGCTTGATCGCGTTCGCGTCTTCGCTCGATCGCGTCGGGCCGTTTGCCTCGAACGTTCGCGACATCGCCACGGTCCTCGGGGTCATCGCCGGGCGCGACCCGAAAGATTCCACTGCGGCCGCCGCACCCGTCCCGGATTATCGCGCCGCGCTCGACCGGCCGGTTCGCGGTTTGCGCATCGGCGTGCCTGTCGAATGTTTCCCTGAGGGGATGAATCGCGCCGTCCGCGAAAAAGTTGAGGCGGGCATCCGCCTGCTGGAGAGCCTCGGTTGCCAGCGAGTGCCAGTCCACATGCCGATTTCGGATTACGCTATCGCGGCGTACTACATCATCGCCACGGCTGAGGCCAGTTCGAATCTGGCGCGCTACGACGGCGTGCGCTACGGATTGCGCGTGCCGGGCAATACGCTCGTTGAGATGTATCAGAAGACGCGCGGCCGCGGCTTCGGCGCGGAGGTGAAGCGGCGCATCGTGCTCGGCACCTACGCGCTCTCCGCCGGGTACTACGATGCCTACTACCTGCGCGCGCAAAAAGTTCGCACACTGATCGCGCGCGACTTCGCCGACGCCTTTTCCAAGGTGGACGCGATCATCACGCCGACTTCCCCCGTGCCGGCTTTTAAGCTGGGCGAACGCACCGAGGACCCGCTGGCGATGTATCTTGCTGATATATATACGGTTACAGGCTCACTCGCGGGACTCACGGGCATCTCGGTGCCCTGCGGCAAGTCGCCTGAAGGCCTGCCGATCGGAATGCAAATCTACGGGCCGGCATTCAGTGAGGAGCGCGTGCTGCAACTCGCCAGCGCGTTCGAGCGCGCCGGCGGCGAAAAACTCTGAAATTCAATCTTGCACTTAGTCTCTGCTGAACAATGCAGCAGGCGATCCGCGGCACAGCGAAGTGAGCACCACATCGAAATAGAAATGTAGAAAGTTTCCATTTACGGAAAACTTTTCCATTTCGAACAAGAGAAGAGCCCTCAGCATCTCCCGCGGCCGACCAATTTTTTTTCGTCTAAACCCTTCCATTCGCGTACTTTGTGCCCCGAATCCCGCCCGTGCGGTACTGGGCAACTAGAACGGAATTACTATTGCTTGCAATTTCATGCAGCAATTAGGATGAAACCAGCATCCAATCTTTCGAGGCCGCATTCGAGAGGCGAGATGAGCGTCACTGTCCGTTCGAGCCAGAAATTGTTCACCGAAGAAGAGGTTTCGGGACTTACGGGAATTTGTCTGGAGCACCTTCGGTCTCTCGCGCGCAGCAAACACCTTGGCTTTATCGCGCGAGCCGCGGAAGCTGCCGGACAACAGGCCGAGCAGTGGTTCTACACCAACACCGACCTGATGGTTTTGACCGTCCTCGCATCACGGTGCGAGCACCAAGCAGTCGCCTCTTAATTTCTTCCCTGGCGGCACCGCGACCGTCTGCCTGTTCTCTACGCATCCACGGCAACTCTTAATTTCCCGGACTATTCCATGGGCTCGCGTCTGATTTCGTTGTAGCGACGCTCAATCGCGAGCGGATTCCTTGCCCGGCCGCGAAAGCTGGTGGCGGGAGCTTGCGACCGGGCCGCGCTGGCGACTATCCTCTCGGCAGGGGCATGCCAAACCCGCGGAAGACCGGAGGCATCTAATTCCCCGGAAGCGGGCACGGCCCGGAATAAGCGCGCATGAAACCGAATCCACAAACGAGCCGAAGAACCACTGCCCCGCCGTTCGTGA
Organism: Terriglobia bacterium; assembly: GCA_963799715.1. Taxonomy (GTDB): domain Bacteria; phylum Acidobacteriota; class Terriglobia; order Acidiferrales; family UBA7541; genus DASPOJ01. The sequence goes on along the minus strand of CAWCYS010000033.1, from coordinate 1,270 downwards.
CCCTGGGCTTCGCACTCATTCTGGGGCTTGCCACGGCCCAACCAGCCAGGACGCAATCGGGCGATTCCAGTTCCCAAACCACGGCTCAGCAAAACTCAGGCGGCTCCGCTAACCTCCCCGCGCCGCTTCCCAGGGGTAAGAAACTCGTGCTCAAGGACGGCACAATTCAGATTGCGCGGGAGTACTCCATTGAAGGCGATCGTGTCCGTTACTGGAGCCTCGAGCGGGGCGAATGGGAAGAGATTCCCGTGGACCTCGTGGATTGGGACGCCACGAAAAAAGCCGAGGACGAACAAAAACAAGAAGATCAAGCCACCGAAGAGAAACTGCAACGCGCGCGCCGTGAGGAAGAGACCGCGGGGGTGGATGAAATCGATGCGAGCTTGGAGGTCAAGCCCGGCATTTTTCTGCCCGATGGGTTCGGCATGTTCGCAGTAGCGGAGCGCAAAGTTCTGCCAATGAAACAGGATACGGCGGTTTCCAAACTGGATGCGGGCCGCGCGGTGGAGCGCACGGTCGCCGGGATTCCGGCGATCCCCTCGAAATGGCACGTCTCGGTTCCCGGGAAGCGGGCAGATTTCCGTCTTTCCACCGGAGAGCCTGAATTCTGGATGCGGACGGAAGATCAGCGCGAACCGCACTTGGTGCTCGTGCAAGCGACGGTGAGAGGAAACGCCCGGCATTTGGAAACCGAGAGCCACAGCGCAGCGTTGGGGACACACTCCTACCAGGCCAGCGAACTTTCGTTTGAGCAGTGGCAAATGGCGCCCGGCGTTTACCGTTGCACGATGAACCAGAAGCTTCCGCCGGGCGAGTACGCTTTCCTGGAAATCACCGCGGATGGAACCGACCTGAACGTGTGGGATTTCGGAGTGGACCCGTTTTCCGCGGACGCGGCGCCCGCAGCATCGCCAAAGCCTTGAGAAAATAAACGGTCAGTTCAGTTCACCAGGGTTTCGGTCCGCTTGCCGGCAGCGTCGGCAATGAAGCCCTCGGTGAGAGTTGCGGCGAGCTCCGAGATGCGAAACGGCTTCTGAATGATGCGGTTTCCGCCCGCGGCGAGCCGCTCCGTCAGGGCGGCATCCACAAGATCGCCGGTCATGAAAAAGAAGAGGGGCTGGGAAGGGCCTCTCGCCGCGGCCGCTTCGAGCAGGCGCCTGCGAAGATCTTCCGGAGCGAATATCCCGCTGCCGTTTTCCGCGCCCTTTAGATTCAAGTCGCACAAGAACACATCAAACGTGACGCTGCGAGCCAGCGCGATCGCGGCCTC
>CAWCYS010000032.1:0-9596 GCA_963799715.1 Terriglobia bacterium | reverse complement strand
GCACGGGCCGCACCGCAGAAGCGCACCACCACGATGGTAACGTCGTCGGCTTGCCGCGCCCCGCGCGCAAATTCGCTCACGGCATTGAGAACGTCCGCCTGCACATCCTGTACGGAGCCGTGCCGCTTCGATTCCAGGACTTGCTTCAAGCGCGTCATCCCAAACTCTTGCTGCTCGGGATCCATCGCTTCCGTCACGCCGTCGCTGAAGAGAACGATCGTATCGCCTGGTTCCAGCTGGCAGGTTCCAACTTTGTATGTGGCGTCGGGAATCAAACCCACTGGAAAAGATTCCGCGGCGAACGGCGCTTCGGCCTTGCCGCCACGCACCAGCACGGGAGACGGATGTCCCGCATTGATGTATTCGAGCCGCCCGTCCCCGTGGAGAATCGCGAAAAACATCGTCGCGTAACGCTCCAGTCGCGAGTGGCTGCACAAGAAAGTGTTCACGTGCGCGAAAACGTCCGCCGGCTCGTGGCCGATGGACATTCCAGAGAACGCGCCTTGCAGCATCGTCGTCAGCAAAGCCGCGCCGAGTCCTTTCCCGGAAACGTCCGCAATTAAGAACGCAGTCCGGTCCTCCCCAAGCTGCAGAACGTCGTAGTAGTCGCCCCCGACCGTGAGGCACGCCTGATTCATGCCGGTGAGTTCGACATGTTCGCTGGTCTCGAATTCGCGCGGCAGCAGTGCCTGCTGAATCTCGCGCGCGATTCCAATCTCTTGCTCCATGCGCTGTCGCTCACGCTCGCGTTCCACCATTCGCGCATTGTCCATCACGCTCGCGGCTTCGACGGCCAGAGCGTCCAGAATTTGGCGTTCGAGCGCCGAAAAGCCGGCCGGCCGCGTGCTGTCGAGGTACAAAATGCCCAGAAGTTCGCCGCGTTCCACATCTCCGTCGGCTTCGGTGTCGCGGCGCTGCGCGAAAGCATACAGGGGAATCACCACCAGCGAGCGCAGCCGCTGTGCGATGATGCTCTGCGCCGCTTTCAAGTCCACGTGCGCTTGCTCCATGTCTTCGGTGATGATGCCGCGCTTTTGTTCCAGCGCGTACCGGATCGCTGTCTGCGTCGGCTCCAGGCCTTCGACGGCCAGCGCCTTCCCGCCGCGCTGGCGCGCGACGCGCGCGCGCATCTCTCCCTTGGCATTGGGTTCCAGAAGCAATCCGCGATCCGCGTCGGTGACGGCGATCGCATGATCGACCATGTTGCCGAGAATCGCGTCCAGCGGAAGATGCGAATGCAGCAAAGCAGTGGCTTCTAGCAGCAGACTCAATTTGCGGAGTCCCACCGTGCCCGCGTCGCTCGAAGAGAGATCCTCGATGCGGTCGAGAAGACTGGGAAGCGAATCGGCGTTCTCGTGAAACACCAGCTCGAACGAATCGCTGAGGCCGAAATTGACGACGTCGCCTTCCTTCAGCGCCGCGCGATCTATCTTTTCGCCGTTGACGTAAACGCCGCGGCGCTGGCCGCGATCCTCGATGGTGAATAGGCCCCCGCTGTACACGACAGCGGCACATTGGCGGGAAATTCTGCGGTCGGGAAGTTGCAGGTCGTTGCCCGTTTCCGCGCCGCGCCCGATGAGGAAGGGCGAACGTGTAATGCGCATCATGTGGCGTCCGCCGCCAGGGACCAGAACTTCCAGGACGGCTTCGTTGAACTCAGTGGATTCGGGCATAGGCTCGCCTTGCCGGGGGATTCTACCATGCGGGCCGTCCCCCGGAATGGTCACGAGGGCGGTTTGGGAGTGGGGGCGGGCGTGGCTGGCGCTGGCGGGGCGGGCGGGGTGGCCGGCACCGGCTTCGGGGGAGACGGCTTGGGCGTGGAGGAAGCGGGCGGCGGAGGCTCGATCACCTTCCAACGGTCCGCCAGATGCTGGCCCTTCTCGTCGTGATAGTAGATGCGGGCGCGGGCGCCTTTCGGGAGGTCGGCGGGCGCGGTGGAATGGGGCGCGAGCACGAAAGTCCACCGAACCTTATTCTTCCCGAACTGCCGCAGGAGGATGATGTGGGCGGCGCTGGTGGCGACGACGATGCCCGTTGCCTGGTGCTTCTTGGGCTGCTGCGCGAGCGCGGGATTGGGGAACGAAACGAACAGGGCGCCGACCAGAGCGGTGGCGAACAACAGGGGAGAGAGTCTTGCGCGAACGAATGAAAATTCCACGGCGATTCCCCGGAGATACAGAATCCATCATCTATCATTAGATGAAACAGGGGTCAAGCGGGGGGAGGGGCGCAGTCGGGTCTCCGCTCGCGCGAGGCGGAAATTATTGGCCGGAACGCTGACGCACGGCGGACCAGGTGCCGCTCGTGTCCGCCGCTTTGAAGGTGCCTCTCATTCGATCGCCCTCGACGGTGCCCGCATAATCCACGTCCATACTTCCTTCCGGCATCGTCATGGTCGCTTCAAACTGGATGGAATTGCCTTTGACCTTTCCCTGAATGGAGCCATCGCCGAAATTTGTTTCCACCGTTCCGGTGATGGCGTCGGCGTTCTGCCGGACCACGAGATCGCCCGTGAAATCTCCTTGCGGTCCTCTGGTCAGCATCTCCCAGAGGCCGCCCACGTCGGCGGGCGAGTCCTTACCGGCCACCGGAAAGACGCTGATCGCGGCGAAGAGCAGGGAACTCACCGCGAGATAAAGGAACACGCGCTTCATCGAACGATTCTCCAAAGATTTCACCCCGGCCGCAAAAGCCGCACTATCCGCGGCTCGCATTCACGCAGTCTCTCGATTTCTTTACTGCTTCTGCCGCGTGGCCGACCACTGCCCGGAGAAGTCGGCGTTGCCTGGCATCTTGAATGTGCCCTTTATCGTGTCGCCATCGACCGTCCCGATGTGCTCGAACGTCGAAATCGCCGTTATCGCTCTTCACGTGCACGATGAAATCGATGGAATTTCCTTTGACCGTGCCGTCGAGCTGCGATTCCCCGAAATCAGATTTCGACGTTCCTTTTATTTTGCCGCCATCCTGCTGGATGGTGAGCACCATCGTCAGTGCTCCTTGATCGCTGTTCACGGTCATGTTCCACGTGCCCGCGACGTTCGCCGGTTGGTCGTCGGCGCGGAGGCCGAGGGCACCCACCGCCAGCAACAAGGCCAATACACTCCAAAACGCATGATACCGCTTCATAGAGTCGTCTCCTCCCAGTCGATGAATGATTGGGAAACCGCGCGAACGCGGGATTCCCGGTAAGGCTACTTCTGGCGCGTCGCCGTCCACTGGCCCGCGGAGTTGTCAGTGCCCTGCATTTTGGTTGTGCCCTTCATCGTATCGCCGTCCACGGTGCCGAGATGTTCGATGTCGAAATTGCCGTTGTCGCTGGTTACGTGGACGACGAAATCGATCGAATTGCCTTTGATCGTGCCTTCGATCTGCGAGTCGCCGAAATCCGATTTCACCGATCCTTTTAATTTGCCGCCATCCTGCTGGATCGTCAGCACCATCGAGAGAGTTCCTTGGCCGCCGTCCACGGTCATATTCCACGTGCCTGCGACGTTCGCGGGTTGATCGTCGGCGCGAAGGCCCGCCGCAAAACCAGCCAGCAGCAATACCAACAGCACACCTACCAATGTTTGATAACGCTTCATGGTCCAGTCTCCTCCCAATTGATCGATGATTGCGGAACCGGCCAGAACGCCGGACTCCGCGCCACGCTACTTCTGCCGGGTGGCCGTCCAGTCGCGCGTATTATCACCCATTTTGAAGGAACCTTTCATGGAATCGCCGCTGACCGTGCCCGTGTACTCGATGGTGAAATCGCCGTTGGGTGTGGAACGCTTCACGGTGAAGTCGATCGCGTTGCCGGTGACGGCGCCTTCGACGGGAGAATCGCCGCGCTGCGAGGTGAGCGTGCCGGTGAGTTTTCCGGCGGCGTCCTGCGTCAGTTGGAGCGTTTGGGTGACGGTGCCATTTCTGCCTTCAAAAGTTAGGTTCCAGGTGCCGGTAACATTTGCCGGCTGATCGTCGGCCGCAAGAGCGAGACCGCAGACGATTGCGAAAGAAAGTAGCGACAGCAACTGCGATGGCGGTTTTCTTCACGGAATTCCTCCTGAGCTCCCAGGGAGCGCTTCCCGGATGCCGCGCGAACTTGCGCGGGCAAACCGAGTGGGTACTCTCACTGGACGCGCGGCGGCGGCGAATGGTTCCAGTTCATACTCGCCTTCGTCGCTCGCTGCCGATCACCGCGCGCGACCGGGCGAGTGGTTCTTGCAGTTGTAGGGGCGGAGCTTGCCTCCGCCCGGCCTTCTCTTGGTTCCAGGCAACGAGTACCCCGCACAGGCAAGAGTGCCTGTGCCACCAAAATCCGCGTGCGCAAATGATTTCTTGCTATAGTGAGCGGATGGCGACGAATCCCGACGGGTCCAGAAAAATCGCCCCGATATGGAGGGCGCTGGTCGAGGTCGGTTTTATCGTCTTCCTGTTTTATTCCAACCTTCTGATGGGCGAATTCGAGCATGCGAATTCTCAGGGAAAGACTTTCGCGTTCGCCATCCACGATATTTTCACCACCACGAATTTCGCCATCGCCGTGATTTCCGGAATGATCGGCTACGTCGTTTTTGAATTTCTCCGCAAGCGAGTGTAGGCTCGCGCCTGTAGAGTTCCAGTCGCTGCCCCACACCGTCGCTTAGCCCGCCTGCCGCTGCCTCACGAAATCGGGTTGCTTGAATTCCGCAAGTGCTTGCCACAACTGCCGCCACGGAGCAGTCCTATTTTTTCCTGGACCTGTAAATGAGGAAAGAAATCCCGCTATGGTTTGCCGGGAACCGCTGCTGAGATACACTCCACATACGAGACGCCGTTCTCAAAGGCATGCTATGGTTTGCCGGGAACCGCTGCTGAGATACACTCGGTTCGATCGCCGGCCTGCAGCAATTCCTGCTATGGTTTGCCGGGAACCGCTGCTGAGATACACTGCCTGCGACGAGCACGCCCCGCCGCCCGAAGCTATGGTTTGCCGGGAACCGCTGCTGAGATACACTTTCCGCCCGCAACTGCGCGATTGTTTTTTGCTATGGTTTGCCGGGAACCGCTGCTGAGATACACTTGAATCCGTGAAAGACGCGCTCACAAGCGGGCTATGGTTTGCCGGGAACCGCTGCTGAGATACACTCTGGATGATCGGGTACATCTTCCACATCCCGCTATGGTTTGCCGGGAACCGCTGCTGAGATACACTTGCGCCCGTTGTGGCCCCGCAGTAAAGGGCGCTATGGTTTGCCGGGAACCGCTGCTGAGATACACTTGAGCCGCGTACATCTCCGGCGGAAAGTCTGCTATGGTTTGCCGGGAACCGCTGCTGAGATACACTGCCCGGAGGCGTCGGGATGATGCGCACCGGGCTATGGTTTGCCGGGAACCGCTGCTGAGATACACTTGAACGAACGCGCGGCCGTCGAGATATGGTGCTATGGTTTGCCGGGAACCGCTGCTGAGATACACTTGGCAAAGTCAGACAGCGCAGCTATGGTTTGCCGGGAACCGCTGCTGAGATACACTCGATCGTCAAGCTCGACTGCGCACGAACGCTGCTATGGTTTGCCGGGAACCGCTGCTGAGATACACTACACCCCCCCGGAACTAGCTGATTTCCGGGGGGATATCTCTCTTCCCAGTTCAAAAAAGCATTAGCTGATGCGGCGGGTCTTCCGTCCTCTCTCGCTTTTTTCCGACGTAAACTTCCATCTTTTCAAACTGCCGATCAGTGACCGAAAGCAATCGCACCTGCCCGTGGCTGGGCAAATCGGCGAAGACTTTCTTTCGGTAAGCCTCTTCCGCCTCCTCGCTCACCGCGTAATGCACGTAAACCGAGTACTGCAGCATCGTGAACCCGTATTTCAGCAGCGAGGCTCGAAACTGCGAGTACTCGCGGCGAAGCTCCGGCTTGTCCACCGGCAGATCGAACATCGCAAATAGCCACATAGCTTTGTATCCCGAGAGCGAGAATTTTTGTCGAGGCATTAGAATTCGGCGGATTGCGGGCGCGGATTTTCCAAACTCAGTCGGACAGGCTGCGACTTTTCAGCTCCTTGCTCGATCGCCTCCGCCAGGCTGGAGGCCGCCCGGACGGCCCAATCAAATAGAGTCCGAGACTCACCCCCAGCTTCGAACCGCCCGAGCAGCGATTGCAGAAGCGCGCCCTTGGACTCCTTGTCCAGACGCAGACCGGCCCCGCATGCGGCATTCAGGTTAGCTGCCTCGCGGTCCACGATTGGCCGGAACGGCTCCATCAGGTCGTCGGCCAGACAAAAGGGGTCGTAGCGATTGTGGTGGTGGACCCCGAGCGAGGGATGCAGCCCCGCACCACAGAGGCTGCGCGCCACAACAGCGCGGAGAATGGCATACCCATAATTCAGGACGGCATTCAGGCCATCGCCATCCGGGTCCCGTCGGAAGCCAGCGTCCGCAAAAAGTTTCTGCCAATAAATTCTTGCGGCCTGGGCTTCCAGATTCCCGGCGTCGCCGGAACGCACGCGCCCCGCGTATGCGCGGAGCCCGTCATCGCTTCCCGACTTTTCCTCAAGCAGTTGCGCCTGGGCCCGGATTTTCGCGCGCACGATCTGCTGCCAGATGCGCTTCTTCGCGGGAAGCGATAACGCTGCTTGCGCCGCAAATCGCTCCGTCTGCAGCGAGTGGCAGACAAGCGGAAGCATCATCGAAACCGGCATGTGTTTCTCGTTGCAAGAAACGAAAATTGCGCCGGAGGTCGCAAGACCCGCGAGCACGGCCTGGGAATAGGCCACCTGCGGGTGCGAAACGATCAGCACCGCGATGTCGCCCAGCGGAATCGTAACCTCGTCCGGGTCGGCACGATGTTCGCAGCGATAGGTCTCCGCCTCCCTCCCGTACCTGACGGCTCCTGGACCGGCGCGGCGGGTTTGAGAGGCGCAAGTTGCACGATCAGCAGGGAATTCCGCACAGCTGAGGCGCGCGGGGCGGTCGGAAAGATCGAGAACCCGATCAATCATATGCGTAGCACACATTCCCTAGCGGGCTGACAGAAACCTTTAGAGTGCGCCACTTGCGAAGTTCGTTGGGAGACTTCGTGATCCATTGCCTTGATTTCTTAACATCCTTCTTGTCCCCGGCCTGGTTAACGTGGACCATCTCGATCTTGATTGCCCCGCTCTTTTCTTCTTCGCTTATGGCTCTAACCTTGAGCAGGCACCGAGCGCCGTCGGCGCTGTCGCACTCGACCGTGTCGCCGGGCGCCAGGGAGAAACGGAATTCCCATCCCGGCTCAGACACTCTCTGGACTAACCGCGCGGGGTCCTCCCTTAGCCTTTCGTACGCCTCCATCATTGTCACGACGCCCAGGGTTTCCCACCTTTGGTCCTGGCCACCCGAGCCCCGCATGCCAAAGATCTCGACATGGTGGTTGCCACCCGGTTTGACCAAGCGCCGGCGGTAGCCCGCGCCAATTCCCCGGGCCTTGACCGTCTCAGAGATGCGAACCCTCTTAATCGGAATCCTTCGCCCGTCGCTAGTTTGGAAGCATGGAAGATTCTCAGGGAGGCTGAATGCTCTTTCGGGATCGCCGCCCCCGAGAGACGCAAGTTTCTTCTGCGCGAGCATTCGAACGGCGTCGTCCACGATTACTTCATCGCTCAGGACATCTCTTTCGCTGAGCGAGGCTAGGGGAACTCGGTGACGTTTCGGGCCACTGCCCCGTCCTTGGCCGAATAGATCGTATCCTTGTGCAATGCGCCGCTGACTTTTTTCGACACGCGATGGGACACGTGATTTTTTCAATTTGTCCGCGGACGGAATCAACGAACCCGGGCCAAGGGCCGGGGATCGAGGCAAAGCGGCGGCGACGTTCGCTCGGCGCGCGCCGAGCGGCGTCGCTGAGCATTCTTACGGTTCCGGCGTCGGTGAGGGCAATCGCAATGGCATCCACCGCGTGGTGACGATGGTCGTCGCGCGATTTCTTTTTGTCGCCGCCGTTAGTGGTCGGGCCGTCGCCAAGGATCGCATTGAGTCTCCATTCGCTGCGGAGGTGCGCGGTCACTTGGCCGGACGTAGTCTGCACGCGCCGCGCCCCTCCGGCATCCACCATTCCGCCGTACAGCGATCCCAAATACTTTGCCCGCGAGGCTGGACGCGTACGCCGTGTCGCCAAGCTGACGGGCGGTGAAGTCCGCGAGTCGCGCTTCGACCTCGTCCGGCGTCATCTTGAAACGCCTTAATTTTTCGGCCGCGGACGAGCGGTCCCCAATGAATCGGCTGACTCGCTCCAGAACTCGCCCGTAATTGTCCGTGTCCCCCGAATAGGCCTCATAAGGAGTCTTGTTTCCTTTACGGTTTCGATTCTCCTCGATCGCGCACAGGGTCACATTGAAAAACGAATCGTCGAGTGATCGGCTGAACGGAAGAATGTGTTCGATGTCGAACTGCGGCTCGGAGAAAAGCGAGCGCATGGAAATGGTGCGGCCCGTATAGGGACATTCCCAATGGCACTCCTCGGCCAGCAAGTATTTTCGAATGTCGTTCCGCGCGGGACTCGGGATGCCGGCTTCGGAGATAATCCTTCTTGCGGCTTCCGACCGGGCCTTTTGATTCTCGCGGTTTTTTTTCGTGGAAGCCTCGCGCGCCCATTTCGGCTTTTTTAGTTCGCGCGCGAGCTCGATGTGGATTTCGGCGGGCTTGCCGTGCTCGCGAAGGATTGCGTTTACGACCTTGCGGAGTTCCGTGAGGCTGCGCGTGACGGCGGGGTTGCGGATTTCGGCGAAGTCCGACACCGGCGACAGAAATTCCGAAGCCGCTGAGGCGCGGGAGGATTCGGGGTAGGCCTCTTTTCGCGCCGTGGCGGCAGGAGCTCCAGTTTCCAGAAGCGGCAGGAGCTTCTCGATCGCCTTGCGCGAAAAGTTCAGATAGTCAGGCTCAAGCGAGATGGAAGCGAGTGCTTCGGCCTCCGCGTCCCCGAGATTCCACTTTCTCTGCGCGGCGGCTTTCAATTTGTCAGGTTTCTCGAAAGCATGCACGTACTCGACGACCGCAGCGCGTTCCTCGCCCGTCATTTCCAGCCAGCGTCCGCCGAGGGCCTTACGGAATTTCGCATTGGTCCGGTTTCCAAGTAGCCGCTCTTCGCCGCCGCGCTCAAGGTTAAAGAGGTAGCTTTTTTCAAGGTTGAGCGACTTGCGCACCTGTTTGAACGTGAGATCGCCATCGTTTTCAAGTTGCTCGATCAGCTTGGCGCGGTCGGCTTCGGTCAATGAGCACTCCGTCTCGCCGGGGGGGAGAATTCTGAGGTTGTTGACGCCTCCAAGGAGGCGGAAGCGCTGTGAGGCAAGCAAGTAGGCGGGGGCGCGAAGTTCGTCGGCTTCGAGCTCGCATTTTCCAATCATGTTCGGGTCAAGCCACAGGGGCCGCTGGTAAAATATGGCTTGGAAGAGAATCTTCTTTCGTGCATCAGTAAGAACGGCTGGGTCGTGAGTCGCCTGGCAGTCCCAAATCCTATTGAACTCGCTCTCGTACATGGTGCGCGCCGTCCAGCGGCAGCGGATTCTCCTCTGGGACGGTGACGATCGCGAGAGAACTCTCCGAGTGTTCTAGCTCCGGTTTGCTCGATATCCTTAGAGGTTGAGCGATCCCCT
>CAWCYS010000031.1:0-14504 GCA_963799715.1 Terriglobia bacterium | reverse complement strand
GGCGAGGTCTCGGTGAGGCCGTAGCCCTGATAAACAGGCAGCCCAAACGCCCAGAGAATTTCCGTTAGTTCCTTCGAGAGCGGCGCGCCTCCCGAAAAAACAAGGCGAAGGCAGCCCCCCACGCCGGCGCGAATCTTTCCGTAGATCAGGAAATTCGCGAGCGCCCAACGCATCTGCAATTTGAACGGAGCGGCCTCGCGATACGCTCGCCACGGCACCGCCTCCCTGGCGACCGCGAGCGACCAATTGAAAAGCTTTCTCTTGAATCCTTGGCACGCGTGGCCCTGTTCCAGGATTCGGCTGTACAACTTCTCGAAAAATCGCGGCACGGCGGCTATCACGGTGGGCCGGATTTCGACGAGCGCCTGCACGACTTGGGTGATGTCTTCCACGTAGGCGATGGGAACGCCGGCGGAAAGGAAATCGTAGTCGGCGACGCGCTCGTACACGTGGGCCAGCGGCAAGAACGAGACGGCTCGGTCTTTTTCGGAGTTCAAGGAGGCCAGGTCGAAGCCGTCCTGCACGTTGGAGCTGATATTATCGTGCGTGAGCATTACGCCTTTGGGCTCGCCCGTAGTTCCGGAAGTGTAGATGATGGTCGCCAGTTGCTCGGGTTTCACATCGTCGACGCGGCGGCGATAGGCCTGTAATTCCAGTTCGCCGGTATCCGCGATAAAGTACTCGTAGTGCACCACGCCGTCGCTCGCCTCTGGCGGCGCTTCCACGCAAATGAATTTCTCGACGGCGGGCAAGTGCTCGCGGCATTGCAGCAGCCGGCGGACTTGTTCCGCTCCCGCGGCGAACACGGCGCGCGCGCCGGAATGATTCAGGATGTAAATCATCCGCTCGGTGGATTCGCCGAAATAGACCGGCACGTCGGCGGCGCCCAAGCCAAGGATGGCGAGATCGGCGATGTGCCATTCGGGACGGTTCGAGGCAAATAGCCCTACGCGATCGCCAGGCTTAATGCCCAACTGTTCGAGGCCGGCCGAGAGCGCCGCGACGCGGCGAAACATCTCGTGGGCGGATATTTCTTGCCAGCCGTCCGCTGTGCGGTACATCTGCGCGCGCGGCGAGTGGAACTTGTCCACGGCATCGAGGAATCTGCGTGGAAGGGTCGGATACGGCATACCTGTGTAGGAACTTTACAGGAGGAACGCCGCTGGGCGCAATGCAATCAGCCTACTCGGAGCTCGTATCGCCGGGCTATCCAAGCGTTCGCGGCTGCGCTAGTATTTCGCCAGGAACTCACCCAATGGCTAAACAGCCCGCCGATACGCTGTCCGGTTACCGCCCGGTGCGTGCGCCGCGCGGCTCGGCACTTTCCTGCAAAGGCTGGCAGCAAGAGGCCGCGCTTCGGATGCTGATGAATAATCTCGATCCGGAGGTCGCCGAGCGGCCGAGAGACCTAATCGTCTACGGCGGCACGGGCAAGGCGGCGCGCAATTGGGCCTGCTTCCAGGCGATTGTCGATTCCCTGCGCGGACTGGAGAACGACGAAACGCTGCTGGTGCAATCGGGCAAGCCCGTCGGCATTTTCCGCACTCACAGTTATGCCCCGCGCGTGCTGATTGCGAATTCCAATCTCGTCGGCCACTGGAATAACTGGGAGCAATTCGGCGAACTCGATCGCGCGGGCCTGATGATGTACGGCCAGATGACCGCCGGAAGCTGGATTTACATCGGCACGCAGGGGATTCTGCAAGGCACCTACGAGACGTTTGCCGCGGCCGCGCGAAAACATTTTGGCGGCGATCTCGCCGGCAAGTTGGTGGTGAGCGGCGGCATGGGCGGGATGGGTGGCGCGCAACCCCTCGCGGCGACGCTGAACGGCGCGGCATTTCTCGGAATTGACGTCGATCCCGAACGTATCAAGCGGCGCGTCAAAACCGGCTATTGCGACGTGATGGTGAACTCGCTCGACGAGGCCCTGCGCATTTTGAAAAATGCGGTGCGCAAGCGCGAAGCGTCCTCAGTCGGATTGATCGGCAATTGCGCAGACATTATTCCGGAGTTGGCGCGCCGCGGCGTTGTTCCCGATCTGCTCACCGACCAGACCTCGGCGCACGATCCGTTGAACGGCTACTACCCGCGCGGCGTTGCGGTCGAAAAGGCCGAGGAATTGAGCCGGAGCGCTCCCGACGATTATCGCCGCCGCGCGCTCGATTCGATCGCCGAACATGTTCGCGGGATGCTGGACTTGCAAAAGCTTGGCGCGATTGCATTCGATTACGGCAACAACATTCGCACCTTCGCCTTTCAGCAGGGCGTCGCGGACGCCTATTCGATTCCAGGATTCGTGCCGGAGTACATTCGCCCGCTGTTTTGCGAAGGGCGCGGGCCGTTCCGCTGGGTGGCGCTATCCGGCGAAGCCGCCGACATCCATCGCACGGACCGGCTTGTGCTCGAACTATTTCCTCACGACGAAATTCTTTCGCGCTGGATCCGGCTGGCGGAGAAGCGCGTGCGCTTTCAAGGTTTGCCGGCGCGCATTTGCTGGCTGGGTTACGGCGAGCGCGAGAAATTTGGCCTGGCGATGAACGATCTGGTGGCGCGCGGCGAATTGAAAGCGCCGATCGTAATCGGCCGCGATCACCTTGATTGCGGCTCGGTGGCCTCCCCTTATCGCGAGACAGAGAAGATGCTCGACGGTTCGGACGCCGTGGCCGATTGGCCGCTGCTCAATGCCCTGCTGAATACCGCGAGCGGCGCGTCGTGGGTCTCGATTCACAATGGCGGCGGCGTGGGCATCGGCTATTCGCAGCACGCCGGTCAAGTGACCGTGGCGGACGGCACGCCGGAAATGGCCGCGCGCATCGAACGCGTGCTGACGAACGATCCCGGTATCGGGGTCGCGCGCCATGCGGATGCCGGCTACCCGGAAGCGATCGAGTTCGCGCGGAAGTCTAGGATGAGGCTACCGATGGATTAGCAAACGCAGGAAGCGTGATGTTTTGAAAATGAGCTCATATCCCACGAGCCGCTGGTTGCGCGTATATGTATTGATCTTCGCTTTGGTTTTCTATGTCCCACCTCACGTCGCACGCTGGCATGACACGTGGAATCATCTCAATTCGAGTGTATTTTATTCAGGGGCCCGCTGGTCGACGGGTTGGGTCCAGATCTACGAAGCTGTAGTTGGAGTCGGAGCAGGCCTGTGGCTCTACTGGTATACGTTTCTATCTAAGAGCGATCAGGTGACGAGCCACGACAGACGTATGGTTGGTTTCATATTGGGATTCGTCGCGTTCGCACTAATCCTTCACCTTCTGCAAAACTATTTAGTAGGCTTAGGCTACCTGCCACTGCCGCACGGCACATAGGGGGGATCATGATTGTCATCACTGGAGCCACCGGCCGCACCGCTCGCCCTGCTGTCGAGAATCTTCTCGAGCACGGCCAAAAGGTACGCGTTCTTGGGAGAAGCGCTGAAAAACTGGCCGCGTTCGCGGCGAATGGCGCGGAACCCTTCGTATGCGACGCGGGCGACGCCGCCTCGCTGACACACGCATTCACCGGCGCAGACGCCGTCTACGCCATGATTCCGATGAGCCCTTCGGAGCCCGACTTTACGGCCTACCAGAATCGCATCACGGACGCGCTCACCGCGGCCATTCGCGATTCCGGCGTCAAGCACGTGGTGGCGCTTTCGAGCGTCGGCGCGCATTTGCCGGACCGCACCGGCCCTGTGTTGGGATTGCGCCGCATGGAAGCCAAATTCAATGCCATTCCCGGGCTAAACGTGCTCTTTCTTCGCCCCACATTTTTCATGGAGAACACCCTGGCGCAGGTTCCGGTGATTCAAAAAATGAACATGATGGGCGGCGTGCAAAAGGGAGATTTGCCGGTCGCCATGATCGCCACGCGCGACATCGGCGCCGCCGCGGCGGACGCGCTGGAACGCCGCGACTTTAGCGGCAGTTCGACGCGCGAGTTGCTCGGCCAGCGCGAACTATCCTTGGACGAAGCCGCGAAAATTATCGGCGTCGCGATCGGCAAGCCGAATCTTTCCTATTCCCAGATTCCAGCGTTCATTTTCAAGGGCGCGCTCGGCCAGTTGGGAATTTCGGCGAGCGTGGCGGACGGCCTTACGGAATTAGCCGAGGCCACGAACGACGGTCGTTTGAAACCCCAGGAGCCGCGCACGGCGCTCAACACCACTCCGACTTCGTTCGAGACGTTTGTCGCCGAAGTCTTCGTCCCCGCGTTCAAAGGCCAAGCGGCGAGCGCTTAATCGAATCGGACGCGCCCTCGAAATGAGGCCATAATGGCGGCGAGAATGCCCCGCTTGCTGCTCATCACGGGCTGTTCGCAATTGCTGACGCTGCGCGGACCCGTCCCCCGGCGCGGCCGTGCGCTGCAAGACCCTCAGATCATATCGGACGGCGCGCTGCTGGTCCGCGACGGCGTGATTCTCGCGGTTGGTCCGCGGCGCGCGATCGAGCGCGCCGTGGAAGCGCGCCGCGCCAAGCGTCTCGACCTCGGCGGCCGCGCCGTTCTCCCCGGCCTAGTGGATTCCCACACCCACTTGATTTTCGCCCGCAGCCGCGTGGAAGACTACGCCGCGCGCATCGAAGGCAAGACCTACGAGCAAATTGCCCGCGCGGGCGGCGGCATCCTATCGAGCGTTCGAGCGCTTCGCGATGCGCCCGTCAGCGCGCTGAAGAAGCGCGCACGGGCGGACCTAGCGCGATTTGCGGCGCACGGCACCACCACCATCGAGGCCAAGAGCGGCTACGGCCTCGACGCCCTCGCCGAATTGAAGATGCTGCGCCTTTTGCGCGAATTGCACCACGAGCAGCCGCTCGACATCGTTTCCACATTTCTCGGCGCGCACGTCGTTCCGCCGGAATTTCGCGGCCGCGCCAATGACTACCTGGATTTTCTGACGCGTCTGCTCATTCCGCAGGTGGCGCTCGAAGGCCTCGCGGAGTACTGCGACGTTTATTGCGATCGCGGCGCCTTCAACGCGAGGCAGGCACGGCGCATTCTCAATGTGGGCCGCGAATGCGGTTTGACACCGCGCATTCACGCTGGGCAGTTGTCTCGCGCGGGCGGCGCGCGCCTGGCAGTGGAGGTCGGCGCCGCCAGCGCGGATCACCTCGAACACATTACGCGTGGCGACATCCGCGCGCTTGCGAAATCAGGCGTCGTCGCGACGCTGCTTCCCGGCTGCGAGTTTCATCTCGGCGCGAGGGACTACGCTCCCGCGCGCGCGTTGATCGCGGCGGGCGCGGCGGTCGCGCTCGCCACCGACTACAATCCCGGCACCAGCCCGACGCTCAGCCTGCCGATGATTCTCTCGATTGCCTGCGCCCAGATGCGCATGACTCCCGCCGAAGCCATTGCCGCCGCCACGATCAATCCCGCGTACTCGCTGCGCCGCCACACGCGCATCGGCTCGCTTGAAGTTGGCAAGTACGCCGACGCCGCCGTCTTCGATGTGGCCGACTATCGCGAGATTCCGTACTATTTCGGTGTCAACCGCTGCTGCCTGACTCTCAAACAGGGGAACGTGATTCATTCGTCTCTCGCAGCGGACGCCGAACCGCTCGCTCCATGAAACGCCTCATCGAATGCGTGCCGAATTTTTCCGAGGGCCGCGATGCGTCCAAAGTGGACGCGCTCGTCGCAGCGATGAGCGCGGTGCCGGGCGTTTACGTGCTCGACCGCGAAAGCGATGCCGACCACAATCGTTCGGTGGTCACTTTGGCGGGCGATCCCGAAGCGGTCGCCGAGGCGGCCATGCGCGGCGTGGGGAAAGCCGCCGAGTTGATTGACCTGAACCGCCACACCGGCGCGCATCCGCGGCTTGGCGCCGCCGACGTGGTGCCGTTTATCCCCCTCGAAGGATTCTCGCTTGAGGATTGCGTGGCGCTCGCGCGCCGCGTGGGCCGCGAAATTTGGGAGCGCTATCGCGTGCCGGTCTATTTCTACGAAGCCGCGGCGATTCGTCCGGAGCGCACCAATCTCGAAAGCGTCCGCAAAGGCCAATTCGAGGGCGTGCGCGAAGAGGTCATGCGTAATCCCGATCGCGCGCCCGATGTTGGCGAGCCCCGCCTGCACCCGACCGCCGGAGCCGTGGTCGTCGGCGCGAGAAAATTCCTGATCGCCTACAACATCAATCTGGATACGCCGGACAAATCCATCGCCGACAAAATCGCCCGCGCGATTCGCTTTTCGAGCGGCGGCCTGCGCTACGTGAAAGCCATGGGCGTGGATTTGCAGGCGCGCGGCGTGGCGCAGGTCTCGATGAATCTCACGGATTTCGAGCAAACGCCGATGCACCGCGTCTTCGAGTTGGTGCGAAGCGAAGCCGCGCGCTACGGCTGCCACATCGTGGGCAGCGAGATCGTGGGTTTGATCCCGAAGAAAGCGATCGAACTGGCGTCGGAGCATTTTCTACAACTGGAAGGATTTTCGCCCGCGCAAGTCCTGGAGAATCGGCTCGCTGCGGCTTTGTCCGGCGCGCCACTCGCGGAGCAAGCCTCCGCGGGCAAACTGGCGCGTCTCGCGCAACCGCTGCTCGATGCCGTCGCGGCGCCGTCGCCGACGCCGGGCGGGGGCTCGGTGGCTGCGCTCGCCGGAGCGCTGGCAGCCAGTCTGGGCGAGATGGTGGCGGGTCTCTCGCGCAAGAAGAAATCCCTCGCAGCCAACGTGGATGCGCTCGGCGAAGCCGTCACCGAGCTTCGCGCGGCCGGCGCGCGTCTCGCTTCGGCGATCGATCGCGACGCGAACTCCTACGACGCCATCATTGCCGCTTCCAAACTCCCGAAAGACACAAGCGAGGAGCAAGCCCACCGGGAATCCGCAGTGCAGGCGGCGACGCGCGGCGCGGCCGAAGTTCCCCTCGAAGTGGCCGAGGCGGCCCTTGCGCTCTACGAACGGCTCGTACAACTCGAATCGATCACCGCGACGTCTATGATCTCAGACCTTCGCGTAGCCCGCGCGATGGCACTTGCGTCCGCGCGCGGCGCTCTGGAGAACGTGGCGATCAATCTGGTCTCGATCACCGATGGCGAGTACACCGGCCGCATGCGCCGCAAAGTGGCGGCACTGGAATCGCAGATTTCTAAATATTCAGCAGCAAGCATCCCCGAAGAATCCGGGGCCCCGACGGGAGGAATTCGATGAGACGGAAAATCTTTCGTGCGCTGGCAATTACTCTGGCCGCGCTTTTCTTCGCAGCGGCCGGCCACGCCAGCCCGGTGAACAACGACATCATTGCCATGTTCCCGAAGGACGCGGGGGAATTCGCTTACGCCAATCTCGCCCAAGCGCGCCAGTACTCTTGGTTTCCGCAATTGAAGGAGCAGATGCTGCCGGCGCGCTTCAAGCAGTTCGAGCAATTCCTTGCCGCTGCGGGCGTGGACCCCAACACGAAAGTTCAGGAGTTGGCCTGGGCGCTTATTCCCAATTTGCCCGCCAACGCCACAGCCGCTTCCGTTCCGACGAGCGAAGACGTCGTGGGAATCGCGCTTGGGCAGTTTGAACCGGATTCCACGGAAGCCTATTTCAACTCCAAGAAACTCACGCCCGTGAAGGTGCGGACCTTTTCGCTCTATCCCATCGGCGGAGGCAGCGGCTCGGGCGATCTCTTTTTCTGTTTCATTGACGCCAATACCGCCGCGTTCGGACAGCGGCAGGAGCTCGAGCATCTCATTGCTGTGCGCTACGGCGAAGAGCAAGGAATCATGTCGAACGCGGAATTGGCTCCCCTGATCAACGAGGCGAACGGCAGCGGCGTGGTGTGGGCCGTGCTCGACCCCGCCTATACGCGCCTTGCGATGCAGCAACTCGCGCCGGCGGCTGCGCAGTTCCCGCAGGCCTTGCCCCTGCTGTCCACGATGAAGTCCATGATCATCAATTTCGATGTCGGAACCGGCGTGAACGCGCATTTCCAGGCAGTGTGCGCAACGACGGACGCGGCGAATACGCTCGCCGCATTGCTGCAAGCGGGTTTGATGTATCAGAAGTACCAGGCGCAATCGACGAACCCGGACCTGGCCCAATTGCTCGATCAGGCCACCGTCGCGCCCAGCGGCGACCGGCTGGATATCCGCATCTCTCTGACCGACGATCAAATGGCTTCACTGATCCGGCGAAATACGTTTGCGCTGAAGATGTAGTTGAGTTAGCTTGCGGTGGCTTTCTTTGGCAGGAATTTCACAAGCGTGGTGCGCGCCAGCCCGTCCTGCGCGTTGAATTCGATTCGATCGACGTCGCGAAGCAGCTCCGCGCCGCCCGGCGGGCTGCCGGGCTCCGGCGTGCTGGACGCGAAGGAATCCAGTCCAATCGCCGGCGTATCCCCCGCGTGTTCGATCTTAATCACGACGCGGTCCGCCAGACACTCGATCGTCACATCCACCGGGGATTTCTCGTTCGCCACCTGATCCACCGCGCTCTTGCACACCGCTTGCGCCGCAGCGGCCAAACTCGCTCCATCGGCGGCGTCCAAGCCCGCCTGCCCCGCGCAATTCTCCACGGCCCCGGCCACAGCTGCCGCGAATCGGTGATCCCCGGTGAGGTGCAAATGAACGACGGAACCTTCAGGCGCCATCGGTTTCCTTGTTCGCAAGCGGCATATCGCACGCTTCGCGGCAATCCGGACAGTAATACAGCCCGTCCACGCACAGACGAATGTTGTATTGCCCCTGGCAGTAGCAACAGAATCGGTCGCAGGTGCACTTCTCTTCCGGTTGGTCGCAGGCCGAACAAACCACGGTGGTCGACATCGCTGCACCCCACCTCAATATAATCTTCGAGGCGACGCACGGCAAGGCGCGCGCGGCGCCTGTGCCCTCCGCGCAATCAGAGTTCGCGGCGGCGCTCGTTTCACACCATCGGCTCCAGCCCAGCTGGATCCCGAGGCTGCCTTGACACTCGTTTGAGGCGCGTGCTAGCTTCGATTTGGAAGCGGATTTTCGAGCCACGTGCGTGACTGCGCCACCCACCATTCAACTTCGCAGAACAGCTTTGAATTCCGCCCACCGCCATCTCGGCGCGAAAATGGTGCCGTTCAGCGGATGGGACATGCCGGTGGAATACTCCGGCATCATCGCCGAGCATTTGGCGACGCGCACGGCCGCCGGACTTTTTGACGTCAGCCACATGGGCGAGATTGAAATTCGCGGCGAATCCGCGCTCGCTCTGGTGCAGTACGTCACCTGCAATGACGCTTCCCGCCTGGCGATCGGGCAGGCTCAATATTCCGGCCTGATGACCGATCGCGGAACCTTTGTGGACGATATCCTGGTCCACAAAATCTCGGACACGCATTACCTGCTGTGCGTGAACGCCGGCAATCAGGACACCGACTTCGAGTACATTCGCAGGGGAAATCTCTTCGGCGCAAGCGTTGAGAATACCGGCGAACGCTATTCGCAGCTTGCGATCCAGGGGCCGCGTGCGCTGGCGATCCTGCAGAAGTTCACCCGTGTCGCGCTGGAGCCGATGCGCTATTTCCACTTCACGTTCGGTGAGGTGGATGGCGTCGACTGCCTGATCGCGCGCACCGGCTACACCGGAGAAGACGGTTTTGAGATTTATTTTGCGCCCGAACATGCCGAGAAACTCTGGGACGCGCTGCTCGACGCGGGCCGCAATGCCGGCATGCTGCCCTGCGGACTCGGCGCGCGCAACACGCTGCGGCTTGAAGCGGGCATGTGCCTCTATGGCCACGAACTCGACGAGACGACGACGGTGTGGGACGCGAATCTCGGCTGGATTTGTAAAATGGCCAAGGGCGATTTTCTGGGTCGCGTCGCACTGGCGCGCCAAATGTCTCGCGGACTCGATCGCATTCTTGTGGGCTTTGAGATGCAGGACCGCTTGATCGCGCGCGACGGCTCCACGGTGTCGCAAGCCGGCGCCGAGATCGGCCGCGTAACGAGCGGCTCGCCCGCGCCCTTCCTGAAGAAAAATATCGGCATGGCCTACGTTCCCTTTAGCGCGAGCGCGGTGGGCACGGAGTTCGAGATCGGGATCCGCGCAAGCCAGGCCAAGGCGCGCGTGGTCCATATGCCGTTTTACAAACGCCCAGCGCAAAGCTGAGCAATGTGAGTGGGTACGATGAGATGGTGTCAGGGCACGACCTGCGTCGTGCAGTGTCAGGGCACGACTTCAGTCGTGCCGTAAGTGCGGCGGAATCATGGCGGCTTTAGCCGCTGAGGTGCATTCTGAGGGGTTCTCGCGCACACTTTGAGGAGCGACGATGTATCCAACCAACTACCGCTACACGAAAGACCACGAATGGGTGGACGCTGCCAGCGGCTCGGCAACGATCGGAATCACGAACTACGCTCAGAGCGAACTGGGCGACGTTGTGTTTGTCGAGCTGCCGAAAGTGGGCGCGCGCGTTACCGCGGGGCAGCCGCTCGGCACCGTCGAATCCGTGAAGGCCGTCAGCGAGATCTTTGCGCCCGTCTCGGGCGAAGTCACCGAAGTGAATCCGGCCCTGGCGAGCGCACCGGAAAAAGTAAACGAGGATCCGCACGGCGTCGCCTGGCTCATCAAAGTGAAACTCTCGAATCCCGATGAGCTGGCCGCGCTCCTCGACGCCGCCGCTTACGAGAAATTCGTCGCGGAAGCGGAAAAGGGACACCCGGCCTGATGCGTTACCTCCCCAAAAGCCCTTCGGAACGCGAGGCCATGCTCGCGGCCATCGGCGTAAAATCCGCAGATGAATTGTTCGCCGCCGTCCCCGCCGAATATCGCTTGCAGCGCCCGCTGAATCTGCCGGGGCCGCTGTCGGAGGCTGAAATCATTGCGTGGTTTCGCGCGCGCGCGGCGGAAAATTCCTCCGGCTACACCAGTTTTCTCGGCGCGGGCATTTACAACCACTTGCGATCCGTGGTGACCGACACGATCTTGCAGCGCGGCGAATTCCTTACCTCCTACACGCCGTACCAGGCGGAAATCAGTCAGGGCACACTGCAAGCCATCTTCGAGTTTCAAACTCTCATCTGCGAGCTGACGGGCCAGGAAGTGGCGAACGCTTCGATGTGGGACGGATCCACCGCGACGACCGAAGCCGTGCTGATGGCCGAGCGGCTCACGCGGCGGCATCGCGTGGTCGTCGCGAGATCTCTGCATCCCGAATATCGCCAGGTGCTTGCCACGTACGCGCGAAATCTCGGCCTCGCCATCGAGGAAGTCGGCTGCACCGAATCGGGCCAGCTCGACGCGAAGGCGCTCGCCGCCGCCGTGAACGACGAAACGGCAGCGGTGGTGGTGCAATCGCCGAATTTCTTCGGCGTGATCGAAAGAGTCCCCGCGGTCGCCGAAATCGCGCACGCGCGGCAATCCCTGCTCATCGTCGCCGTGACGGAGGCCGTTTCGCTCGGCGCGGTGCGTCCGCCGGCCGAAGCGGACATCGTCGCGATGGAAACGCAGAGCTTCGGAATGGCGCCGAGTTACGGCGGCCCGTACGCTGGGGTGATCGCCACGCGCGAACAGTTCGTGCGCCAGATGCCGGGCCGTTTGGCCGGACAGACCACCGACGCTCAGGGGCGGCGCGGATTCGTGCTCACGCTGGCAACGCGCGAACAGCACATCCGCCGCGAGAAAGCGACCTCGAACATCTGCACGAATCAGGCGCTCTGCGCGCTGGCGGCCACCGTCCATCTCTGTTTGCTCGGCAAGCAAGGTTTGCGCGAACTCGCCGCGCAAAATCTTTCCAAGGCGCGATTCGCCGCCGCCGAACTCGCGAGAGTCCCCGGCGTGCGAATTCCCTTCTCCGCGCCTTATTTCAATGAATTTGTGATCGAGCTGCCCCGCTCCGTGCGCATCGTCAACGACGCGCTGTTGCGCGAAAAAATCATCGGGCCGCTGCCGATTGGGCCGTGGTATCCGGAACTGACGAAGCGCGGGCTGGTCTGCGTCACCGAGACGACTCCGCGCGTCGAGATCGAGCGACTTGCGGCAGCGCTGGGCCGCGCCCTGGCTCTGCCGATTTAGGAGTTTCATGTTGAGAGGCTGGCGCGAAGAGTCATTCCGAGGAGCCCGCAGCGGGCGACGAGGAATCTCTCTTCGCTTGGAACCAGGAGCACAGAGAGATCCCTAGCTGCGCTCGGGATGACAATGGACAGAGCGCGAGTGAACACGAATTTATGAGTGACGGAATCAAAAAAGCGGGGCGCCACGTCAGCCAGAACGAAGGGCTGATCTTCGAGAAGTCGGCGCCGGGAAAGCGCGGAATGGAATTGCCGCCGCTTGATGTCCCCGCCGTGGACCCGGGCGCTGCGCTCGGCGAAGAATATGCGCGCGAGTCCGTAGAAGGATTCCCCGAAGTCAGCGAAGTTGAAGTGCTGCGCCACTTCACGCGCCTCTCCACGTGGAATTATTCGATCGATCTCGGAATGTATCCGCTCGGCTCCTGCACCATGAAGTACAACCCGCGCGTGAATGAATTTGTCGCACGGCTGGACGGCATCGCCACCGAACACCCGCTCCAGCCGCAGGCGGTGTCGCGCGGGTGCCTCGAGATCATGCGCACGCTGCAAAATTGCTTGCTCGAAATCACCGGAATGGACGCCTGCACGCTCGAACCTTCCGCGGGCGCGCAAGGCGAACTCACCGGCTTGCTGATGATTCGAGCGTATCTGGAATCGCATGGCAATCCGCGGCGCAAAGTACTGATTCCGGATTCCGCGCACGGCACGAACCCCGCGACCGCGGTCATCGCGGGATATGAAGTCGAGAATATCCGCAGCGACGCGAAGGGCCAGATCGACGTTGAGGCGCTCAAACTTCAGGTGGACGACGACGTCGCAGCGTTGATGATCACCAATCCCTCGACGCTGGGCGTCTTCGAGCCGCGCATCGGCGAAATCGCGCAGATCCTGCACCAGCGCGGCGCGCTGCTCTACATGGACGGCGCAAATATGAACGCGCTCGCAGGAATCTCTCGCCCCGGCGATTTCGGCGTGGACGTGATGCACTTGAATTTGCACAAGACGTTTTCGCAGCCGCACGGAGGCGGCGGACCCGGCTCGGGGCCGGTTGTCGTCAAGAAAATTCTGGGGCCGTTCTTGCCTGTGCCGGTGCTCGTCGAAAAAAATGGCCGCCCCGTGCTGGAGGTGCATCGCAACACTTCCATCGGACGCGTGCGCGCCTTCTGTGGAAACTTCGGCGTATTGGTGCGCGCCCTGGCCTACATCCTCGCGTACGGTCCCGGGATTCGCCAGGCGACCGAAGACGCCGTGGTCAACGCGAATTATATCCGGCGCAAACTCGAAGACGTCTACGAGCTGCCGTATAAGTCAGCTTCGATGCACGAGGTAGTTTTCAGCGACGCGCGGCAAAAAAAGAACGGCGTGACTACAATGGATATTGCCAAACGGCTGATTGACTACGGCTTTCACCCGTACACGACCGCATTTCCTTTGATCGTTCCCGGCGCGCTGATGATCGAGCCGACGGAATCCGAATCGAAAGAAGAATGCGATCTCTTCGTGGAGGCCATGCGTTCGATCGCCGAAGAGGCCGCGACGAATCCCGAACTGGTGAAGACCGCGCCGCACTCAACGCGCGTCGGCCGGCTCGACGAAGTGACCGCCGCGCGCAAGCCAATCCTGCGCTGGAAATCCCGGGGATGATCCACCGGCAGGACTAACGCCGATCAACTGCTGCAGTGCTCTCTGCTCTCCTCGCAAATATTGAATCGGACGACCCTCAAAGCCAGGCGCTCTCATTTCGCATAGCTTAGGCTAAACGTTCAATATTTGACGGTTAGAAACTAAAGGTGTAAATATCCCCGGGCAGATTGCCAGCTAGAGGCTGCCGAATCCGTATTCTTATTTCTGCCTATTTATACCGCTACCGGGCCCCGGCGAATGAACTAGTTCAAATCGTTTCATGAGTCAGAGAGAAGGATCGAGATGAAATCAGCGCGTGAGAGACGCCTGCCGGCGGCGCCCCGCAAGTTTTTCATGTCCCTTCGCGACATTGCATTCTGGATTCGCAGCGCGCAGGCAGACTCCATGCTCGGCAAGCTGCGAGGCGAGAACCACGGCCCGCACGTCTTCGACGCGCTCTACGACAATTTGGGCGATCCCTGGTTGTCCTCCGCCTCCTGCTATCGGTACCAGCGGCTCAAGTATCAGAGGCTGGTGGGCATGCTTCCCCAGCGGCCGTTTGGGCGGGCGCTCGACATTGGATGTGGCTTGGGAGTGCTGACACGCTTCCTCGCGCCTCATGTCGGTACGATAGTCGGCGTCGATGTATCTGCGAAAGCCGCGGAGCGCGCCGCTCTTATGTCCGCCGGCATTACAAACATCCAGTTCCGCCAGTCGGACTTGCGCACGCTAAATCCGGCCTCGGACGGCCAGTTTGACTTGATTGTTCTGGCCGACACCATGTACTACTTGTCTCCTCTCCCCGATGAAACGCTGCAATGCATCTCTCGCCAAGTTACGCAGCTCTTGGTTCCCGGCGGAATGTTGCTCCTCGCCAATCACTTCTTCTTCGGGTTCGACAGCGATTCGCGATTGTCGCGGCGAATT
>CAWCYS010000030.1:0-17434 GCA_963799715.1 Terriglobia bacterium | reverse complement strand
CAGATCGCGGTTGAGCGCCGTGATCGCGACGGAGACGATCGAGTCCGCCGGCACCGAGGGGTTGAAGTCGAGATCGACGAGGGAGAGGAAGACCTCGGTGCCGGGATCGTTGCCCTCGGCCGCGCGGCGCGCCGGGTACCAATAGCTGCGCGTGCCCTCGCGGTCGCGCGCGTGCTTGGCCGCGTAGAAGGGGAGGAAGACGGTCTCGCTGCCGTCGGGCCCGGTCGCCTTGACCTCGTCGACGCTGTAGACCTCGGCGCGCGGCTGGCGCGCATCCGGCACCACGCGGTACTCGGAGATCGTGCGCGTGAGCTGGATGGGCTCGGCGCGCTGGCGGAAGAGATTGCTCGCCGGCGTGCAGCCGAGGGCAAAGGAGTCCTTGACGACGCGCTCGAGGTCGACCGAGGTGCGGTTGAGGTAGATGAAGATCTCGAGCTTGTTGCCGGCCTCGAGCAGCACCTTGCCGGAGAGCTTCGTCACGTCGAAGAAGAGGAACTTCTCCGGGAAGGCGAAGTACTCGGTCAAGAGGCGGTAGCCCACGAAGGAGCGCGCGGGATAGGGCATCATGCCCTCGCTGCGCTCGAAGCCGACCGGCCGGATGCACTCCGCCGGCAGGATCACCGGGTTGGGGTCGACCGCGGAATTGGCGAGCGCCACCGAGAGCGCGTTGTTGAAGATGAGCTCGTAGAGCGCGAACACCTCGTGCGGCTGGCCGCGCAGGAAGAAGCGCAGCGCCGGGGGCGAGCTTGGTGAAGGTCATGTCGCCAGTGAGGCATTTGAGCGAGAGCCGCAGGATGGCGACCGCGCCGGCGCGAGGTGGCGGGTTGGGTGGGGCTACGAGCGGCCGGCCGCTCAGGAAACGATGAAATCGGCGGCGAAGAAGGCCCCGAAGAAAATTGCAAAGAAGGCGTCGAGGTCACGAAGGAGGCGGCCCCCAAGCGCAAGGCACCGGTGAAGAAACCGGCACCAATGCCCGTGGCGGAACCGGCCCCGGCTCCGTCCTCGCCATCGCTCCGGGGCTCGCTTTTCAGCGGCGGCGGCTCCGAAAGCGGTACCACCTAAGCGGTTCTTGTCCGACGGGAAGGGGGCGCGATCGCGCCCGACCCAGCGCCCACGCATGCGAGCGATTGCGCGTCAGCGCAGTCGCTCGAATGTTGTCTCGTCCGCGTTCATCGCGGCGTCTGGCCTAGTGTCCCGATTCCGAAGTTCGCATCATTATGCGGCACCCTCGTTTGCGAACTTCGGAATCGAAGGACACTAGCAACGTATTGATCTAGTGTGGCTTTGGTTCAGAAGTCCGCATGACGAGTTCGCGGCAAAAATGATGCGGACTTCTGAACCGCCACACTCGGGCCGCCGTGCATTTTTGCGCGCGATTTCGCCTCGACGCCGCATTGCGCCGACTCGGCGGCGCGCATATTTAAGGATTTGCAAGTGATCGCCGGTCCGCTGCCCGGCCGTGTCAGCGCTTTTTTAGGAGGTGCGCGATGGCGGCAACGTACAATATCCTCATGATGGGCGCCTCCTATGGCTCGCTGCTGGCGTCTAAGCTGTTGTTCGGCGGCCATAACATCAAGCTCGTCTGCTTGCCGGCCAAGCCGGCCTTATCATGGTTTCGGCTTTGGGAGCCTTTTCCACGATCAGCGTCATCGGCATTGCGGCCACTCTAATCGGCGGATATCCCATTTTCAAGGAAGCCATCGAAAACATCGTCGAACGAAAGATGACGATGGAACTCTCGATGACCATTGCCCTTCTCGCGGCTTTAGCGATCAGGGAGTTCTTCACGGCTCTGGTTATCACAGGCTTCGTCCTTGCCGCCGAGGTATTGGAGGGTCTTACCGTCGGCCGGGGCCGGCGGGCAATCCAGGACCTGCTGGATTTCCTCCCCAGGACCGTCCTTGTCCGGCGTAACGGTCAAGAAATCGAAATAGCCGCCGACCAGGTTCAAGCCGGTGACACGGTCATCGTGAAGCCGGGCGGGCACATACCCGTTGATGGCGTTGTGCTGGGCGGCCGTTCGTTTGTGGAGCAGGCGGCAATTACCGGCGAGGCGATGCCGGTTGAAAAAGCGCCGGGAGATTCCGTCTATGCAGGAACCATTAACCAGTCGGGCGCCCTGGAAATCGAAGCGCAAAAGCTGGGCCGTGATACCACGTTCGGAAGGATCATTGAAGCCGTTGAACGGGCCGAGAAGTCGCGGGCTCCGATTCAGAAAACGGCGGACCGCCTGGCCGGCTACCTGGTGTATTTTGCGCTGGGGGCGGCGGCTCTGACCTTCATCATCACGCACAACGCCCGGTCTACGATTTCAGTTGTCATCGTCGCGGGAGCCTGCGGCATCGCGGCGGGAACGCCCTTGGCCATCCTCGGCGCGATCGGTCGCGCCGCGCATCACGGGGCGATTATCAAAGGCGGCCTCTACCTGGAAGCGCTGGCCGCCGTGGACACCGTGCTGCTGGACAAGACCGGCACATCAACGTTCGGAAGTCCGCAGATTCGGGAGGTCGTCTCGGGCGACGGTTTCACTATATCGCAGATCATCGCCGCGGCCAGCATTGCCGAGCGCAAATCCGAACACCCTCTCGCCAAAGCGATTATTGCCAGGGCCGCCGAGCTTTCCGTCCCCATCGTGGAGCCCGATGAATTCTCCTACACGCCAGGAAGGGGAATCAGAGCGATTTCCCGGGGCGAGGAGATTCTTGTGGGCAGCCGCGCGCTTTTGATGGAGCGTGGCGTGAGAAGCATTCCGTCTTTCCCTGGCGACGGCCTGGGGGGCGCGTCAGAAGTTTATGTCGCGCGAGGGGGGCAGGTTCTGGGAAGCATCCGCATTGCGGATGTTCTGCGCCCCGAAGCAAAGCATGCCGTTGCGGCGATGAGACGAATGGGCTTGCGAACGGTTCTGCTGAGCGGAGATACGCAAGCCGCCACCACCTCGGTGGGGCGGGACCTGGGCGTGGATGAAATGGTGGGAGAACTCTTGCCCGAGCAGAAGGCGAAGTGGGTCAGTGAACTGCGCGGGAAAGGTCGGAAAGTTGCCATGGTCGGGGACGGCATCAATGATGCTCCCGCCTTGGTCGAGGCCGATGTAGGAATTGCCATGGGATCGGGGACGGATGTTGCCCGCGAGAGCGCGGATATCATTTTGATCGGAAATGATCTTTCCAAATTCGTGGAAACGCTGCGGCTTGTCAAGCGCGAAAATTCAACATCGCCGTCATCGCCGGTGACGGCATTGGGCGGGAGGTCGTGCCCGAAGGGATTCGCGTTCTCGAAGCTGCGGGCCGGCGCTTCGGATTCTCCTTTTCCTGGTACGAATTCGACTGGAGCTGCGAAACGTATCTTTCGACCGGCAAGATGATGCCGGCCGACGGACTCGATCAGCTTCGCGCGTTCGACGCGATTTTCCTCGGTGCGGTCGGCCATCCGCGGCGTCCCCGATCACATTTCGCTGTGGGGTTTGCTCATTCCGATCCGGCGCGCGTTTGGCCAGTACGTCAACCTGCGTCCTGTGCGCATGTTGCCCGGCATTGAGCCCGCGGTGAAAGGCTATCCGCCGGGGAAAATTGATTTCTGTGTGGTGCGCGAAAATAATGAAGGCGAATACTCCGAGATGGGCGGCCGGATCTATCGCGGCACCGACGACGAATTCGCGGTGCAGGAGACGATATTCACGCGCCGCGGTTGCGATCGCATCCTTCGTTACGCGTTCGAGTTGGCGCGCACGCGCGGCAAGCACGTCACCTCAGCCACAAAATCGAACGGCATCATCTTCACTATGCCGTTCTGGGACGAACGCTTCGCCGCAATCTCGAAAGCGTATCAGGACGTTCGTACCGACCAATTCCACATCGACATTCTTGCGGCGCATTTCGTGAAACATCCGGATTGGTTTGACGTGGTGGTCGGCTCGAATCTCTTTGGCGACATTCTCTCCGATCTCGGCCCCGCGGTCGTCGGCTCAATCGGGATCGCGCCATCGGCCAATTTGAATCCGGAGCGCGAGTACCCATCCATGTTCGAGCCGGTGCACGGCTCCGCGCCGGACATCGCCGGGAAGGGCATCGCGAATCCCATCGGGCAGATCTGGTCCGGCGCGATGATGCTGCGTCATCTCGGCGAAGTCGCGGCTGCCGACGCGGTTGAGCAAGCGATCGATTCCGCGTCGGGCGGAGGCGGGCCGCGCACACCGGACATCGGAGGCCAAGCCAGCACGCGCGAACTCGGCGAAGCCATCGCCGCCGAAGTGTCGCGCTAGACCATCCGATCCTGCCACTGTCCGACACGCGCGAATGACGAGCAGTGCGAGTGCCCGCGACGACCATAAGCGTCTGGCGCTAGACTTCGAAGACCTCTTCCGCTTTCGGAAGTTTGTCGCTTTCTCGGGCAAACCAAACGTACAAGGTGGGCAGTATGAAAACGCTCATCACTAGATTTACGATCAGGCCTCCCACAATGACGATCGCGAAAGGCCGCTGCGAATCCGAACCGATCGCGTGCGACAGCGCGGCAGGCAGCAAGCCGAATGTTGCCACCAGCATCGTCATCATGATCGGACGAAGTCGCAGCACTGCTCCTTCAATCGCCGAATCCTCGATCGAGTACCCCCGGGCGCGGAGTTGATTGATGTACTCGAGCATGATGACGCCGGTTTGAACGGACACGCCGAACAGCGCCAGGAACCCGACGCCGGAAGAAACGCTGAAATGAGTTCCAGTGAATAAGAGAGCCAGCAGCCCGCCGAAGCTGGCCATCGCGACGGTCCCGAGAACGAGCGCCGCCCACTTCGGCGAACGAAACATGGTGTACAGAATCAGGAAGATCAGTAGTATCGTGAGCGGCACGATGACCAGCAGCCGCGCCTCGGCCCGCTTCTCACTTTCGTATTCGCCCTCCCAGTCGATGTGATACCCGCGGGGCAGCTGGACTTGCGCGTTCACTTTTTGCATGGCTTCTTCGACCGCGCTGCCGAGATCGCGTCCGCGAACGCTGTACTTGATCGCGACGTACCGCTCGTTTCCCTCGCGGTAGATTTCCGAGCCGCCGTCCTGCTCTTCGATATCGCAGAGCTGCGCGAGCGAGACGCGTTCCCCGGAAGGCGACAACAAGCGAATGTTCTCGATGGCTTCCTTCGTCGTCCGGTACTGCGGGAGGTAGCGCAGCACAAGGTCGTATCGCGCTTCGCCTTGCAATACCTGCGTGAGCGCGGTGCCCCCGGCGGCGGTTTGGATGGCGTCCTGAATATCCGCGACGTTGATTTGATAGCGCCCCGCTTTCTGGCGGTCGACCACGAAATTGATGTTCGGCTGACCCAGCGCGCGAAAAACTCCCAGGTCCTCGATTCCTTTGACCTGACGCATCACTTCCACAATCTCATCGGCCTTTTCCTCGAGCACTTTCAAATCGTCGCCATAAACTTTCGTGGCCAGTTCGCCCTTCACGCCGCTGACCGCCTCTTCCATGTTGTCTTCGATCGGCTGCGAGAATCCCCACGTAACCCCGGGGATTTTTTCGAGCTCGCGATTCATGGCCGCGATCAACTCATCTTTATCCTGGTGAAAAATCGGCCGCCACCTTTCCTTGGGCTTCAAATCCACGAAGTACTCGGTGTTGAAAAATCCGGTCGTATCCGTGCCGTCATCCGGGCGTCCGACTTGGCTCGTGCACTGGGGGACTTCGGGAAAAGAACAAAGCACGATGCGAGCCTGGTTGGCGATGCGAATTCCTTCGCTGGGCCCGGTGCTGGAAGCCAGAGTGCCGCGGACCCAAAGCGCGCCTTCATCCAGGTGCGGCAGAAACTCGGAGCCGATTACTCCCCCAAATGTAAGGTACAAAGCGACGCACGGGCCGAGCACCGCGACTCCCAGCGTCAACTGGCGATGGTCGATCGCCCATTTTGCCGCCGTCCGATAGTGAGACTTGAGAAACTCCATCACCGGATTGCGCCATTCCTTCAAGCCTTTCGCAAAGAAAAAGCTCGACAAGACCGGCGCAACGAGCATGGAGAACAGCAGCGCGCCGAGCAGCGCGAACGCCACGGTCCACGCCATCGGCTTGAACAAGCGTCCTTCCACGCGCTGCAATGTGAAAATCGGCAGATAGGCCGTGATGATGATGGCAATCGCGTAAAACACCGGCCGCTGCACCTCGTGCGCCGCCTTGCCAATCGACTGCAATGTCGATTTCGGATTCTTCTCGCCTTGCTGCTGATTCAAATGGCGGAGAATGTTCTCGACCATCACCACCGCGCCATCCACCACCATTCCGAAATCCAACGCGCCCAGAGACAACAAGTTTGCCGGGATGCCGTTTAGATTCAGGCAAGTCGCCGCGAAAAGCAGCGCGAAGGGGATCGTAAAGGCGACGATCAACGCTCCCCGCGTATTCCCAAGAAACAAGAAGAGGATAACCGCAACCAGAATCATGCCCTCGGTGAGGTTGCGCAACACCGTGCGCGTGGTGAAGCGCACCAAGTCGCTGCGGTCGATGAACGGCACCACCTTCACGCCAGCGGGCAGGATGCGGTCATTCAACTCCGTGACCTTTGCGTGAATTCCGGCTAGGGCTTCGTCCGCATTCGCCCCTTTCCGCAACAGCACGATTCCCGAAACCACATCGTCGTTATCAATGATCTTGCCGTCTTCGCGATGAATCGCCCGCGCGAACTGCCCGAGGCGAATCTTCGGACCTTGTGCGACGACGGCGATATCCCGTACCCGAATCGGAGTGCCATTCTTAGTCGCAATGACGGTGTTTTCTATGTCCTGCACATTCTTAACCAGACCGACTTCGCGGATGTTGACCTGCTGCAACCCCGCTTCGATAAAGCTGCCGCCCGCATTTGCGTTGTTGTTCGTGAGCTGTTGTTCCACCTGGGCGAGGCTGAGCCCGTAGGAAATCAACTTCTCCGGATCCGCTTGAACCTGATATTCGCGAGTCGGTCCACCGAAGCTGGCAACGTCCACGACATCCGGCACGGCCTTGAAATTCTTCTCGACCACCCAGTCTTCCAGCGATTTCAGTTCCATCACGCCGTACTCTGGATTCGTGCTGTGCAGCGTGAAAAAGTAGATTTGTCCCACCGGGCTCCAATCGGTGCCCATCTGGGGTGTCACGCCAGCCGGCAGCGTAACCTGTGACAGCCGCTCGAGCACTCTTTCGCGATCCCAGGCGTTCGCCTCTTCGTCATCGAAAATCAGTTTTAGATCGGAGAGCCCGAAGAGCGAAAACGAACGCAAGTGCGTGACGTGCGGAATGCCGTTCATCGCTGTTTCCAGTGGGATGGTCACCTGCTGTTCGATCTGCTCCGCG
The DNA here is from genome assembly GCA_963799715.1 of Terriglobia bacterium. Lineage (GTDB taxonomy): Bacteria > Acidobacteriota > Terriglobia > Acidiferrales > UBA7541 > DASPOJ01. Next base: position 10,123 of record CAWCYS010000030.1, on the reverse strand, counting down.
GAGATCCCCGGCCATTGCGTGATGATTTCGACGTAGTTGTCCGCCACGTCGGGATAGGCTTCCACCGGTAGTTGATGGAACGAAATCGCGCCCCAGCCGAACAGTACGAGCGCTGTCGCCAGGACCAGGAAGCGATTGTCCAGAGCAAAATCGACGACCTTGCGAATCATTTTCGGCTCACCTATCGATTGCGTCGAAAAACGCTAAACCCCAGCCGCACTTGCAACGTATTGACGCCGGGATTCGGCGTCGTCAGTCCCGCATTCGAAATGTGTGTGAAGCGAAGTTCTGCGCTCCAGGCATGTTTCTTTCCCATGGAGTAAACGCCCGCCGCGCCTCCGGAGGCGAAGTTCACCCACAAAATTCCGGGCGGCACATTCCGGCTGGTAAACAGAGTCCCTCCGCTCAGCTCGAGGTAGGGAACAATGCGCCCGTGCGAGCGAAAGTCCCACTTCAAGGCGATGGGGTCCAGCACCATTCCATAGGCTGTCCCCTTCGGCTCGAACACCCAATAGACCGGCACCACATCCACGGCGTACTCGAACTGGCCGCACAGGAACCCGGGACCGCGCGGGCTGGTGAGAATCCAGCCATAGCGCAGGCCGACGTTCCAAGCGCCGATGTCCCCGATGCCGCCGCCAACGCTGTGGCCTCCGCCGGTCCACAGTTCCAATTCATGGGTTCCTTGTTCGGGCGCCGATTGCGCTCTGGCGGCGGGGGCGCAAGCGAGCAGTAGCAACAGCAAAGCGGCGAAAGTTTTCATTTATTGCTCCACCGCATTTTCGAGTTCGAGCGCATTCTGGATCACTTGCGTGCCGGGCTTAATTCCCGTGAGGACTTCCTGCATGTTGCCCGGCAGCGTTTCCCCGATCGTGATTTCCACGCTCTGGAACTTGTTGTTCCCCGCCGCCACAAACACCCAATCGCGGTCGTGCAGATGCAGGATGGCCGTCGCCGGAATTTCGGTGTGCGTCTCTTGCTGCTGGCCGTGGAACGTGGCCGTCGCAAACATGCCGATGCGCATCATTCCGGGATTCCGGACTTCGATGCGGACTTTTGCCGTGCGCAAGTTGGGATCGAGAATCGCGCCGATGTTGTTGATCTTGCCCCGCAACACTTGATTCGGATACGCATTCAACCGAATCTCAGCGTCGTCACCGAGGCGCACGCTGGCGAGATCGTTCTCATACACGTCGCAGAGAATCCAGACCTCGGACAAGTCCGAAATCGTGAAGGGGTTCGGGCCCAACGCTTGCACGCCCGCATCGTTCGTCACTTCTTGATCCGTAATCACTCCGGACACTGGCGCGACAATGTCCACCACGCCGTTCGGTTTGTCGGGATCGCTGCCGAGCAACCGGAGATGTTCCTCAGTGGTCTTGACGTCCACTTCTGCTTTGTTCTCGGTGTCCTGGGCGATTTGCAGATCGTTCAAGGCGATCGCGCCGTGGGCGTACAGATCCTTCGCGCGTTCCAGTTGCGTGTGCGCCAGCGTTTCGTCCGCCACCGCCTTCTGGTAGTCGGAATACGCGCTCGAGATGTCGTCGCTGCGCACGCGCAACAACAACTGGCCCTTTTGCACGATATCTCCCAGACGCGCGCGAATCTCCACCACGCGCCCGCTGGCCAATGAAATGACCGGAACGTTGCGCGAGACGTCCGGCGCCACCACCCCCGTCACCACCAACTCGGATCTGGAATTGTGCGCAGCGGCCGTCGCCAGCGGAAACTGTTCCGGGTGATCCACTTCGATTACGCTTCCGTCCTGCTCGTGCTCCACCTGCGCAGGCGGCGGCGCCTCGGCGGCTGGATCTCCCTTCGCATTCCCGCAGCCGGTCGCGAAAATGGAAATGCCTACGAGAGCGATCGCGCCGCAAAGCGAAGCGATTCGCGAAGGGTTGAGGAATGTCCCCTTCATAAAACCTCCCTCGGACCGGCAATCCCGGTCCACTGCCTGGTTGTAAATAGGAACGGCGAAACTAGAGGGAGAGCGCGGGAGGAGAACGTCCCGTGGACACGGAACGCAACGACGAATACGCGAACGTTTTCTCAACAACAATGTTCGCGGAAAACAGAAGGTTTACGGTGAAATTCGCCTGCGGCGGAAGACTCGCCACCGCCGCCGAATGGGTGTTCGAGTGAACTCGGTGCGCCGCGGATTGCTGGAGCGCCGGCATGCGGCGTTTGGAGGCGGAACTGTCCTCGGCGTACGCCGGCCCCGGATGCAGATCGTCGGTCATCGAGATGACCGGGAAAAGCAGAAAGATGAGGACGATCAGAGCCATCCAGCCCTGGTTCAACCGATCCTCGTTCCGGGCGTAGCGCGGACGCCAGCGGCTCAGCCAGATCCACACTCCGGCCGCGGAAATAACGAGCCAAATGAAGTTGAGCAGCGCTTCCTGCACGGCTGAAAACTACTACAAAGGCTCCCCTCGCGCAAATCTAGTGTTGTGTCCCGGGAATAGGCGGCATTCTTCTTTAAGGGATCCGAGCCTGCCTGGCGGCAGGCAGGCTTTAGCTCGGATGTAAGCCATTGAAAACATAAGGGGCTTTAGCCCCTGAAGTCCAAAAACCTTTCGGGCCTATTTCCGGGACACAATTCCAAATGCAGCTAACGGAACTTAGTCCGCAGGCTCGCGCGGCCTTACTCTTTCCGTCCCCTTTGGAGTACGGCGGGCACGCAAGCCGCCGCACTCCAAGAGACAAAGCGTCGCAATATATGGCGAGGCTCTGTGGATTCGTGAATCAGTCGTCGGGAGTCGAATTCGCGTGAATTCGTCCCGCGCGGATGGCCTTTAGGAAAGTGGCGTGATCGCGCTCGGTCTGGTCGGCGTAAGAAACGGCAAACTTTGCTATGGCTTCCTCGAAGGCTTCCGTCTTTCCGAGGTAGCCGGCAATCATCGCCGGATCGCCGGTGCGCGCGTGCGCCCGGGCCAGGACCCAGCCGCAAAGCTCCACGAACTCGAACCAATCTTCTTTGGACATCGCCTCGAGATCGATCTTCATGCGCATGTCGCGGAGCTGGCGAAAATAGAAATCGTGGCCCTCGTCGTCCGAAGTCCAGCCGAGAAAAACGTCGCTGGCGGATTGCAGCATCCGTTGCCCGGCGACGACTCGCTGGCCCTGATTTGTATACCGGCTCTTGCCCGCGTAAGGTTCGAGCACCGACGCGCGCGCCTCCTTGATTTGCAACAAAAGGGGATCGTGCGGCCCGGCCATCAGCAGCGCCACCGCGCAGCGCGTTCCAACGCTGCCGACGCCAACGACCTTGCGGGCTACATCGACAAAGGCGTAGTGATCGAGGAGGATGCGGGGTCCCTCATACAATGTCGCGCGATAGCTCTGAAATATTCGGTGGACGTGTTCACCTACGGCGGCGATGTCCGAGGAGTGATAAATCAAGGGAGGTTCATCGATGATTCGTGGGCGGCCGTCGCGTAGCGATACGAGTTTCGGGAATTCGTGCACGGAGGTATCGAGCGCGGCTTTGGCTTCGCGTTTCCGCCATCGTTCCCGGGATTCCGCAGACTTCGCTTCGCGGACGAAAAGCTCGGCGCTCAGATGTGAGTACCACACGTCCAGCGCCGTCATCCCGGCGTACTCGCGCATGTGCTTCCGGTAAGATTCGACGGCCCTGCGCGCAGCGCCGATGCAACGCTGCTCGCTGAACTCCGCCTCGCGCATGGCCAGCACGATGCTCGCGGCCAGGCGCTTGACGTCCCATTCCCACGGCGCGGGCAGCGACTCGTCGAGATCGTTGATGTCGAAGACGAGGTGCCGCTCCGGGGTTCCGAAGCCGCCGAAATTCGCTACGTGGCAATCGCCGCAGGCCTGCACGCGGATGCCGGTAACGGGAATGGAGGCGAGATCGGCCGCCATCAATGCGGCTGAGCCACGGAAGAAGGCGAAGGGCGACGCGCGCATGCGCTCATAACGAATCGGAAGGAGATTGGACAGCCTCCCATGATCGGATTGTTTGAGCAGCTCAACGGGATCGGCGCGCTTCGCAGGGGCGGTCCATTGGGATTGGGAGGATCGCGGAACCTTTTCGCGTAGCTTCTTGCCCGCGGCCATGCGCTGCTTGGCGGCGGATCGGGGAAGATCTGATTTTCCGAGTAAGATTTTCACCATGTCCCGTGGCGATTGTTTCTCTCGGGGCGGCAGATTGTCAATGTGACAAAATCCAAAGGACGCCCGCAGAGGACGAAAAAGCAAAATGGATGAATGGCAGGCTCCGCCCAGCCAGGCGGGAGGTGCAGTAAGCATCGCGGAACGTCCCCAGGGGCAAATAAGCGTATGATGTGCCTTGCAGGAAATGAAATTGAAGGATGACACAGGGGGAATGCCATGGGTCCAAAAAACAGCAAGAGCGGGCCTTCTTACACCCAACTCGAAGCGGGCACGAAGTCGGCGCGGCCGATTCAGCATCAGCACGCGGCCGAAATTCAGGCGTTCGGCAAAATCGCCAAATTGCCGATCGGCCTGGACGAGAAAGTTTGCGCGGCTGGCGCGGAAAACTTGAACCAGCTTCTCGCGGATACGATGACCCTCCGCGACATGTACAAGAAACACCACTGGCAAGTGGCCGGCCCCACTTTCTACCAACTGCACCTGCTTTTTGATAAGCACCACGGCGAGCAGGACGAGCTGGTGGATGCGATTGCCGAGCGCATTCAACTCCTGGGCGGGATCAGCATCGCGATGGCCGCGGACGTGGCGGAGACCACCCTCATTCCGCGGTTGCCGCGGGGACGGGAGGAAGCGCCCGTGCAGATTTCGCGGCTCCTGGAAGCGCACGAAACTATCTTGAAAGAAGCCCGCACCATGGCGAGGCAGGCCAGCGAGTCGGGCGACGACGGCACGAACGATCTGATTGTCTCCGACGTGATCCGCACGAACGAATTGCAAGTGTGGTTTGTGTCGGAGCATTTGGTGGATGTGCCGCTGGTTCGCGCGGAGCGCGGGAAGGCTGCGGCCGCCGGGGATTAAAGAATTCAGTCGCAATCGCGGCGCAGGAAACCTAAATACTCTCTCGAGGAAAGGCCAATTTCTGTCTTCCGAGAGCCACACCTTGAACGGATTCCGGCTGGACGGCAAGTCCGCGGCAATAACCGGCGGAGCCAGCGGGATCGGCGAGGCGATCGCGCGCAGGTTTGCGCTGTACGGCGCGCACGTTTTCATCCTGGACCGCAGCCTGGATGGAGCGAACCGAGTCGCGAAGTCCATCGGCGAGACGGGCGGAGCGGCTGCCGCCATCCACTGCGATGTTTCCATCGCCGAAGAAGTCCGGAGCGCATTTCAAAACGTGTTCGCGCGGGGTGTGCCGGACATCCTGGTGAATTGCGCGGGCATCGCGCACGTCGCGAGTCTGGAAAATACCTCGGGAGAGGATTTCGATAAGCTTTTCCGCGTGAATGTGAAAGGCGTGTATAACTGCATGCGCGCTTGCATCGGTCCGATGAAAGAGAGGGGCCGCGGCGTGATCTTGAATGTGGCTTCCATCGCGGCTTCGGCCGGCATTGCGGACCGCTTCGCGTATTCCATGAGCAAAGGCGCGGTGCTATCCATGACGTTGTCTGTCGCCAGGGACTACCTGGCTCACGGGATTCGTTGCAATTGCATTTCTCCGGCGAGGGTGCACACGCCTTTCGTGGACCAATTCATCCAGCAAAACTATCCCGGCCGTGAAAAAGAAACCTTCGACGTTCTATCGAAGGCGCAGCCGGCCGGGCGCATGGTGCAACCGGACGAGGTTGCCGCACTCGCGCAGTACTTGTGCTCGGATGAGGCTGCGATAATCACGGGATCGGATTACCCGATCGACGGGGGATACTTCAACCTGCGCGGGTGAAAAAAAGGAGCAAGGCGCACAGCCGCCCGTGAACTCCGGATATGGCGGAGAAGCGGCAGGGAAGTTCCGGCGCCGAAAACCATGGACCTGGGGCTCGCAAATAAAGTCGTTCTCATCACCGGCGGAGACAAGGGCATCGGCGGCGGCATCACGCGCGCCGTGGCGAAAGAAGGAGCCATCCCGGTCATCGTCGCTCGCGACGTCCACGCCATCCAGAAAACGCAAGCGGAACTAAAGGCGAGCGGCTCCCGCAGCTTTGCCGTGACTGCGGAACTTTCGCGTCCGGAGGACTGCGCGCGGGCGGTGCGGGAAACTCTCGCGGTCGCGGGGCGATTGGACGCGCTTGTGAACAACGCGGGAGTGAATGATGGCGTCGGTCTGGAGTCCGGGAATCCCGAAAAATTTGTAGTCTCGCTGCAGAAAAATCTTTTGCACTACTACTGCATGGCGCACTATGCGCTTCCCGCTCTGAAGGCGGCGCGCGGATCGATCGTCAATATCGGATCGAAGGTCGCCATCACGGGCCAGGGCAACACGTCCGGATACGCGGCCGCGAAGGGCGGCATCATGGGGTTGACGCGCGAATGGGCCGTCGAACTGCTGCCGTTCGGAATCCGCGTGAACTCCGTGCTTCCGGCCGAGGTCATGACGCCGCTCTACGAACGCTGGATCCAAACGTTTCCCGATCCTCAGGCCAAGCTGGCTTCGATTATCTCCAAGATTCCGCTCGAGAAGCGCATGACCACTTCCGAAGAGATTGCGGCAATGGTGGTGTTCCTGATATCAAGCCAGTCCGGCCATACCACCGGCCAACACATGATCGTGGACGGCGGATACGTGCATCTAGATCGCGCGCTTACCTAGGGAGGCCCCGTTGACAATACAGACGACACCCGGACAAACCGATCCGAGTCTCGCGAGCGCTCCGCGCTCGGCGGGCGCTCGACCACTTTTCCCAGCCGGCAACATCTTTCCATTTTTCCTGGTGACGGCGCTTTTCTTCCTTTGGGGCATTCCCAACAACCTGAACGACGTTTTGATACGCCAATTCATGAAGTCGTTCGAGATCACGCGTTTTGAGGCGGGCTTGATCCAATTTGCGTTTTACCTTGGGTACTTCATTCTGGCCATCCCGGCGGGTCTGCTGATGCGCAAGTTGGGGTACAAGGCAGGCTTCATTACGGGGTTGGTTCTCTATGGGGTGGGCGCATTGCTGTTCTGGCCGGCGGCCTTGGCGGGACGCTACTCGTTTTTTCTGCTGGCGCTATTTGTAATCGCCAGCGGCCTCTCGTTTTTGGAGACGGGGGCCAATCCATTTATCGCGCAAGCGGGCGACCCGGAAACTTCGGAGCGCCGTTTGAACTTTTCACAGGCATTCAACCCGTTCGGCGCGATTACGGGCGCTCTCGTGGGCACGATCTTTATTTTTTCCGGCGTGGAGTTGACGCCGCAGCAGGTCAGCGCGATGCAGGCCGCGCACACTTACGATGCGTATCTCAAGCTTGAGACGCTCCGGGTCATTCGCCCCTATTTTGTGCTCGGGATTGTTGCCCTGGTGCTGGCGGCGCTGATCGCGCGTACGAAATTCCCCGCCATCGTTGGGGAGCACGTGACGGGCGCGGAAAATGAGGAGCGAGGCAACGTTCTCGATTTGCTGAGTCAGCGGCACTTCATTCTGGCCGTCGTGGCGCAGTTTCTGTATGTGGGCGCGCAAGTCGGCACCTGGAGCTATTTCATTACCTACGTTCAGGACTACACGCACGAGCCGGAGAAGTTCGCGGGGTATTTTCTGACGGGGACGCTCGTGGCCTTCGGCGTCGGGAGATTTGCATCTTCCTACTTAATGAAATTTGTTTCTCCCGGGAAATTGATGGGGATCTACAGCCTGATCAATCTCGGGCTCGTCGGCGTGGGAGTTTTCCATCCCGGATGGACGGGGCTGTGGGCGATCTTTCTCACCAGCTTTTTCATGTCGTTGATGTTTCCGACGATCTTTGCGCTTGGCTTGAAGAATTTGGGGCCGAACACGAAGATCGCCGGCTCGTTGATTGTCATGGCCATCGTCGGCGGCGCGATCTTTCCGCCCGCGATGGGGCTGCTCTCCGAAAAATTGCATAGCCTTGCGCAGGCTTATGGGTTGTTGTTGTTCGCTTACGCCTTTATTGCGTACTACTCTTTTCTCGGTTCCAAAGTGCGATTGACTCCGCAAGAGATCGAAGCGGGAAAAGAGCGCTCAGCCGACTGAACGATTTCGTATCGGCGCCCACCAACCAATCACCGCGATCGCAATAGATTGCGGCGCGAGCCGAATCAAGACACAGACTTCGTGCGCAAGAATAAACCCCGCGCCGGTATTTAACTTTCGCGAATCGCAAGCACGCTATGGCTTCGAGGCGTTGGCGATGAAGGCCGCTACGTTGGCCTTGAGCTTCACCAGGTCATCCGCGTGTAGATACATCATGTGCCCGGCATCGTAGTATTTCAGCTCGATGTGATCCTGCAAGCTGGGCGGAAGTCCCAGATGGCTCATCGTGTATTCGGTGGAGAAGAACGGCGTGGCCATGTCGAAGTATCCGTTTTCCACCTGCACGTGCAGGTGCGGATTGGTCACCAGTGCGTCCGCCAAGTCCGGCTCGACGTTCGGAGGCGATGTGGGATCGGAATCGCCGCCGGGCCCCTTGTGCTTCCAGTCCCACGCCCCGAACGCCTCGTCGCTCAGAATCATGTAGTCCTGATCCTTGGTGACTTGGAGATCCTGGCGCAGGTATTGGTTCAAAGCCGAGGTAAACGGCCCGGTAATCGCGGCTTCGACGGGATCGTAGCTGGCATACTCTTCAAGTAAATCTAGATTCGGACCGGCGAAGCGCGCGTCGTAGCGGCCGGTAGTCAATCCGCTCGCGCGCTGCAGTTCGTCCATAAATTGCTGCAACCGTACGCGGAGATTCGCCTTCGTCCAGTAGTCCTCGCTCAGACCTGTGAAATGCACCAACTTCTTGATCACCGCCGTTTTCTCTTCGGGCGAAATGCTCGTCCCTTTGGACAGCGCGCTTGCGTACTCCCCGAACGCGAACTGGCGCGCCTCGGTGAGAAATGGGGCGAGGTCCGCGGGGCGATCAGGAAGCGTCTTGTGATACCAGGCGACTGCCGCATAGCTCGGGATATAAAGCTCGTAGGAAAGATCGGAGCCGGTGTCGAATCCGATGGTCTCAAAATCCAACACGGTCGAGATCATCACTACGCCGTTGAAGTACATGCCTTCGTGGGATTGCAGGTAATCCACCAAAGCCGCGTCGCGGAATGTCCCGTAACTTTCGCCGATGAGGAATTTGGGCGAGTTCCAGCGCACGTTACGATTCACGTAGCGAACGATGAATTGCGCGATGGATTTCACGTCCTCGTCGATGCCCCAGAAGTCCTTATTCTTCGCGTCTCCAACGGCCTTGCTGAATCCGGTCCCGACGGGGTCGATGAACACCAGATCGGCAGCGTCGAGAAGGGAATTGGCGTTGTCTTCGAGCTGATAGGGCGGCGGCGGCGTGGCAGCGGCGTCGGAGGTGATGACGCGCCGGGGACCGAAAGCCCCCATGTGCAGCCAAACGGACGATGAGCCGGGGCCCCCGTTATAGAGGAAAGCGATCGGCCGCTGGCTCGAATCCTTTACGTCGCTCCGGATGTAGGCCGTGTAGAACATGGTCGCGATCGGCTCGTCCTTCTCATTCTTCAGAATGATCGTGCCGGCGGTAGCCTTGTAGGGGATCGTCTGACCGCCGATGCGGATCGTGTGATCCGTCACCGACGTTTCTTCCTTTGGTGTCTCGGGCGGTGTGGCAGGCTTCGGCGCGGCTTCCGCCGGCTTGGGCTCGGCGGTTGGTGCCTGTCCCCAGGAACTAGCCGCTCCGCTCGTCACCAAGAACGACGCTGCCACCGCAATGCCCAGCATGCCGAGTTTCTTCATTTTTGACCTCGCCGATTGTGTTTTGGAGCAGAGCCTGTGGTTCACCGCGAGCGGTTCACCACGAGTGGAAAGCACCCCAGAAGTCGGGAATTGTACTTCGCGCGGCAATAGAAAGAAAGCAGGTGGGCGGCGAGCGACACAAGTTGGCGCGGTCCAGAAAGCTCCGCCCCTTCGATTTCGAATGGGCGGACATCCGCAAGTTCAAGATCGCCCAAAGTCTGACCCACCCGCCCGGACCGTTTACCCACTCGACATGGAGCCATGCTTGCTGTATCTAGTTACGGGCTTCGTCGACCAGCTATGGCACCAGTCGTAAT
>CAWCYS010000029.1:0-16579 GCA_963799715.1 Terriglobia bacterium | reverse complement strand
AACATCGAGTACGTGAATCCCAAATTCACTCGGCTCACCGGTTATACCCCGGAAGAAGCAATCGGCCAGAACCCGCGCATGCTGAAGTCGGGTATGCAGCCTGCCGCGCAGTACCGGCAACTCTCGTGGAAGACCGTGCTGTCGGGGCGCGAATGGCACGGGGAATTTGCCAACCGGAAGAAGAACGGAGATATTTTTTGGGAATCCGTCTCCATAGTCCCGATAAAAGACTCGGCCGGCGCCATCACCCACCTCCTTGCCGTCAAGGAAGACATCAGCGAGCGTAAGCGGGCGGAGGAAGAGATTCGAGAGAGCAGCGCATTGGTAAAGCTCCTTTTGGATTCAATTGCCGAGGCACCCAGGGAACGACCAGGGAAAATATCAGGCGCTCGGCTGCGAAGTGTTTGCAGCGGGAGCTTCTCGGAGATCGGTCCAGTCCAACCGGAAGGCAAAGAAGATTCGAGCGCCAGCACGCACAACAGCGGAATTGGCGAGTAGACCAGAGCGAGAGCCGCAAGAATTTCAGCGAGGCAGCGAGCTACATTTCGCCACAGGCGGGCCGAGCGTCCGCCCAAAACGCCGTCGGTTACGGAATAGCTGACCATTTGCCGCAAAGCCGAGCGAAAAGTGTGGCGCGGCTGGTAAGCCGCCTTGGCGTGTTCCGGGAAAGAGGGAGTCACCAGTCGACGTACTTTGGAGTCGAATACGGTGTCTTCTCCGAGGAAGACGGTCTCGGGGAACCCGCCCACCCGTTGCCAGAGATCCTTGCGAAAGGCCATGGAGCGGGCGGTGCAGGACTTGGTAGCTGCGCCGGGGTTTAACTTGACTCCGAAGAAGGGCGCGGAAGCAATGTCCCAGACGGTGGCGTTAGTTGGGTCTAGATACGATCCGCCGACAGCATAAGGGGAGTCTCCGTCAGAAATCGGGGCCGTGAGGTTGGCGAGCCAGTCGGGGTGGTAGGTGCAGCCGGCGTCGGCGCAAGCAACGACATCAGAGGAGGCCGCCGCGATTCCAACGTTGCGGCCGCGTGCGATCGGCCCCGGGGAACGTTGCAGGCTGCAACTTTCATCGCGGATAGGAACCAGGGTCGAATATTTCGACCGGGCGGCTTGCAGGCGCTCCCAGGTTCCGTCCGTGGAACCGCCATCGACGATGATGACTTCGGCGGGAGCGAGAGTCTGCTGCATCAGACTCTCGAACACCAATTCACTTGTTCCCCTCTCAACTGTTGCATTTTCCAAACTCCTTCAAACCTATCACAATACCGTCACAGTCTGATAGTCTCCCATCATGTCCGTCATATTACTTGGATACCCGGGGGTATCCCGGAACATTACGTTTCTCGATCAATGCACGCCTGACCTTTGTCCCCTCGACATCGCCGTCATGAAGTACATCCCTTCACTCTCAGCCAACGCGGTATTGCGACAATATTCGCAATCTTCTTCGTCCTCCAAGCCATCATGTGCTTCTTCTACAAAACATATACCTACACATTCGCTATATGCGCTGGGCTCGCCTTGGAAATTGTAGGCTACTTGGCACGCATCTCAATGCGCACACACATGTTCATCGAAGGTCCATTCCTTATGTAAGTCACTACCTTCAGCACTCAAATACCCATGAGCATGCACTAACAGAGGTCATAGCCAAATCATCTGCCTAACTGTCGCTCCCGTCTTCATAACCGCCGCCCTCTACATAACCCTCTCCCGCATAATCCTGCACTACGGGCATCACAACTCGCGCCTCTCTCCAAAAGCCTACGCCCTAACCTTCATCTCCGCCGACATCGTGGCCCTCATCCTGCAATCCGTCGGCGGAGGCGTAGCCGACAACGCAGCTTCGCTCGAGCGCAGCCAACACCGGTGTAAACGTCATGGTCGCTGGTCTCTCTTTCCAGCTAGCTAGCTTAACCCTCTTCTCGCTACTTGCTGCGAAATTCTTCTACAACGTTCTCGCCATGATGCGCAAGGAGATCATCCAGATTCTCCGCGATCCGCGAAGTCTCTTGATCATCGTCCTGATGCCGGTGATGCAGCTCGTTATTTACGGCTACGCGCTGAACCTGGACGTCAAGAACATCCCTCTTTGCGTTTACGATCGAGATGACACGCAGACCAGCCAGGATTTGCTCAAGCGCTTTCAGGCCACGGACTACTTTCGCATCGTCCACGTCGCCGACAATTATCCGGACGTTCTGCGCCAGATTGACTCCGGCAACGCCACCGCCGCGATCGTGATCCCGTCGCAGTTCGACGAGACGCTCCGCTCGGGCGGCAAGGCCACCGTGCAACTGCTCATTGACGCGAGCGACAGCAATTCCGCCAACGTAGCGATGGGTTACGCGCAAGGCATCATCCAAAATTACTCTGCGGATGTCGCCATCGATTGGGAACAGCAGCACGGGATGACCGCCGCCGGCGCCGCGCCCGTGCAGTTTCAGGCGCGCACCTGGTTCAACGAAGATCTCCAGAGCATGGCCAACATCGTACCCGGCGTCGTCGCGATGGTGATGGCCGTCGTCGGCGCCTTTCTTACCTCGCTCACCATCGCGCGCGAATGGGAACGCGGCACGATGGAGCAATTGATCTCCACCCCGGTTGGTCGGCTCGAAATTCAGCTCGGCAAGCTGATTCCATATTTCGTCATCGGAATGCTCGATACTGCTTTATGCGCGGTGATGGGTGTGTGGTGGTTCGGGGTGCCGTTCCGTGGGAGCTGGCTAGTGATGTACGGCACGTCCGCGTTGTTCCTGGCGGTGGTGCTTTCGATGGGCTACTACTTTTCGGTCATATCCAAATCGCAGCTTGCCGCGAGCCAGATGGCTTTGCTCGCCACGTTTCTGCCCACCTTCCTACTTTCGGGATTCTTGTTTCCGATTGACCAGATGCCGAAACCTGTGCAATGGCTTTCAGTCGTTCTTCCGGCCCGCTACTACGTGGAAATTCTCCGCAATGTGTTTCTCAAAGGGACTTCCATCAGCCTGATGAAGGGCCAGCTTACGGCCCTCGGCATTATTTCCGTACTGTTGATCATCCTGGCGACGCGCGCTTTCCACAAGAGGCTCGAATGAATCTCCGGCAATCATGGCAACGCATTGTTCGGATGATGGTGAAGGAGTTCATTCAAGCTCTGCGCGACCCGCGGATGCGGTTCCTCCTCATCGGGCCGCCGATCATTCAAATGATGGTTTACGGCTACGCGGCCACCTATGAGGTGAAGCACGTCACCATGGCCCTGCTCGACCGGGACAATACCCAGGAGAGCCGCGATCTCATCTCGCGTTTCACCGGTAGCCAGTACTTCGATTTGAGCGCCGGCCACTACGCCGTCAATCCTGATCAGCTTCGTACCTGGATCGATCGAGGCGACGTCCTCATCGCGTTGCAAATTGATTCCGGCTTCGCCCAGCGCCTGCGCAACGGCCAGGGCGCGCAGGTCGAAGTGATTGTGGATGCCTCGAATTCGAATACTGCGCTCATCAGCCTCGGTTATTTGAATCAAATCGGAGGGAAATACGCTCAGGACTACCAGGCTGAAGCGCTCCAGCGCGGCCCTCCCCAGCCGGCCGCGTTCGTGCCAAAAGTGAATCTGGAGACGCGCCCCTGGTTTAACGAGGGCTTCGAGAGCAAGTGGTTCTTCGTTCCCGGCGTGATCTGCAATTTGCTGCTGGTCTTGGTGATGTCGCTGACTTCGTCCGCTGTCGTTCGCGAGCGCGAAATTGGCACGCTCGAGCAGATTATGGTGACGCCGATCCGCCGCTGGGAGTTCATCCTGGGCAAAACATTGCCGTTCTATCTGATCGGCATTTTCGACGCGCTGCTGATCTCGCTCGTGGGGACGTTCTGGTTCGGCGTGCCCTTTCGGGGGAAAGTCGTCGTCATGGCCGCCGGCACCCTGATTTTTCTGCTCTCCTCCATCGGCATCGGGCTGTTTCTCTCCACGATTTCCGCCACGCAGCAGCAGTCCATGATCTCGGCGTTTTTTTTCATCATGCCCGCGATCACACTTTCCGGCTTCGCGACTCCTATCAGCAGCATGCCGCCGATCTGGCAGAAGCTCAGCTATTTGAATCCCATGCGCTATTTCATGATTGTGGTGCGTGGCATCTATTTGAAAGGCGTCGGCTTCGACGTGCTATGGCCGCAATTCGTAGGTATGGCGATTATCGGGGTGACGCTGCTCACCATCAGCGTTCTGCGCTTCCACAAATCGCTGGACTGATCGCGCAGCGTTCAAATCGAGTGGGAGTTGTGAAACGCGGCGTCGGGCAACGGATTCTTACTGGCCTGAGCCCGTCGCCTCCGGATCTGAGGATGTGTCCATCGAATTCTCGCTGCAGGGAAGTAGGGATTCCGCAACGCCGGGGATTTGTTCCGGCTCGCGGCACGCCGCTTCCGAAGTCGGATCCTTTTGCGCGGCTTCATTTCCCTGGAGCCAAAGCACAAGAATATCGCCGTTGGAATTGAAAGCTTCGCCTGTTGCCGTGCGCGCCGATTCGACCGGATTCGATGGCTGCGTCATCGTCCACTGCGTCACCATGCCTGTATCGATTAGGGATTCCTGCACGTACGAGCGTTCGTCATCCACGTTGGGATCGATGTAGTGCGTAATTTTCCATTTGCGGATTTCTTTCGTGAATCCCGTGTCCTGCGTCGCCGCGCCCGCCCACAGTGTCTGTCCGTTGATTTCGTACGGAGTCTTCCAAATCCGCAAGTGGTGGCGCGTGGATACGGCAAACATCGGCTTCGCATGCGCAAAACCGTAATCCTGAGTGCGTCCAAAGAGATAAAGCTTGCTCATCGGCAACTTCAAGAACCCAGTTTGAAAGAAGCTCGCCGTAGCCGTATGCAAGTATGATTGGTTCGCAATGATTTCTACCTTGACCCATCCTGCACGGCGGAACGCATGCACCAGGTCCTCTTCCGAGCCGACGATCAGAAAGTTGATCATGTCCCCGGGATTGCCGTTGACGTCTCCAATCCGCCGGGGAATTTGCGCCAGCACAGGAAACGGAAACTCGGACGCCGACACCTGTTTTGGAGCGGACATACTCGGAACATCCGTGACCCCTGCCATCGACGCTCCGGCGGGACGCGTGATCACAATGATGGCGTGGAATCCGCCCGTGGAGATCTCGTTCGGCGCTTCATTGATTCCAAGATAAAGCCTGCCGGAAGATTTCACCTTGATATCGTGGTGCGTCCCGATTTCAAACGCCGGTGTGACTTCGCCCAGTCCCACGCGACCTACGAGCGAACCCATGCCTGCCGAATTTACCGGGAAGCGCAGCATTAATTCGCGCCAGCTCCGCAGCACTCCGTCGGGGCCGCAGGATGCCGCGGCCGGGCGCTGCACACTGCCCGTCGCGATGATTCGCACGCGGTCGCCTGCCGCGAGCAAAATTCCGGTGTCTGTCCATTGCTGCTTTGCGGAAACATCCACTGCAGTCGTGAATTGTGTCGTGGGGGAAACGGCTACTCCCGCCGCGCCCGCGGGCGTGGGCGGGGCGATTTCCTGTGCCGCAACGAAACGCCCAACTGGGAAAAGAGTTACGAAAAGGAACAGTGCCCACACGAATTGCCGAATGGGGTGGGCGCACATAGCCTTGTTCATCTGTCCCGACTGGTGATTCAAGGTTCGCCAAGGGTATCGTCTGTGCTCTCTGCTTACAAGCCTGAATTGCACGGTGTCTCCGTGGAGTACATAAGGTTTAGGACAAATGGCCATTGGTACAGGTTTTGCCTCCGATGTTTGCGCCTCGCGGCGCCGCAGGCACTCGACCTTCAACAGAATTGTGTTTCCCCGCGATTCTAGGTACCCTCGCACCCGCAAGGACGGGCGCGGCGGCCCGTTGGAGGGAATACGTGCTTCAAGGTTTCGCAGGCTTGATTCCTTCGGCCGTAACCGAGATTCTTCTCGTTCTCTTCCTGTCGTTCCTCCTGGGCTTAGAGCGTCAGGAGCGTAAATCGGTTGCCAAGGAGTACGCGTTTGGCGGCGTCCGCACGTTTCCGCTCATCGGTTTGCTCGGTTACGCCTTGGGAGCGCTCTCCGGACAGCAATGGGGGCTGGTCACCGCGGGACTCGCTGTAGTTGGATCCTTCCTGTGGCTTTCGTATCGCCACAAACTGGAAACCCAGGATGCCGCCGGGGTCACGACGGAGCTATCCGGCCTCGTCACCTACGTTGTTGGTGTTCTCGTCTCCCACGAACTCCTCTGGATCGCGATGACGCTGGCCGTCTTGAGCATGCTGTTGCTCGAGTTGAAGTCTTTCCTCGAGAATCTTTCCCTGCGCATCCCCGGCGACGAAATTCTCACCTTCACAAAATTTCTCCTGCTCACCTTCGTAATTCTGCCTGTCGTCCCGAATCGTGCGTTTACTTCATACGGGATCAATCCCTTCAAGGTGTGGCTCGTCGTCGTCGCCGTCAGCGCCATGTCGTATGGAAGCTACATTCTCCAAAAGTTCACCAAGGCCAAAAACAATGTTCTTCTCGCGGCTCTCCTTGGCGGCGCGTATTCTTCCACGCTCACCACCGTCGTCCTCGCCAAGCGCGCCCGCGGCGATTCTCAGACGCACATTTATTCCGGCGGCATCCTGCTCGCTTCCGGTGTCATGTATTTGCGCTTCATTATTCTCGTCGGTCTGTTCAATCGCGGCCTGATGCGCGAGATCGCGCCTCCCTTTTTGACCTTGGGCCTCGTGGCCGCGCTCGGCGGCTGGTTGTGGTCGCGCATTCCGGACAAGGGAGAAACCGGTTTGCCTCACGATTTCACGCCCAAGAATCCACTGGAACTTCCCGTGGCGTTTTCCTTTGCGGCGATTTTCGTCGGCATGCTCATCGCGACGCATTTCACCCTGCTCCATCTTGGCAGCGGAGGAATCTACGCTCTCGCCGCCATAATGGGCGTGAGTGACGTCGATCCATTTGTGATGGGCCTCACCCAATCCGCTGGCACGCTGACGCTGGCCCTTGCCGCCGCCGGACTGGTCATCGCGGCCGCCAGCAATAATCTCGCGAAGGGTTTTTACGCGTTCTTTCTCGCTGGCGGGCGCTGCGGCCGCCAAGCTCTCCTGCTTCTCGCCGCGCTGGCCCTGGTCGGACTCTTGCCGCTCATCTGGATCGGATTGCGCTAGGAGATGTCGTCCTCGAGAAATACCGCCGCCCTCGCTGTGTTTCTTCTGGCCGTCGCGATTTTTTTGCTGCTCCCGATCTGGAGCGTCGCCTTTCCGCCGCTTCTCGACTATCCCAATCATCTCGCGCGCGCCTTTGTGCTACTGCACCTCCACGATCCGCATTTTTCCTTTGCGCAATGGTATCGCGCCGATTGGGGACTGTATCCCTATCTCGGCATGGACGCCTCTCTCGCGGTGCTCGGCCGCATTTTCCCCATCGAGATAGCGGGCCGCGTGTTTCTCAGCCTCTGCGCACTTCTGCTTCCGGCGAGCGCCTGGTTCTTTCTGCGGCAGGCTCATCCCGGCGAAGAGTGGTCCGCCTGTTGGGCGCTTCTGATCGCGTGGAATGTATTTTTCCTCGAAGGTTTTCTGAATTTTGACATCAGCCTGGCGCTCGTTCTGATTGCCGTCGGTCTTTGGTTGCGTTGGCTGGCGTCTCCGGGCCTCTTGCGCTGGCTCGCTGCGGCGCTCGCATTTCTTTGTCTTTATTTCGCGCACCTGATCGGCTTCGCGCTCGCCGGTTTAATCGTCACGGCCTACGCTCTGTTCAGCCGGCGTTCGCTGCGTCTGCTCTTCTTTTCGTGGCTCTTGTTTATTCCCGGAACGCTCGCGTATCTGCACTCGTCGCGCGTCGGACTCGGCAAACAGTCGATCGTCTATCAAGGGTGGGACGACAAGCTCGACGCTCTCGGCAAATTCATGCACGGCTACTCGCCGGCCCTGGACGCCGTCACGCTCATCGCGCTTGCCGTATTCTTCCTGCTCGCCTGGATTCGGAATCCCTCGTTTCGTTGGGACTGGCCCTGGTTCGGTGTCGCGGCCGTTCTCTTCGCAGCGTTCTGGGCGATTCCCTGGGCCTACGGCGAAGGCTCCGATCTCGACATCCGTGTTCTTCCCCTTCTATTCGTCGCCATCCTTGCGGTGGCGCGCATCGGTCCGCGCGGACGCTGGCTGGCCGCCTTGCCGTTGATCTTGTTTTTCGCGCGCACTCTCAGCGTCACGCGGGAATTCCGATCCGAGCAACCCGAGTTGGCCGGTCTCGCGAGCTCGTTCGATCTCGTCCCGCGCGACGCGCTGGTTTTCCCCGTCGTCGAAGGCGACCAGGATCCCATCGCGCGTCCGTTCACTCATTTCTGGGCGTACGGCGTCATTCGCCGCGGCTGGTTTTCGCCGTATCTGTTCGATCACGCCGGCGAAACGCCCATGCGCATCACCTTCGACTCCTACACCGCCGACGGCTTTTGGGATCTCAGCTACGACGCTCCGGACACGCCACCCGACTGGTCTGATGTCCGCGACGACTATCAATATGTGTGGGCCTACGGCGTGCCGCGCTTTTCAGCGCCGCTCGCGGGGATCGGCGACCGGATTTACGCGTACGGCCCGCTCGAAGTCTATCGTCTTCATCCGCCGCCTGAATGAATCGCAAGCGTAGCGGACAGCTAATTCGGGATGTGCGGTCGCGCTCCGGTCGCTGTGCTACCATCCGGCAGCGGACGGAAACCGTGTGGGCGACCTTCGCGTCCAACAATCAGAAGGTTTCTTGCCGGCCTTCGGAGGACTTGTTCAGATCATGAAGGAAAAGCTTCTATCGCTCTACCACCAGCACAAGCTCTTATCGTTCTGCGCCCTGGGAATTATCGTTTTGATTCCGGCCGGCTTCATCATCAAAGGTCGCTCCGCGCAGACGCGCTACCTCACGGCAACCGTCACCAAAGGCTCCATCACTGCCACGGTGCAGGCGACCGGCACGATCAATCCTCTCACCACGGTGCCCGTCGGTTCCTTCGTCTCCGGAACCGTGCAGTATATTTTTGCCGACTTTAATACCCGCGTGCATGCAGGCCAGGTCCTCGCCCAGCTTGATCCGACCCTCTACGAGGCACAGGTCACCACCGCGGAAGGCAATCTCGATAACGCCAAGGCCAATCTGAACAATCTTCTCGCCACCGTAAACGTCATGAAGGCCGACGTGCAGAAATATCAGGCGGATCTGGACTACCAGAAGGCCAACGCCGATCGCACCAACCAGTTGTACCAGCAGGGTGTTTTCTCCAAGGATCAGTACGAGCTGCAGCAGTCTACACTCGGGCAATCTCAAGCGACCCTCGTCGCCGGGGAAGCGCAGGTCCAGCAGACGCTCGCGCAGGTTGAGGAGGCTCGGGCGCAGGTGGAATCCATGCAAGGCCAACTCGAACAGGCCGAAACGAATCTGAAGTACACCACGATTCTCTCCCCGCTGGACGGAACCGTTATCGCGCGCAACATCAACGTCGGACAGTCGGTCGCCGCATCGCTGCAAGCTCCGAACGTCTTCACTATCGCGCAAGACCTCACCCGCATGCAGGTTTACGCCAGCACCGACGAATCGGATACCGGCAACATCCACGTCGGCGCCGACTGCACCTTTCAAGTGGACGCGTTTCCCACCCAGCAGTTTCACGGCCGCATCAGTGCCGTTCGCCTGAACGCCTACACCGTGCAGAACGTCGTCACCTACAACACGATCATCGATTTCGATAATCCGGATGAGAAGCTCCTGCCGAGCGAGACGGCCTACGTCACCATTCCCACCGGCCATGCGGATAGTGCCATCCGCATTCCCAATGCCGCGCTCACGTACACACCGAGCCTCACGAACGCCCAGCTTCAAGCGCTCTACAAGCAGTACAGCATTCCCGCGGCTGCCACCTCGACGCATCTCGCCGGCTGGCAAGTCGTCTGGAAGTATGGACCGCAGCAGACTCCGATTCCGGTCGCGGTGCGGGTCGGCATCACGGACTACGTCAATACGCAGTGCCTGGAAGGAAGCCTCCAGGAAAATGACGTCCTGATTACCGCCGAGCAGTCGTCCACCCAAAAGCGTTCAACGGCTCCGGGACTCGGCGCGCAGCGTCCGGGCGGCGGCAGGTGAGCGCATGAGTTTCCGCGAAATTTTGCGGCTCGCGCTTCAGGCGCTCAACCGCAACAAGATGCGCACCCTGCTCACCATGCTCGGCATGATCATCGGCGTCGGCGCCGTGATTTGCACGGTGGCCATCGGCGAAGGCGCGTCCGCCCAGGTTTCGCAGCAAATCCTCGCGCTCGGCGACAACATGATCATGATTTTCGCCGGCAGCATCACTCAAGGCGGCGTGCGTCTCGGCAGCCAAGCCACGAAGACGCTGACGGTCGAAGACGCCGCTGCGCTTCAGCAGGTATCGACAATCTCGAGGCTGTCGCCCGGCGTCGGCAGCCGCGGGCAGGTCGTTTATCAGGGGCAGAATTGGGCCACCAGCGTGCGCGGCGTTTCGCCGGAATACATGACGATTCGCCATTGGGGCATTCTGCGCGGCAGCTCATTCTCACAGCGCGATGTGGACGTGGCCTCCGACGTTTGCCTCATCGGCCAAACCGTCGCCGAAAATCTCTTCGGCGATCAGGATCCCGTCGGGCAAACCATCCGCGTGCAAAATCTCCCGTTCCTCGTCATCGGCGAGCCCGTCTCCAAAGGACAGACGCCCTTCGGCGGCGATGAAGACGACACGCTCATCATGCCGTACACCACGGTGCAGAAAAAACTCGCCGGGGTTTCCTGGCTCCAGTACATCGCCGCGTCCGCCGATTCTCAAGACGACATCCCCGTCGCCGAATCGCAAATTACTGCGCTGCTCCGCCAGCGCCATCATCTTCGTCCCGACGAAGACAGCGACTTCATCATCATGAGCCCCACCGATCTCGCGCAGGCGCAGCAGTCCGCGGGCCAGGTGATGACGCTGCTCCTCGCCAGCCTCGCCTCCGTATCGCTCGTCGTTGGCGGCATCGGCATCATGAACATCATGCTCGTCTCCGTCACCGAGCGCACCCGCGAGATCGGCGTGCGCATGGCCGTGGGCGCCACCGAAAAAGATGTGCAGCAGCAATTTCTTTATGAAGCTGTGGTCTTGAGCGCTTTGGGCGGCACGATCGGCGTGATCGCCGGCGTTTTTGGCTCCGCGGCGATCTCGGCGTGGTTGCAATGGCCCACCAGCATTCCGGTCAGCGCCATCGCCGCCGCCGTATTATTTTCCGCGGGTGTTGGAGTGTTCTTCGGTTTTTATCCCGCGCGCAAAGCCGCGCGGCTGGATCCCATCGAGGCGCTTCGCTATGAATAAGAATGTGAAATGCAGTGCGTTCCGGCTACAGCGTGGCTTCGCGGACCGCGCCATTTTGACTGCCGGTGCGTGTTTGCTGGCGTGCTCTCTTGCGGCACAACAGAATCCTCCCGCGACAACTCCCACGCCGCCGCAGGCGGCACCCGCCGCGCCCATCACGCCTCCGCCCTCGCGAGCCGCCGCCGAGGCCGCAGCGCGCAAGCTGAAAGTCGCCGCCACCGGTGATTTCTACATCGTCTCTTCGATTGATCCCAAGACGCAGCAGATTGTGTTGAAGAAGCCCACTGAGGTCACGCAGCTCGTCCAAGTCAACGCGCAAACGAAATACATCGATGAAAACGGTCAGCCCTTGAAACTGCAGGGTCTGCGCGCTGGAGACACCGTCTTCGTCGTTTTGCAGCAGAAATCCGCCGCCGTCCCCATCGCCGTCAGCATCCGCCGCGGCCCCATGACGGTGGACATCCTCCACCAGCGCTATCTCTAAACCGCCGCCTGCCCGCGAAACGCGTCATCCCGAATCCCGGCGAACTTGGCCGGGGTGAGGGATCTCTCCGCTCCGCCCGCCTCACGCCTCGATGTACCACGGCACATTGATCAGCACGATGTTCCGGCTGCCCCTTAGCAGCAAGAGCGCCTTCAACAATTCCGCTCGCTGATTGTGCAGCGGGTAGTGGTACCAATGTTTCTCCACCAACTCCGGCACGATCACCGCGATCTCCCGCCCCGGATTCTCCGCTTCCGTCGCCAGCACGTACTCGAGTATGGGCTTGATCACCAACCGGTAGGGCGACGGCAGCGTCACCAGCGTCGGCGGCGTACCGCCCGCCTGCGCCACCGGTCTTGCCACCAATCGGTCCCAATCTTCTTGCAGCGCGCCGGTCTCCTCTTCCGTGCCCACGTGAATCGCGTGGACGTCGGGCGAAAGCGTCAGTGCAAACTGCATCCCGCGCTGGGAAATTGTCGACCACGCTTGAATCGGCACAATCACGATCGGCGGACCGAGCTTTCCAATTTGCAGCGGCGCCGTGGTCTCCGTTTCGCGCGCTACCTCGTCGTAGTGATGCCGCACCCACATCATCGCGGACATCACCCCCGCAATCAGCAACACGCTCACCCAAGCACCTTCCGCAAATTTCGCAAGGAGCACGACCACCAGAGTTACGCCCGTGGCCAGCGCCCCCAATCCGTTGATGATCATGCTGTGGATGGAGCCTCGCCCCGGCCTTCGCCGCCAGTGCTCCACCATTCCCGCCTGCGACAGCGTGAACGCCAAAAACGCCCCGATCGCGAACAGCGGAATCAACCGGTCGGTGACGCCGCGAAATATGACCAGCAGCAGGCCCGATAGCGCCGCCAACACAAAAATTCCTTCCGAATAGACCAGCCGCCGCCCGCGAAATCCGAACGAGTGCGGCAGGTGCCCGCTCTGCGCCACGGCCTTGCACAGCCGGGGAAAATCGGCAAACGCCGTATTCGCCGAAAGTGAAAGGATCACCAGCACCGAACCAATTGTGAAGTAATAGAAGAGTCCGCGCCCGGCCACCGCCGCCACCAGCATCGAAATCACGCTCTGGTAACCGGGCTTGCCGGGATCGGTCGCCATGATCCCGTACGCGCGCACCAGGAATGCAATTCCCGCCAGCAGCACGATCAGCAGTCCGATAATCACCGTTAGTGTGCGCTGCGCGTTGCGGACCGTCGGCTCGCGAAACGCCCGCACGCCGTTGCTCACGGCTTCGACGCCGGTCATCGCCGTGCAGCCATTCGCGAAGACTTGCAGCAGCAGCCACGCGCTCATTGTCGCGGTCACGGGAAGCGTCGAAATCGGCGGAGCTACCACCGGCGAAGGATGCCCTCCCGCGAACACCGTCTTCGTGACGCCGATCGCGATCGCAATGAGCAGCGAGCCGAGAAAGGCGTACGTCGGCACCATGAACACGGCGCCCGCCTCCCGCACGCCGCGCAAATTCACGATCGTGATGATCACCAGGATTCCCAGGCAGATGGCCAGTGCGTGCGGTTGCAGCCGCGGCGCCGCCGAGACCAGCGCCCCGACTCCTGCCGAAATCCCCACCGCCACCACCAGCACGTAGTCGAGCATCAGCGCCGCTGCGGCGAGCAGGCCCGGAAACGTCCCCAAATTCTCGGTCGCTACCGTGTACGATCCGCCGCCGCCCGGATAAGCCGCAATTGTCTGCCGGTAAGAAAAATAGACGATCGTCAGCAGGACGATGATCGCCAGGCTGACGGGCAGAATGTAGTGGACGCCCGCCGCTCCCAGAGCAATCAGCAGAGTCAGTGCGGCCTCGGGCCCGTATGCCGCCGAACTCAACGCATCGAGGCCAAAAATCGGAATCCCGGCCGAAGTCCCAATCTGTTCGGCGCGTTCGTCCGAAGTCGCCAACGGTTTGCCCAGCAACACATCCAGAACCGACATCCGTTCACTCCTCCTAGCTAATTGCCAAGCCAGATCTACAGAACAAACCGGCGCAACAGGAAATTGTTGTCATTCTGAACGAAGCGTTTTGCGCGGCTGGTCTTGCCGCGCAGCGCAGTGAAGAATCTAGCGGTTCCGCGTAGGTGGCGTCACCCCAACCACAGTCACACACGTCCAATACTTTCCGCCCGTCTTCTCCACGGGTGCCGCGCCATTCGGTTTTACCTGTCCCGAGTCTGTCGGGAAGGGTGCGGGTTTTGACTTGCGTCTCTTCTTGCCCCGCCCTACGCGCGCATGTAATCCGGCTTCCACTTCTTGACGAGCTTCTTGATCGCCTTCCGATCCGCGATCTTGTCCGCTAGCACGCGCTGCGCAAGGTCCGGCAACTCCTCGTCGCTCGCAAAGCGCAACCCAATCATCTGCTCCGGAGTGAACTCAACAATTCGTCCGCGCAGCTCTCCCGATAGCAGTTGCGCCAGCCGCAACTGCATCTCCAGCCGAATCACGCGGTCCTGCACCGTGATCGCGGTAACCCGCGAGGAAATCGCGAACACAACCAATGCGAATGCCACCACCAAGTTCAGGACGGAATGGAACGAAACTCCGTGTCTCAGGTCCACAGCCGAACTTACGAAATACACCATAAACACCGGCAAAACAAAAAAGTGAAACGGCGGGAAAAGCCGTGCGTGATGCGCGAAATCCTGTGGCTTCTCTTTTTCCATTTGAAACACCCCTTCTGCTTTCTGGACGGTCCCGCCGGCGTATCCTCAGCAATTGGTTGTGGGTCCCCGCAGGCCTGTCCGGTAAAGCGTGAAACTCGTGGAAACTCCCCCTGCTCCCGCCGGATTCCACAGACGGTTTCGCAGGCTGGGAGCGCGATTCTACCAGACTCAATCCTTTAGAACATGCATTCCCTCGGCTCGCTGAGGCAGCGGAGAAGTCGGCCACGCGTGAGTGTGAATTACGTGGCCTCGGAGCGAGAATTGGTTCAAACTTCGATTCGCGCATTCAGTCCAGATGCGCCGCGCGCCTCTGGACCGTCTCAACTGCGGAATCCGTTGAGGAATTCCGTCCGCCGCGAGCAGCACAAGCGGACGCCCCACGGCACTGAAGTCCGAGTCGGAAACTCTGCATGATAGGTGTTGGGGAGGTTTCGATGAGCGGAAGGAACAAAGCCTCACGCGTTTTCGTCGTCTTGGGCAGTCTCGATCTGTTCGTGAGCGCCGCCCTGCATTGCTTTGCCGGTTACCGCAAACTTTCTCCTTTATTGGCCGCTTCAAATTTGAGTCCCGGCCTACAAGCAGCGCTGCGGGTCGTTTTTCTCTCGCTAGGTTGGCACTGGGCCGTAACGGCGTGTGTCGCCCTGCTTGCCGGCCTCTCAAGCACTGGAGTGCGCAAGATCCTGATTCTACTCTGCGGCTTGACAGTGCTGCTTGAGGCGGGAGTTGGCGCCGGCATGATGGGCTTCTTTATCGGCAATGAACTGATCGGTTCGGCCGCGTTGTTGCTGGTTTGCGGCGGCCTGATAATGGACCAGTCCGGATCCCCATCGTGAGACTCGCCTAACCGGAATCAGCAGGCGACGCAAATGATCTGCATGCTCCAAATCCTCATTGGATTCCCCTGCGGCTGCGGGCGGTAAGCGAACGGGGCATCTGGCGAGGTGCAGGCGGTCGGCTTAGCGGGCGTACTAAGGGACTACGCGCCGTCTGCGCCGCTGGAATCGCGAGCCGCTCAATGCTACTATCTGCCCGCTGCAGCCCTTCAACTTAGGCCGAAATCTCACTGAGGAGGAACTACCGATGCAAAAGAACATCTGGAAAGTTGTGGTCGTTTTCGCCGTCGTAATTGCTCTCGCGTTGCCGCTGGCCAGGTTCGCCGCGTCGGCCGAAGAGCACCCGGTCATTCACGACGCCATCGACCGGGTTACAGGTGCTCGCGACATCCTCGTAAATGACGCCGACCGCGACTTCCACGGTCATCGTGCCAAGGCAGTCAATTATCTGAATTCGGCGTTGAACGAATTGCACCAGGCGCTCGATTCTGATCGCGACCACGGCCACGACCAGCACTAGAAGGATCCGGCTTAACGTGGCGGGGCAGCCGCTTGCGCTGCCCCATCAACGCTCTTGAAATTCCGGCGCGCCCAGCACCAGCCCGCTCAGCACCCCGACATTGCTCTCCCGAATCGGATGTTCAGGCTTGCGCCGCACGGGCCGCACCGCAGAAGCGCACCACCACGATGGTGACGTTGTCGGCTTGCCGCGCCCCGCGCGCAAATTCGCTCACGGCATTGAGAACGTCCGCCTGCACATCCTGTACGGAGCCGTGCCGCTTCGATTCCAGGACTTGCTTCAAGCGCGTCATCCCAAACTCTTGCTGCTCGGGATCCATCGCTTCCGTCACGCCGTCGCTGAAGAGAACGATCGTATCGCCTGGTTCCAGCTGGCAGGTTCCAACTTTGTATGTGGCGTCGGGAATCAAACCCACTGGAAAAGATTCCGCGGCGAACGGCGCTTCGGCCTTGCCGCCACGCACCAGCACGGGAGACGGATGTCCCGCATTGATGTATTCGAGCCGCCCGTCCCCGTGGAGAATCGCGAAAAACATCGTCGCGTAACGCTCCAGTCGCGAGTGGCTGCACAAGAAAGTGTTCACGTGCGCGAAAACGTCCGCCGGCTCGTGGCCGATGGACATTCCAGAGAACGCGCCTTGCAGCATCGTCGTCAGCAAAGCCGCGCCGAGTCCTTTCCCGGAAACGTCCGCAATTAAGAACGCAGTCCGGTCCTCCCCAAGCTGCAAGACGTTGTAGTAGTCGCCCCCGA
>CAWCYS010000028.1:0-19767 GCA_963799715.1 Terriglobia bacterium | reverse complement strand
TACAACGCGAACGCTTGGGCCGCGAACCGCAGCGAACGCAAGGTGACCGACCCGTCCGGATTGGTGCGCGTGCCGGGCAAGGTGGCAGGCGATTGCCTGTTCAATAGAACGATTCGTGCTTGGACGCTAAAGATGAGTTTTCCGTTTTGAAGGATATCCACCTGCGCCGAGGGCCCCAGCCCCTTCCAGGAAACTTGGTAGCTTCCGGCTGAAAGCTGCTTACCGGCGATCTGAACCGGGGCGATGATTTGGAACAACTCCTTGTAACTCTGCGGCTTGGGATTGGCTGTCACGAGGGGAGGCCCGGGACACAAGATTTCCGACGTGTCCGGTGTCCCCGGCGTGCCGGGGATGACCGTGTCCGGCGTACCCGGCGTACCGGGAATGACCGTAGGAGGCATTCCCGGCCCTCCTGGGATCACCGTAGGCGGCGTGCCGGGTGTCCCTGGTATGACGGTGTCCGGCGTGCCCGGCGTGCCCGATGTGGCGGGAATGGGGCGGCAGAGCGTGGCGGACTTGAATTGGGCGAGCTGCACGGGATGGGACGCGCTCACGGCAGCGGAGACACTGGCCGCATCCAACCGCAACGGGAGCTGCAGAACCATGTCGATCTGCGTGCCGTTGTCGAGGAGGATGTCGTTCGCAGCGCTGACCTCGACGTAAACATTGGCCACTGCCGGAATCACATCGCTATTCGAAGCGTGCGGCGGCGTGGACGCTGGCTGCGTGGGTGACTGGCCCGCTGGCGCGTTCGGAGCGTCGCCAAGCAAGACGGTGTACCCGTTCGCGAAGATAAGTTTTGTGAAGTGAATCTGAAATTGCGCGTGGGGGGAGAAAAGTCCCGGCCTCGTCAGCGTGTCGATTTGGCCCTGCACGTAAGTGCCGGGCGGAATCGCCATGCGGTTGTTCACCGGTACCGGGAAGGCCACTTCCGTATAAATGTCCTCCCCGGGTTTGGCGGTCTTGTTCCAGACAGGTTCGGTGACCGCCAAAGAAACCGTGGTCCCAGTGGGAACCACAATCCTGGAAGTTGCGGAAGTGCTCCTTGTTTGCGTGGGGGCTTGCGAACTCGGCTGCGGAGGCGCTGTTTGTGCGGCGCAAACCGAACATGCGAAAAGTAATACGACTGCGAGCCGTCGCATGGTTCACTTCCTTTACTGGGCGCCTCACGGTCTCATTTACATGGACGGAAACCGACCCACTTCAGGTTTCATCAATGTGTCATATTTTTGATAACCAACCATATATGAAAGCGCCGCTGCGTTTGCTTCGATGTCCGCCCCAGGCCGCGCCGTTCCCTTCCGTGAGAATTAAAAAGGAGGATTATGGGGTCTCACTTAAGGACGCGGGAAGCTCGCGCGAACCATCGCATCCCTGTAAACTTGTGATTCTTCGCCCGAGCCTATGGATAAGCGCTTGCGGTACAGAATTGCTGCGTTCGTTGCCGTCATCCAGGCGATTCTCTTCCTCGGGCACTGGTTCATCTACGAAACCTGGCGGCACTTCGCGCCGGCATCCGCCGCGAACGTAATTCTCGCGCTGCGCATCCCGATGGCGCTGTTGGCCGTGAGCTTTGTCGCCGCGTCGTTGCTCTCGTTTCGTTACTACAATTTCTTCGTCCGAATCTTCTACACGATCGCGGCGGTTTGGATCGGGATTTTGAATTTTCTTTTCATGGCGGCCTGCGCCTGCTGGATTGTTTATCCGGTGGTGGAAGTCTCAGGGCTTCCTCTCGGCCGCCCGGCGATCGCGGCATCGCTGTTCGGACTCGCTGTCTTGATAAGCGTCTGGGGCATCATCAACGCTTCCTGGACGCGCGTGATGCGAATCCGCGTGGCGCTGCCGAACTTGCCGGACTCGTGGCGTGGCCGCGTCGCCGCGCTGGTCACGGACACGCATTTGGGACACGTGCGCGGCCGCCGATTCCTTTCGCGCATAGTGGCGCGCCTCAAGCAATTCGCGCCAGACATCATTTTCATCGGCGGCGATCTCTACGATGGAACCAAAGTCGAGCCCATTCGCCTCGCGGCTCCGTGGAAAGAAATTTCTCCCCGCTTTGGCACCTACTTCGTGACGGGCAACCACGAAGAATTCGGGGATCCCGCCAGGTATTACGACGCCATTGCGCGCGCCGGCGTCCGCGTCCTGAAAAGCGAAAAAGTGATCGTGGACGGGCTGCAAATTTTCGGCGTGCAGTACAGCCACTCGGTAGACCCACACTTTTTCCGTTCCGTGCTGGAGAAAGCGGCGCTGGATCGCGGCCGCGCCAGCATCCTCCTATCGCACGAGCCGCGTCACCTGAACATCCCTGAAGAATGCGGCGTTTCCTTGCAGCTCTCGGGCCACACACACGGCGGACAGGTTTTCCCGATCAGTTGGATCACGTGGCGAATTTTCGGCGACTACACGTATGGACTGAAGAAATTCGGCGAGATGCTTGTGTATACCTCGTTCGGCGCGGGAACGTGGGGCCCTCCCCTGCGCGTCGGCACGCACGCCGAGATTGTATTAATCACGTTCGATTGAAGGGTTCTCACGCGCGGAGATGTGCGAAGGTTTTTGCTGTACAATTGAGGGCGGGCGCCCGTAGCTCAGATGGATAGAGCGAACGCCTCCGGAGCGTTAGGTCGGGGGTTCGAATCCCTCCGGGCGCGCCACTTCCCGCTGATTGATTTTGGGTGGACGGACTTTCGCAGATTCTTCGCGAGGATCCCCCTCATCCTCGGGGGGCCGAGCGAAGGTGCCCGCTACTTCTTCGTGGATTTGTAAATCGCCATTACCTCGGCCGCGCTCAGCGCGCGATTCCACAGCGCGACTTCATCCATGCTGCCGTCGAACCAGCGCCCGCCGAAGACGGTGCTTGCCCCAACCGAGAACTGGCTGGTCTTCCGCGGCGTGCCGGCATCCTGATCCAAGGTCACCGGCTGTCCGTCCCAGTAAATCACCCGATGATGAGTGATCGTATTCATCGTGACGACGATCATGTGCCATTGGCCAACTAGCGATTTCGGATCCGGCGTGTAGGAACTGTGGCTCCCGGAGGCCGTGTAAAACATCAAAATATTGTCGGTCTCAAATTGGACGTCGAAATCATTGCCACTTTGGGATTCTCCGCCCACGTACAAGATGCGCCCGGCATCCGAGGGTAGCGCGGCTAAATTCACCCACGCCATCATGCTGCCGGCCGTGGTGATGCCTCCCGTCTGCGTCGTGGTAATCCAGCCGTCCTTGCCGTCCAGCAAAACACATTTATTGCCCTCAATCCCAATCGGGGCGCCAAGATCGGAACTCGTCACGCCGCCTTGAGACGAATACGTTGACGTGCCGACGGCGCTGCTTCCACTCGTCGCCTCAAGCCGGTAATAGGCCAACGGATGCGACAATTTCACAACCGAGACAAAATTCGGCTTGGGCTTCGGCGCGGCTGGCGCAGGACTTTGTTGGCCATCGCTTGTAACCGCGAAGACTCCGGCAGCCAGAACAAACAATGTTGCAAGCACTGCGTGGCGCTGAGACATAGACGATTTCTCTCCTCGGAAGAACGGCGATCGAATGCGCGGTCACTATAGAACAAGGGTCCGTCAAAACAAAATTCCAATCGGTTGATCGCACTGACGAACCCAAGACCGTCCGCCGGCACTTCTCTCAACGCTTCGTTCCAGCCTCACAATCCCCGCGCCAGCGTCTTGATCTGGTGCGCGAGCTTTTCGATTTCCTCCGCTTTGTGTATGAGCTCCATCGAGAGCACATTCGAGCTGTCGATCGTGTCCACTTGTTTCCGGAGATCGGCGACGAGCGATTCCAGTTGCGTCATGTCTTTCTTGATGTCTATCTGATTCTGCTTCAGGACGGCGTGAGGGTCCGGGGGCAACGGCGGCTGCCGGTCATCCGACATATCCGGCGGAGGCGGAATGCGCTGCTCCTGGGGCATTGCTTGGCCAGGGGAGCTCGCATCCGGAATGCCTCCCTGTTGTGCGGCCCAGAGCCGCGCCGCAATGAGCGCGAAGACGCCCGCAAGAAATGTTCTGCGTCCCTCCATCTCAAAGTCCTCCCATCGCCGACTCTGACGCCGCGAACTCCCGCTCACGGGAGCCATCGGACGACGGCGCGAATGCTATACTTCCCTGCTACCGATTATGAACCTGGACATTACAAAATGGACAGACTTTGCCCTGAGCCATGGCATGCGGCTGGCCGGCATTC
Organism: Terriglobia bacterium; assembly: GCA_963799715.1. GTDB lineage: Bacteria > Acidobacteriota > Terriglobia > Acidiferrales > UBA7541 > DASPOJ01. Next base: position 15,564 of record CAWCYS010000028.1, on the reverse strand, counting down.
TGCTCCTGGCCATCGTCTGCAACCGCATCCTGCGCGCCGTAACCCGGCGGCTGATTCAAATTGCGCCGCTCTCGGACAAGAGCCGCGGCGCCCAGACGCACGAGCAGCAAACGCGCACACTTTCCGGAATTCTCTACAGCGGCGGCACGGCCATTATCTTCATTCTGGCCGTGCTGATGGCGCTCCCGGAGCTGGGGTTCAGCGTCACGCCGATCGCGGCCGCGGCGGGCCTGGCCAGCCTGGCGGTGGGATTCGGCGCGCAGAACCTGGTGCGCGACTGCATCAACGGATTCTTCATCGTCTTTGAGGAGCAGTTCGTCGTCGGAGACACAGTTCGCATCGGCGCCATCGTCGGCCGCGTCGAACACGTCACGCTGCGCCGGACCGTGCTCCGCGATCCAGCCGGCGCTCTCGTGACGTTGCCCAATAGCGAAATCGGCGTGGTCGCGAATTTGAGCCGCGACTGGGGCCAGCTCTTCGTGGACGTGACGATTCCGCCGGACGGCGCGCTGGACGCCTCGCTCGAAACCCTCGCGGCGCTCTCGCTCGAGTTTCGCTCCGAGCCGGACTGGTCGCCCGTCGTCGTGGACGGCCCGCGGGTGCTCGGCGTCGAATCGCTCACGCCCACCGGCGCCGTCCTGCGGCTCCAGGTGCGCACCGCTCCGACGCGGCAAGACGACGTCGCCCGGGAATTGCGCCGGCGAATCCAAATTCGCTTCGAGCGGGAGCATTTGCGCCTCGGCGAAGTCCGGCGCGTGGAATTGATCGAGTTGGCCGCGAGGAATCGCTCGGCCCCCGCCGAGGCGCAAACGTCGCGGCCCTCTTCTTGAGCGCGGCCGTCTTCATCGCATCCGCAGCGGCCGCACGGGCGAGGGAATTCTGCCGATGACGCTGGAAGAAGCCTTGATTTCCGTTTGGCGGCAAAGCCTTGCCGAAGACGCCAATCTCGTGCAACTCGAAGGACGCAGATTTCCCGTGCGGCGAACGGCGCGCCAAAGACTGCGCCAGGTGGAATTTGAATTCCAGGGCGAGTCGTTCCGGGGAATCGAACAGAATCCAAACACACGCTCGCGCTGGGCCGGGCTTGCCCGCGCAGGCCAAAAGATTATGCAGTTCGTTTCGGGAGGGCGTTATCTTGCGAATGTCGCGGATGGCGCCGTTACCTTCTACGGATCGGCGGGAAGCGGGAAAAAGCCGGTGCGCCCGGCGTGAGGCACCGTCGCAATCTTAAGAACGATTTCCGGTGAAGACCGTTTGACTTCCCGTGCATGCCGCTTCCACGCGATTGCGCCCGCCCTCCTTGGCGCGATAGAGAGCCTCGTCGGCCGCCTGTAGCAGCGCATCCGTCCCGATCAGCATCGGCCCTGACGTTGCTACGGTGCCGCCGCTGAGCGTGACCGTGACCGGACCCGCCGAGGTCTGAATCGGGGCGCTCGCGATCTCTCCGCGAATGTGCTCGCCCCTTTCCTGGGCGGCGTCCCCCGCGCAACCCGGCAAGAGAATCAGGAACTCCTCTCCGCCGTAGCGCCCCACCAGATCATAGGATCGGACCGCGCGGCTCATCCGGTTCGCCACTTCGCGCAGCACTTCATCGCCGGCCAGGTGACCCAGCGTATCGTTGACCTTCTTAAAGTGGTCCACATCCATGAGAACCAGGCCCAGTGGACCATGTTCGCGCTCCACTCGCTGGAGTTCGCGCTGCGCCAGCTCGATGATTGCGCCCCGGTTCCAGAGTCCGGTCAGCGCGTCGTGGCTCGCTTTGAAGCTCATCGCTTCGCGCGCGCTCACGAGATTGTCTTCGAGTTCCAGCACGCGAATTCCCACGCGCAATCGGGCGCGAAGTTCGCCGGCATACACCGGCTTGGTCAGGTAGTCGTCGGCGCCGGATTCCAGCCCCTCGATCACGTTCTGCTTGCCGCCCTTGGACGTCAGCAGGACGAGATACACGTACGCTCCGGGCGGGTTTTTCCGCAGCTCGCGGCAAACCGTCGGCCCGTCCATCTCGGGCATCATCCAGTCCACCAACGCGAGGCGTGGTCCGCCGGGCGCTTTCAAAATCCCCAGCGCCTCTACGCCGTTGTTCGCCAAAGCGACTTCATAGTCCCATTTTCGCAGCAGGCCTTGGGTCAGCCACTGCGAGGTGGCGTCGTCATCGGCAAGCAGGATTTTCATCGTGCCGCCTCCGGGTGAAGTTCCCGCAAGACAGGTTCGAGCCTTGCAATTTCGGTTTCCAACAAATTCCAATCGGAGCGCGCCGCGGCGAGATTCTTTCCGCGGCAAGTCGCCTCAAGCCGGGCCGCGCATTCGGCGACCGCCTTGGCGCCGAGACTGCCGGCTGCGCCCTTCAGCCGGTGAGCCTCGTGTTCGATGCGAATCGCATCCTGAGCCTCCACGGCCTTGTGCAGCGCGGACGATTGGTTTGGCAGATCGTCGAGAAAGATTCCGATCAGATCGTTCAGCAACTCGGCGTCGCCCTCCACGCGTTCGAGCGCCGACTCGTAATCGAAGGCTTGCGGCGTGGCGGTCGGCTGAGAAGTCTCCGGAGCAGCCAGTGCCACCGGGCGATCCGATGTCAAGCGGTCCAGTTCATCAAACAATTTTTCAACTTGAATTGGTTTCGTCACGTAGCCATCCATTCCCGCACGCAAACAACGTTCCCGGTACCCCACCATCGCGTGCGCAGTGACTCCGATGATGGGCAAATGAGTTCCCAGACTGTTTTCCCGTTTGCGGATTTCTTCCACGGCCTCGATGCCGTCCATGCCGGGCATCTGCACGTCCATGAGCACGGCGTCGAAAGCGGTGTAACCGTGTTGCTCCAGCCGGTCGAGGGCCTCTTTGCCGTTGGTCGCAATCGTGACGCTGTGGCCTCGCCGCTCCAGCAACCGTTGTACGAGGTGCAGATTCACCGCATTGTCCTCGGCAACGAGGATGCGAAGCGGCCGCGACTTCGGTGCCTGCGTATGCCCCGTCGCCGGTCCTTTGATGACGGCGGCGCTTCCCATCACACCCAAGATCGCATCGAGAAGTTCCGACCTGCCGATGGGCTTCACCAGGCACAACTTGATGCCCAGCTCCTGGCATCTTTCGGAATCGCCCAAGTTGCGATCGGAGGTCAGCATCATGATGGTGGCGCCGCTGAGGCTTGGATCTTTCTGGATCTGTTCCGCGACGGCGAAGCCGTCCATCCCGGGCATGTGCGCGTCGAGTAGCACCAAGGGAAACGAGCGGCCGGCGTCGCGCGCCCAACGCATCGCTGCGAGCGCCGCTTCGCCGCCGTCGGCCAGCGTCGGCTGCATCTTCCAGTTCTTCAGCATTTCGTCGAGAATCAAGCGATTCGTGTCGTTGTCGTCCACCACCAGCACCGGCAAATCTTCCAGGCATTTCGCCTTAGGCGCCGATTCGTCGGCAGCGGCCCGCGCGTGGTCGAATTGCATCGTGAATTGAAACGCGCTGCCCACGCTCCGTTCGCTTGCCACCCAAATGCGTCCGCCCAGCAACTCCACGACGCGTTTGGAAATGGTCAGGCCGAGTCCCGTCCCGCCGTAGCGCCGCGTCATCGAGCCGTCGGCCTGCGCGAATGGCTCGAAAACGAGCGTCAGCTTGTCGGCGGAGATTCCGATTCCGGTATCGCGCACCACAAAATGCAGCAAGGTCCGGTCTTCGCCCGAAGATTCCGTCCCGACCTCGAGCGATACGGTCCCCGCTTCCGTAAACTTGATCGCGTTGCCGAGGAGATTCACCAGCACTTGCCGCAATCGTCCGGGGTCGCTCACCACCGCCCGCGGCACGCCCGGAGCGATCCGGCTGGTGAGTTCCAAACCTTTCTGGTGAGCGCGGACGGCGAGCGTCTTCACCGTCTGCGTGAGCAGCTCGGCCAGGTCGAATTCCACCTTTTCCATGTCGAATTGGCCGGCTTCGATCTTCGAAAAATCAAGAATGTCGTTGACGATGCGCAGCAGGCTGTCGGCGGAACCCCGCACCAGTTGCAGATACTCCCGTTGTTCCTTGTTGAGCGGAGTATCCAGCGCCAGTTCGGTCATGCCGAGGATGCCGTTCATCGGCGTGCGAATCTCGTGGCTCATGTTCGCGAGGAACTCGCTCTTGGCGCGGTTCGCGGCTTCCGCCGCCACGGTTGCGCGTTGCAGAGCCTCTTGCGCGGCGCGCCGCTCGGTGATGTCCAGGAATGACACGACGGCGCCCGCGGCCTTTCCGTCCTGGAGAATCGGGTGCGCCCAATATTCCACCGGGAAAGAAGTTCTGTTGGCGCGCCAAAATTGTTCGTCCTCGCTATGGGTTTTTTCTCCTCGATTTAACGAGGCGGCGATTGGACAGTCGCTTTCCGGGTACGGCCGTCCGTCCGGATACGAGTGATGCACGAGCAAGTGCATTTTCCGGCCGAGTATTTCGACAGCTTCTTTGTAGCCGAGCAGCCGCACGGTCGCCGGATTGCAAAACGTGCAGTGGCCTTCCGCGTCCAATCCGTAAATCGCTTCCTCGGTCGAATCCAAGAGCAGCCGGGCGCGCTCTTCACTCTTGCGCAGCGCCTTTTCCGCCTGCTCGCGCACGGTAATCTCGTCCTGCAATGCCACGGTGCGCTCTTCCACGCGCAGTTCGAGATCGTGACGCCGCTGCCGCAACTCGCCGTCCTGCCGGCCCAGCTGCTCCAGCATGTCGTTGAAGCCCTCGAAAAGCGCCGCGATCTCCCCGCCCGCCTTCGACGTCGCGCGGATCGTATAGTCCTTTTGCGCCGAGACGAGCTTCGCCGTCCACGCTAGCGACCGGATCGGAAAGGAGATCGTTTCTTGCAGCCGCGATGCGAATAGAAACGCAGCCAGGGAAAGCGTAATTAAGATCGCCAGCGAGAATTCGACGTCCCAGCGTAGATTCGTCCAAAGCTCGTCGGTGCTGGAGGCCAGAACAATCGTGCCGAAGAACCGCCCGCCTTGAACAATCTCATGAGAAACCACGATGCGGTGGAGCTCTAGGCGCGCCGCATCCTTCGCCTCAGCCGTTCGAGCGCATGCCGGCGAATCCTTGCCACGCTGGTAGAAGGCGAAGCGCCAGCCTTGCGGAGTGTAGAGACACGCGAAGAGTATGTTGTTTTGGTTCTGAAGCTCTTCGAGAGCCTGATTTGAAAAGTCCGTATCGCCCGCCACCAGCGCATCCGCGTTGCTGGCGCCGATGAATTCCGCCAACGCCTTCAACTGCTCGGTGGTGTCTTTGCGATAGGCCACAACGTCATATCCGATTGAGGCCGCGCTGGCCACGGCCAGCACGCCCACCGTGATCCCCATTATGATCACGATCAACTTCCCTCGAATTGTCATCCTCGAAAAGTGGAACATTCCCATCGCCTGACGGCCCGGTACACCCTCGTAGCGCAAGTCCATCCCCGCCGACGCGCGCGGGTACCGCTCCTATTCCGTGGCAGATTGGGGACCAAAGACGTGCCGGGGGAAAACTAGAAGTCCAATAGAATCACAAGTTTGTGAACGATGGGAGCCGTGAGCAAAGAGGTGATTGGGGAACCTTGTGTCGAATGGGGACCGCCTGCGCCACTGCGGTACACCCGCGGCGAATAGGTCCATCCTCGTGCTGGCTGGACAGTGCCTGATGAACCTGGGGGCGCCGCAGAACTCTGCAAAATACTCAAGCCGCGATCGCCTGCTAGCGCAATAAATCTTCCAATTGCACGCGCGTTTCCGTCTTCGCGTCGCGATACTTCACGATGACTCCCGCTTGCAGCGAGAGTCCCCATTTCTTCCCCGCGGCGTGCGTCACCGCCCTCGCGCCCGGCACCACAATCGCCCCTTCAGGAATCACCAGCGGCGCGTCGCTGCTCGCCGTGTGCACGGTATCGTGAACGAGGTCGATACACCGGCGTCGAGCGATTCAGAATTGTGCCCGTGGCCAGCACCGCGAGCCGTCTCACGACGGTTCCCTTCGTACACCCCGCAATTGCCGCCAACCAGCACATCGTCTTCGATAATCACCGGTTCCGCGCCCACCGGCTCCAGCACGCCCGCCCAACTGCGCCCCCGCGGAAATATGGCAATTCTTCCCCACCTGCGCGCAACTTCCCACCAGCGCGTGCGAATCCACCAGCGTCCCTTCGCCGACGTACGCGCCGACATTGATGAACATCGGCGGCATGCAAATCACGCTGCGTCCCACGTAACAGCCGTCGCGAATACTCGATCCCCCCGGCACGATGCGCACGCCGCTCTCGATCGAAATCGCCCGCACGGGAAATGTCGCCTTGTCGAAGAATGGCTGCCGCTCGGCGTCCACCGACATATCCACCACCATGCCCATTCGGAAGCCCAGCAGAATTCCCTTCTTCACCCAGGCGTTCGTCCGCCAGCCCGTTCGCGACGCCGTATCCGGCTCCGCCGCGCGCACTTCGCCGCGGTTCAATGCGTCCTTGAACGATTGAAACACGCGAAAATGTTCTTCGGTATAGCGCGCGGGTGCCGTATCGAACAATCGCTCAATTTCGGACTGCAGCATGCGCCCTCTCCGCCAGGCCCAGCGATTCCAGCACGCTCTGAATGCGCGCCAGCGTCTCCGGCTTCGGCGGCACCAGCGGCAGCCGCCACACCGGCTCGATCAAACCCATGATCGCCAGCGCCGCCTTCACCGGCATCGGACTCGTCTCCACAAAATTCACATCCAACAGCGCCAGATACTTCCGGTGAATCGCGCGCGCCCCGGCGAAATCGCCTTGCAGGCAAAGATGGGCCAGCCGCGTCATCTCCGCTGGAATCTCGTTCGACGCCACCGAAATTATTCCGTGCCCGCCGAGCGCGCACAACGGCAGAGTCAGCGCGTCATCGCCGGAAAGCACGGCGAAATCCTTCGGCACCATGTTCAGAATCTGCCCCATCTGCGGAATATTTCCGGACGCTTCCTTGACCCCCACGATATTCTCAATTTCCGAGAGCCGCTTCACCGTCGCCGGCTCGATATTCACGCCCGTGCGCCCGATGATGCTGTAGAGAATGACCGGCAGCGAAGTCGCCGCCGCGATCGCGCGATAATGTTGGTACAGCCCCTCTTGCGTCGGCTTATTGTAATAAGGGGACACGCTGACGATTCCGTCCGCGCCCATCGTCTCCAATTCGCGCACGGTCTTCGCGACTTCCAGCGGTGTTGTATCCGCCCGCGCCCGGCAGCACCGGCTTCTTCCCTTTCGCCTCTTCGAGCGTGATTTCGATCACGCGCAGATATTCCGCGTGCTCGAGCGTCGGGCTCTCCCCCGTCGTGCCGCACGGCACCAGGAAATCCACGCCCGCCGCGATCTGCCGCTGCACCAGCTTCCGCAGCGCCGGCTCATCCAGCGAACCGTCCCGCTGAAACGGTGTCACCAACGCTGTTCCGCATCCCGTAAACATGGCCTTCTCCTCCCCGCTCCGAAAATCCTCTCGCCGCAGTCTCGAGTCCTTGCCCCCTGCTACCCTCGCTCTGTGGCCTCAGTGGTTCAATCTCTTCTTCTGCCAAACTTCACCCGAGCTCGCCGAGAATCTCCTGAAACTCAAAAAATCCCTTCTTCCCCACCACCCATCGCGCCGCCAGCAGCGCGCCTTGCGCGAATCCCTCGCGGCTCCGCGCCGTGTGCCGCAACGTAATCGTATCTCCCGCGGAATCAAAACCGATTTCGTGAGTCCCCGGCGCCATGCCCGCCCGGCTCGCGCTCAAATCGATCGGCCGGACGTAGCCGGCGCGCCGCATCTCGTCCGCGAGTTTCAGCAGCGTGCCCGACGGCGCATCCTTCTTCTGCGCGTGATGAAGCTCCCAGCCCCACGCGCCGTATTCGCCGTGCTTCGCGAAAAGTCCCGCGGCGTCCGCGACAATCTTCATAAATAAACTCATGCCCACCGAAAAATTCGGCGCCCAGACTACGCCCGCCCCGCTTTTTGCCACCGCTTCGCGCACCGCGGCCAATTCATCGTGCCAGCCCGTCGTGCCGACCACGCAATTCACGCCCAGCGCCGTAATCATTCCGCACGTTCACGGCCGCCGTTGCCGGCGTCGAGAATTCGATCGCCACATCCACGCCGCGAAAATTTTCCGCGGTGATACCTGCGCCGGCCGCATTGTTGTCAATGTCCAGCCGCAAACGCACCTCAAATCCATGCTGCGGCGCGAGCTGCTCGATGAGCCGCCCCATCTTCCCGTAGCCCACAACCGCCATTCCGCGCGTCGCCGCTGCGCTCATGTTCTCGCCTCGCCGGCTGCGGGCAGCGCGATCAATCGCCGCACCAACCGCTCATATAGGCTCACCGCCTCCGTCAATTCCCTCTTCGGGATCCGCTCTTCCGCCGTGTGCGCCACGTGAATACTCCCCGGCCCGATCAGGAGTGGTTGTCCCCACGCCGCGCCCAGCACCGGAATGTCCGTCGCGAAGGCCACGATCGTCGTCGGAAATCCGTCGAACGCGAGCATTCGCATCGCGAGTAGCAGCGCCATTTCCGTCGCGGTGGCGCGGCCCGCGACGATCCGGTTCACCGCGTCGCGCAGCGGCTGGGGATCGGTCACCAGGCGAAACATCACGTCCGCCTCCGCGTAGTCCGCCAGCACATTAGGCGCGCGCCCGCCGGAAATCAATCCAACATTCAGCGTCGTCTTCCCCAGCAGCGCATCTTCCGGCAGAGGAATTCGCCGGATATCCTCCAGCACGTCGAGCAGCGTGTGAATCGCCGAGTGTCCCAGCTCCGGATACGCGGAATGCGCCAGCTTGCCCTTCGTGACAATCTGAAATCGCAGCGCGCCCTTCGATCCCAACGCCAGCAAATTCTGCGTGGGCTCGCCGTTGATTAGATAACGCGAATCGCGCGGATTCGCCGCCGCCACCTTCGCGCCCGCGCTATTCCGCTCCTCGCCCACCACAAACAGCAACCCGAAACCACGCGCCCCCGCCGCCAGCAGGCGTTCCGTGGCCGCCACCATCGCCGCAACGATGCCCTTCGCATCGCACGCCCCACGTCCCCAAATGAATTCGCCATCCTCGCGCGACGCGAAAAACGGCGGCACTGTATCCATGTGCGTCGAGAGCGTCACCGCGGGCTCGCCCCACTGCGCGAACACATTGAATCGCCCCGGCTCCACGTCCATGCGTTCCACGCGCCCGCCGTAGGTCTCCGCCAGCGCGCCCAACTGCGCAAATAGAAACTCACCCACGGGTCCTTCATGCCCCGTGACGGACTCGATGTCCACAAGCGCGCGTGTCAGCTCGAATAGTTCCATTATCTCTTCATTTTCAGGATTGGAAGCGCAGGGAGAAGGAGAACCGCGCGAATCTGCTCGGCGGTCTTCGCTCCTCGATAGCGCTCCACCCGTTTTTGCCGGATGACAGTGGACTGGCTCTTAGCCCGTCCCCCAACCGCCGCAAATTTCAGCTCTTCCGGCGATTTCGGCGGACCTTTTCAACCGACCCTTTTCGCCCAAGCCTCCGAAGCTGCTCGGAACTGCCGGCCCGGCTACTCGTGGCGTCCGCACCTCTACCAAGAACGCTTTCAGGCTACTTGAGAGCTCCCGCGGCTGTCAAATCATTGTTGCCCGCCGCTGCCTGCCCGAACGAGCACGAGCTCTCTGTCGCGGGATTGTTGAATTGGCGTGTGCAGAAACGAATCCTGGAGTCGATGACTTGGGGGAAGTGTTGGAATCCGAGAGAGGAAAATCAGGCGGCGTCCCGCGCGTCAAGGACGCCGCGCAGTTCCATCCGAGCTTAGTGCCGGCCGAACGTATAGCCCAGCGAAACCGAAAATTCCGGTGTGAAGTTGCTGCCGAACTGGCCGAAATTAGGCACGTAGCGCGCATCCACTTGGGGCTTGAGGAAAATCCCTCCCTTGAGGTACAGCTTTAGAGCCACGGCGCCGTGCACCTGGAAGTGTTCGGAAACCCCCAACAGCACGCTCTGCGTGCCGGTGATCGCGGTGGTGCCGGAGATATAGCTGTTAATTCTAACCCCTCCAACGCCGCCCTCGATTTCGGGAACGACGCGCCCCTTTGTCAGATTGTCGGGAATCGGATGGTAGATGGCGTTGACATCGAAGAAGAGGGGGCGATATCCATAGCCCAAGTAATCGCCCTGAGTGAATTTGAAATCCGTCTGGACCCCAAATCCCAGGTGCGACGAAAACATGAAATCCCCGCCGATCTTGCCAAATGCCCCGGTCATTTTGGGGGCGTTATCGACCTGACCCACGACAATGAGATCTGGTTGGTCCAAGCAAAAGGTCGCGTTCGTGCAAGCACTATCCGTGGCGGTGCCCGCCCCGACATACGCGCTGACGCTCTGCGCCTGGGCGCGCGGGGCCGCCAGCGCCAAAAAGAATAGGAAGATGATGGGAACTGCCCGAAGCATGAGTTTCAATTTGCACACTCCCGGTACGAGAATTAAGCCCACTCGAAATCTAACCCACTATTAGATGTAAAGTTGCGGCATCCGGTTGTTCCTGGCAATGATTAGATAACGAAACGGTTAGCAATGTGGAACTTGAGCCGCTTTGCGGGCGTGAGCGTAGCGAAGGATCCCTCTGTCGAAAATTGGAGGCGCGGGTGGGATTTGAACCCACGCATGGAGGTTTTGCAGACCTCTCCCTTAAACCTCTTGGGTACCGCGCCCCTCGTTACCGAGTATAGCGAAACGCGTTCCGCCTGTCAGGGTGCGGGCCGCGTAACACTTTCCAGAACGGCTTCCCGCAGGAAGCGTGCCGACTCCTCCGGCGGCGTCGGGCAAATATAAAAGCCCGAACCCCACTCAAATCCCGCGACCTTGGTAAGAATCGGAATGATCTCGATATGCCAGTGGTAATGCTCGTTCGTTTCTTCACCGACCGGCGAAGTGTGAATCATGAAGTTGTACGGCGGCTTGTCCAGCACCGCTTCGAGGCGCGCGAGCGTTTCCTTCAGCATCCGCGCCAGGCTGCTGTAAACGCTGGTTTGATTGTTCTCGAAGGCCGAACCGTGCACCTTCGGCAACAGCCAGGTCTCGAATGGAAACCGCGGCGCATAGGGCGCGAGCGAAATGAACGCGTCGTTCTCGCTGATCACGCGCGCGCCGGACTCCCTCTCCTGGCGAATGATGTCGCAGAAGATGCAGCGCTCTTTTTCCTGGTAGTAGTGTTTGGAAGCGTCCACTTCCTCGCGCACGCGCTTCGGCACAATGGGCAAGGCGATCAATTGCGAGTGCGGGTGCTCGAGCGAAGCTCCCGCAGCCTCGCCGTGATTCTTGAAAATCAGAATGTAGCGGAAGCGCTTGTCGTTCTTGAGGTCGAGCATGCGGTCGCGAAACGCCCACAGCACGTCCTCGACCGCGCGTTCCGGCAGCGTCGCCAGCGTGCGCGCGTGCTCCGGGGTTTCAATGACGATTTCGTGCGCGCCGACTCCGTTCATCCGGTCGTACAGGCCGTCGCCTTCCCGGTCGAGTTCGCCTTCGATTCCCAGCGCGGGGAATTTGTTGGCCACCACACGCACGCGCCAGCCGGGCGTGTTCGAGGTGCCGTTCTCACGGCCGTACTGCAAAATTTCGGTCGGCGTCTTCTCCTCGTTCCCCGGACAAAAGGGGCAAAAGCCCTTGTTCTTGATCTCCACTCTCTGCCGGACGAAATCGCTGGGCCGCTTGGCGCGGTCCGTGGAAATGATCACCCAGCGGCCGGTGATTGGATCCTTCCGAAGATCGGGCAACTCTTCCTCCTGCAATCAGGCTTGCCTAGCGCAAGCCGCACTGCCTCGATACACAAGATAACTGCCCCGCTCTGGTCGGGAAGGGAACCTTCCGGGGCCCACGCCATGAAGAACCTCATCTTAGTACACGCGGCGCGGGCGCGTCTATTCTCGATGGAAATTGTTTTCTGTGTCAGCCACCGGCAAAGGCGTTCTTGTGCAGCCGAACCGTGGGGCGGTGTCCGGCCGGCGCTTCGATCGCCAGGACATCGAATCGATATGCGGCTTCGGCGAGGCGCCGCTCCGACAAAAACCGGCGCGCCATTCGCGAGAGCACGCGGCGTTTGTCCGGAGTAATCGCTTCTTCTGGTTTACCCGCGGTGGCGAGCTTGCCCGCCGTGGCGGATTTACCCCCGGCAGGGGGCTGTGTCGTATCGATCGCGCGCGTCTTCACCTCGACGAACGCGAGCACCGGACCGTCGTATCCGATCAAATCGATTTCGCCCTTCAGGCCCGAGACGGTGTAGTTCCGCGCGACAAACACGTAGCCGTGCCGCCGCAGATACCAGTAGGCGTACGTCTCGCCGCGAATTCCTTTATGTTTGGCTTGTTGTTTTGCCGCGAGGCCCGTGGAAGGTAAATCCGGCGCGAGGCCGCGCCGCGCGGCCCAATCCACCAGCAGAAACATCACGCGCGAAAAAATCGCCATGCGCGCTCCCGCTCGCTGTTACCGCTCGGCTTCCGCGATCGAGGCCGCCAGAGTGTCCACGGCGAAATCGGCCAGCGCTTCGTCGATCAGCAATGGCGGCGAAAGCCGGATGGTATTTTCTCCCGCGCCGAGCAGCAGCAGTCCCTTGCGGAAGGCGCGCTCGACGATCTCATCCCGCAAATCGTGCGCGCGTTCCTTGGTCTTTTGGTCCGCGACGATCTCCACGCCGATCATGAGTCCCCGTCCGCGCACGTGCCCCACCGCGGCGTGTTTCTTCGGCCAGTCCGCCATGCGATCCAGAATGTAATCGCCAATGCGCTTGGCATTTTCAATGTACTGCGTCTCCAACAGACGAATCGTGGCCATCGCCGCGGCGATGCTCACGGGATTTCCGCCAAACGTCGAAGCGTGCGCCCCCGGCGGCCAATCCATCAAATCCGCGCGCGCAATCGTCGCCGAGAGCGGCATTCCGGAGGCGATTCCCTTCGCCACACAGAGGATATCCGGCTCGAACCCCGCATGATCGCCCGCCCACCACTTTCCCGTGCGTCCCATGCCGCACTGCACTTCGTCGCTGACCAGCAGAATTCCGTGCTGGCGCCCAAGCTTCTGCAACTTCTTCAAAAACTCGACAGGCGCCGGCAAGTAGCCGCCCTCGCCTTGAATTGGCTCGATCACGATGGCGGCAACGTCCTTCGGATCCACGATTTTCTTGAACAGTTCCTGCTCGATATAAGCGCAGCACTCCTCGCAGTACTCTTCTGTCTCATTCCCGTGCGGGCAGTGAAATTGATCCGGGTAGGGGGCGTGAAAAACGCCGGAGAGCAGCGAGCCGAATCCTTTTCGCTGCACTGCCTTCGACGCCGTGAGCGAAAGGGCCCCCATCGTCCTTCCGTGAAACGCGCCGAAGAACGCAATAAACTTTTCGCGCCCTGTCGCGTAACGCGCGAGTTTCATCGCGGCTTCGATGGCCTCCGTGCCGGAATTGCCGTAGTACACGCGCTTCGGCCCTTTTCCCGGCGCGATCTCTTCCAATTTTTCCGCCAGCTCCACCAGACCCGGATAATAAAAGTCTGTTCCGGACATGTGAATCAGCTCCGCCGCCTGCTTCTGAATCGCTGCGACGACCTGCGGATGACAATGGCCCGTCGCGCAGACGGCGATCCCCGCGGCGAAATCCACAAACGTGTTGCCGTCCACATCCTCGATGAGCGCGCCGTAACCGCGTTGCGCGACGAGCGGGTAACTGCGCGTGTACGACGGCGAAATCGAACGCGTGTCGCGCTTCAGAATCGCTTTCGCCTTTGGCCCCGGCAACGCCGTCACCAGCCGCGCGAGTTTCGTTCTCTCCTTCGCCTTCTTCTTCGCCATCTTTACCCCCAAGAGGGATCGAATCGGATTGCGCCGCTACACTTTGCCGGGCTGCCCGTCGCTGCGAGCCGCGTACATCAAGAGCGGAGCGCCATTACACCGCACAGAAATAGCCGCGCGGACTTCCACCAGAGTGATGGGATTAGTCGACGCCGAAAAGATTGGGACGCTCGGCTGCCGGAAGGCAGTGCCGTGCAAACGGATTGGACACTGGCGTCTTCATTTGCGTTTCCAGCGAACGCCGCCGTCGCTCGTATCTTCGAGGATGATACCACGGCCGGCGAGCTCCCCGCGAATCCGGTCCGCTTCCTTGAAATCACGGCGTTTTCGCGAGGCCTGGCGTTCGGCCACGAGCGCTTCGATCTCGGCGTCGGCTGGCCCTTGCGCCGCGGCGATGCCCAGCGCGCGCACGAGTTCGGCGTCGTCGTCGGTGAGCACGGCGAAAATGGCGTCGAATTTCTTGAAGGCATCGTCCACCGCCGCGCGTTCGCTCTCGCGGAATTCGCCGCGATCCATGGCGATGTTGGCCTCACGCAAGAGATCGAAAATCGCGGCTAGCGCTTGCGCGGTGTTCAAATCGTTTGCCAGCGCGGCCTCGAATTTTTCCATCGCGTTCGCTGCGGCTTGCGCAATCGCCGGATTCGTCCCCGCGGGAAATTGCGAACGCTTCGAGCGGTCCGCGAAGGTCCGCAGCCGCTCCACCGAACTCGCCGCCTGCTGCAATCCCTCCACAGTGAAATTCAATTGCGTGCGATATGGCACCGACGCCAGCAGGAATCGCAACGAAGACGGCTTGTAGCCTTCCTTCAGCAAATCGCGCAGCGTCGAAAAATTGCCGAGCGACTTGGACATTTTCTCGTGATCCACCAGCAGGTGTTCGGCATGCAGCCAGTATCGCGAGAATGTCTTTCCGGTGGCCGCTTCCGACTGCGCGATTTCGTTTTCGTGATGAGGAAACGCAAGATCAATGCCGCCCGAATGAATGTCGATCGTTTCGCCGAGATAGAGCATGGCCATCGTCGAACACTCGATGTGCCAGCCGGGGCGCCCTTTGCCGATCGGCGTCGTCCAGAACTCCTCGCCGGGCTTGGGCGCTTTCCATAGCGCGAAATCGCGCGCGTCGGCCTTGTCGTAGCGATCCACATCCACGCGCGCGCCGGCTTGGATGCCGCCGAGATCGATTTTCGAGAGTTGGCCGTAGTGCGGGAACTTTGCGATGCGAAAATAGATCGAGCCTTCGCTCTCGTAGGTGAAACCCTTGGCGGTGAGCGTCGCGATCAGCTTCGCCATTTCATTGATGTGATCCGTCGCGCGCGGCAAATGCTCCGGCTTCTCCAGATGCAGTGTCTCGCGGTCCTGGAGAAAAGCCTGAATGTAAGGATCCGTGTAATCGCGAATGCTGACGTGCGCCGCGGCCGCGCGTTCGATGATGCGGTCGTCCACGTCGGTCAGATTCATGGTCTGTTTGACGCGATAGCCTTGCGAGCGCAGGAATCGCCGCAACACATCCTGAAAAACAAACGTGCGGAAATTTCCGATGTGCGCGAAGTCGTAGACGGTAGGCCCGCAGGTGTAAATCCGCACCTCGCCGTCGTGCAGCGGCACGAACGGCTCGGTCTTCCCCGTCAGCGTGTTGTGAAAAAGAATTTCGTGCATCGCGTCTCATCGCCCCCGAGGACGCCGGGGCGCACCGCACGGCCAGCTTCGCACGGCTTCGGCAAACGCGCCATTCTATCCGACCCTCTCATAATTTGGAAAACTAGTAGGACAGGCACTCCTGCCTGTCCTCTTTTCCCTCGATTGAGCGCGGTGGA
>CAWCYS010000027.1:0-154418 GCA_963799715.1 Terriglobia bacterium | reverse complement strand
GCATGTTCGCGAATCTGCACTGCAAGCATCAAGGGTGAATCACCTGAGATTTCGTATCCAGCCGGAGAAGCATTCAGGATCAAATAGCAGATTAAACTGCCCTTTCATATTACTTTGCCGAATCAGCCGAACGCAAGTTCTAGTGTCTCCAGAAGTGTCTTCGGAGCCGGCTGTATAAGATGCGAGTCCGTCGGTGGGCGTTGCTGCGCGGGACGCGCCGCCGGAAGCGGCGGTGGCCCGACGCGCGAACGGCACGCCGGCCTCCGGAAATTGCGGTAAGATGCACGCATGTCTACGCACGACGTCATCGTCATTGGGAGTGGCCTCATCGGCAGCTCGATCGCCTGGGAGCTGGGGCGGCGGGGCGCGCATCCCCTGGTTCTGGATCGCCAGACGGATGGTCAAGAAGCATCGTGGGCAGCGGCAGGCATGCTGCAGCCCGCTCCGCACAACGCCGAAACGATTCCGCTGGTGCCGTTGGGACAGGCCAGCCTCGCGCTCTTTCCGCAGTTCGTGGCGGAGATCGAGGAGGATTCGGGCCACAGCGTCAATCTGCGGCAGCACGGCGCGATGGAGTTGCTCTTCTCCGCGGATGCGGAGCGCGAACTCAGCACGCTCATCGCGCTCTATCATGGGCTCGGCCTGCCTGCGGAACCGCTGCCGATCGAGGATGCGGTGGCGCTGGAGCCGGCGATGAGCCGGGAGGCGCGCGCGGCGGCGCTGCTGCCCAACGAAGCGACGGTGGACAATCGCGAGCTCGCACTGGCCACAATGGAGGCTGCGCGGAGTCACGGCGCCGAGTTTCGCGGAGACGCGGAAGTCGTCTCGCTGGAGATTCGCGGCGGCCGCGTCGAGAGCGTGATCACTCGCGAAGGCCATCGCTACAACGCCGCGCAGGTGGTGCTGGCCGCCGGCTGCTACTCCTCACTGCTGGAAGAGGCGGCGCGATACGCGCCGACGCGGCCGGTGCGCGGGCAGATGGTGTCGCTGCGCTCCACGGCGGCGAGATTGACTCGCGTGCTGCGCTCTCATCACGGATACATTTTGCCGCGCAACGACGAGCAGCCGCAGTGGATCATCGCCGGAACCACGAGCGAGCACGCCGGGTACGAGAAGCGGGTGACCCCGGCCGGGTTGTCGCACGTGCTGGACGCCGCGCAGGAACTCGTCCCCGAGCTGAGCGGTGCGGAGGTGACCGAGACGTGGTCCGGGCTGCGGCCGGACACGCCGGACCACCTGCCGATCCTGGGGCCGACCGACATCGACGGACTGCTCATCGCCACGGGCCACTATCGCAGCGGAATTCTGCTCGCGCCCATCACCGCGAAACTCATCGGCGAGTGGATTCTCGATCGCGCCGTTTCTTTCGACTGGGAAATGTTCAGCCCGATGCGGTTTGCGCCGATGAGCCGTTCGGCTGGAAGCCACTGACGCCCCGAACTGCGTTCACAATCCCGAAAAAAATTATTACGGAAGTGGATTTTTCGAGCGCACCGGCTCGCGATTTGGAGGGCCGGAAAGTTCCGGCGCGCGGCCGGGGTCGGTGAAATTGATTTTGCTGGCGTCGAGCAGCAGCGCGCGATCGAGCACGACGTCCAGCGTCGTGCCGCGCGGCAATTCGAGTTCGGGTCCGCGCGTGAGGAGCACGGTCGCGAGTCCCACCGCCAGACCCACACCGGCGCCAATGCCGGCGCCTTCCCCGCTGCGTCCGGCCACGGTGCCAATGGCCGTGCCGATGCCGGTGTCCTCAATGATTGTCGCGGCGTCATCGGCTTTGTCCGTATCGCCGTGGATCGTGCCTTCCTTGTCCACCGATTCGTTGCCGCCGGTGCCGGCATTCGTGGGCACTGCGCCGAAATGCACGGTGTAACCATTCGGGAGAATCATCGTCTCCAGGCGAACGCGTAATTCCCCGGTGCCCTTCACCCGGCCGGGGCGCTTCGCTTCCGTAATCTCGCCTTGCACGTACGAGCCGGCGGGGATCACGATTTTGTCGTTGAGAACGATGGGAAACAGCGTCTCGAAGTAAACCGGGTCGCCCGGATGCGCGTTGCGCGTGGTGATGGCGTTGTGCAGGATGAGCGGCAATTTCGTTCCCGCCGGAACAATGATCTTGGCGGGAGGCGTCGCGGGAGCGGGAGCCGAAGCGTTCGCGGCGGGCGCCGGCATTGTTGGAGCAGCCGCGGGCGCCGGAGTGGAGGAGTCGGGCGCGGGCGCTGGAGTAGCGGCAGGCGCCGTAGCAGGCGCCGGAGCGGCGGCCGGGACGGGCTGTGTTGGGCCCGCAGGTTCCTGGGCAAATACCGCTGCACCGGAACACAAGAACAGGACCGCTACAGCGGCTGGGATCAATCGCATCGCTTTCCTCCGTTGGCCTGTACGATGCTCGCCGGGCACGGCGCGGATGCCTGCGTATCTTCCGTCCACGTCACGGGAAAAGCAATGGGCGCGAACCGGGAAATGCCAATTTGCATCGGGCCCGCCGCAGGACTTAGTCTGGAGAGGCGTGAGGAGGAAACGATGGCGAAGCTGGCGTTGGTGTACGGGATGAGGCTTTTTCCGGCGGAGGAAGTGGCGGAAGTGCAGGAGGCGACGCTGAAGTTGAAGGACGGCCGCACGGCGCGCATTACCCTGCACCTGATCGAGGGAAGCAAAGAAGAGATCCAGGATACGTTGGCGCAGTCGGTGGATGCGTTCTTTGAGATGTACCCCGAGATTTGAGCGGGCGAGACGGCAGGGGTGCGACGCGGGATGAGCCGGGGCGTTGAATTGGTAGGTACCCCCCCTCCCCCCGTATTTTTATGTAAGTGCTGAATATAAAGGGCTTGCGACGCGAAAAGACGTAAGTGCTGATTATGAAGGATTTGGCGAACGTTTATTTTCAATGAGATACGCAAAATGGGGCGCGAGTCTGTAAGTGCTGATTCTAAAGGGCTTATGGGCGCGCTAAGTCCTTTGCTGTGTATCAGTTTTGACTTGCACAAAAATGGTGCAAGTTTGGGGAGCGCGGAGGGGGAATTTGGAACCACTGGTGAACACGGATTCACACGGATGGGGAGTGACAGAGATCAAAGGGACACGGGCGAGCCATGCATTTCGAGTTGCAGTTCAGCGTACACGCCGTAGAGTAGCCGATGGGTACTCTGTTGTCAATTTTAAAATGAGTATTCGAAATGATTTCCACAGACGGCTCGTCGGACGAAGAGCACGACCCGCATAAGGGCTCGGAGCAGGGGGTCAGCATGAGCAAGAGAATTCGAATCGAAAAGGGCAGCGGGAATGTCTTCGCAGACATTGGTCTGCCCAATCCCGAAGAACGTCTCGCCAAGGCCGACCTTGCGATCCGCATCGCAGAGACGATCCGGACACGGAGACTCACCCAAACTCGTGCCGCCCATATTTTGAAAGTCGATCAGCCGAAAATTTCCCGGCTCTTGCGCGGCCAGCTTTCGGGATTTTCGACGGAGCGGCTCATGCACTTTTGGCGTTGCTCGGCAGAGACATTGAGATCACCGTAAAGCGCGCTCCGCGGTCGCGACGACGGGGACGACTCCACGTTGTCGCTACCGTGTGATTTTTTTCTCACCACCGGCGTTTTGAATCGCGCACCACTCGCCCTCAAGTTAGAGGCTGACGCGCCACCCGACCACTTTCGAAGTTCTTCGGCGACGAACTCCTAGCTGTTGCAGGAATGAAGGCGTTCTGGAATTCCTGGTAGGGCACGCCCCACGCGCAGTACAAGGTCAGCCTCGGCTTCACCTACTGCCTACTGATAACTCTGCGCAACTTCTTGACATATGAGTTAGTTCATGTTAGTGTGTCGTGGTATGTTAGTCGGTATAAAGAACACTGCGAACTGGAGGTAGTTATGGCTACCGAAGAGCCGCGCTCGTTACTGTCACCGGAGGAGGAGGGGGTGCTGACGCCGTTCAGGGAGAAGTGGGAGAAAGAGCTTGCCTCCCTGGAGCACCAGCTGACAGCCCTGATTAGCCGCAAGTCGGAACTGAATAGGATGTTGGCCTCACTGGATGGAATCCTTCCACGGAATGACGATTCCGACGTTGCACCAAATGCAGTTCCGATCCCAAAAGAGCCTTCCCCGGGCCCGGGGTTGGCGGGTGCCGCAGCAGCAAAGCCAATCATCCGGCAGTCCGCGTCAAGTGGGAGGAAGGTATTCACCCCAGTCGGGGCGTATTGGCTTCCGCTGCTGGAAGCGCTGAAAGAGCTCGGCGGCAGGGCCCGCCGCGACGAAGTCCTGGAACTCGTCGGGAAAAAGATGCACAGCATCCTCACCCCCGAGGACCAGGAACTGCTCCCCAGCGGAATCGAGGTGCGTTGGAAGAACCGTGTCGCGTGGCAGCGGGAAAATATGAAGCGTCGTGGGCTACTGCGGGATGACTCCCCTCTGGGAGTCTGGGAAATCACGGACGCAGGCGAGCGATGGCTTGGGGGCCAATTGAGCCGGCAGTTCTTCTACATGCTCGTGGCCCTCCGGATCGGGCACCTCTCGGGTGGTCAGCCGCACCCGGTGACGGTTGGCGGCTACCGCAACTTCGTCCGCCAGTGGGCGCACGAGTTTGGAGAACCCGCGCTCGCGGAGGCGGACAACCACGTCCTGCTCGACCCGATGGTGCTGTTGTGGAAAGACGGCTATATGGAGCTCAAGAAGTACGAGCCGACCGGAAACCTCTGGCGGGACTTCTCGGAGTTGGGCGACGTGCGGCAGCTTGTCGGTTCGGGGGACTGGACGATGAGGCTGACGCCGGAGGGACGCGCCATGCTCGCGACACTGGAGGAGCAGGCCAAGATGATAAACAAGAGGAGAGCGGATGTGGAGCGGCTCAAGAAACTGCTGGAAGACGCACCCCGGAGTTACGAGTTCCTGAGCGCTTACGTTAGAGAGCTGGAGTTGCATCGCAACGAGGAGGATATCTTCATCCGCCTCGCGTTCCAGAACGTGAGCGTGGGTGGCGCGAGCGGACGCGGGGACACCTTCGTGACGAGCCCGTACTCCGAGCTTTACGACAAGCCGCTCGAAGCAAGCCAGAAGCGAGAAGTGAGGCAGTGGTGGCACGGCAAGATTCAGCGCGAGGCGGAAGGCCATGACGACCTCCGGGCGCGATTGGCGAGGTTCCACTCACTAAAGGGCGGGTCATGAGCACGCCCGACATCATCGGGAAATCACAGAAGGAGCTCGCTAGGGGATCGCATCGGAGGTACGGGCCGCCCCTCACACCCTCAGGTCTGAGGCTGCATCACCCGCCCTTAGAATTCGAGGCGGCCCTGGAAGGCGATCATGCGTGGGGTGCTATCGCCGCCCAAACCGACGCCGAGCAAGCCGTTCGGAGGAGAGGTCGTGGAGTTGAGGGCGCCGAAACCAGCCTGGGTCGAAGGATTTCCTGGGATGCCGGCCAGCACGCTGCTTGGAAGCGCAAAGTTCGGATGGTTGAAAACGTTGAAACACTGAATCTCGATTCGCAGTTTTAGGCGTTCCGTCAAAGGAAACAATTTTGTGAGGTAGAAGTCGCTCCAGAAGAATTGGGGACCGCGGAAGGCATTGCGGCCGGACGTGCCGAATTGACAGGTCGCGGCGGTATCGCCGCCCGCGCATGCACCGGTGGAGGGATCGACCGAGGAGACAAACGCGTCGGGATTGAGCCATTGAATCGTGCCCGGTTGGGTGACACCTGGAATGGGATTGTGCTCGTAAATGGGCACGCCGGGAACGACGCTTGCGAATTCAGGTCCGCTGCCGTTCACAATGCCGTTTCCATTTGCCGAATAGGGCGTGCTCAATACTGAGAACGGAATCCCGCTATGCCAAAACACGGTGCCGGACACCTGCCAGCCGTTCAACGCGCGACCGAGCAGACGATTGTGCACCTTGATCGGCAACTGGTAGACATATTGGGCGTTCAAGTTGTGACGAATGTCGTAATCGCACGGGCCGTAGTCCCGCGCCAACTCGCCCGGCAACGGCGAGAGAATGGCGCCAGCGGAAAACTGCAAGAATCCGCCGTTCGAGACCTCGTCCACACAACGGCTGAACGTGTAGTTCACCTGTCCTTCGAGACCGTGCCCGAGCCGCTTCATGGCCGACAGTTGCAAGCCGTCGTAGTGGCTGTTCGCGCCGGTCGAGAGTTGCGTCACGGCTCCGAACCGGGGATCGGGCGCTTGGCCATAAGGAAACGGCGCGAAGCAGCCGGGGCAAACCGTCTGATAGCCGTTCACTTGCGTCTCGTACGGCTGATTGACCGCGCGCGTGCCGACGTACTGCGCGTGCACGCTCGCCGTGCTTCCAAACTGGTGCTCGATCCCTAGGCTCCACTCCATGAAGTAAGGCGCGTGAAGTTCGCCACTCGGCACCGCCGTGATGTTGACGGGGGGAAGGCAGGCCGAAGGATTTGCCAACAGTGACGCGCAGGAAAGCTCTCCCGCAGCGAACCCGGAAGCAAAGTTCTGGTGCGCGGCCACGGTCGCGTCCACGGCGCTGTTGGCGACGCCGGGTGCGATGGCCGTCCCACCGACCGTGCCCAGCAGGCCGCCCTCGAATGTCTGAACGTAAGGCGGGTTCACGCCGACCGAATCGGCGATGGAGCCGGGCAAAATGTCGCTGAAGATACCAAATCCGGTTCGCAGCACGGTATTGCGCGAAATTGCCAGGCGATGGCCGATCGGGGCTGGAGAATTGCGAGAGGCGTTGACGAGAAAATGTTACCGAGACCGGTTTGGATGGCAGCGCTCAGAGGCTGATTGACGTCATGCGAGATGGAATCGAAAGAGCCACGGAGACGGGCAATTTGGTCATGCGGATTTAAGGGGTTGGAATTGAAAGTGTCGCGAATGCCGATCGTCCAGGTCAGTTTCTTGGTGATTTTCCAGGTGTCCTGCGCATAAAAGTCAAGATTCAGGAAATTGAAAGGCTCGTTTGCAGATGTGGGGAAAGTTTCCGTGGCCGTGTTCGCAACGCCATAAATATATTGCGCCAGGGTGGCGTAGGTGGCCGTCGGAACCGAACCTTCGCCGAAATCATAATCGTTCAGACGAAGGATGCGCGTGTTGGTACCGAACCGGAATTCGTGCGCGCCATGGCTCCAAGCGAGATTGTCGTTGATAAAGAAGCGAGAGGCGCGCCTGCCCTGGATCCAGGTATTGTCCAATCCTCCGACTGTCGTGAAGGCATTCGCTCCCGTGCCTTGCAGCACGATGGGAAACGCGGCGAGCGTCTTCTGGAAATCGGTCGGCCCGAACAGGCTTTCGTACCAAGAGAATGCTGGATTGAAATAGTTCACCAGATTCTGCGAGAAGACGTGGGTATAGCCGGCGGCGAGCGAGTACAGAGGTTGAGGAGAGACCGAGTCGAACAATGCATTGATTGGATCGGTGTAGGCAGCTTGCACGCCGGTGTCTGACTGCAAACGAAGCCAAGCCGTATTATTTTTGTTGATGTTGTAGTCGATCCGGAGCGTCTGCACCTGCTCGTGATCGTCGCTGGTGTGCGAAACGCTTTGCTGGTTCGCGCAACCCGCACCTGCCGCGAGCGGACAACCGTCTATCGTATAGGGCGTACCGCTGGTATTTCCGTACAGCGAGAACATCTTTTGGTAGAACGGAACCAATTGCGGCGCGGCGGGGTAAATAATTTTTCCGCTTGCGCCAGTAAGGCCCAAAGGCAGGTTCTGCAGCACATATTGCTGGAATGCCGCACTGGGAACGATCGTCGAGGTGACGATGGGCAGCGCGATTTGCACCCACTCGCTATCGAAGAAGAAAAACAGTTTGTCGTGAACGATGGGACCGCCGAGACTGCCGCCGAAGTGGTTGACGGTCGAGCGCGGCTTGTGATTTCCGGCAGTGGCATTGGTGAAAAAATCGGCCGCGTTGAACCTCGAACCATTCCACAGCTCGTATAGATTTCCGTGAAACTGGTTCGAGCCCGACTTGGTGACGTAGTCGACCTGCGACGCGCCGTAGCGGCCCTGATCCACGGAATAAGAGAGCGTGTTGACCGTAACCTCGGAGATCGAGTTCAAACCTAGGACCAGATTCGTGGAGAGTCCGCTGTTCAGATTCGTCAGCGGATCGTTCGTTTCCAATCCATCGACGATGTAACCGTTCGAGAGAGCGGGCAATCCATTGAATTCCACGTTTCCGTAACCATTCGTTCCGCCGACAAAATCATTGCTGTTGCCAGCGGTGTTGACGAGCGCGCCCGCCGCAAACTGCAGGGGATAGGTTAAATCGGCGCCTGGGTTGGGGAGGTTCTCGAGCGCCGGCGCATTCAGATTGGTGGAGTTGTTGGCGTCTTCGGGATTGAGGAGCGAGGGTTCGCCGCTCACCTCAATCGACTGTTTGGATTCGGCGATCTTAAGCGTGACATCTACCGTCTGCTTCTGGCCCAACCCGGAGACGACATTGTCGATCTGCTGAGACTGGAAACCGGCGATTTCAATCTTGACGGAATACGTGCCCGGGGAGAGTTGCGGGAAATTGAATCGGCCCTGATTGTCCGTAATCGCGGCGCGTCGCAAACCGGTTTCGCGGCTGGAGATGGTCACGGTGGCGCCGGGGATGGCCGCGCCGGAGGCGTCCACAACCTGGCCGACAATCGCGGCCGTGGTCTCGCCTTGAGCGCGCGCACGTGCGGAACAAAGAGAAGTCAAGAGAGCCAACAAGAATAGAGCGGGGACTATGCTTCGATTTTGGGCGCGCATTGCAGTTTCACATCATTACGGCAAGGGCTCGAAGGGCCAAGACTGCGGCTCTCTTCAGAGCTTAAATGCTGCTTCCGCTCTATGTTAACCACATTTATCTAAAAATGTAAATCAAGATTTACCATAGGACTCGTCAAAGGCACGCCCGAAGTGTTTGTGTTTGAACCAGTGGGGCAGATCAGAAACACAGCCAAGAGTGGCCGCACTGCGAAACACATCCGATACTAGCGGTTGCCGAAGTTTTCGGGATCGAAGTCGGGGGAGCCGGGAGCAGGCGTGTTCGCGGAGATGAGGACGACACTCTGGCCGGTCAGCTCGAAACGTTTGCGGCACTTGCGGCAGGCGACTAATTCGTCCACGCGGACCATGTAGCTGCGGGCCTGCTCGAATTTCTTTTTGTCTTCGGCGCCGGCGCCGCGGGGCAATTCATTTTTCTTGGTGCGGACGATCCAGCGAATGGGGTAGTTGTCTTCGCGATGGCAGCTCGGGCACATAAGCTGGATGGGCTTGGTTTCCTGACGCTCGTTGTAGAACTGCCGCTCGTCCATGGGATTGCGCCTCGCTACTTCTTTGCCTTTACCTCAGCTACCTCAGCGGCTAAAGCCGCTATACCCGAGTGCGTTGACGGCACGACTAAAGTCGTGCCCCCCTAAAAAGCACCCCGTATGCGATGCCGCGTTCTAAGGGGAGGCGTGCGCCGTCTCCCCGAGCGCGTTGATTGTAACAAATTCGCGGTCGGCGTCGCGCCAACGCGGGAGCCAATGCTCCAAAGCCGCAACCACGTGAGCGCGGTCGCCATTGAGCGCACGATGATCGCCGTCGTGGAGCAGGACGATGTCTCCTCCGAAGCGGCCGCTTTGGCCGACGCGGGCTAGCCGCGCAATCAATTGCTGCGGCGGTTGAGGCTTCCAGTCGTAGCCGATGACGGACCACATTGCGACACCGCGTAAACCTGCGCGGCGGACGGCCCCGCGCAGTTGCGGCCCGCGAAAACCGTACGGCGGGCGCATCCAGAGCGGGGGCGCGGCTGGCGCGGCGACATCTCCTGAGCTGACGGCGCGGGCGATGGCGTCGCTGCAACGCGACAATTCTTCCTCGATGCGGCGCACGGAGAGAAACGTCAGCGCCGGATGCGTATCGGTGTGGTTGCCGAGCGCGTGTCCGCGAGCGAAGATTTCGCGCGCAAGATCGGGGCATTCGCGGACGAAACGGCCAATTACGAAAAATGTGGCGCGAGCGGAATAGCGATCGAGGAGATCGAGCAGCCGAGGCGTGACGGCGGGATTCGGGCCATCATCGAAGGTGAGGGCGATATCGTTCGCGCGCGGCGTGTGGCGCAACGTGGGGCCGAATAACTGCGAGCCGGGATGAAACGCTCCCCACGCGGCAGTGCCTGCGCCTAGCGCGAGGGCGCCGGGAACAGCTAGCCACGCGGGATTCACGCGCGTGCTCCTGTGCGGATTTGCGAAGGGATGAGGTTTGCGCGCATGCGTATCGTTGCTTGCGCACATTCTCGCACGTCGCGTATTTTGGAACCACTCCCCTGGCCGGAAGTAACTACATACTGGGAGCCGGCGTCTAAGGGTGTACGAGTTGGGGGCAGGGCCGCCACAGGGTGAGCCGGTGAGAGGGGCGTCTCATTCGGATCCGGGTGCGGGTGAAGGAGTCGGTCGAAGTGCATCGAAAAGAATTGATCCTCGCCCTGGCGTTGAGCCTCATTGCGGCGGGCGGGCTGTGCGCGCAGGATTCCGGGTCGAGTGCGCAGGCCGGTCCCGCTCCAGCGGCATCGCAGACGACGACTGCCTCGCCCGCGGCAAACCCCGAACCGCAAACCGTGCAGCCGAGTGGGGTGGTGCGCACCGCAAGCGGCACAGCGGTTCCCGGCGCCACGGTGCGACTGCTGGAAACTTCAACGGGGCGCGCGTGGCTCACCTGGACCGACGAGAACGGCAAATTCATTTTTCCGGCGCTGCCCGCGGGACATTATCGCGTTGAAGTTTCGCAACTCGGTTTCGAGACGCTGAGCAAAGAGCTGGATCTTGGCACGGCGGCGCCGACCCCAATTGCGTTGACTCTTGCTGTGGCGACGCTCGCGGAATTGAACGCCGCGCCGTCGGTTGCCGCGCCGAATAATACCGCGACTGCGAACCCGGCTTCCGCTACGCCCCACGGAGCGCCACAAACTCCAGCGCCAAATCCCAACGCTTCCAGCGCGACCTCCACAAACTCTGCTGCAAACGCCGGCAACACTCCCGCGCAGAATCCGCCAGGCACAAATCCGGGCGGGCAGGGATCGCAAGGAAATTCCCGGAGCGGCAATGCGCCCTCAACGACCACCGCGGGAGGCGCGCAAGGACAGCCCGGCGCAGGCGGGCAGCGTCGCGGCTTCCAGCGAGTGGGCCTCAACGGGCAGGGACAAGGGCCAGGCGGCGCGAATGGAAATGAACCGGACACTTCCGCGGACACAAATACGTCCGCGCAGCCCGAAAGCCCTCTGGGGCAAGCGTCTTCTTCCGATTCCTTCATGATGAACGGCACGGTGGCCATGGGCGCGGGCGGACCGGATATGTTCGGCGCGGGACAGGGCGGATTTGGTCCCGGCGGCGACAACGGCAGTATGAGCGCTGCGTCGGGGGGAACGGGCGGGCCGGGCGACCAAGCGGGCGGAGGATTTGGCGGGCCGGGCGGAGGCGGACCTGGGGGCGGTGGACCGGGAGGAGGTGGGCCGGGCGGCGGAGGTTTCGGCGGGCCTGGCGGCGGAGGCGGTGGCGGATTTGGGGGACGTGGTGGAGGCGGTGGCGGGCGCGGCGGACCCGGGCAGCGCACCAGCGGCGCGCAAGGCGTGGGCGCGCTGTGGGGCGTGCAGCGCGTGATGCGGCAGCGCATCAACCGCATCCATTTTAGTTTTTACGACGGTTACAGCAATTCCGCGCTGAATGCGGCGCCGTATCCCTTGAACGGCAAGTCGCCGACGAAGCCGGAATCGTGGCAGGAGCGCTTCGGTGGAAGTCTGGGTGGGCCACTGCGGATCCCCCACGTTTACGACGGGCGCGACAAGACATTCATTTTTATCAACTTGGAATCGCAGTGGAATCGCAACACGTTGGATCAATTCTCGACGGTGCCGACGATGGCGGAGCGCGACGGCGATTTCAGCGGGATCCTGTATCCGAACTCGACGGCGGGCGTGCAATTGTTTTGCCCGGCGACGACTCCGATTCCGAATTGCCCAGCGGGGATGGCCATAGGCAACCAGCTCGTAAGTCCGACGACGGGAGCGAGCCTGGTCAATCCCATCGCAGCGGCGCTGCTGCAATACTATCCGATGCCCACTTGCTTGACCTGCGCGACCGAGAATTATCAACTTGAGACTGTGGTGCCGGCGCACTCAGAAATTTTCAATATTCGATTAATTCAGACCATCTCGCCGAAAATCAATCTCTCGGTCAGTTATGGTCTGAACGATTCGCACTCGCACTCGTTCAATGGTTTTCCGGCGCTCGAAGGGAACACGAACTCACTCGGGCAAACCGCCTCAGTGGGACTGACGGAAAATCTGACAAAGGCGCTGATTCATAGTTCGACGCTCTACTTCTCGCGCAGCCGGTCGCAATCGGAGAATTTATTCACGAACGTGAACGACGCGGCCGCGACGCTGGGCATCACGGGCGTTTCGACGAACCCGATGGACTACGGATTGCCGGCCATCGGGCTCGCGAATTTCACCGGGATCGCGACGCCAGCGCCATCCTTGACGCGTAACCAAACCTGGCGCTTCGTGGACAGCCTGCAAATCATCAAGACGAAACACACGATCAGCGCGGGATTCGAGATGCGCAGGATCGACGCTAATAGCCTGAGCGATCCCACGCCGAACGGATCATTCACGTTCACGGGGACGCTGACCTCGCAGATCGGCGCGGGCGGCGTGCCGGTGGCCAATACGGGCTTCGATCTCGCGGACTTCTTGCTGGGTTTGCCGGAAGCGACGAAGATTCAGTACGGCACGCCCGGAACTTATTTCCGAAGCTGGGGCTTCATCGGCTACGCGCAGGACGACTGGCGAGTGACGTCGCGCTTCACGTTGCTTTACGGGCTGCGCTACGAGGGATTCACGCCGCCGAGCGAGCTGTACAACCACATCGCCGATCTCGATGTGAACTCGAGCTTCACCGAAGTGGCGTTGGTGCTGCCGGGCCAAACGGGACCATTCAACGGCGTCTTCCCGCGATCGCTGGTGCACGGCAACTACGACGATTTTTCGCCGCGGCTGGGAATTGCGTGGCGTCCAAAAGATAAATGGCTGGCGGGGAAACACGGAACGACGTACCGCGCGGGCTACGGGATTTTCTACAATCAATCCATTCTCCAGCAGCTCGCGCGCGAGATGGCGAACCAACCGCCTTTTGCGTTCGCAGGGACGTTTCAGGCGAACACCGCGAACAGCCTGACGCTCGCGGACGGATTCCCTTCGTCGGGGTCTGCCAATACCGTGACGAACACTGTGGCAATCAATCCCAACTACAAAATCGGCTACGCGCAGATTTGGAATTTCAGCGCGGAACGGCAACTGACGAACACCACCTCGCTGGTGCTGACGTACACGGGCACGAAGGGAACGGACCTCGATCTGCTGTTCGGAATCGCCGGGGCCACGAATCTCAATCCGGGCGCAAGCGGGCAAACCACCACGGTCGCAAATACGCAGGGCTTCACCTACGACACTTCCGGCGCGAATTCCATCTACAACGCGTTGCAAGTGCGGGTGCAGAAACGAATGTCGCACGGACTGATGATCAACGGCACGTACACGTACGGAAAATCGCTGGACGATGCGAGCTCGATCGGCGGCGGCTCGCAAGTGATCGTGCAGGACTTTCACAACGTGCCGGGCCAGTACGGGCTTTCTTCGTTCGACATGCGCCACCAACTGCGAATGAATTACTCGTATCAATTGCCGTTCGGCGACCGGGAGCCGTATTTCACGCGCGGCTGGAAGCGCAAGGCGTTCAGCGACATCCGGTTTTCGGGCAACGTCACGCTGCGCAGCGGCTCGCCATTCACGGTGCTGCTGGCGCAATCGCAAGTGGCTGCGCAGTGCGATATTTTGCCGGGCGTGGCCTCGGAGCGCGCCAATCAATCGGGTGATCCGCAGTTGCCGTCCTCCGAGCGGACGCTGGCGGAATGGTTCAACACCGCCGCGTTCTCCGAGCCGACCGGCTGCGTCGGCGACGCTCCGCGCAATTCGCTGATCGGGCCCGGCAGCTTCACCTGGAACTTGGGATTGAACCGCGAGATCTCCTTCGGGCGCGACGGCTTGCGGCGGCTGGACCTCGAATGGAACGTGCAGAACGTCACGAACACGCCGACGTACTCGGGGATTTCGACTTCTCTTGGTTCGTCCACGTTTGGGCAAGTGACCAGCGTCGGGGCCATGCGTTCGATGAGTTTTCTGGCGCGGGTGAACTTTTGATGCGCAAACCTAAGAACCATTTCACCGCGTACTTTTTCCTTCTGGGATTGCTGGGCGCTTCCGCGGGCCTCGCCATCCGGGCGCAATCGCCGCAAGGACAGGTCAGCCCCAGCTCGGGACCGCCGCCACCGCCGAAAGTGCAGCCGAACAAGAATGCGACCATCCACGCGACCGTGAACCTCGTCCAGATCGACGTGCAGGTACTGGATCGCGATGGCAAGCCCCTCAAAGGGCTGAAGCCGGAACAATTCAGCGTGACCGAAGACACCCGGCCGCAGAAGATTTCCACGTTCGACTATTACGACGTGGCGGCGATCGAAACTGCGTCCTCGCAGGACCGCAACCCGTTGACGATTCCGATCGGCAGCGTCGCGCCGCCGGAAAAATTGCAGCAGCAGTTGCGGGATCGCCGGCTGATCGTACTGTTTTTCGACATGACTTCGCTCGAACCGGATCAACTGATTCGCTCGATCAACGCCGCGGACAAGTTCGTGCGCACGCAGATGACGCCGGCGGATCTGGTGGGCATCGTTTACTTCGGGAATCAGCTTCGCGTGCTCGCCGATTTCACCACCGACAAGGATTTTCTCGAGAAGGCCATCGCGGCGCTGCGGCCCGGCGCGGAATCGCAGTTATCGGCGCTGGCGGATGCGGCGTCCACTTCGGACGACTATTTTTCATCGGGCGAGGATACCGACGCGGCGTTCACCGCGGACAACACCGAATTCAACATCTTCAACACGGATCGCAAGCTGGCGGCGGTCGAGTCCGTTTCCGAGGTTCTGGCAAATCTGCCCGGGCGCAAGGCGGTGATCGAATTCACCGGCGGCATCACGCAAACGGGCGAGGAGAATCGCTCCGAACTCGAAGCGGCTACGAATGCCGCGACGCGAGCGAACGTTTCCATTTACGAAGTGGACTCGCGCGGCCTGCTGGCGGAGATTCCCGGCGGAGACGCCACCACCGGCGCGGCCTCGGGCAC
Source organism: Terriglobia bacterium (assembly GCA_963799715.1). Classification (GTDB taxonomy): domain Bacteria; phylum Acidobacteriota; class Terriglobia; order Acidiferrales; family UBA7541; genus DASPOJ01. The sequence goes on along the minus strand of CAWCYS010000027.1, from coordinate 139,252 downwards.
TTCGATGTATTCCGGCAACGCGGTCTACGCCCAGACGCAATCCCGCGAGGATTCGCGCGAGACGCTTTCGACGCTCGCCACCGACACCGGCGGGCGGGCGTTCTTCGATCTCGGGGATTTCAGCGAAGCGTTCTCTGCGGTGCAAGCCGACGGCACCGGATACTACCTGCTGGGCTACTACAGCAGCGATTCGGCCCACGACGGCCGCTGGCGCAACGTCAAGGTGAAGATCAACGGTCTGCCTTCCGGCGCGCACCTGCACTACCGCGAAGGTTATTACGCGCCGAAGGATTTCGGCGTTTTCACGACGGAGGACCGCGAGCGGCAAATCGAGGACGCGATGGATTCGGATTCACCGCTGGTGGAATTGCCGGTGGCGGTGGAGACGGCGCAATTCCGGATCTCGGACACGCAAGTCTTCGTGCCGATCGCGGCGAAGATCGCCTCGAGCGCGCTCGAGTGGGCGCAGAAGAGCGGCCGCCGTCAGACGGAATTCGATTTCGCCGCCGAGATTCGCACGGTGAGCACAAATCGAACCGTGAGCGCGCTGCGCGACACGATCACGGTGCAGCTCGATACGGCCCGCTACCAACAGGTGCAACAACAGGCGCTGCTGTACCAGGGCGGATTTCTCCTTCAGCCGGGAAATTACAAGCTGAAATTCCTCGTCCGCGAAAACGAGTCGGGGCGGATCGGCACGTTTGAGGAGAATTTGTCGCTGCCAGCGCCGCAGGCGGACCGGTTGCAGCTCAGCTCCGTGCGTCGCTTTCGAGCCAGCTCGAAGAGGTGAAGAAAACCTCCGAGGTGAAAACGCAGGCGCTCGCGCAGGACGCAAAGATGCAGTCTTCGCCGCTCGACGTGGGCGGCCAGCGCATTGTGCCGAGCGTAACGCGCGTCTTCACCGACCAGCAGACGATGTATGTTTTCTTCCAAGCGTACCCGCCGGCAAAATCCGATCCGGCTTCGCTGCGCGCGGGGCTGGTTTTTTTCCGCAATGGCGCGCAGGTGAACCAGACGCCCATGGTGGCGCCGGATGAAGTGGATCCGAAGACGCACGCGGCCTCTTTCCGGATCAGCTTGCCTCTTACGGATTTGCCGAAAGGCAGCTACACGTTGCAGGCCATCGTGATCGAAGCAGGCGGACAAGATGCGGCGTTCGCGCGAAATTACTTTGCGCTGCGCGCGGCGCCGAAGCCCGCGGAAACACCGGCGCCCTCCGTGCCGCCGCAGTCCGCGCCCACTTCTGCGCCGTCCCCTGCGCCGGGAGGATAGCGCCGGCGCTGGTTTTAGTAGGACAGACATTCTTGTCTGTCCGAGTTTTTGCTGCCGATAAAAAAAGAGGACAGGCAGGAGTGCCTGTCCTACTAAGGCCTCTCTCTGGGCGCGGCGACCGACTATTCCGTTTTGCGGACGGCGCGGAGATCGATGCCGAGCTGTTGGCATTTCTTGTAGAGGTGGCTGCGTTCGAGGCCGAGCGATTTGGCGACGTTGGTCATGTGGTGATTGTGGCGGCGAAGCTCTTCGAGAATTGTGGCGCGCTCGAAGGCTTCGACGCGCTCGGCGAGCGTGCTACTCGCGGTGAACGCTCGTGGTGAACCGTTCGCGGCGGGCGCGCTTTGCGGCGCGGCGGCGGAAGTCGCGGCCGAGCCGATGCCCGAGGGCAGGGCCAGGCGCGCGTCGTCCGCGGTGATCTCCTCGCCTGCGGCAAGCAACAACAGTCGTTCGACGACATTGCGCAATTCGCGGACGTTGCCCGGCCAGGAGTAGCGCGCGAGTTCGGCGAGCGCGCCCGCGGAGAATATTTTTTCCTTCCAGCCATTTTGCGCGGAGACCTGGCGCGAAAAATGGCGCGCGAGGGCGGGAATGTCCTCGGCGCGGTCGCGCAGCGGCGGCAACGCAATCGGAAAAACATAAATTCGATGGAACAAGTCCTGGCGAAATGCGTTTTGCCGGACCATCTCTTCGAGATTGCGGTGCGTGGCGACGACGACACGCGCATCCACCGCGATGGCGCGATCGCCGCCCACGCGCTCGACCTCGCCTTCCTCCAGCACGCGCAGCAACTTGGCCTGCATGGGCAGCGGCATATCTCCAATTTCATCGAGGAAGAGCGTCCCGCCGCCGGCCTGCTCGAATTTGCCGACGTGCCGGCCGGTGGCGCCGGTGAAAGAACCTTTTTCGTGTCCGAACAATTCGGATTCGATCAGCTCGGCGGGCACGGCGGCGCAATTCAACGTAACGAACGGCCCCTCGCGGCGCGGGCTGCGCTCGTGCAACGCGCGCGCAACCAATTCCTTGCCGGTGCCCGTTTCGCCGACGATGCAGACGCGCGTCTCGCTCGCCGCGACCCGCTCGATCTGCTTCAGCAAGCGATCCATCAGCGCGCCGGACCACACTAGTTCGTGCTTGCCGAGGCGCTGGCGCAAATCGCGATTTTCGACTTCGAGACGCGTGAGGCGCAGCGCGTTCTCGACGGTGACCATCAGCTTTTCGGTGGAGAGCGGCTTCTCGAGAAAATCGAGCGCGCCCAGCCGCGTGGCGCGGACGGCCATTTCGATATTCGCCTGGCCGGAAATCATGATGACCGGCGTCGCGACGCCATCGCGCTTGAGATCCTCGAGCAGCGAAAGGCCGTCTTTGCCGGGCATCACGACGTCCGAAAGAATCAAATCGAAATGATTGCCGCGAACTAGATCGAGGGCGCGCGCGGCGTTATCGGCGACCGTGGCTTCATAACCGGCGAGGCGAAAGGCGCGCGAGAGCGAAGCGAGCGTATTCGGATCGTCGTCAATTACCAGCAAATGCGCTTTGGCGGTCACTTCTTCCTCATCGAAACAAGTCTAACTCACAACTACCTCGCGCATACTCGATGGGCTTCAGGGGCTAAAGCCCTGATCTTGCCCCGCTCTTCGGCACGACTGAAGTCGTGCCCTCCTGAAGAACAACCGCCGCGAGACTGCTTTAGGTTAGCTCCGATCCGGAGCGCCCACGTGGCGGCTCAATTTGCCGCCTCATCTCGCGCCGGAGATTGCGCGGATTGCATCGGACGCGGCTGTTCGGCCGGCAACTCGATGCGAAACGTCGTGCCCTGCCCGGGCACGGACGAAACCGTCACGGTGCCGGCGTGATCGCTGACCACGGACTGCACGATGGCGAGGCCGAGTCCGGTGCCGTGGCGCTTGGTGGTGTAATAGGGCGTGAAGAGGCGCTCGCACTCTTCTTTGGCCAGGCCTTCGCCGGTGTCCGAAACTTCGAGGTGGACGCGGCCGTCTTTCTGCGCGGTGCGCAGCGTGAGCGTGCCGCCGGAGGGCATGGCGTCCATCGCGTTGAGAACGAGATTTTCAAGCGCGCGGTGCAAGAGCACGGGATCGGCCTCGATGAGCGGGATGCGCTCATCGAGCGAGAATTCCGCGGCGATGGGCGGGCGTCCGAGCGCGGAGAATTGCGGCTCGAAGACGCGCACGGCCGAGCGCACGACTTCATTCAAGTCCACGCGCTCGAACTCCGGCGTGGGCATTTTCGCGAAATCGCTGAACCGGGTGACGATGGCTTTGAGACTTTCGAGTTCGGCCTTGAGCGCGGCAGTGGACTCGAAGAAAACTTCGTCGAACTGTTCCCCGCCCTGCTCGCGCGCGCGCTGCAAATTTTCCACGGTGATTTGCAGCGGGAACAGCGGGTTCTTCAATTCGTGCGCGAGGCGGCGCGCCAATTCACGCCAGGCCGCGACGCGCTCGGACTGCACGAGCCGCTCCTGCTGCTCGGCGAGCTGGCGCGTCATTTTGTTGAAGGCGTGGCCGAGGCGGCCGACCTCGTCACGCCCGCGAACGGGGACGCGCGCATCCCAATTCCCTGCGGCGACGGCGTCCGCCGCTCGCGCGAGGCGCACGATCGGCCGAGTGACGCGCGCCGCGATCCACCAGCTGAGAATCATCCCCAGCAATATGCCGGCGCCACCGACGACGATGGCGAGCGAGCGGATGAACGCGAGTTGCGCCACCAGTTCGCGCCGCGAACTGCCGACGAGAAAGACGCCGAGAAGATCGCCGGCGCGTCCTTGGAGCGGGATCGCGGTAAATTCTTCCGCGCTGGCAGCTTCGCCCGACCAAGTGATCACTTGTTGCGCGCTGCCGGGGTGCTGTAGCTCCTTATCGATCAACGGCTCGAAGCGATCCCCGCCGATCACGGGGCCGGAGGCGTCCGTAAGGGCCTGGGGCGAAAAGCCAGGCTCGAAATTGCTGTAGAGCAGGACGCGCATCCCCGCGGGAAGTTCGAGCGTGCTGAGAAACGATTTGTCGAGGCGTTCGCCGCCAATGACGTAGAGTTTTTTGTCGCCGACGGGAACAACGCGCACGGAGAGCAGGCCGAGTTCGACGCCGTCGGCCAGATCTACGCGGCCTAGGAACGCACTCTGGCTGTTCCAATCCTCCGCAGTGGCGACCCAATCGTTCTTGTAACCGAACCGCGCGGGCCATTCGGCGGAGGAGACAAGCGTGCCGTCGTCGGCGGCGAAATCGAGAAAATCGAGCTGAAACGAACCGGCGAGGTTGTGCGCGGCGTTCACGTAAACGGAGGCGTCACCTTCAGGACGGCTGAGATCAAGCGCCATGCGGAGCGTGTCTTCGCCATCGGCGATCGCGCGGACGCGCGCGGAAATTTCTGTGCCGCGCTGCTGAAACTCGCGGCGAAATTGCGCCACGATGGCGCCCGTGCGTTGCTCGTCGAATTGCTCGAAGGCTTTTTGCGTCATGAGCGAAACACCCCAGGCGACGAGTCCCACGGACGCGGCCACGGTGAACGTGAAGACCAGCAGGAGTTTGACGCGAAGACTCATGGGCGGCCGCCCGCAGGGGCGGGAGTCGGGGGCGCGGCGGCGGGTGCGGCGGCGGGGGAAGAGTCCGGGTTCTGCGCGAGCCATACCTCGTCGAGCCGCCACTCGCCGGAATCGAGCGGCATCCAATCGCGCACGGTCGCGCTCAAACCGCAGCTCTCCATCTCGTGTACCAGCGGAATCACGCGATTTTCCGCAAGCGCGGCGCGCTCGGCGGAGTAGAGCGCTTCGGGATTGTTGCCGGTGGGGCTGGGGGCATTGGAAATGCCGAGCGCGTCGAGCGTCTGCAACAGCGCGGCGCGCGGTTCGGGCGAAGCGATACGCACGCGCACTAGACGCACGTCAGCGGGCGCGGCCCCGGGCTTCGCAGGCTGCGCCTGCATCGCAATTCCGGCGTCGTGCAAATTCACGGCGATTCTTTCGGCCACTGCGCGCGCTTCGGCATCGCTTGCATCATAGACCAAGATGAGCGGCGCGGGCGCGGATGATCCTGGGGCGCGTGCAGAATTTATAGACTGAACCAGCGAAAGAGCGCCGCCTGTGTCCATCGCGGTGGGGAAAAGAAACGCGTAACCGGAGATCCATTGCGGGAGAAGTCCACCCGCGGCAACGGCTTGGCGCTGCAGGACGACGTTCGCGAGCGTATTGCGATCCACGGCGAGAGCGACGGCTTGGCGGAGGCGCGGGTCCTGCACGGCGGGCCGCTGCGAATCGAAGACGAGGGCCAGCAATTCTGCCGGCTTCGAGGACCACGTTCGCGCGCCGCGTTGACCGGCGCGGCGCAATTCCGCAGGAGAAAGATCAGCGACGTTGGCGAGGCCGAATTCGAGATCGGCTTCGATGCGCTGCGGCTCGACGCCCAGGCTGACTTCAATGCGATCTACAAAGGGTCGACCCATCCAGCAATTCGCGTTCTCCACGAAAATGGCACGGCCGGGCGCGCCATCGGGACTCCACGTATCGAGAGTGAACGGGCCGGTGCCGACGAGCGAGCCATCGCTTGCGACGTGAAAAATCAAATTGCGGCCGGTGGCCAAACGCTCCGGTAGATCGGGCATCGGCTGCGCGGACTCGATGACTAGATCGAGCCCGTTCCCGCTGACTTGGAAATTCGCGCCGAGAATTGGGGCGAGCGCCTGGGCGGCGATGTCGGCGGTCAGCGGCGTGCCGTCGCTGAATTTGATGTTCGGGCGCAACTGGAAATGCCAGCGTTTGTCCTGCTCTTCTGATTTCCAACTCGCCGCGAGGACACCTTCGAAAGTGCCACGCTCGTTGAAGCGCGTAAGCCGGTCAAAGAGCAGCGCGTCGAGGCGTTCTTGCGCGAGTTCTACCGCTGGACTCGCCGGCGGCTGCCCCGCCACGGCGGGCAAGCGCGGATCGAGGGTCGCGACGCGCGCAGAAAGTTCAACGCGCAGTGTGCCGCCGTACTTCGGGCGCGTGGATGCGTGAGCGAACGCGGCGCAGAAGATCAGCGCCGCGAGGACCGCAGCCGCCCTACTGCCCACACGCAGCCGTGATGCGATAGACCTCATAATTTCCATTCTTCAAATTTCGGGCAACCGCTATGACCGATACGCCCGGCACTCCGCCGAATCTAAGCACCGGGGCGGGAAACGCGAGTGGTCCACTCAGCTCTCGCTGAGGGCCAGACTCTTCGAGCGCCACAATCGTATCCGGCTGCGTGTAATCGGCTTTGCTGGTGGCTAGCACGATATCCGCGCCATCGCACGGAGAAGAAGCTAAAGTTGCCTGATCGCCAGAGGACGGGGGAGGGATCGCCCGGATAAACACGATTAGGTCGGCCGCAAACTCGCACTCGGGTGCTGCGTGGTGGTCCAGCGCAACCTTGCAAAAATTGGCTTGCCGGTTATCCGGCAGAGTCACTTCCATATCGTCGTCCGCAAGCTCAAGATCGGCGTTGGTATCGCGCGGATTGGAGATTGCGACGGGGAGCTCAGTGCGAAACGAGTTCTGGGAATCGGTCAGGACGGCTGTGGTTCCGTCGAGTTCCAACAGGAGCAAGCTCGCTGGCGCGTCGCCCGACGCAGGTAGTTCGGTTGCGTCCAGGACGTGCGCAGGCCCGCTCCAGAGCAATTCTTTGCGGAGTACGATTTTTTTGGCTTCGGGCGCTGTGGTGGCAGGCGTCTCTCGTGGCACGGATTGCAGGAGGACAGAGCTGTCGTCGCCGTGCTGGATTTGCGCGACCCAGACGTAGCTCTGCACATTTTCCGAGAGCGTGATGGTGACGCTCGCCACGCCCGGGCCCTCCCCGCTGGTACGCAAACCGCGCGCGCTCAGTTCGTCGGCCATTGTAGTGCGCAGCACGGAAGCGTCCTCCTCGCTCAGGCTCGATTGGTTGCGCACTTCGATTTGCACGCGCGTTCCGCCCGGCAGACTGGCGGCGATGCGGCGAGCGAATTCACGCGCGGGCGCGTCGAGTGGGCTTTTCTGCGCTGGCGGAGCCGGGCTTGCGGTTTGGGCGGCGCGAGCTTGCGGCGCGTGCAGACAAGAAATAGATAAGGCAACGAGCAGCGGTGCGAAAATTCGTGGAAGTTTTCTGCGGATACGCGGCATCCAGGCGTTCTCCGGCGCGGCTGAATGGAGCGCGAGGCTCGGCCAGAGATTTCCCAAGGAAATCATAGCACGCGCGTCAAGGTTGCCCGGCCACGGGCGGGATAAGGTTTGTGTCGCCCCTACGGGGCTCTTGCGAACCTGGCATGGGTACCCAGGGCTTCCGCCCTGGGCTATTGGTTTATGCCGCCCCTCCGGGGCTGGTTCGCGCCGTCTCAGTGCTGACCACCGCGCGTGTCCGTGCAACTCTCCCACCGTCTCGGTAGGACAGGCACTCTTGCCTGTCCTCTTGCCTGTCCTCTTGCCTGTCCTCTTGCCTGTCCTCTTGTCGTCCACGCGAGAAACCTGGACAGGCCCCTCGGCTACGCTCGGGATAAACAGGAGTGCCTGTCCTACCAAGCGGCGCGCGGGGAAACGGTGTATGCTGTGCGACTTCGCGGCAGGGGTGGCTGCGCGGGAACATTGCCGCGGCGTGCGCCGTATGTTTCCTGAGACTCCGGGGGGATCACCAAAATGAAGAAGATACTCTTGCCTGTGTTCGTGCTGATTGCGCTGGCGGTGGCGATGGTGGGGCCGGCTTCGTCCGGGCGCGTGACGCTGTCGCTGCGGCCAGCTCTCGCCGCGGCGGACATGCAGGAGACGCACCTGCTGCGCTATCCCGACGTCTCCGAAAGACAGCGTGGTCTTCACCTACGCGGGCGATTTGTGGCTCGCGCCGCGGACGGGCGGCACGGCGCGGCGGCTGACGGCGGCCCCGGGCGACGAGGTTTTTCCGAAGTTTTCGCCCGACGGAAAATGGATCGCGTTCACCGGCGAATACGACGGCAACCTGGACGTGTACGTGATCCCGTCGATCGGCGGCGAGCCGCGGCGGCTGACCTTCCATCCGGCGAATGACATCGTGCTCGGCTGGACGCCCGACAGCAAGAAAGTCCTCTTCCGCTCGAATCGTTTGAGCGAACTTCCCGATTACACGCGCCTGTTCGAGGCTCCCGTCGAAGGCGGACCCGCGGAGATGCTCTCCGTGCCGCGCGCCGATCTCACTTCGTTTTCGCCGGACGGCCAGAAGATCGCGTACCTGCCGACATCGCAGGAATTTCGCACCTGGAAGCGCTACCGCGGGGGCTGGGCTCCTCCCATCGGCATCTACGACCTCACGAAGAACACCTACGAGGAATTGCCAAAGACGGAAGGCATGGACGAATTTCCGATGTGGCACGGGAATTCGATTTATTTCATCTCCGACCGCGACAAGACGATGAATCTCTATCGCTACGACCTCGGGACGAAGAAGACCGACAAGCTGACGAACTACACTGAGTACGACATCAAGTGGCCGAGCCTCAACGGGGACACGATCATCTACGAAAACGGCGGCCTGCTCTACACCTACGATTTGAAGAGCCACAACATCGCGCACATCGCCATCAACGTCGAGAGCGACGACGTCGAAGCGCGCCCCGAAATCATTTCCGTCGAAGACCAGATTCGCGGCTGGGGCATTTCGCCGACGGGCGTGCGCGCGGTGTTCGAGGCGCGCGGCGACATTTTCACGCTGCCCGTCGAGCACGGCAGCATGCGCAACCTGACGTCGTCTCCCGGCATTCACGAATTGAATCCGGCGTGGTCGCCTGACGGCAAGTGGGTGGCGTATCTTTCGGACCGCACGGGAGAATACGAGATTTACCTGCGGCCGCAAAAAGGCGGCGACGAAGTGCGCGTCACCTCGGATGGCGCGGTCTATCGCTACGGGCCGGTGTGGTCGCCGGACAGCAAGAAGCTGCTCTACTGGGACAAGACCTATCGCCTGTGGTACGTGGACATCGACCAGAAGCAGCCGGTGGTGATCGATCAAGGCAATTACGACGTTCTCAGCGACGGCGCGTGGTCGCCGGACAGCAAGTGGATCGCGTACTCGAAGACGCTGGACAATACGTCGAACGCGCTGTTCCTCTATTCGTTGGACGCGAAGAAAGTCACGCAAGTCACCGATGGTTTCTACAACGACGGGAATCCCGTCTTCGATCCCGACGGCAAATACCTCTACTTCCTCTCGGACCGCTTCTACTTCCCGTCGAGCGATCATTTTGAGGAGCGCTACAACTACTACGTCACCACCGGCGTTTTCGCGATCACGCTGAAAGCGGACACCGCTTCCCCCTTCGCCCCGCAGAGCGACGAAGAAAAAGAAGCCGCCGCGCCGAAACCGGAAGTGAAGACGGAAACGAAACCGCCGGAGACGCCCAAGCCGGACGCGAGCGCCACACCTCCGGCGGCACCGCCGAAGGCGCCGGAAGAAAAAGAGGCCGCGCCGAAGCCGCCGAAGCCGGTGGAGATCGATCTCGACGGCATCGGCGGGCGAATCGTGCAAGCGCCGATTGCGCCGGGAATTCTGGGGCATCTCGACGCGCGCGGCGGGAATCTCTTCTACCTCTCGGCGTCGCTGGAATCGCAGCAGTTGGGCATCCCCGCTCCCCCGCAGCCGGCCAATACGCTGCATGTTTTCGACGTGGCGAAGCGCGAAGACAAGCCGCTGCTCGAGCGGATTGACGACTACCAGCTCGACAAAGACGGCTCCAAGCTGATGTACAAATCGGGAAAATCGTTTGGAATTACAGACGCGGTTCCGGGGAAAGCGAAAGTGGGGGACGGAAGACTCGAGACCGGCCAGCTCCAAACGCTGGTGGACCCGCACGTGGAGTGGAACGAAATCTTCGAGGAGGCCTGGCGCAACGAGCGCGATTTCTATTGGGACCCGGCAATGGGCGGGCTCGATTGGAAGAAGATTCACGACCGCTACGCGGCGCTGCTGCCTTGGGTATCGCATCGCAGCGATTTGAACTACATCATCGGCGAGATGATTTCCGAGCTGAGCACATCGCACACGTACGTGGCGGGCGGCGAGATGCCGGACGTGCGTCACGTTAGCGTCGGGATGCTCGGAGCCGATTACGATTCGGATCAGGGCTTCTACCGCTTCAAGAAAATCTACCGCGGCGAAGATTGGAACCCACAGACGCGCGCGCCGCTGGCCGAACCGGGATTGAAAATTAAGGAAGGCGATTATCTGGTGGCGGTGAACGGCGTCTCCGTGCGCTCAACCGCCGAAATCTATTCCTACTTCCAGAATCTCGCCGATAAGTTCGTGACGCTGACGATCAACGACAAACCCTCGACGGACGGCGCGTGGGAGATTAACGTGCGGCCCATCCCAAGCGAGGCGCAGCTCCGCTATCACGCGTGGGTCGAATCGCGGCGCGAGTATGTGGACAAAGCCACGGGCGGGCGCATCGGCTACATGCACGTGCCGGACACCAGCACCGCGGGCATCATCATGTTCGACAAATATTTGAACGCGCAGATCGGCAAAGAAGGGTTGATCGTGGACGAGCGGTACAATCACGGCGGCCACGTTCCCGACTTCTACACCGAGAAATTGCAGCGGCATCTGATGGGCATCGCAAGCGGGCGGGAAGGCAAGGACTTCCCGATTCCGTCTCAGGCCGTTTTCGGCCCGAAGGTGATGATCGTCAACGAGATGGCCGGCTCTGGCGGCGACCTTTTCCCGTGGTTCTTCCAGCAAGAAAAGATCGGGCCCATCGTGGGCATGCGCACCTGGGGCGGTCTTGTCGGTTACCGGCGCGAAATACCGATGATGGACGGCGGCTACGTTACCGCGCCGGAGATGGCCTTCTGGACGCCGGAGAACGGTGGCGAGTGGATCGTCGAGAATCACGGTGTGGATCCGGATTACGTCGTGGAGCAGCGGCCCGATCTGGTGGCGGCCGGGCACGATCCGCAACTCGATAAGGCGATCGAGCTCGAGATGGAAGCTTTGAAGACCGTGAAGCCGAAGCCTCCGCGCCCGAAGTATCCGAAGAAGAATTAGTGGCAGCTTCAGAGGCTAAAGCCCCTTCTTTCCGCGCGAATATGTGGGAGCTGAAACTCCCACCCCCTAAGGAGCAGGTCCGGCTCCGCATGCTGCGCGGGTGCTGAATCCCTCGCATCCCAGGGAGCATCGGGCGCCCCACTGAGAAACGGCGCAGCTTTGTTGTGGCCGCCAGCAGGGCGGCTCCTGATAACCGTTCGCGAGGGCGGCGGACCCCGTCCCCGGCACCAGGAGCTGCCCGCAAGGGTTGCGCTAGCGGCAAAACACCTTTAGCGATCCAGGCGGCGCGAGACGACGCGCATCAAGCGCGCCCTCTCGACGACCAGCCTGTGATAGCGCGTCGCAAGATAGACGTCGTAACCGACGACCGCCACCGTGCCCGTGACGAGCAAGGTCGCGAACAGCAAAGCGAAATCTCGAACGTAAAACATCGCAGCACCTCCGGCCCCTTCCCTGGCCACCTTCGACGCCACCCGGAAGCACATCCCCCACCACCTACGCCGCCCGAGCCGACTTCTGCGGGAAACTCTGCGTCGCGCGCGCCGCGACGGCCCGCGGCGTCGCCGGCATCAGCGTGAACACCGCGCGCATGCCCAGCCACACCAGAAAGAGCGCCAAAACGCCCGTGAAAAGTCCCGCTTCCACCAGGAACGCTACTTCCATCCAGCTCTGCATGGCCGCCTCCCTTGGGCTTGTGCCCGTCGCCCTCTTCGAATTGCAGGCGGCGCGCCAAAGCGTATCCTGCTGCAACGGAAGGGTTTGCGGCGCGGCGAAAAATGTTTCACGTGGAACGGCGAACACGAGTGTGGCTGACGGCCCGCGCTCCAGCTTCGGAGGGTTCAGGTATACTGGCGTTGAGGAATCGCCGAGTGCTGCGCAGCCGGTCCATCCGAATCGGAAAATTGCTGGGGATTCCGATCTACGTCCATACCAGCTGGTTTTTCTTCTTCGTGTTCATGGTCTATCTGCTGCAAGGCGAATACGCCTCCACAAACTCGAACTGGACTGAGGCTCAGGACGTGGGGCTCGGGATACTGACGGGCCTATTGTTTTTCGCGTGCGTGATTTTTCATGAGATGGCGCACAGCGTGGTGGCGCGACACTACCGGATTCCGGTTACCTCGATCACGTTGTATTTCTTCGGCGGGATGTCGCAGATCAGCCGGGACCCGGCCAAGGCATCGCAAGAGTTTTTCATCGCGGCCGCGGGCCCGGTCTCGACGGTGCTCCTGGGCATAGGATTTGCCGTTCTGGCAGAGCTATCGCCGGAAGGCTCAATGGTCCGGGCATTGGGATTCTGGCTGGGGGGAGTCAACGGCGCCCTGGCCGTGTTCAACCTGATTCCCGGTTTTCCGCTGGACGGCGGCCGCATCCTGCGTTCGATCGTCTGGGGAATCACGAAGAATTACACGAAGGCCTCACGCATTGCCGCGCGCGGCGGCCAGATTGTGGCCTACGGTCTGATCGGCTACGGCGTCTGGGAGGGAGTGCGCGGGTGGCAGACGGCTGGCAGCGCCTACGGCTTGGTGGACGGCCTATGGCTGATGCTGATTGGCTGGTTCCTGCTGGGCGCGGCGAAGCAGAGCTTCGCGCAGGCCGAAACGCGCACGGTGCTGGAAGGATTGAAGGCGTCGGACATTATGAGTTCCGAGCCGGCGTCGATCGGGCGGGAGATCTCGCTGGAAGATTACGCGCGGGAAGTCACGTCGACGGGGCGCGCCTCGCATTTGGTGATGGCGCACGGGCAATTGGTGGGCATTATCTCGACCGACGCGCTCACGAAAATTCCGCGTGAGGATTGGTGCGTCACCTCCGTGCAGGCCGCCATGACGCCGCGCGAGAAGATGGTTTGGGCCTCGCCGGAAGAGCCGGCGCTCGCGCTGCTCGATCGCATGCGAACCGCGGGCACGCAGCAGATGCCGGTACTCTTGGATGGCCGCGTGGTGGGAATGGTCACGCGCGAATCCATCGTGCGTGCGTTGCGGCACGAGAATCAGATTCCGCATCTCACCAGCGCGTAGCGTTTTTCTCCGCGTGTCTCTGTGTACTCTGTGCCCTCTGTGGTATGAATTGCCCCCTTCCCAACGACTAGATGAGTCGGTCCGCAAGAACAAGAAACTGAATTACCACAGAGAGCACAGAGGACACAGAGAAAGACGAAATGGCTCAGCGGAGGAGCGCGTTGAGTTTTTTCATTTGCGCTGCAAACACGGCGGGATCGTAGCGCGAAGGATTTTCGAGCGAGGCGAAGAGGCCGTTGATGGACGTGCGAATCTCCGCGGCGTTCGCGAGCTGCGCGTTGCGGCTGTAGGCGATGAACAGTGAATCGAGCGCCATGGCGGCTTGTTCGGCGGAGCGCTCGCCTTCGCCGGAGATTTCGTCGGCGTCGGCGGAGATGTGCTGGAGCAGGCGCAGGGTCATCGCGGCGTCGTAGGGCTGCTGCTGAATGCGGCTGACCAGCCGATCGGCGAGGGCGCGCGCGTTTCCGCTGGCCGCGACCACGGCGTCGCGATCAGGATTGAGCTGGCTCATCAGCTTGGCGAGCTGCGTCATCTGCTCGTCGAGCGCGTTCGCGGCCGGGGCATCCACTTCATGAACCAGATCGCGGAACACCGCGTAGCGTGAAGCGTTCCACGGCGGATCGCCGGGACGCCGCCCATCGTAGCCGCGCGTCTGGCGCCAACTTTGCTCCGGCGGCGTCAGATCGTGGTGGCACGCGAAACATTGCAACTCGGAAAATTCCGGCCAATGCGGCGCGCGCGCGCGCCAGACGAGCCGATCGAGCGAGGCGCGCAACTGCACGGCCTGTCCCGTGGCCCAATCGCGCACGCCGTACCAGGGATCGTTACTTTCGGGAACGCCCGGCGCCGATTCGCGCGGCGTCTTCCAATGCCGCGGCATGACGGCTGAAAACGAATCGAGCTCGAAGTAAAGATCCGGATGGCCCGCGGCGATCATTTCGTGGTCCACGAATTTTTCCTGCGTGCCGAGGTGGCAGGTGAGGCACTTCTCGGCTCGCTGGACGAGATCGCGCGTGTCGTACATTCCGGCCTGTACGGATTGCGCGTGCGTCCAGCCGCTGGTGGTGTGCGGGCCGAGCCAGCCGGACGCGGGCCCGTGGCAACTCTCGCAGCTCACGCCGTCGCTCAAGTCGAACGTTTTCGCACGCGCTTCCGCTGGCACGGAGAGCGCGTGGCAGGCGAGGCACTTCGGCGCCTCCTCGGATTTTCCGAGGCCGAGGATGCGGCCGATGCGCTCGCCTACGGGACTCGTCAGCGCGTTGTACGCGCGCGAGTGCTTGTCCTGCACGACCCAAATGCTGTATTCGTTCTGGAAGATGCGCGTGTCCGCGCGCGGCTTGACGCTGCCGTGGCAGCTGGTGGCCGCGCAGCCGCCCGGCCCGACGTATTTTCCGGTGTCGTTGGGCGAGCCTGCCGCGGGAGGAACCGCTGGGGATGGCGTGGGTGCCGGCGATCCGCCAGCTGCAAATGCAAAGGATGCGAGAGCCGCAGCGATTAAAGGCAAAGCAACGGCGGACCAGCCTGCCAAGGCAGACCAGCCGGAACGCAACCCGACGCGGCGAATTTTCATTCGGCTCTCAGAAAATTGTGCGGGCGGCGGAGTGCAGAGTGCGCGCCGCCCGTCGTTTGCTTATACTTGCGGCGCGGAATGATGTCAACGCGCGGGCTGTTGTCATGTTCGATGCGGGTAGCGATTTCGCGCCCTTTCCGTAGACGTAGCGCGGCCGGTTTGCTATACCGTTTTTACCCCAGCCGCCGTCGGCGAAGCACCGCGGAGCGCAGCATTGATCTTTGAAGAGCTTAAGGCCATCCAGCGGCAGCACGGCTTCATCCCCGCCGAGGAACTCACCGCCCTTTCGGGCCGCATCAACATTCCCGTCAGCCGTCTGCATGGCGTCGCGAGCTTCTACCCGCATTTCCGGCTCACTCCTCCGGCGCGCGCGGATGTGAAAGTTTGCGGCGACATGTCCTGCCACTTGCGCGGGGCGTGCGAGCTTAAATCGTCGCTCGAGCGGCGATTCGCGGGCGCCAAGGCGCGTGACGTTTCCATCCGCGACGCTTCTTGCCTCGGGCGCTGCGATCAGGCCCCAGCGCTGGCGATTAACGATCAGATTTACAGCGGCGTCAGCGAGGAGCAGGCGGACGTGCTGGTACGCATTGCGCTCGCCGGAGACGAATTGCCTGAGCCGCCGCGCGCCGTGCGCCGTTCGGATTGCGCGTCGGATCCTTATCCTGGCGCGGAAAAATACGCTTGCCTGAAATCTCTCGCCGCCTCGCGGGACGTGGACGCGGTGCTGGCGACGCTGAAGGCCAGCGATCTGCGCGGACTCGGCGGCGCGGGCTTCGCCACGGAATTGAAATGGTCGCTGGTGCGGCGCGAGCCGGGCCCAGAAAAATACATCGTCTGCAACGCCGACGAGAGCGAGCCGGGCACAATAAAGGATCGCTTCATCCTCACCAATCTTCCGTATCTGGTGGTCGAAGGAATGGTGTTGGCGGGCCTGGTGACGGGAGCGCAGAAGGGCATCCTCTACATCCGCCACGAATACGAGGAACAAGAACACATCCTCGCCGAAGAATTGATGCATTGCCGCAAGGCGGGACTCGTCGGGCGCGGAATTCTCGGCACGGATTTGAATTTCGATCTGGAAATTTTTGTCAGTCCCGGCGGTTACATCTGCGGCGAAGAAAGCGCGCTGCTCGAAGCGATCGAAGGCAAACGCGCGGAGCCGCGCAACAAGCCGCCGTTCCCCGTGCAGCAGGGGCTGTGGGGCAAGCCGACCGTCATCAACAACGTGGAAACGTTTGCGAACGTGCCGCAAATTCTCGCGCGCGGGCCGGAGTGGTACAAGTCGGCGGGAACGAACGGCGTCGCGGGGCTGAAATTCATCGGCGTGAGCGGCTGCGTCGAGCGGCCCGGCGTATTCGAGGTGCCCATGGGCACGCCGGCATCGGAACTGATTTTCAACTACGCGGGCGGCGTGCGCGGCGGGCGCACGCTCAAAGGCTTCGCACCGTCCGGGCCATCGTCGGGCTACTTGCCGGCGGCGATGGCGGACGTGCACCTCGATTTCAAATCGCTCGCCGCGGCGGGCTCGATGCTGGGCTCAGGCGCGATGGTCGTTTGCGACGATCGCACCTGCATGCTGGACATGGCGCTCAACGCCGTGCGGTTTTTCCGCAACGAATCGTGCGGCAAATGCGTGCCGTGCCGCGTCGGCTCGCAGAAAATGACGGAGTTGCTCACCCGCTGGACGCAAGGGCGCGGTTCGACGGCGGATTACGCGCTGGTGCAGGAACTTTCCGAAGCGCTGCGATTGACTTCGATCTGCGGGCTCGGACAGGTTGTGCCCGCGCCGATTGCGTCCGTGATGAAACATTTTCCGGAAGAAGTCGAGGCGCATCTCACGCGGCGTGAATGCCCCGCGGGCGTTTGCTTCAGCGGCGCGAAGGCTCGCGAGGCGCGGCCCGCGCAGGCAGGGGCGCAATGAGCGCCGCCCCTGGCCTCATCGAGCTGACGATCGACGGGCAGAAAGTCTCCGTGCCCGCGGGGACGACCGTCTTCGACGCGGCGCGGATGAACGGCATCCACATTCCCACGCTTTGCCATCAGCAAAACGAGAATCCCGTGGGAGTTTGCCGCGTGTGCGTGGTCGATGTGGGCGCGCGCGTCTTTACGGCGTCGTGCATTCGGCCAGCGGAGCCGGGCATGGTCGTCACGACGAACTCGGAACGTGTTGAGTCCGCGCGGCGCACGCTGGTCGAATTGCTGATGGCCGATCATCCGTCTCCCTGTGCGCGGCAGCAGCATTCGGGCGATTGCGAACTCGAAACATTGGCCAAGGCGGCGGGCATCGCGCAGTCGCGCTACCCTCGCCGCACGCCGCGAGCGAGCGACGACTCCTCGCCGTCCATCGCCGTCGCGCACGATGCTTGCATCCTCTGCGACCGCTGCATTCGCGGCTGCAACGACATTCGCGGCAATTTTGTGCTTTCGCGCATGGGCAAGGGCGCCGCGGCGGACATCGCCTTCGACAGCAATCTTCCCATGGGCGAATCCTCCTGCGTTTCGTGCGGGGAGTGCATGGTCTCCTGCCCGACCGGCGCGCTGACGAATAAATTCGTCGTCGGCACGGCGCTGGGCCGGGAGCACGAAGGCGCGCCGGCAACCGTCGAAGAATTGCTGGCGTTGTCCGTCTTCCAAAATGTTTCCGGAACATTTCTCGAGTTGAATCGGAATGCGGTGGTGAAGCGGCATTACCGGCGCGGGGAAATCGTCTGCCGCGAAGGCGATTTCGGTTCGACCGCGTTCTACATCCTCGAAGGAAAGGTCAGCGTTTCGATTTCGACGCCCATCGCGCATGTGAAGACCTCCGGCGGCGAGCGCGGCTTTTTCAGCAAGCTCGGGAGTTTCCTCGTCGGCCGCGATCACGATGAACGCGAAGAGGAGGTGGAGCGCCGCACGATCCCGATTGACGCTCCCGTGGACCTCGACTACAGCCATCCCGTTGCCGAACTCGGCCCGGGCGATCTCTTCGGCGAAATGACCTGCATGAATTTTTACCCGCGGTCGGCGACGGTCCGCGCGGCAACCGATTGCACGATGCTGGAGATGCTGCGCAACGTCCTCGACTCGATGCTGAAGAACAAGACGTTTCGCGCGCGCCTGGACGCCACCTATCGCCAGCGCGCCCTCGAGGATCATTTGCGCGGCGTGCCGCTCTTCGCCACACTGGATCAAGCGTTCATCGACCAGCTTCGCGAGCGCGTCGAGCTGATTCGTTACGCGCCCGGTCAATTCATTTGCCGCCAGGGCGATCCGGCGGACAGCTTCTATCTCGTGCGCCTCGGGTTCGTGAAAGTGTCCGAGCGTCACGCGGGCGGCGAGTTCGTCCTCGCGTATCTTTCGCGCGGAGATTATTTCGGCGAGATCGGCCTGCTCGGCGGCGGCGCGCGCACGGCCACGTGCATTGCACTCGACCACGCGGAAGTCGTGCGGATCCCCGGCGAAGAGTTCCGCGCCATGGTCGAGCGATTCCCCGAGGTGCGCAAAGGGCTCGAAGCTATCGCGCGCGAACGGCAGGACGCCAATCGCCAGCGCGTGGCGATGCTCGGCAGCGTCCCGCTCGAAAGTTTTCTCGCACAAGGATTGATGGAAGCGCAGAGCCTGTTGGTGCTCGATCTCGAGCGCTGCACACGCTGCGACCAGTGCGTGCGCGCCTGCGCCGACGCGCACGACGGCGTCACGCGCTTGGTGCGCGAGGGCCTGCGCTTCGATAAATATCTCGTCGCCACTTCCTGCCGCCAGTGCCGCGATCCGCTCTGCATGGTGGGCTGCCCCGTCGGTTCAATTCGCCGGCGCAATTCGCTCGAAGTGATTATCGAGGACTGGTGCATCGGCTGCGGCCTGTGCGCGCAGAATTGCCCGTACGGAAACATCAACCTGCATCCGTTCAACGTCCAGGCGGAGGACCCCGACGCGCCCGGCCGCAAGAAAGCGATGGTGCGGAAGAAGGCGACCTCGTGCGACTTGTGCACCGCGCAAGCCGAACCGAGTTGCGTGTACGCCTGTCCGCACGACGCCGCGCACCGCGTCGAGCCGCGCGAATTTTTCGCGCCGCTGCTGGGAATCTCCGCCGCGCGCAAGGGAGCGGAGTAATCGGCCGTGCGAATTGACGCCACCCATCGCGCCTGGCTCATCGCGTCGGCGGTGATTCTCGGCGTTTCGGCCGTGCTCTACGCGATCTATCGCGTGCCGGCGTCGGCCGGTTCCATGGGCGGGACGGCGATGGGAATCGCGTTCGGCATCGTCGGCTTCGCGTTCATGATTTTTGCTGGGCTGCTTGGCGCGCGCAAGAAAGTGCCGGTGTGGCGCGTGGGACGCGCGCAAATGTGGATGCGCGGCCACTTGTGGCTCGGCTTGTTGAGCCTGCCGCTGATTTTATTTCACGCCGGATTTCATACTGGCGGCCCGCTGACCACGGTGCTGATGTGGCTGCTGGTGATCGTGGTCGCCAGCGGGCTCTTTGGCGCCATCCTGCAACATTACCTGCCCGCGGTGATGACGCGCGAAGCGCCGCTCGAAACTATTTACGAGGAGATGGAGCACGTGAACGCGCAGCTTCGCCAGGAAGCGGCCGAACTGGTCGAGCAAGCCGGCACGCGAACCGCTGAGGACGAAGAAGGCGTGACGATCGCCGTGGAAGAACAGGCCGCCCCACTCCGGAGATTTTACGCGCAGGAGCTGAGGCCCTATCTCGAGAATTCCGCCACGCGGGGCGGGCCGCTCGCCGACGCCTCGCTCGCCGAGCGCTCCTTCGCGCAGCTCAAGCGGCTATTGCCGCCCGAGCTGCACGCGACCGTGGACGATCTCGAAAATATTTGCGAGGAGCATCGCCAACTCGCGCGCCAGGCGCGGCTGCATCGCTGGCTGCACGGCTGGCTGCTGGTGCACATCCCGCTGTCGTTCGCGCTGCTGCTGCTCGCCGCGGTGCATGCGGTGATTGCATTGCGATACTAGAGCGAAAGAGAACTTGATCCGTGCCACGCACACGCACAACCAAAAAGCTGGCGCAGCGCATTGACCTGAACTATTTTCAGAAGACGCGGCCGTTTCGCCGTTGGCGCTTCTGGCTTTCGGTTGCGGCTCCGCTTGCGGCGATCGTGTGGCTCGGATGGCACGGGCTGCGCGGCGACCCGCGCGTCTATTCGGCGGGCCAGTTGTCCCGCGCGCATGCGGTCTTCGCGAATAAATGCAGCGCCTGCCACATTACACAAGCGCGCCTTTTCAACGAGAAGACCAGCGACTCCGCGTGCCTCGCCTGCCACGACGGCGCAATCCATCACGCTTCGCAAGCGTTCACACCGTCGTGCGGTTCGTGTCACGCCGATCATCGCGGCGCGATTCGACTGGCCGAAGTGAGCGAGGAAAGTTGCACGCAATGCCACGCCAATCTTGAAACGAGCCGCGGGCTCGCGCATTACCTCGCGCACATACACAGCTTCAATGGCGATCACCCCGAATTCGCCGTGCTACGTTCGGGTCAACCCGACCGGGGCACGATCAAAGTGAATCACTACCTGCACCTCCAGCCGAATCTCACCGGCCCGAATGGGCGCGTGCAACTCGTGTGCGCGGATTGCCACCGCCCTGCGGCGGACGCGGAGCTGTGGCGATTCGGTTCTGCGGTCGCATCCGCGGCGATCGCGCCTGCGCCCTCAAATGAATCCGCACGAACGCCGCCGTCGTTCATGCAAGCCCCGCCCGCCGCCTATATGACCCCCGCGACCTTCGCGCAGACTTGCTCGGGCTGCCACTTGCTCACGTTTGATAAGCGATTCAGCGACCAAGTCCCGCACGACACTCCGGAGAAAATTCACGCGTTCGTCATCGCGAAATTCCAGGCCTACATCGCGGCGCATCCTTCGGAGTTACGCGAATTGCGCAATCCCGATCGGGACATTCCAGAAAAACCCGTGCCCGCGGATTACCGCGTGTTGACGGCGCCACAATGGGTCGCCGAGCACACGGCCCAGGCCGAAGATCTGCTTTGGCGCAAGACCTGCAAACAGTGCCACACGCTTAATTTCGGCCAAGACGTGGCTCCTGCAGAGAATAATCCCGCGCCCCTGCCTGCAGTCGCGCCGTCGAACGTGACGACGCGCTACATGCTCGCCGCGAAATTCGATCACTCGCAACATCGCCTCGTCTCCTGCGAGAGTTGCCACGCCGCGGCGCGCACAAGCCAGCAGCTCGGCGATGTTCTTTTGCCCGGCATCGCAACGTGCCGGACGTGTCATCACTCGGGCACGCAAGCCGCGGAATCGCGCTGTTTCGAGTGCCACACGTACCACGATCCGAGCCAACGCAGATTCACGCCCGGCCAATTTGCGCTCCCGGACTGGCTGCAAAGCATGAATCGCAGCCGCACCGAAAATCCCGCGGGCAGCCTGTAAACTTAAGAGTTGAAATCGCGTAAACTAGACTCGCTTCCGGCGCGGGCCTCCCCCTACGGGGGTAAACCGCGCTCATTCCGCTCTCATCGAGGGACCCATGAAGGCGATTGTCGTTCAGCCGGGCGAACGAGATTCCATTCACATGCGCGAAGTTCCGGACCCGGTGCTGCGGCCCGAGCAGGTGCGCGTGCGCGTGATTCGCGTGGGCCTGTGCGGCACCGACGGCGAAATCAATCAAGGGCTCTACGGCAAACCTCCCGAGGGATCGAGCTACCTGATTCTGGGCCACGAAAATTTCGGCGTGGTGGAAGAAGTCGGCAAGAAAGTGCGCGGGTGGAAGCGCGGGGATTTCGTGGTCTCCACGGTGCGGCGGCCGTGCAAGCTCTGCCGCAACTGCAAGCACGGCGAGCAGGATTTCTGCACGTCGGGCGAATACACCGAGCGCGGCATCATGAAGCGCCACGGCTACATGGCGCAGTACTACGTCGAGGACCCGCAGTACATGATCAAGATTCCGCCCGCAGTGCAGAAGATCGGCGTGCTGCTGGAGCCCCTCTCCGTCGTGGAAAAAGGAATCGAGCAGGCATTTCGGATTCAGCAACGGTTGCAATGGAAACCGAAGACCGCGGCGATCTTCGGCGCGGGACCGGTGGGCTTGCTCGCCGCGGCGGTGCTCGGCGTGCGCGGGATGCGCACGATCGTGGCCGGGCGCGAGCCGGAGACCGACGCGCGCGCGCTACTGGCGAAAGAACTCAAGGCCGAATACATCTCGGTGGAAAAAACGCCGCTCAACGAATTGACGAAGCACACGGGCTCGCTGGATGTAATCATCGAAGCGACGGGAAGTTCCACGGTGGTGTTCGCCGCGATGCAGATTCTTCCGCCGACCGGAATTCTCTGCCTGCTGAGCGTCACCGGCGGCTACAAGACGCAGCCCGTCCCCACCGACCAGATCAATCAGGACCTCGTGCTGCGCAACAACGTGGTCTTCGGCAGCGTGAGCGCGAGCCCGGCCCATTTTCGGTTGGGCGCGAAGGATTTTGTGAAGATTGACCGCCGCTGCCCCGGCGCGCTCGCAAAAATGATCACGAACCATCTGCCGTGGGAACAGCATCGCCAGTGGTTCAACGAGCGCGGCGTCGGCATCAAGACCACGCTCGAAATCGGCTCCTGAATTCGCGATTGCGGAATTCGCGTCAGCGCACCTCATGAAAGAAGGCCGCCCCAGCGCAACTGCACAGCGCGTCGCCGAACGCCGTGCGGCGCACCAACTCTACGATCGCCCGCTAGTTTTCGAGGACCCGCTTGCGATTCGCATCATCGGCTCGGAAGCAGCGGCCGTGCTGCCCGGCTCCCGCGCGGCTTCCAATTCGCCGCCCCTGCGCGGGCTTCGCGCATTCGTGGCCGCGCGCAGCCGGTTCGCGGAAGAGGAATTGGCGCGCGCCGTCGCGCGCGGCGTACGCCAGTACGTAGTGCTTGGCGCGGGGCTCGACACATTCGCCTATCGCAATCCCCACGCCGATCTACGCGTCTTCGAGGTGGACCATCCCGCCACGCAAGAGTGGAAGCGCGGGCGCTTGAGCGCGGAGGAAATCCCGATCCCGTCCACCCTGACCTACGTCTCGGTGGACTTCGAACATCAAACATTCGCCGAAGAACTCGCCCGCGCCGGCTTCGCGCCGCGGCAACCCGCATTCTTTTCCTGGCTGGGGGTCGTGCCGTACCTCAACCGCGAAACCGTTTTCGCCACGCTCGAAACCATCGCCGCGATGTGTCCGGGAAACGGCGTCGTATTCGATTATGGTGTTCCGCGCTCCGCACTCGGATTCTTCGAGCGCATGGCGCACGATGCTCTCTCGCGCCGCGTCGCACTGGCGGGCGAGCCGTTCCGCTCTTTCTTCGATCCCAACGAGCTGGTGCAGGAACTGCAACGCATCGGCTTTCGCACAGTCGAAGATCTGGGAGCGGCGGAAATCGATTCGCGCTATTTCGCCAACCGCAGCGATAATCTTCGCGTCCTCTCCAAGGCGGGGCATCTCGTTTGCGCCACGAGCTGACTCCTCGCCCACCGTGCCTAGGTGGCCGGGGCTGGCTGAGCCGCGCGGAGCGCCAACGCGTTCAGTCCGGATTGCAGGACACCAACGGCCACAGGCGCAAATAACAGCGTAAAGAGGAAGACCACCCAAGGCCGGCAGATCCGCGGCAGCCCCAACTCCTCAGCGCGCAGATTCAGATTGTCGGCCATGGTTGTCAGCACCACGGGAACCATGACGAGACCCAGCAATGGAATCACCGCAATCCACGCGGCCCCGCGTGGCGACATCAGAGTTCTAGAAGGCCGCAAGTGGGCGGCCTCGCCGTGAGATTGGTACAACCAATACAGAAAGTAGAATGGCACGACCACCGTCAGCAATCCGGCCAGAATCGGCTCGCGGTGTTGAGGCACGATGGAACGGCCCCGCGGAGGCGGCTCCACGGTGAACAAGTCGTGCTTGACGGGAAGGAGAAGGATCACGGCCACAAGCAGCATTCCGGCCGAGACGTACGCGGCGGGAGCGGCCCCTCCCCGGGATTCAATGGAGCCGAATGCCCATGGCATGGTTACGCTCATTGAGTACTGGAACAGGTACGCCACGCCGAAGGCGACAAAGAAGGTTTGATATCCGCCCAGTGCACCTGCAATCAAGGTGGCGAACAACAGTGTGGCCACGTAGGATCCCACAAACTCGCAGAAGAGGAGTACGACAATTGCCGGATATCCTCCAGGCCAGCCTGCCGCGAGTGCGAACGCCGCGAGCGACGCCAGCCCGCCGGCGATGAGCATTATCACGACCGGCCGGGTCCGGATGGCCGTCCAGCCCACGAGCAAGGCGACGAGCAAGGCAGCGCTTCGTGCGATAGCCAATCCCGTTTCCAAGTCGCCCATCGGCAAATCGAACTCACGCTGAAGATGAAAGAAGAGAAAAAAGTTTTGATACTGCATGCCCGCCGCCGTCAACACATACCAGAGGAACAATCCCCAGAAACGGTAGGTGCTGAGCAGGTCGGCCCAAGTCCAGGCAGGCCGATTCTGGCCGAAAACTGTGGTGTTCATTTAATTCTCCTCTGTGAAAAAAAACGGGACTTCCATCTTGATTCCCCCGGGCCGGCGGGCAACCTACACCGGATGCCGTCGGAAAGCAATTCGCCAAAGAGGTGCTTGAGCACACGTCTCTGCAAGGGTCGCCGCAAGATCGCAATCATCAAACACTGACTATTCTCCCCACGGGAAAAGTCAACACCCGCACCCTTAGAACCGAAGGGTGCGGCACCCTCCACGGAACACGGGCCGCGAGTTATCGCAACAACGCGCGCAAGCAGTCGAGCCACGGCGAAGAAAGGAGGAGGAAGAATTGAAATCGCGCGGCGGGCTGGGCGGCGCTCGACTAGTGGTGCCCAGCGGGCGCTGCCAGACGGACTGTCATCCAACCGATGGACGCGCCCAGAAACGCCCCGGCAATCACGTCCGCAACCCAATGGCCGTTGGTGACGACCACTGCAACGCACACCAGAAAGACAATCAACGCGCCAACGGCTCGCCAGCGCGGCGCAACGATCCAGAGAACCGACGCGATAGCGGCGGAGATCGCCGCCGTTCCTGACGGAAACGATTCCCAGTGCGGCCCGCCGTGCAGCAAACGGAATCCGTAGAGCCGATTCTGAATGTATGTGGGATCGGGCCAAGCGCGGCCAAAGATTCGCTTGAAGATAACATCGGCCGCAGTAGCCCACATCGCGGCCCAAGAACAAAGCAACGGTGTTCGAGTCCATGAACCAAGTACGCGGCCGAACACAACCCACGTTCCGCATCCGAACAGAAAGAGCAGGGCCAGCAGAACAATGAGGTCGAGGGGAGCCAGCGCGCGTTCGAGCCAGACCCACGCCGTCGTGTGGCGAAAATGTCCCTCGAGGAATTCCGCCACAGGCCGATCGACATATTCGACGCACTCAAGAACCGCAATCGCCGTGGCCGCGAATGCGAACAACAAATTTCCGAATGCGCCGTTATCCTTCATCGTATTTCGGTGCGCCACCAGCCTCGAAGCGGGTACGCCTCAGCAGTTTAGCCGTCGATCCGGCGGAAGGCACGGCCTATCGCAAGAGCGCGCGCAGGCGATCGAGCCAGGCGCCGAGGAACGACGAAGACGAATTGAAATCGCGCGGCGGGCCGGGCGGCGCATCCGTCACGGTGTAGAGCCGGCCGTCGCGCAAATAGAGCCGCGAGGCTTCGTCGTGATTGAGCGGCCGCGCGCCGCGGCGGCCGAACACGGCGAGCTGATTGCCGCTTTCGTCGGCGGCGCGATCGCGATCAATCCCGCGTGAAACCGCCAGCGCCGGCCCGGCAGTGCGATACGTCGCGATCAGTTTGGGCGTGAGGCGCGGAGAGAAACCGTAGGAGTTCGGCGAATCTTCGGGCGAGAGAACTTGCAAAATGCGAAGGCCGTTCGCGCCATCGGCGACGTACGCGAACACGCTGCCCGCGACGGCGCCGATCTTCACGTCGCGCGCGTCGTTGATCGCGCCGCCCGCGGTGAACGTCTGATCGAGACGCGGCTGCTCCGGTTGCGTCACATCCACAAGATAAATTCCGTTGCTGCCCGCGGGCACGTAAGCCGTCGTGCGCGAAACGGTGACGTTGCGCGCGCCAGCCAGCGGCAGCGTCGCGCCCGGCACGGCCTGCGGATGCGCCAGATCGGTGACGTCGAAAACTTTGAGGCCCTGTTTATCCGCGACGAATGCGTAGCGAAACTGCACGGCGATGCCCTGCGGCTCGTCGAGCACTGGCGCGCTGACTTCCGCTGTGACGCGCGGCTGCAGCGGATTGTCCAGGTCCACTACGACGAGCCCGCGATCGCAGAGGATGTAGGCAAACGTTCCGGCAATCGTGATGCGCCGCGCACCGTTCAAAATCCCATTCGGATTGAATGTCGCTGCGCGGCCGATGAAATTGTCTTCGGGATTGCCGTTCAGCAGCGTGCCGACGCCCGGACTTTTCGATTTCAGATCGGGATTGCCGACGACGACGAGCCCCTCTTCGCGATCCGTCACGTAAAGAAAACCATACATCAGGTGAATCTTCTGCTCCTCGTTCTCGGCTTGGTGTGAACGGAGCGGATCGACGCCTAGCGTCGTGGGCGTCGCCACCGCCGTCGCGTATTTTGTTTTGACATAGAGGCGCTGTCCCATCGGCGACACGGGCGCCGTCGTCATGTGCTCCGAAAAACCTTTGTTATCGATGTTCGCGACGTCATAGATGCGGAACCCGTCGCGGCCCATCGCCGCATATAA
This sequence comes from Terriglobia bacterium, assembly GCA_963799715.1. Lineage (GTDB taxonomy): Bacteria > Acidobacteriota > Terriglobia > Acidiferrales > UBA7541 > DASPOJ01. The sequence goes on along the minus strand of CAWCYS010000027.1, from coordinate 112,659 downwards.
ATATTCGCCGCGCTGCTGCAGGTCGAGAACGTTCCCCGCGTGTCGCAGCGCCGTCGTCAGGCGGCCCGCTCGCGCAACGTGTTCTTTGTAGTCGTCGGGATACGCCATGCGCTGCAAATCGCTGCCGAAGACGGCCTCAGGCTCATCGTGCTCGGCGGTGACAACGGCCTGAAACCCTTTCGCGCCGTCCGCGACGTACACGTAGCGGCCCATGTAATTGACAAAGTTCGTTCCTTGAAGCAACAGCATCGCCATCCAAGCGTTGTTGTCGCGCGCCGCGGAGACGTGGCAATCGGTGCAGCCCTTCGTCTCTCGCGCGCGAACCGTATGCGGCACGAATGTCGAAAACGCTTCGCCGCTGAAGCCTTCGGCGGAAATCGTCTGCTGCGTGTAGTACAGCCACTCGCGATTCACATTTTGCGAGCTGACGAGGATCGCGCACGACGACCGCGCCGGCGCGATGCGATGTCCCGTCACGGTGCCGTCCACGCCGAGCATGTATCCGTCGTCGCGCAGAACTTGGAAGTTGTACGAGGTCCAATTGCGCGTGAGCAAGCCCTCGTTGTGCAGCATCGGCCGCCGCTGGTTCGCGGTCATCTGCAAGTGGCAACCGAAACAGTTCGGCGTCCACGCCGTGTGGCAGGTGTAGCACGCGATGCGGCTGTTCGCGTGCGCGAGCATCGCCGGATCGGAGGGGACATCGCCCCAGGTCTTGCCGTCCACGCGCAACGTTTTCGCCAGTCGCGATTTCTCGTTGTAGTGCGGATTGCCGGGCGTGATCGAATCGAGCGTCTGCACGATTTCCCATTCCTGGTGCGGATCCATCATCGAGCGCTGGTAGAGTTTCCCGTCGCGCCACTCGAATCGCCTCTGGCCCCACGGCGTGCGCAACGCGTCGAGATGCGTGCCGCCCGGCGGCGCCGCCGGGCCCGAAGTGAGCAGCGTCGCGTGCTGCTCGATCGTGCCGTGGCAATCCACGCAATCGAGCTCGATCGCGGCGCGCGGTTCGCCGAACAATCTTCCCGAGCCGTGCGCGTCCTGCTCGAAATGGCAATCCACGCACTGCATTCCCTTCTCGAGGTGAATGTCCTCGAGATGCACGGCCTTGCCGAATTTATCGGGGTCGTCGAACGGCACGATCCCGCCGTCCGCGTCGAGCAAATTCCCTTTCCGATCGCGCGCGTAAACCGCGCGATACAGCCAACCGTGCCCATGGAAATCGGCAAATTGCGTCTGCTTCAGTTTCGCGTTGAATTCCGGGCTTCCGGTATGCGAAAGAAAACTCACGTCGGACCACATTCCGCGCACGGCCGCGCCTTCCGGATTGCGCTGCGAAACGTCGTAGCGTTCGGCTTCGCTGGGATGGCGCTGCTCCGGCGGATACATTGCCGCGCCGTCGGATTCGTTGTCCCACCAGGTGTAGCCGAAATAGGTGGCGACCATGTTCGTGCCGGGATGAATGTGGCAGGTCATGCACTGGCTCGACGGAATCGAGCGCGTGAAAACGTGGCGGATCGGATGCCCCGATTCGTTGTGTGGAATCGTCGGATCGTCGGTCGCGGTGAAACCGAGGTTGCCGAAGCGCGCGTATTGCGCGGAATGTTCCGGCGAGCGATCGTTCGCGTAAACGACGTGGCACGCCGTGCAGCCGCTGGCGCGATAATCGCCCGGCTGATCGTTCGTGCCGGGAAGCGAGAGCAACGGATCGACCAAGCGCGTTTTTTGCAACCCGAGAAAAACGGGATCGGTGCGCAATTGCGTGCCGAACCCACGCGTGCTGAGTTTGTCGTCGGGCTTGCCGGGTTCTTCTTCGAGCGACGGCTGCCCCACCTCGCCTTTTTTCTCGCCGCCGCGCTCGAAGACGCGCAGCACGTTGCCCGGCTGCGAAATCTCCCAGCGTTCGAGCGGCGTCACTTCGGGCAGAATTCCCTTTCGCCGCGTCTCATCCGGAGTAGGCGCGGGAATCGTATGTACGGTCTGCGGCAGGCCGTCTCGTGTGTAACTTTCTCCGAAGCGCGTGTCTTTGTAGGGATAGCCGCCGTTGTTGTAGAGCGCGGTGCCCCAGAGAATTCCACCGACGGTCATCATGCTCGTCGAAACATTGCGCACGACCGCGGCGTGGCATCCCGCTTGGCCGCACGTTTCCGGCGCCACGCGCAGATCGCCCGGATTCACGAAGCGAACGTATTCGGCGCTCTCCTTGAGCCACGCCGCGTACGCGCGCACGGGATTTGCCGAGCGATCGGTGAGCGCCGCATCGTGCGGCGCGACGTGCGCGCGATGCTTGGCGTCGTTGTACTCCGCCGAACCCATCGCCGCGCCGGCCGGAGGTTGCACTTCGGAATTTCCGCCGTGGCAATCGGTACATGCGAGCCGCACCGTGCCCGTCGGGTGCATCGTGGGCTCGTCCGTGCTGGTGTGGCATGCAATGCAACCGGCATTCTTGCGCGCCACGTCGGCATCGCTTTGCTGCAGGAGGAGCGACGGCGCCCCGCCTTCCGATTGCCGCGGCGCCGAAGACGCCATGCGCACGCCGACGACGGATAGAGCGAGCGCCGCCACCAACGCGGCCGCAGGAAACGCGCGGTTCACCGAGAACGTTCTCCGTGAACGGCGCGCGCGAGCCGCTCGATTTTTGCGATCAGAATTGAACACGAACATTCCCAAACAACGAGAAAAGCAGATGGCCGGTATAAATATCTCGAAAACCCTGCCCAGGGTCGAGCGCCGAGGCCCCGCCAGTCAGGGTGATATTTTCCGTCAGCGGCGGGCGATAGACGACACCCACGTCGAAATCCTCGCCAATCGTGCGGGCGATCGGCGACTCAAACAAGACCAATTGCAGCGGCTCGGTGTCTTCAAATTGCAGGAAATTGAAATTCACCACGCCTTTGAGCTTCGGCGTGAGATTGAAGTCCGCTCCACCGTTGGCAATGAAAATCCCCGGATTTACGAAATTCGCCTGCCCCTCGAACTTGCTCGAGCGCATGCTCGGCAGCAGGCTGTCCGGTGAAGTGAGTAGTACGCCCGAACCGGTCAGCCGAATCCCCTCGCGCTGCCATAGGCTGAAGATTCCGCCGGCGAAATTGGGGTCGTCCACAATCGCGTCAAAGCCGCGAGCGCGCCCATCGCGGGGATTCGCGTCGCCCGAAGCGTAGAAACTCGACACGCGAAAACGCATCCAGTCGCGATCCACGGAAAGCTCGAGCGCGGCCATCTGCGCGTTGATGGTGACGCTGCGCCCGGCGATGGGATTGAAATCGTCGCGGCCCAGCGCCTGGTAAAACGCGTGGTTGACGTTGAGCCAGCCGAAATGCCCGCTCCCCGCCCAGCCCAGATACACCGCGCGCACATCGTGCAGCCGCTCCGACCCGATCTCCGCGGGGCGCACCAGAAAGCCGTTGTCGTCGTAATGCAGGCTGGCGTCGTCTTTATTGTAGTGAATGCTGAATTCCGTCGTGTAACCCGGCCGGATGAAATCCTGCATATAGAGATTTCCGACGAGGACCTGTTGGTGCCGCAGGCCGAACGAATTCAGGTCGCTGTTCGTATTTTTCTCGAGCATCTCGAAATACGCGGCGTTGTACTCCCAGCGGTCGGACTTTAAGTTGCCGAATACGCGCACGCCCGGCTGCTCGTCCGTGAAAATAAAACCGCGAAAATCGCTGGAAAAATCCTGAATCCCCGCGCGCAGGGAAATGAAATCGTAGTTCGGGCTCAGATCGTGCAGCTTCACCTCGACGAACGCCTCCTGCAATCCAATGTGCGAATCGAGGCGCGTGGTTCCGGCACGCGGGTCCACATTGACCACGCCGAGTTCTCCCACCTTGAGGTAATTCACATTGATCGCGGGTGTTATGCGGATGCGCCAATCCAATGGGCGAAACGACGCGTCGCCGTGAAACAGATCGAACGAGAAACGAAACGTCTGGCTCAGCCCGAATTGATTGCAGTCGCCGAAGAATTGGCTGCTGCCGGGATGCGCGGGGCTGACGCTGGTCGGAGTCGGCAAGCAGCGGCCGTCAGCGGACGTCACGCTCGTGGCGGTGATGTTCAGGAACGTCTGCTGGCCGAAGATTGGCTGATCGCCTTTCCACTTGTTGCGATCGAAGGGGTCGTACCAGTGCCCGTGAACGTACGGATACTCGCCGCCATCTCCATAGCGCGCCCAATCCGGCATGGCGATTTCCCAGCGATCCGCCGTGGCCATGAAAACTTGCCCGGCCGGGGGAAGCGATTCGGGCTGCGGCACGCTCCAATTGGGATCGGCGTCCGGGCGTCGCGTGATCGTGTGATACGGCTCGAGCATCGCGACTTCCACCGCGGGGCCCGGCGGGCCAAGATCCGGTTGGCGTGGCAATCGCGAACGCGGCATGGCCGCAACGGCGGAAGGCTGGAGCGTCAGTTCGACGACGAACACATCACCCGCGTGCAGGGAAACATCCGAGCGCACGAGCTTGTCGAACCCCGGGCTGTCAATCTCAATTGAATAGTCGCCGGCAGCCAGGTCGCGCACGCGAAACACGCCTTCGTCGGTCGTCGCAACGACCGCGCCGTCAACGCGCACAGTAGCGCCGGGAACAGGCCGCCCGTCGGCGTCATGAACTTCACCTTCGATCGCGGCTGTCGTCACAGGCGTCTGCCGCGGCAGGCGCTGGCCCGGCGCAACCGGCGCGGGAGTTTGCGATCTCTGCGCGGGTTGCGCGGCGCGGCGATGCGAGTGCGAATGACTTCTCGAATGACGGTTGAACGATGCGGCGCGGCGCGAGTGCGCAGTCATGCGGCCCGAGCGAGCGCGGGCAGGCGTCGCGCCCGCCGACACCAATGGCAGCGCCACCATCGCAAGAATAATAATGAGGATTTGCCGCAGGGATGCTCCTCGCATCCGATTCGCCCCGATGCCCCTCGCGCGTCCGGCTCGCGAACCCCTGAACGGCCCTTCACGAGCCAAAGAGGATTTTGCTCGCCGCCAATCAAAATTGGAAACGAAACGTCGCGCAGGGTGCCGCGAGAGGCAATTTATGATTCTTTGGTGCACGGGAGGCGCGGGCGCCTTGAGCGCGTCCCGGCGATGTGATACGAAATCGAATGGACATGTGAACATGCGCCCGAAAATTGCGTCGCTCCGGCGAGCCGCCGCGCTGCTTTCCGCGCCGGCGATTGGCGCGCTTCTCTTCGCGTGCGGCGGCGGGACGCTCACCTCGGCCGTAAGCACGCCTCCTCCCCCGGTGGCCTCCGCGCCGAATCTTTCCGCCACGGACGTCGCGAATCTCGTGACGGCCGCGGCCACGGCGGCTAATTCGGAAACCATGGTCATCGCCGTTTCCGATCGTTCCGGCCGCCTGCTCGCGCTCTACCGAAAACCCAGCGCCCCCGCGACGGCCACCGGAAATTTCGGGGCCACGGTGGACGTGAACGAACTCGCCGTCTCGCTGGCGCGCACCGCGGCATTTTTCAGCAATGACCAGGCGCCGCTTTCTTCGCGCACCGTGCGATTCATCAGCGGAATTCATTTCCCGCCGGGCGTCACGGACGCGTCGAATGCTCCGCTCTACGGCATCGAAAACAGCAATCGCGGCTGCTCGCTCTCGACTAATTTTCTCGCCGGCCAATCCATAGCGCCCGCCACCGCGCTCGACGGCATTTCGCCAGGACTCGGCGTCGCCACCGGCAAAGCCGACATCGACGATAGCGATCCCAACGCTGTAAACCCGGGCGGCGTGCCGATCTTTGAAAACGGTTACGTCATCGGCGGCATCGGAGTCGCGGGCGTTTCGCCGGACATCGCCGAGTACAGCGCCTACGTGGCCGCGACGTCCGGAAATTTCGGCCCCACTCCGGCGGCGCCGGGCGTAGTCGAAATCAACGGCATCGCGCTGCCTTTCGTGAATCAAACCACGGCTCCCAGCGGCACGACCGCCGGAGCGGCCGATGGCGCGTACACCATCGGCCCTGTCGCGAGCCCGGGGCAGCCGCCGGAAGGTTACCTTGTCGGCCCGAATGCCGGCCCACTCGGCGGACTCTCGGCCAGCGACGTCAGTTCCATCATCAGCAACGCGATTGCGACGGCCAGCGTGACGCGCGCCGTGATTCGCCTGCCCATCGGCTCGCGCACCGAAATGGTAATCGCCGTTGCCGATCTCGACGGCACCATCATCGGCCTCTACCGCATGACCGACTCCACCGTCTTCAGCATCGACGTTGCCGCGACGAAAGCGCGCAACATGGCTTACTTCAACAGCGCCGCGCGCATGGCGCAGGATCTAAGTGGCGTGCCCGCCGGCACCGCGGTGACGAATCGCACCATCGGCTACGGGGCACAACCGCTCTTCCCGCCCGGCATCTACGGCAGCCAGCCCGGCCCATTTTTCAATCTCTATCAGCAGGACACCGCGCATCCCTGCACGCAAGGTTTCGAGGCGGCGGGAGCGAATCAAAGCGGCGTCGTTTTCTTCCCCGGTTCCGAACCGCTCTATCGCAATGGTGTGCTGGTGGGCGGGCTGGGCGTCAGCGGCGACGGCGTGGACCAGGACGATTACGTGACGGCGGGCGGCGCGGCTGGATTCGAGGCGCCGGCCGCTATCCGAGCGGATCAAATTTCGATCGACGGCGTCACGCTTCCCTACTTGCTTTTCCCACGCGATCCTACGGATTAAGCCGGAGTCCTCTCCATGTTGCGCAACTTGATCCGAACGATGGCGTTATTCTCCGTGAAACTCTGCGTACTCCGCGCCTCTGCGTTATCTTTTTCTTGAAAGGCACAACGGCAGAGGAAGAAGGACAACGCAGAGGCGCAGAGAGCGCTGAGGCACGCAGAGAAACACCGGACACTCAAGCGGGGCGATAAATGCGCGTTAGCCTTCGCGCAATTTATGGCCGGCGAGATTGCCGAGGCCATCGTAGGCGGCGTACTTGTACATTTCGGAGAGCGTCGGATAGTTGAAGACCAAATCGATGAACGTGTCGATCGCGCCGCCCGCCTCGAGCACGGCGGCGCCAAGATGAATCAGCTCGGTGGCACTCTCGCCGATGATGTGAACGCCGAGCAATAGCTTATTGTCGCGGCGAAAGATCAATTTCAGCATGCCACTCAAATCGCCCACGATCTGCCCGCGCGCGTTGTTGGCGTAGCGAGCGCGACCCGCCACGCAGTCAATTCCCTTCTCGCGGCAACTCTCTTCCGATTCTCCCGCTGCCGAAATCTCCGGAATCGTGTAAATGCCCATCGGCAGCATGGAAGCCAGGCGCTGCTTGTAGGGGAAGTTGAAGGCGTAGCAGACGGCGACGCGGCCCTGCTCCATCGAAGTGGAAGCAAGCGCGGGAAAACCGATGACATCGCCCGCCGCGTAGATATTCGGCACGGCGCTTTGGTACGAGGCATTCACTTCGATGTAACCGCGCTTGTTGAGCGCGAGACCGGCCCTATCGAGCGCGAGTTCCTCGACGGCGCCGCGGCGCCCCGCGGCAAAGATCGCCGTCTCGCGCTCCAGCGTCTTGCCCGATTCGAGCGTGATGCGAACTCCGCCCGGCATCCGCTCCAATTTTTTCAGTCGTTCCTGCGGAAGAAATTCCAAGCCGAGTCCCGTCAAGCGATCCAGCAGACACTTCGAAATTTCAGCGTCGAGAAACGGCAACATGCGGTCGCGGCCATCCACCAGCGCCACCTGCACGCCCAGCGCGGTGAAAATCGACGCATATTCGCAGCCAATCACGCCGCCGCCCACCACGACCATGCTCTTCGGGATGCGATCCATCGCGAGAATGGAATCCGAATCAAAAATAAATTTGTCGTCGAAGGGAATGTCCGGCGGGCGATGCGGCTTCGAGCCCGTCGCGATGAGAATCACCTGCGCTGCGAGCTTACGCGACACGCCGTCCGCGCCGCGCACGACGATCGTGCGCGCGTCCTCGAAGCCGGCCGTGCCGCGAATCAGCTCGACGTGATGCAGCTCGAGATTGCGGGCGATTTTCGCACGCTCCGCCGCGACGACTTCATCTTTGTGGTGCATGAAGTCACTGACGGTGAGCCCTTCGCGCAGCGAATAGTCAATGCCGTGCAGGCCGCGCTGCCGTAAGCCGGAAAAATAAAGCGCGGATTCGCGCAGGGTCTTGCTCGGCACTGTGCCGGTGTTGATGCAAGCGCCGCCCAGATTCGCGCCGCGTTCGACGAGCGCGACCTTCTTGCCGAAATAGGCGGCCTGCGCCGCGGCTTTCTCGCCGGCCGGCCCCGAACCGATCACCACCAAATCGAACTGATCCATTTTGTTTCTCTCCTCGCCGGGCGCGAATCGCTCGCAGGTCTACCGCCGCCACTCGTCAATCAAATTTGCCACGAGGCCGGTCCAACCCGTTTGGTGGCTGGCCCCGAGCCCCGCGCCGTTATCGCCGTGAAAATATTCGTTGAACAGCAGCAAATCGCGCCAGTGCGGATCTTCCTGGAACTTCCGCGTGCCGCCATAAATCGGGCGCCGCCCGTCGGCGCTGCGGCGGAACATCGCTATCATGCGCTCCGCCAATTCAGCCGCCATCTCGCGCGGCGTCAGCGCGCGGCCATTCGTCCCTGGCGCTGTGACGCGAAATGCCGGCCCAAACGCGTCCGTGAATTTGCCGAGCGCCTCCAGCAGCAAAAACGAAGTGGGAAACCAGATTGGCCCGCGCCAGTTCGAGTTGCCGCCCTTCAATTTCAATTCCGCTTCGGCCGGCTCATAGCGCACCTCGCGTCCGCCAAATCGGAAGGGGTGATGCTCGTGATATTTCGAGAGGCTGCGCACCCCGAACGGCGAGAGAAATTCTTCCGGGTCGAATACGCGCTCGAGAATGCGGCTCAGCTGGTGCCGGTCCACGATGGAAAGCACGTGGCACTGGACGCCGTCGCGCTTCTCGGAATAGCACGCGCTGCCCACTAAATCAGGCCGGTTGCGAATGAACCAAGCAACGCTGGCGAGAAAATGGGGATGCTGCTGCAGCGCGTCCTCGCGCAACACCTCGACGGCGTAGAGTGGAATCAATCCCACGAGCGAGCGTACGCGAAAATGGTGGAATTCGCCGTTGGGATAGCGCAGCACGTCGTAGAAAAACCCCGCCTTCTCGTCCCAGAGCTGATATTCGCGGCCGCCCATGCGCTTCATCGCGCCGCCGATGTAAATGAAGTGCTCGAAAAACTTAATTGCGAGGCCCTCGTACACCGCATTGCGCTTCGCGAGTTCGAGCGCGATGCGCATCATGGAGAGGCAGAAAAATCCCATCCAGCCGGTCGCGTCGGACTGCTCCAGAATCGCGCCGCCGGGCAATTTCTCGCTGCGATCCACCACCGTGATGTTGTCAAGGCCGAGAAAGCCGCCCTCGAACACATTCAATCCCTGGCTATCGACTTTATTGACCCACCAGGCGAAATTGATGAGTAGTTTATGAAAGCAGCGCTCGAGAAAATCCAAATCGCCGCGGCCCGCAGCGCGCCGCTCGATCTCATAGACGCGCCAGCAGGCCCACGCCTGCACGGGCGGATTCAAATCCGAAAACTCCCATTCATACGCGGGAATCTGCCCGTTCGGGTGCTGGAATTGCTCGAATAGCAGCAGCCAGAGATTTTCCTTGGCCGTCGCGGGATCGGCGAGCGCCGCCGTGACGCAATGAAACGCCAGATCCCACGCCGCAAACCACGGGTACTCCCACTTGTCCGGCATGAGCATCACGCGCATCGAGTTCAAGTGGCGCCAGTGCGAATTGCGAATGGAGCGGCGCGAATCCGGCGGCGGCCATTTGGGTTCGTCGCCGTCGAGCCACTGCGCGACGTCGTAAAGATAAATCTGCTTCGACCAGAACATTCCTGCGAGCGCCTGACGCTCGATCAAACGCTCGTCCCGCGTTGCGCGGTACGGGTGAATCCCCTCATAAAACTCATCCGCCTCCGCGCGCCGCTTCACGACGATCGCGTCCACTCCCAAGAGCGGCTCTTCCAACTTGTCCGGCGTCAAGCGCAAACGCAAGGTCTTGGAGCCCCGTGCGGGAATCGTGAGCGCGTAATGCGCGCAGGCCTTCGTGCCGCGCTGGCGGGGATTGACGCACGGCTCACCGTGAACGATGTGGCGGTGAAACGCGTCCTTCACGAACGGCGTCCGGCTCGCATGTTCCGGTCCGAAGACGCGTTCGCCGTGCGTCTCGTTGTTGGTGAAGAGCAATTTGCCGCCGGAGGGCGCGTAGAGATTGCGCGAGCCGAGGCGATATTCAAACGGAAGATTCTGCGGGGGACGCGCCGAAGAATCGTCCGCAGCAAGGCTCAAGAACATCCGACTTTTAGGGCCCAGTGTGATCACCGGCTCAGGGCCGGGTGGATTCGTCCAGCTCCACGTATTGCGGAACCAAAGATGCGGCAAGAAATGCAGCACAGCATCTTCGGGGCCGCGATTGAACGCCTCGATGCGAATCGCGAGGTCTTCGGGCGAGAATTTCGCGTACTCCACCACCACGTCGAAATAACGGTCGTCGTCAAAGGTGCCCGTGTCCAGCAACTCGAACTCGAAGCCGCTGCCGCCGCGCCGCGCGTTTTCTTCGACCAGCCGCGCGTAAGGAAATTCGGCCTGCGGGTATTTGTACAGCATCCGCATGTAACTGTGCGTCGGCGTCGAATCGAGATAGAAATAGTATTCCTTGACGTCCTCGCCGTGATTTCCTTCGTTGGAGTTCAGACCGAAGAGGCGTTCCTTGAGGATCGGGTCGCGGCCGTTCCAAAGCGCCAGCGCGAAGACGAGAATCTGGTAGCGGTCGCAGATTCCCGCGATGCCGTCTTCGCCCCAACGATAGGCTTTGCTGCGCGCCAGATCGTGCGGCAAGAAATTCCATGCATCGCCGTTCGCGCTGTAGTCCTCACGAACCGTGCCCCATGCGCGCTCGCTGACGTACGGCCCCCACTTGGCCCACGCCCGCACCGGGCCGTTATCCGGCGCATGCAGCCGCTGCTGTTCAGGAGTGAGTGGTGTAGCCATGGAAAACGATTCGGAATGCCGGTCTCGCTTAGCCGCCGCGCGTGTGCATCTCGAGGTGTGTGTCGCGACGCAATTGCTCGAGCGGAACGAACACGCCACGATGCCGCTCGGAGAGCCGCGATTCCGCGCCGCGATCCGAGCGGCCGCGCCAAGTCGAGGAAATCAGTTCGGCAAGGTCCGCGTCCGAGGCGCCGCCGCGCAAAGGCGTTCGCAAATCGATTCCGCTGGCGGCGTAGAGGCAAAGATACCATAGGCCATCGGCGGTCAATCGGCTGCGGTCGCAACGGCGGCAAAACGGAGTCGTCGTCGAGGCGATGATGCCGAACACCGTGCCGTCCGGAAGACGGAATCGCCGCGACGGCGCCGACCCATTCTCCTCAAGATGTGCGACGGCGCCATACCGCCGCGAAAGTTTCTCCAGCATTTCCGCGCGCGTGACGACCAGATCCATCGCCCACTCGATCGCGCCGCCCACATCCATATACTCGATGAAGCGCACCTCCGCGGACGCGCGCTTGCCGAATTCGATGAGATCCGGCAGTTCATCGTCGTTCACGCCGCGCACGATCACCGTATCCAGCTTCGTCCCCCCAAGCCCTGCGCGCCGCGCCGCTTCGATCCCTCCCAGAACTTCGGCGTGCGCGTCGCGCCGCGTGAGCTGCTGAAATCGCTCCGCGCGCAGGGTGTCCAAGCTGACGGTCACACGCCCCAATCCCGCCTCCGCCAGCGCCTGTGCGTTCTCCGCGAGCAGCACGCCGTTCGTGGTCATCGCCAGATCGCGAACGCGCGAGTTCGCGGCGAGCATTTGAACGAGTTTCGGCAGCTCGCGCCGGAGCAACGGCTCGCCGCCGGTGAGGCGGATGTCCTCCACTCCAAGCTCAGTAAAAATGCCCGCAAGGCGCGCAATCTCCTCGAAGCTCAGCAACGCCTCTCGCGGCAGCCAGGCGTACTCCTCCAGCGGCATGCAGTAGCGGCAGCGCAGGTTGCAACGATCCGTAACCGATATCCGCAGCGAGCGCAGCGGCCGGCCGAATTGGTCCGCGAGCGAATTGGCAGAAGGAGAGCCCATGTGGCAGGTAGAACGTACATCCTAGGGGGAGCGGCAAATCGCGTCAACCTACACGCGAGCCGGGCGGTGAGCCGGTTCCCGAGTGGCCGGCCATCCGCCCAAGACCTCGTTCTTTACTACCTGCAAACCCCTTTCTGGATAGTTTCCGGGTAGTCGAGCACCCGGAGGTGGGCCAAACCAGTCGATATAACGGCAGTTTCTCGGGGCTAATCCGACGGACGAATCTATAAGGTTTCGGTTTGCTCGTTGTTCAGGCGCTGGCGTCATTCTGGCTGAATAAACTCGTTTCCTACACTGACATGCCGCTCCCTATCGGCGCCAAGCCAGGTGCCTACGAGACAAGAGGATCGGGGGTTAGTGCCGAGTCGGCAGCTTTCCTCTTCCGAAGATCTCAGGCCAAATCGTAGCGATCAAGGTTCATCACCTTGCTCCACGCAGCCACGAAGTCCTTCACGAACTTCTCCTGAGAGTCCGCGCATGCGTAGACTTCCGCGAGAGCGCGCAGCTCGGAGTTCGAACCGAAGACCAGGTCGACACGCGTGCCGGTCCACTTAATTTTGCCCGTCACGCGATCGCGCCCCTCGTACACGCCTTCCGAGCCAGCGGGCGGCTGCCATTGCGTATTCATGTCGAGCAGGTTGACAAAGAAGTCGTTCGTCAGCGTCTCCGGACGTTTGGTGAAGACGCCGTGTGTGGACTTCCCGACATTTGCACCCAGGACGCGCAGGCCACCGACGAGAACCGTCATCTCAGGCGCTGTCAGCGTCAACAGTTGCGCCTTGTCGATCAGCAGTTCCTCCGCGGAGATACTGAACTTGGCCTTGAGGTAGTTGCGGAACCCATCCGCGACCGGCTCGAGATAGGCGAAGGACTCCACGTCGGTTCGCTCTTGCGAGGCATCGGTGCGACCGGGCGCGAAGGGAACGGTCACGTTGTGCCGTGCCTTCTTTGCCGCTTGCTCGATCGCAGTTGAGCCGCCGAGGACGATCAGGTCGGCAAGCGACACTTTCTTGCCGCCGGATCGCGAAGCGTTGAACTCTTTTTGGATCGCTTCGAGTTTCCGCAACACTTTCGCCAGTTGCGCCGGCTGGTTGACCTCCCAGTTCTTTTGAGGTTCAAGACGGATGCGCGCGCCGTTCGCCCCGCCGCGCTTGTCGGAGCCGCGGAAGCTTGCCGCCGAGGCCCAAGCGGTGCCGATCAGCTCCGAGATGGAAAGTCTCGATGCGAGAATCTTGGCCTTGAGATGGGCAATCTCCTTCGCGCCGATCAGCTTGTGAGCGACCGTCGGAACGGGGTCTTGCCAGATCAGCTCCTCTGCCGGAACCTCGGGACCGAGATAGCGCGGACGCGGGCCCATGTCGCGGTGAGTGAGCTTGAACCACGCGCGGGCAAACGCGTCCGCGAACTGATCCGGATGCTCGTAGAAGCGCCGGGAGATCTTCTCGTAGGCCGGATCGACCCGCAAAGCGAGGTCCGTGACCAGCATGGTCGGCGCATGAAGCTTTGACGGGTCAAAGGCATCCGGAATTGGCTTAGCACCATTTTTTGCTTGAAACTGATACGCGCCGGCCGGGCTCTTGGTCAGCTCCCATTCGTAGCCGAACAAGTTCTCGAAGAAGTAGTTGCTCCACTTCGTTGGGGTCTGACTCCAAGTGACTTCCGGCCCGCCGGTGATCGCGTCTTGGCCTTTGCCTGCGCCGTAACGGCTCTTCCAGCCGAGGCCCATCTCCTCAATGGGCGCCGCCTCGGGAGCCGGGCCAACCAGCTTCGCATCGCCGGCGCCGTGGGTCTTGCCGAAGCTGTGTCCGCCGGCGATGAGCGCAACCGTCTCTTCATCGTTCATGGCCATGCGGGCGAAGGTCTCTCTGATATCTTTCGCAGCAGCAAGCGGGTCCGGCTTGCCGTTCGGCCCTTCCGGATTCACATAGATGAGACCCATCTGCACGGCGGCGAGCGGATTCTCGAGCTCTCGGTCGCCCGTGTAGCGCTCGTCGCCAAGCCAGGTGTTCTCCTTGCCCCAGTACACGGCTTCGTCGGGCTCCCACACATCGGGGCGCCCGCCGCCAAAGCCGAACGTCTTGAAGCCCATCGACTCGAGCGCGACATTGCCGGCGAGGATCATCAGGTCGGCCCAGGAGATTTTCCGGCCGTATTTCTGCTTGATCGGCCAGAGCAGCCGGCGCGCCTTGTCCAGGTTCGCATTGTCCGGCCAAGAGTTGAGGGGCGCGAAGCGCTGTTGGCCCGCGCCCGCGCCGCCGCGTCCGTCGCCGACGCGGTACGTGCCCGCGCTGTGCCACGCCATCCGGATAAAGAGTCCCCCGTAGTGGCCGAAATCCGCCGGCCACCAGTCTTGGTTGTCCGTCATCAGCGCGTGGAGGTCGTTCTTCAAACCTTTGAAGTCGAGCTTCTTGAACTCTTTGGCGTAGTTGAAGGCCTCGCCCATCGGATCAGACTGGGGCGAGTTCTGGCGGAGAATCCGGAGGTTCAACTCGTTCGGCCACCAGTCGCTGTTCGACCTCATTCCCACATTCGTGGTGCCGTGCATGACCGGGCACTTCGCTTCGGTTGACATGGTCTGTTCCATCCTTCCGATTGGTCAAAATTTCAGTCAAAAGAACTTACGAACTGCAAACTCGTTCTGGCTTTCTCCTTCGCGCCACCGCGGGCGGCCGCGCTGGCCGACGCGCGCCATTCATCCGGTATCCAAACGCGCCTAACGGGAAACGTGCCGCGAAGCGCACCTCGTGCACAGGCCCCGGAAAATGAGTTCGCATTCGCGAAGAATCCGCTTGCCGAGAGAGCGCGCGGCAGGCCTGGGAACGTCGCACCACTGAATGTCCTCAACATTGCCGCAGCGGTCGCAGATGAAGTGATGATGCCGCAGGCCTTTCGCATCGAAGCGCGCGGCTCGGCCCTCGACGGCCACTTCACGCACCAATCCCGCCCGCACCAGGTCCCGCAGATTGTTATAAGTCGTGGCCCTGGAAGAGCGCGGATCCGCCCGATTCACGGCATCGAAGATTTCCGCAGCCGTGGGATGCCTGTTGGCCTCCGCCAAGAATGCCATCACGGCGTAACGCTGCGGCGTGCACCGCAACCCGCTGTCCTCCAAGGACTTCTTAATCGCCCCGGCGTCCATACATAAATTAGACTGTATCTAAGGTGATATTTTGTCAAGACCTGTGCCCATGGCTGCGGCTGCGGGCCGAAAAGTGGGGGGGTGTCGTATCGAGTGTCCGCATCGAGTGGCCGACCATCCGCCCAGAACCATGTCCTTCATTTCCCAGGACGCCGCTTCTGACCAGTGACGGCCACTTGTCCGATCATCCGACTTATCAGGAGTTAGCGAAGTTTCCGGCGTATCCGTGATACACCATGACCTAAAGCGGCTTACCCTGGAGGCTATGAGATGAAGGAATGGATTGCAGAAACATCGGCGCGTCCTAGGGCCAGGCTTACCGGTGTCGTTTATTTGTTTTGCTTTCTGACGGCGGTCTTTGGCGAGGTCTTCCTTAAAGGGATTTTTGTGGATGGCGACGCCGCGGCTACAGCGAACAACATCCTGGCGCACCAGCCCTTGTTTCGGTTGGGGTTAGCAACCGGCCTCATCGCCACCGCGTGCTATATCGCGGTGACGGCTCTCTTCTATGACTTGTTTAGGCCCGTGAACAGGAGCCTTTCTTTACTCGCGGCGTTCTTCAGCCTCGTGGGATGCGCCATTCTGGCTTTCGCTAGCCTCTTTCGAGCCGCCCCGCTTGTCGTCTTGGAAGGGGGTCAGTACTTGGGCGTATTTAAGATGGAACAGTTGCGGGCGCTGGCGTTTTTGTTCCTCGAATTGTATGGTCGGGTTGTCAACATCTGCTTCGTATTTTTCGGAGTCTATTGCCTCCTGATCGGCTACCTCATCTTCAGGTCGGCCTTCCTGCCTCGAATTCTGGGCGTGCTGATGGCGTTTGCCGGATTGGGTTGGCTGACCTTTCTGTCACCGCCGCTCGCAAGCTATCTGTCCCCCTACATTCTGGTCCTCGGCTTCCTCGCGGAACTAGCGCTGATGCTATGGCTGCTCCTGATGGGCGTGAACGTTCAACGATGGAAGGAACAGGCTAGCGCAACATGAGATCCACCGTCTATCGGAGTAGCGGTCGGCTAGTTCCCTCTCGGGAAGACCCGACCTGATTCGCATGAGCGCCTGATTCAATAGCTCGCATAAGGAGGAACGAGTATGAGCGCAGCAATGATGATGAAACGGAGCGCAGAAGCGTCGCCGCGCCTCAAGGCCAGAATGGCCGGTGTCCTTTTTTTGGTTCTCGTATTGACGTCAACATTCACCGAGTTCTTCGCTCGCGGCAGGTTGAATTTCGCAGCGCACCTCGCAGCGGGCATCATCGAGGTCTCGTGCATGATCGCAGTGACGCTGCTCTTCTATGGCATCTTTAAGCCGGTGAACAGACACCTCTCTCTGCTCGCGGCGTCCTTCAACTTCGTGGCAGTCACCCTTGAGCTTCTTCAATTTCTGCCTCACGGCGTGAACATCGGCCTGGGATTTCACGGATTTTATTGGATCCTGATCGGCTACCTCATCTTCAGGTCGGCCTTCCTGCCTCGAATTCTGGGCGTGCTGACGGCGTTTGCGGGTTTGCGTTGGCTGACCTTTCTGTCACCACCGCTCGCAAGCTATCTGTCGCCCTACAATCTGGCCTCCGCCCTCCTCGTAGAAGGATTGGCAATGCTGTGGTTCCTCGTGATGGGCGTGAACGTTCAACGATGGAAGGAACAGGCCCGCGCAGCGGTCGAGTGATGAACCATTTGAAGTAATCCACATGCCTGATTAAGGCGCTTACCGAAGAAGTGGATTGGCCGTAAGCCAAATCTCCGGTAATCCGACTTGTCGGGAGTTAGCCCGAGGGGAACTACAGCGACTATAATGCGCAAAGGATGTGGCGAGCCAAAGAAGAGCAATGAGTCCTAAGGAATGGTGCTGACCCATGCGCAGAAGCACAATCAACTTCGACACCGTGCGGAAGATCGGACTCGCGTTGCCTGGCGTGGAGGAGAGCACAGCCTATGGGCAACCGGCACTCAAGATCCATGGAAAACTCCTTGCATGTGTCCCCGCTAATCGCTCGGCCGAACCCGGCTCGGTTGTCGTTCGCGTGGATTTCGACGACCGCGCTGAGTTGCTCGCCGCGGCCCCGGATGTTTACTACGTGACGGACCACTATGCCGGCTATGAAGGCGTGCTGGTTCGGCTGTCTCGCGTCGATCCCGGTGAGTTGCGGGACTTGCTCGGCATGGCCTACAAGTTTGTGACCCGCAATGCCGCGACGCGTGCGCCGGCGCCTAAGCGCCGAAAGCGCGGACAAAGAAAGTGAATGAAGGTCCGAGTCCTAGCGCGTAACGGCGCACTCGGAAACATGCGCGCTTACCGGAGAAGCGGGTTGGCCGTAAGCCAGATGTCCGGTAATCCGACAATACGTCAAAGTGGAATCGGAACGCCGCTGAGATCTATGGGGGCGTGGCAAATTCGCCGTATCGAGAGCAGAGAAGGCCTACAATATGCGAGCGAGAGGTCTAAAGTCGGAATTTCCTTACGCGGATAAAGTTGCCGTTTTTGCCCAACGATCTCTTATCGCCTATAATCACGATGTTCGGCTCCTTCCTCACGAGCCTTTGGTCGTCGAGCAACCACAGTCCAGGCGGGTCGAGGGAACCGGCATTGTTATGAAATCATGCGAGTTTCTTGAGAGTGTGTCCTGATCGGGTATCGATCGCTACCGGGTTGGGAAACGCACCTTCTATCTAAGCGCTCATTTCCGAGTCCAAGACGCCCTCCAGGATGCACGGATTTCGCTATTAGCCCTGAAAAACGAATTGATATCATGCCCGCTTGAGACACGATTCGGTCGGCGAAGTGATTGGCTCAGGGAGATACCGCCGGTGAAGGTGCGTACTGTACGCGCCTCATCAAGCCACGCTCAACTGGACCGTTGAACCGACAAGTTGCGGCGACTCAGCGCGAACCTCGATGGCCCCACGCTTACCAGTGGGCCGCACCACGACCAGACATTTGCCGTGGAAGGTATCGCGGCGCGGCTGCCGGAAGCTGGCAACATCCTTCGGATTTGCACTTCCGACGGCGGCAATCTCGCCGTCTCCGCTAACAAAAAACGACACCGGAACCACGGCATCGGGCACCGGGTTACCGCTCTCGTCGACCACCGTGACCATCACGTAGCTCAGGTCGTCGCGACTGGCCTTCATCTTTGTCCGGTCGGGAGCCAATACCAGCTTGTGCGGCACACCTACGGTGGCAAATGCGATCGAGCCGATTTCGCGTCCGTTGGCCAAGGCCACGGCCTTAAGTTCACCAGGGCTGTACGGAACGCGGAATTCCGCCTTGAGCGCGTCCTGCCCGGTTAGGTCTTTGGAACCCATTTCCTTGCCATTCAGCAGCAGCTTGACCTGATCGGCGCGGGTGTAGACGCGAACGTTCACCGGCGTGCCTTCGAAGCCGGGCCAAGTCCAGCTTCGCAATTCGTCGCTCCATCCCCAACCGCCGAAAGACTCCGTCAATCCAACCGGAACCGGGCGCTGCACCGCCATCTCTACCTGGCTCCGGCGCCACACGACATCGCGAAAATAGGAGGACGGTTTCTTGTTTCCGATCACGTCGATGTCGCCGCAATACGAGATGAACCACGGATACGTAGAACCGCCACCCCCAAATCCCTCTTGCCTAGGCCCTATACTCGCGCTCCCAATTCCCGATTCGCCCAGGTAGTCGATAGCCGTCCATACAAAGTTGCCGATCACCCAGCCATCGTTTTCGATCGCACGCCAATCCTGGAACACCTGGGTGGGAAAGGCTTCGGTGCCAACGATGATACGGTCCGGATATAGCGCGTGATCCTTTTCGTAATCCGACGTCTGGTAGTTGTATCCACCCACGTCAAGATACGTGAATGCCGGTTCCATATCTTTCCAGGTCTGCCCGGGACGATCATACGGACCCGTGATCGCGGCCGTGACCTCGCGAGTGGGATCCAACTCGTGCGCATAAGCCGCAAGCTGCTTGCCGATCTCGATCCCGCGCGGCGTGGCGCGCTCGTTGACTTCATTCCCAATGCTCCAGAGAACGACACATGGATGATTGCGGTCGCGCAGGATCATGCTCTCGAGATCGCGCTGCCACCAGTCTTTGAAGTAGAGATGGTAATCGTCCGGATTCTTGGCGACCTCCCAGCAATCGAAGGCCTCGTCCAACACCAGCATGCCCAACCGGTCGCAGGCGTCCAGGAAATCGGGCGAGGGAGGATTGTGGCTGGTGCGGATGGCGTTAAACCCGTTGGCCTTGAGAATCTCGACACGCCGCTCTTCTGCCCGCGAAATGGCGGCCGAGCCCAGCGGGCCGTTATCGTGATGGACGCATCCCCCGCGCAGCTTGGTGTTCTCTCCATTGATCCGCAGCCCATGCGCCGCATCGATTTCCACCTTCCGCACGCCGATGTTCAGCGCTGTTGCATCCGCCACCTTTCCGTCCGCCTCTAGAATGACTTCTGCGCGATACAGGTGCGGGTCGCCTAGGCACCACAGCCGCGGGTCTTGCAGCCGCATTGAGCAAGTGGCCGTGGCACGCGCGCCGGTCGCGACACTCACGCTCTGCCGGGCCTCGCCAGCCACCTCGCCGCCCGTGTCCACGATCCGTGCTCGGACCGTGGCCTGCCGGTCCGCCGCGCCGCTCTCCACCGTGATTTCGATGTTCAGCAGCGCCGCGTCTGGGGCTGCCTCGACGGTGGTTACGTAAACGCCATGCACGGGAATGAACAGATCACCCACCGTGCTGAGCCAAACCTTTCGGTAGATGCCCGATCCCGAGTACCACCTGCTGTTGCGCCCTGTGTTGTTCACGCGCACCGCAACGGTGTTGTTTCCGTCTCTCAGGTGCGGCGTCAGGTCAAACGCGAACTCCGTGTACCCGAAAGGATGATTACCGAGGTGCGCACCGTTCAGCCACACATCGGAGTTCATGTACACGCCTTCAAAGCGTAGTTCCAGCTTTCCGCCGGAGGGCACACGCGGCTTGGCAAAAGTTTTGCGATACCAGCCTACGCCTCCTACAGTCCATCCGGTTGCGCCTTCCCCTGCACTCGCATACATATCGAACGGGCCTATACGCACAGGAGTTTTTCCCGCGGTCCAAATCGCGCCTCTGCCCTCATCGCTGTTTCCGGGAAGATCTTCGATGCTCCAGTCGTGGGGAACATCCAGGATCCGCCAGGACGAGTCGTCGAAAGCCGCAGCGTCCGCGTCGGCGACGTCGCCGCGGTGGAAACGCCAACCATCGCAGAAGGCCTGCACCCGCTCCGGATGTGCGGCTGCACTCGGCGCCCGGCTGAATCCGTTCGTGTTTTGCGCGAAGGCGCGCGCCGGCATCATCGCTGCCGCGGCCATCCCCATCATGCCCCGGAGCGCTTCACGCCGTGTCAACCCACCTTCCTGCTTCATGCAAGCGTCCTCGATTTATCCCGGAATTTCTATTTTGACGTCCCACGCGACCGGTAATTTACGTCTGACTGTTTCAGTTTTCAAGCTTCCAGCCAAGTTCTCGACGGCATACCCGAGCAGAATTGGCTAAGTCCCGATTAACGCGCTAATCGGGCACGTGACATTCTGGCTCACGCCCCAGAAGCCCGGTTGTGGGAAGTTGAGATATCCATCGGCGCTTGCGACCGATAGTGGGCAGATGAAGGGCTACTCGGAAATTGGCCCACTGTGGCGAACCGGGCAGGCTCGACCCGCCGCGGATGCGGTCGGATCGCGGTTCACAAACGGCCCCGCTCAGCCCTCTTCGCTTTCGTATTGGGTTTTCAGTCTTGCGACGATGGTCGGATCCGCGAGCGTCGTCGTATCGCCGAGGACGCGGCCTTCGGCGATGTCGCGCAGCAGGCGCCGCATGATCTTCGCGCTGCGCGTCTTCGGCAGCTCCGAAGCGAAGAAAATGTCGTCGGGGCGCGCGATGGGGCCGATTTTTGCGACAACGTGCCGCTTCAATTCTTCCTTCAGCGCTTCGGTCGGCTCGATGCCTTCCTTCACCGTAACGAACGCCGAAATTCCCTGCCCCTTAATATCGTGCGACTTCCCAATGACGGCCGCTTCCGCGACCGAATCGTGATCCACCAGCGCGCTTTCCACTTCGTACGTCGAAATGCGATGCCCCGCCACGTTCATCACGTCGTCCACGCGGCCCAGCAGCCAGAAGTAGCCGTCTTCATCCATCTTGCAGCCGTCGCCCGTGAAATAAATGCCCGGATAACGCGACCAGTAATTCTGCACGTAGCGGTCGGGATCGCCGTAAATCGTCCGCATCATCGCGGGCCACGGCTTCGTCAGCACCAGGTAACCGCCTCCGTCCGGCCCCACGGCATTGCCCGCCGCGTCCACCACCTTGGCGGCGACGCCGGGAAACGGTTTCGTCGCCGAGCCGGGTTTCGTCGCCACAAGACCCGGCAGCGGGGAAATGAGAATCATGCCGGTCTCCGTCTGCCACCAGGTATCCACGATGGGGCAGCGCTCGTGCCCGATATGTTCGTGATACCAAATCCATGCTTCGGGATTGATCGGCTCGCCGACGGTTCCCAGCAGCCGCAGCGTCCGCAGCGAATATTTCCCCGGCCACTCTGTGCCCCAGCGCATAAACGTGCGGATCGCGGTCGGCGCGGTGTAGAAAATGTTTACGCCGTACTTATCCACGATCTCCCAGAAGCGCCCGCGGTCCGGGCAATCCGGCGTGCCTTCGTACATCAGCGTGGTCGCTCCGTTGGCGAGCGGCCCGTACACGATGTACGAGTGCCCCGTCACCCAGCCGAGATCGGCGGTGCACCAATAAACGTCGTGTTCCTTGATGTCGAAGATCAGTCGGTGCGTCGTGGAAACGCCCACGAGGTAACCCGCCGTCGTGTGCACCACGCCCTTCGGCTTCCCCGTGGTTCCGCTGGTGTAGAGAATGAAGAGCGGATCCTCCGCGTCCATGGGCTCTGCGGCGCATTCGTCGGAGGCCTTCGCCATGGCCTCGTGCCACCAGACGTTGCGCCCCTCCTGCATCGCCACGGCTGCCGCTTGCCCCACGCGCTTCACGACCACGACTTTCTCGATGCTCGGCGTATTCTTCAGCGCCTCGTCTGCTGCGGATTTCAGCGGCACCACATGTCCCCGCCGCCACGCGCCGTCGGCGGTCACCAGCACTTTCGCCTTGGCGTCGTTGATGCGCTCGCGCAGCGCGTCCATCGAGAAGCCGCCGAACACTACCGAATGCGGCGCCCCGATCTTCGCGCATGCCAACATCGCGATCGCCTGCTCCGGCACCATGCCCATGTAAATCGCCACGCGATCGCCCTTGCGCACCCCCAGCGAGCGCAGCACGTTCGCGAACCGGCTGACTTCGCGGGATAACATGTCGTACGTCAGCACGCGCGAATCGCCCGGCTCGCCTTCCCACAGGATCGCCGCCTTGTTGCGCCGCGCCGACTGCGCGTGGCGATCCACGCAGTTGTGCGCCACATTGATCTTGCCGCCCGCAAACCACTTCACCCACGGGGCCTTCCACTCGAGAACGCTTTGCCACGGCGCAAACCAATCCAGGTGCTTGGCCTCCTCGGCCCAAAAAGCCTCGGGATCCTTGCTCGCGCGCTCGTAGATGCCGGGATCGCCGGCGTTGGCCTGCTTGCAAAACTCTTCGCGCGGATGAAACAGCCTTTTTTCCTGCAACAGCGCGGACAGATTTTCTTCCGTGGGTTTTGGCATGGTCTGTTTCCTCGCCGCCTCACTCAGCCGTGAGACAAACTTCGGCATTCTACTCTGTATTGTTTTTCTTGTGTGGCCCGTTCCGTGGCGATTTCGGATTAGTGCGTCGTCTTAATCTCGAACAAAGTTTCCGTGGAGGTGTTCGACGGAATGAACGTGGCCACGGCCTTATATTTGCCGTCCGCCACGTCCATGGCGCTGAAATTCCAATCCACGCTCTTCTGCCAGCTCAATCCGGCGGGGATCATCACCTCGGTAACCATTTGGCAGAACATCATCCCTTGCGACCACTTCCAGACGGACTTGTTGCCGCTGGACATCAGCTGGAAAACTTCCACATCGAAGACTTTGCACGAAGGCGCGGTTCCCTCGTAGTCCGTGTCCGAAGTGTTCGCCACGGTGAATGTGAAATTCTCGCTGTACTTCTTCGCGGGCGACGGGCCGGGCATTTGATCCACGGTGAGATCGCCGGGCTTCGCGACCACCGTGTACGTCAGCGGCGACTTGTTCTGGGCTCCCGCGCCGCACGCGAGTCCCGCGAGCAATAGGATCGCGCTGGACCAGACCAGCGGGTGAAGTCTCGAGCGGTACCGACTCTGCATCATGGCGTTCCCTCCTCAGCCGGGAATCTTAGCGCAACCTCGGAGCCGCGGTGACGCGGAATTGCTGCTAGTTTCCGCCCCCGGCAGGCGGCACTGGCTTCGGTTGAGAGGCCGCCCTGGGCCTGGGATGGGCGGGGCCGAAATGCTTCGAAAGGTAAAGCACCAGGGGATCGATGTCCGCAACTTTGATGTCGGCGCCGTTCACGCGCATCTTCTTCACTTCCGCGCGCCATCCCGTGGCCGAAAAATGAGCGTGGATGATGCGGTCGTACGTGTGGCAAGTCTTGCAATCCTGCACCACCAATTCTTTGCCCGGCCCATCCGGCAGCGGGTACTTGGCATTCGGGTCGGGAAGAAGTTGCGAGGAACCCCCCGGCGGCTGTTGCGCCGCCACTGCAAGCGTTCCCACGAGACACAGGGCGCCAACCAGCGCGCACCAGAATTCGAGCGAAGCTATCTTCCTCCACTCGCGCTTTCCCTTGTCGCGCGCAATCATTAATTAATTCTAGCAGATTCTTTTCAGGGGCTCTTTCCCGATCTCGACCGTCGCGACCGCATCACGTCTTCGCAGGCGCGGAGAGATTCATTCGTGATGGCATCCGGGGAATGACGCTGCAACATGGCGCTGCGGGCCACGGAACCAAGCCTCGCGCGCAATTCCGGATCACCCAGCAGCCTCACTGCCGCGCCTGCGATGAATTCCGGGCGCGGTTCCGTCGCCAGCAGGCAGGCCGCCGCGCGCGCCCATTCGTCGGCTTCCCACCTCGTAGTCAGTAGTAAGATACGCAGCGGCTTTGTGACGCGGGACAGTTGAAAATCATGCGCCTTCTGAGGATCGCATTCCTGATCGGCCTGGCGCTGACTCTCGCGCGCCCTGCGCGCGCCGCGAGCCGCGCCGAGTGCCAGGCTGCGCCCAGCGCGATCCTCGGACACCCGGTCGGTTACTGCGCGATTCTTCCCCCTAGCTATGACGCGGACAAAACGCGCCGCTTCCCGGTGCTTTATTTTCTGCACGGCCTGGGCGAAAACGAACAGATTCTCATCACCTCGGGCGGCATGACGCTGATTGAAGACCTGTGGCAGAGCGGCCAGTTGGGCGAATTCATTATCGTCACTCCCGCGGCGGGATCGAGCTTCTACATCAATTCTTTTTCCGGCCGCGTCCGCTACGAGGATTTTCTAATGCAGGAATTCTTTCCGTTCATCGAAAAGGGTTATCGCATCCGCCCCGGCCGCCAGAGCCGCGGCATCAGCGGCGTCTCCATGGGCGGCTACGGCGCTCTGCGACTCGCCTTTCGCCATCCGGCGCTGTTCAACGCGGCGAGCGCACACAGCGCGGCGCTGGTCGAAGATTTACCGGCCGCGATCACCGACGATCCGCTGCTACTGCGCGCGCTGGGTGGCGCGTTCGGTTCTCCGCCAAATGCCGCGTTTTGGGATCGCAATACGCCGTTCGTTTTCGCCCGGACGGGGGATTTGGCTGGATTGAAAATCTATTTCGACTGCGGCGCCGACGACGAATTGGGTTTCGCCGCGGGGACGCGCGCCCTGGACAAGCTGCTCACGTCACGCCACATTCCGCACGAAGAACACATCTACCCCGGCGGCCATAGCTGGGATTATTTCGCCGCGCATATCGCCGCGTCGCTGGAGTTTCATTCGCGCGCCTTCGGCCTAACCGCGCCGCCGGCCCACTCCCTCACGCCGCGCTAAACCAATGATCTCGAGTGAATCCAACTTTGTGGGAGGTCTTTAGGGGGGCACGTCTTCAGCCGTGCCATTAAAGCGTCGAACCTCAGGGGTTTTAACCCCTGAGGCCTCCGCGTTTATTTCGCAGTGAATCCGCCGTCCACCGGCAAGGCAATCCCATTCACGTAGGCCGCGGCTTCGGAACACAACCACAACACCGCTTCGGCCACCTCCTCCGGAGTTCCCGCTCTTCCGGAAGGCTGCCGCGAACTCAACACCGATTTCACGAGCGGCTCGAAAGCCCGCGCCATCAGCCGCCGCGCGGGCGTCGCGGCCCCGCTTCCTCCCGCAACGGCGTCGCGCACCAAATCGGTGTAGATCAGTCCCGGACAAACCGCGTTGATGCGAATTCCATGACGGCAGTACTCGAGCGCCGCCGACTTCGTCAGTCCGATCACGGCATGTTTGCTCGCAGAATACGCGGACAATTTCCACATGCCCACCAGCCCCGCCACCGACGCGGTGTTCACGATGGCACCGCGGTGATTCTTCAGCATCGCGGGGATTTCGTACTTCATCGCGAGCCACACACCCTTCAGATTCACGGAAATCAGACGGTCAAACTCTTCCTCGCTGCGATCGGCCGTGCGAGCGCGCGTGCCGCCGATGCCCGCGTTGTTGTGCGCGCAGTCGAGCCGCCCATATAGCTCGACCGCTTTGGCCACTATCGCCTCGCAGTCCGCAGCGCGCGCGACGTCCGCCCGCACGAACGCCGCTTCGCCGCCCGCCTCGCGAATCTGCCGCACGGTTTCCACGCCGCCGGCATCGGAAATATCCGCCACGATCGTGCGGGCGCCCTCGCGCGCAAACGCCTTCGCCGTGGCGCGGCCGATGCCGGAGCCGGCACCGGTGACCAGTGCAACTTTATTCTCGAATCTTCGATCCATAGGAATTGCGTCGCCTCGCCGAAATAAGACAGGCCACTCCTGCCTGTCCTATTCTCTCCACCACACAATAACCCCACAACACGCCTCTCCCCATCGCGCCTGGGAAAAAAGCTGGACAGGCAGGAATGCCTGTCCTACTAAACCCTACTACCGCGGCTCGATCGTCATCGGCAGGCCGCCGCGCGGCCGCAACGTGATCACCGCCTCCGGCTCTACGCGCTGTCCGGGCGCGAGCCGCAGCCGCCAGCGCTGCGCGATCGTCGCCAGCACCAGCACACCTTCCGCGATCGCGAATCCCTCGCCGATGCAGCGGTGCATTCCACCCGCGAACGGAAAATACGTGAACTTGTTCCGGCTGATCGCCTCCGGCGAAGACCAGCGATCCGGATCGAATTTCTCCGGCTCCGGAAAGTATCGCGCGTCGCGCTGCGTCACGTACGGGCTCAATTGAAAATAGGATCCCGCCGGCGCCATGTACCCGCCGATCTCGTAATCCTGAAGCGGCCGCCGCGGAAAAACCCACACCGGAGGATACAGCCGCATCGACTCCGTCAAAATCTGTTCCAGATATCGCAGCCGCGGCAAATCCGCTGCCGTCGGCAGCCGCCCCGCCAGCACGCGATCCACTTCCTCGTGCATCCGCGCTTCGACTTCCGGATGCTTCGCGACGAGATACCAGCTCCACACCATCGCGTTCCCGATCGTTTCGTGGCCCGCGAGAATGAGGGTCATCATTTCGTCGCGAATTTGATCGTCGTTGAAAGCCGGCGAACCGTCTTCCGGATTCTCAATCTTTAACAAGCCCGCGAGAATGTCCCTCTGGCCGTTGGCGTGCGCGCGCCGCTCGGCGATCGCACGGTAGAGGAAAACGTCCGTCTCGGCAATCGCCGCCTGCAATCGCTCCGCTCCGCTCGCCGGGCGCCGCAGCAGCAATTGAAACAGCGTCGGAAATGTATTCTGATTGCCGACATCGCACACGATGTGCAGCGGCGGAAGCAGTCCGTCGCCCTCGCTTTCGACGTCCATGCCCATCAGCAAACGTAAGATGATCGCCAGCGCGAGCCGCAGCATCTCGCCGGCCATATTGCGCCGCTCGCCTGCTCGCCAACTGTCGCGCGCGCGCTCGGCTTGTTCGGCCATGGTCGCGCACCAACTGGTCAAATTCTGGTGGTGAAACAGCGGCAACAACAACTTCCGGTTGCGGTGATGCAGGGCGCCGTCGGCCACCAGCAGGCCGTCCCGCATCGCGCGATGAAATGTTTTCGCGCTGGAGCGCCCCATCCCTTCGTCGGCCATCAGCACTTGTTTAATGTAGTCGGGATGGTTCAGCAAGTAATCGTGCCGGCGCCCCACCTGCAGGTGGACGATATCGCCGTACTCGGCCGCAATGCGCCTGAGGAATTCGAGCGGGTTGCGCCGGAACGCGAAATACGCCTGAAGGCCGTGCCGCGGTCCCGGCGGCTGGAGTGGCTGGATAGGAGTCGCCATCAAAACAAAAAATCTCTCGTCCGGGCGGACGAAAAAAGCCGCACCCAAGAATCCGCCGAAGTATAGGCACGCCATCGCGCACGGGCAAGCGGAAGTTTGCCGCGCCTCAACAGCGCCCCCGAAAATCTCCACCCTCTGCTATAGTGAAAGTTCCCCTCAATGGGCCCCGAACGATTGGAAGAAGGAATGATGCTCGGCCTTCGCGCGCAAATACCCTGCCGCAAACTATTCGCACTGCCCGCACTTCTCATCTTGCTGGCGCTGCTCGCGCCGCAAGCGCGCGCCTATTCCGTTCTCTCGCACGAAGCCGTTGTCGATTCCGCGTGGGAGCCTGCGATCAAGCCGCTGCTTCTCGCGCGCTTTCCCAACGCCACACCCGACCAACTGCGCGAAGCCAAAGGATACGCCTACGGCGGCGCCATCATTCAGGACCTCGGCTATTACCCGCACGACAGCCATCTCTTCAGCGACCTCCTGCACTACGTCCGCAGCGGCGATTTCGTCCTGGCCCTGCTCCGCGATTCCACTTCGCTCGATGAATACGCGTTTGCCCTGGGCGCGCTCGCTCACTACACCGCGGACAATAACGGCCACTCCATCGGAGTGAACCATGCCGTCCCACTCCTTTATCCCAGTCTTGAAAAGAAGTACGGGAACTCCGTCACTTACGAGGACAACCCCTCGGCACATCTCAAGACAGAATTTGGGTTTGAACGTCCTCGAAGTCGCCCAGGGCCGCTACGCCTCCGACGCCTATCACGATTTCGTCGGCTTCTCCGTCGCCGAGCCACTGCTCGAGCGCGCCTTTCAGGAGACCTATTCCATTTCGCTGAACTCCCTCTTCCCGGATTTAGATCGCTCCATCAACTCCTATCGCTACGACGTGCGCACGATTCTCCCCAAGGCCACTCGCGTCGCGTGGGTCCTCAAAAAGAACGACATTCAGAAGAGCGCGCCCAGCGCCACCAAGCGGCAGTTTCTCTACAATCTTCCCCGCGTCCGCTACGAAAAAGAATGGGGCAAGAACTATCGCCACCCCAGTTTCAGCGATTGGCTCCTGGCCGTCTTTATTCGCATCACTCCGAAGATCGGCCCGCTGCGCACGCTCAGCTTCGTCACGCCCACGCCGCAGACCGAAACGCTCTTCATGGCCAGCTTCAACGCCACAATCGCCGTCTATAAAACTTATGCCGGCCAAATTCAAAGCGGCCATTTCACCGTGCCCAACACCAATCTCGACACCGGCCGCATCGATCCACCCGGCGCCTACTTCATGGCCGATAACGCCTACGCCCAGCTCGTCGGCATGCTCGCGGAGAATCAATTCCAATCCGTCTCGCCGGAATTGCGCGCCAGCATCCTCGCCTACTACAGCGATCCCAACGCCCCCATCGCCACGCGCAAGCACCCCGGCGATTGGGCCCGCCTCACTCGGCAGCTGGAGCAGTTGAAGTCCGCCGCCACATCCGCGGAAAGCGCCGCGCCCGCCGCCGCAAATCCCTAGACTTCCGGTACCACACCTGCGTCAAATCCAGCGACCGATCCCCAGATTCAAAATCGAACGCAAAGACTGAGCCATCCGCGCAGGTTCGTTGCGGCAAACGCATGGGGAGGTTACGATGGGAACATATCAGAGGCGTAAATCGGAAACTTCGGGCGGGATGGCTGGTAGATGATTGGACAGACTTTTTCGCACTACCGCATCGTCAAGAAGATCGGCGGCGGCGGGATGGGGGTGGTGTACAAGGCGGAGGACACACGCCTTGGCCGCTTCGTCGCGCTGAAATTCCTACCCGAAGATGTGGCGCAGGACCGGCAGGCGCTGGAGCGCTTCCAGCGTGAGGCGCGTGCGGCGTCGGCGCTCGATCACCCCAACATTTGCACGATTCACGAAGTCGGCGAATACGAGGGACAGCCGTTCATTTCCATGCAGTATTTTGACGGCCAGACGATCAAAGACCGAATCGCTGGGCGCCCCGTCGAAATCGATCTGCTGCTCGATTGGGGCGCGCAAATCGCCGACGCCCTCGATGCCGCGCACGCCAAAGGAATCATCCATCGCGATATCAAACCTGCGAATCTTTTCATCACCACTCGCGGACAAGCGAAGATTTTGGATTTCGGCCTCGCCAAAGTCTTGGAACCAACCGATCTCGGGGGCTCGACGAAGGGCGAAACCACGACCTCGGCGGATGCCTTTGCAGCCGAACGTCTGACCAGCACGGGCGTGACGCTCGGCACGATCCTTTACATGTCGCCCGAGCAGGCGCTGAGCAAGCCGCTGGACGCGCGCACGGATCTGTTTTCGTTTGGCGCGGTGCTGTACGAAATGGCCACGGGGCGACTCGCGTTTGACGGCGACAGTACGGCGGCCGTCTTTAACGCCATCCTCAACCGCGCGCCCGTGGATCCGGTGCGCTTGAATCCCTTCGTCCCTATCGAACTCGGGCAAATCATCGGCAAGGCGCTCGAGAAAGACAAGAATCTGCGTTACCAGAACGCCGCGGATATGCGCGCGGACTTGCAACGGCTCAAGCGCGACTCGGATTCTTCCCGCCCGGTGAGCGCCGCGCCTGCGACGGAGGCGCATCCACTGAGGTTTTGGGTTTCGCTGGGAGCAAGCGCGATCGTTCTTCTTGCACTCGGTTTAGGCATCTTCGAATGGACGCGGCAGAGGGAAGCGGGCCCTCCGCCCGCCTCACAGGAAAGCTGGACGCAGGTCACCGATTTCGCCGATTCGGCGATCGAGCCTGCTCTTTCGCCGGACGGCCGCATCCTGGCTTTCATCCGGGGCGACGACACGTTTATCGGCAACGGACAAATCTACGCCAAAGTGCTTCCAGGCGGCGAACCCGTGCAGCTCACGCACGACGACCGGGCGAAGATGAGTCCGCAATTTTCGCCGGATGGTTCCACGATCGCCTACACAACAGGCGGATGGGATACATGGGAGGTGCCGGTGCTGGGCGGCGACGCTCACCTGATGTTGCCCAACGCCGAGGGGCTTACCTGGATTGACGCCAACCACCTGCTCTTCTCCCAGATCAAGTCGGGCATCCACATGGCCGTGGTCACGGCGACGTCCACGCGCGCAGATAGTCGCGACGTCTACGTGCCGCCTCGGGAGCGCGGCATGGCGCATCGGTCGGCGCTCTCTCCGGACCACAAGTGGGTGCTGATCGCGGAAATGGACAACAACGGTTGGCTGCCGTGCCGCCTGGTTCCCTTTGATGGGAGTTCTTCCGGCAGGCGCGTAGGGCCGCAGGATGCCGCATGCACCTACGTCGGTTGGTCTCCCGATCAAAAGTGGATGTTCTTCAGCTCCGATAAGGGCGGGCGCTTCCACATCTGGCGGCAGCGCTATCGGGATGGCGATCCGGAACAGCTCACGTCCGGAGCCACCGAGGAGGAGGGAATTGCCGTCGCGCCGGATGGCTCTTCGCTGATTACATCGGTCGGTTTGCGCGAGAGCACCATCTGGGTGCGCGACCGCGAGGGCGAGCGGCAAGTGTCGTCCGAAGGATTCGCGCAGAACCCGCTCTTTTCGCCCGACGGCAAGAAGCTCTACTACCTCACGCAGCCGCACGGGGTCTCGGGCGAGTTTGTCAGCGGCGAACTCTGGGTGGTCGACCTGGCGACGAATCGCAGCCAGCGTTTGCTGCCGGACACGCTGGTGACGGGCTACGACGTTTCGCTCGACGGTTCCGAAGTTGCGTATTCTGTGCGAGACGAGAGCGGCCGCTCGCGGCTCTGGCTCGCTTCGCTCGATTTCAAGTTTCCACCGCGTGAGTTCGCATCGTCCGAAAACGAAGACGAGCCGCGCTGGGATCGTGCAAATCACATCTATTTTCGTGCGGCCGAAGGAAAGTTGAATTTTCTTTACCGGATGAATGCGGACGGCGGCGGGCGCGCGAAAGTGATCGCCGACCCGATTCTGGAGTTCTTTGCCGTTTCCCCGGACGGGCGCTGGGCAGCGGTTGGCGAGACGATCGGCGAGAATCCGACGGCGCCTGTGCTTGCGGCCTCGCTCGACGGCGGAGCTCCGGTCACTGTCTGCGAGGCTTTCTGCGTACCGAGTTGGACGCCGGATGGCAAGACTTTCGCAGTGATCAATTATTCGATGGGCGGTACGAAAACCTACGTCTTGCCCGTTTCGCAGGCGACCGGCCTGCCGGCGTTGCCGCCCGCGGGAATTTCGGCGCCCGACGTGCTGCATAGCATGAAAGAAGCGAATGCGATGGCTGGCACCGTCACCCTGGGACCTATACCGGGGCTTTCGGCCACCGAGCGCGAGGAAGTGCACCGCAATCTTTACCGCATCCCGCTGCAATAACAGGCGAGGTTTATCGACGCCTCTCGCGGCAGAGCGCATCGATCGCAACGCAGGCCGCGTGAACCTTGCCATCCCGGATTTACGAATCTTTTCTTTGGCCGATATTCTTTCGAGGCAGGGCGTCCCTCGCAGCTCACGACGGAGCCCCCGCCGAAGCCGAATTCCAGAAAATCCTGGACCATCCCGGCGCAGCCGGTAACGTTTCGATCGTGCCGCTCGCGCACCTCGAGATCGGGCGCGCCGAAGCGCTTCAGGGCGACAAGGCCAGGGCTCGCGCGGCGTATCAGGATTTCCTTGCGCTTTGGCAGCACGCCGACGCGGATATCACTATCCTAGAGCAGGCCCGCGCGGAATGCGCCAAGTTGCAGTAGCCGCCTGTGCCCCTCAAGCTTCGCTCCAATGAGAGAGACACCGGAAGGGCATCCCGGCAATCCCTATCCTGGTCACTGCGTGCTGTGGAATGCCCCTCGAAGTAGTGCGTTTTTTGTACGGCTCAATAGTTTCGACTGCCGCCGCTGTCCCTGTTCTCGCCAGCGGCGCCAATCACTGCGAAAAGGTTATTGCACACTGAACAGCACTGGTTCGACTACGGCCTGCGCCTCCGGGTTGTAGTAGTCGTACAAAACGGAAGGCGCGCTGAGCGCCTTCAGGCCGAACCGCGGCTTGAAAGTGAACGAGAATTTCGTCCCGCCCGGGCGCGGCCAGAGATACAGGACGACGCGATCAGACAGCACATCGTAACTTTGGATTTCCCAGCCGGAATTCTTCACGGCTTGTTCTAACGACGAGCGATCCACGTCCGCGCCCGGCGGAAGACCGACTTCGGCAAGCAACATGCCGTAACCGCGGAATCCAATCCGCTCGGCATCCACGCTGCACTCGATATTTTCGCCGACCGACGCGGTCTGTTTGTCAAACTGCACTGCAAGCCGCAGCGCCTCCGAGGAATTGGGCTCACGGTGTGAGCCGTGATCCGACGCGGCCGAAGTCCACGGAATGTAGTAGACGGCGACGAGTTGCGCCGACGCGCGCGCCGACCCGGCCGGACGGCGAATCTCGACATGATGAATGCCGGCCATAACGTATCGCGACAAGTCGACAAATACAGGTCCCGCGATTGTATCCGCCGGCGGCAGATCGATCGTGAGCGCCTGCTTGCCATCCACCAGGACCGTGGCCTTCGACGCCTGGCCTGCTGGGTTCCCCGAAGAGTTCGCGTCCTCCCGCGAGGTCAGCATCGCCATCGCGTCGAGAACGTTGATCGTTGTCTGTGTGGAGTACCAAATCCCGTAGCCATCCTGGCTATGCAGAAGGAAGAGCAAGCCACGCGAGACCTGCGCTCGAGATGCATCGTCTTGCGAAGAGGCCATGCCTGCTTTCGCGAAGGCCTGCAGAACGAGAGCGGTGGTTTCAACGCGTCCCGGCAGCCCCCAACCCCAGAAAGCGGTGTTGGTCTCCAATTCCCAATAGCCGGCATCGCCCTCGCGGTGCTCCAGGGAGCGCAACCGTTTGATGCTTGGATTGGCGGAAACTGTGTCGCCAACATCCAGAGCCGTCAAGGCATAGGAAGCAATCAGATAGGCGTCGTCCGCCGAATCCACCAACGGACGCAGGTAGGTCAGGGCACGCTTCACCGCTTGAGATGCGCTTGCCGCAGTTTGCCTGTCGCTACTGGAATCGCCAGACACCAATTTCGATTCAGCGAGCATGCGCGCGATGTAAGCCGTGATCACCGCGCTTCTCTGTGCGTCCTCGTTTCCGTTCCAGCCGAGCCCGGTCCAGTGCCCGTCCGATTGAGCCGTCGCGGCGAGCCAGGAGAACGCTTGCCGCTCCACCGAATCGTCCACGGCGACGAATTCACTCACATCGCCCAAGAACTTGAGGGCGTAAGCCGTGACGACAGGATCGGCGTTGCCGTGTCCCCAAAGCGAGAATCCGCCGTTCGCTTCCCGGTAGGAGAGCAGCCGCTGGTAACCAAGCTGAACGAAGTGCTGCGCGCGCTGCGCGTCTGCGGACTGCTCCAGGTGCGCCGCCTTCGCATATTTCAA
Source organism: Terriglobia bacterium (assembly GCA_963799715.1). Classification (GTDB taxonomy): domain Bacteria; phylum Acidobacteriota; class Terriglobia; order Acidiferrales; family UBA7541; genus DASPOJ01. Next base: position 78,701 of record CAWCYS010000027.1, on the reverse strand, counting down.
GAGAAGCACGCTGGGATAGGCGGACGAAATCGTTTGTTCGGCGCAACCATACGGACGCTCCAAAATGGCCTCGATACTCTCGAAGACGTGCGCGGAAAGATTCGGATAGATTTTCAACGTGGCTTCATACGATCCGGGAATGGCCGCGTCCGGAATCCGCACCTCGAGGGATACGGCATCGTCGAAAACCTGGCTGACGGATGCCGTTTGCTCTTCGCCGTTGGGACGGACGGTGACGTTGCGCGAAATGGCGTCGCTGGCATCGGCGCCGATGGCGGTGACTTCTTGTTTTCCTTCCTTGATCGGATTCAGCGCGCGGAAATGAAAAATCTCGGACACCGAATCGCCGGAGCGAACATTCGCCGACGCCGTCATCGAGCCCAGCGGCGCAAACCAATTCTCCGGCTTCATCTGGACGCTCACTTTCAGATCGTGATCCAGATAATTCCGCAGCACTACGGGGAGAGAAATCTCATCACCGGCGGTCAGATAGCGCGGCGGATCGTGCTCCACAAAAAATGGCTGAAACGCACGAATTTCTTTCGTGGCCGTTCCCAGCTCCCCATTCTGGTTCGAAGCAATTACGGACAGCTTCCAGGTCGTAATGTTGTCGGCCAAGGGAAAACTCACGTGGGCGCGCCCTTGGCTGTCCGTCACCAATTCCGGTTGCCACAGTAGCGTCTCCGGAAAGTTTTCGCGCAAGCGGGGGGTGGCTAGCTTCGAAAGCAGCGAAAGTCCCGCCAAGTTCGTGCTACTGGCGCTAATCTCATTCGTGTCAGTCTGCAGCGCGATGGGGTTGGCGCTGACCATAACCATTTCGCTGACTGTTCCCACGTCCAGGGTGGCGTTCAGGCTGGTCACGTTTGACGACTGCACCGGCACGCGGGCGATTATTGTGGCTCTGAATCCCTGGGCGAAGAATGTCAAGGTATAGAGTCCGGCCGGCAAATTCCGGAGCAGGTAATCACCCTGCTTTTCTGTTTTTGCGGAGAATACTTCCCCCGTTACGATGTTTTTCGCGCGGACATCCGCGTTGGGAATTACCCCACCCGCAGGATCCTGCACCGTCCCGCCGATCGCGCCCGTGGCGCCCGACAAAACTGGAGAACCAGGAGTTGCGACGGGGGCAGGGTTCTGGCTGCTTTGCTCGGTCAAGACGCGAGAAAACGTCGCAATCTCGAAATCGTCCGATGTGCCCTGCACGCCGTCTTCTCCGGCGCTTCGCATGTGGATGAGCTTGACCTGCGCGGTCACCGGAACCGTGGTGGTGTGTTGCGTCGAGCTGTGCTCGTTCTCCTCGTGCTGTTCGTAGGTCTCGATTCTCTGTCTGTCGGAGTAACGAGCCTCCGTGTCGAAGGTCACATAGTAATTGCGTCCCCAAGGATCCTTCAGCGCGTCCCAATCGATCCCAGAAACCTTCAGCGCCGTCCGCAATTGATCCAGATTCTCGGGGAATATCTGACTGCGCGCGAAGTAATTCGCGAGCGCCGTATCGAGCTGTGCCCGCTTTTCCGCGAAGTAGTCGATACCGACGGTGGCCAGAACGACGTCGTTGTAGGAGGGCGCCGACGATGTGCCGAAGATGCCGTCGGGCCCCGCGCTGGTAACCTTTACCAGGAATTGCGATGCGTTCACATCGAAGGAGAACCGGTAAGGATGGCCCCAGGGATCCTTCAGAGAGTCCAAATCGATATTCGCGCGGGCAAGTTCCGCTTTTAGGGCCGGCAGATCTCGAATGAATTCACCGGTGCGACCGTGATAGTCGCTCACCGCCCTCCCAATCGCCTCGGAGTACGGCTTGAAATAGGGCCATTTCAACTGGGTCGCGGCAAAATCATCGCTCGTCCCAAATTGTTTGTCCGGGCCCGCGCTCCCAATCTCGACAACGTCATACTCTCCGTCCGCACTGAATTTAGCTTTGAACGGATTGCCCCACGGATCGCGCAAATCTTGAAAGTGAATCCCGGCGGCCGCGAGATCGCTTTCGAGCTGCTCCGCGGTCTTCGGGTATTCCCCATTTCTTGCATAGCGCTCGTCTAATGCGTCCCGAAGCGACTGCAGCTGCGGATACAGCTCTAGTGCAAAGAGCTTCTTAGGATCTTCGCTGTCGGAATCACTCGAAAATACGTTGCGTTCCAAGCCGGTCGATCGCAGAAGAATCTCGGCAACCAGGTCCAGCCCAGCTGGAAGCGGCTTGTCCAAATCAAGTTTATCCAAATCGCGCCGGGTCACATCCCCGACCTGCTGGCTTTCTCCCTCCATATCAACCAAGACGACATCCCAGGCGTTACTATCCCAGGAGTTTCTCCCGAACTCTTGTTCGGTTCTGAAGCGTTCGTCAACCGCTTCATCCACAACGGCCAGACCCAGGGCAACGCGACCACGCTCGTCATTGGGACCGCGCGTTTGAAAGTCCACTGTAGCGTCGGCCCCTGGTCGATAAGTCGGCTTTGCGGAATGAACATCGACGGTCAGCTCGCGATTCTTGGGAAATAGAACCGTGCGCGAGCCGGCCGGAACAGAAGAACTCTCATCCTCGCCGACGGCGGAGCCCAGTTCGTAAGCGGAAATCGTCACCTCGCCCTGGTATTTATCGGTCGCGGCGAACGTGACCTTCGCCCGGCTATGCCGCAAGTGGACCATCGTGGAGGCAACAGTTTGAAAATCTTCCACGGCATCCACCACGACTTCCGCGTCCTGATCGGTCGCGGCGAGATCCACCAGAATCGGTTCGCCCGGCTTGTAAAGTGCCTTGTCGGCGGTCACCCGGATACCGGAGTGGTCGGCATAATAATAGGAATAGAATGTTTCGGTGTGGTTGCCCGTCGACCCTTTCCCGTCCCGCGCCATGAATCTCAGCTCATGATCCCCGGCCGATCCCGTCGACACAAATCCCGGGGCGTTCACTTTCGCGACACCATATCGGTTCGTGTGAACTCGCACGAGGAATTGGTGTGGCGCGGGCGAATTGCCAGCTTCGCCGCCGGTGGCCGGTTCGCCGCCGCGCGAGATGTCAACGTCGCATTGCGCGGGCGAACCGTCCGCGTAGTCGGTTGAAATGTAGAATTGTAGCGGGAGTCCCGTGACCTGGCCGCTCTCGCCGCTGATCACGTAAATATGAATCCGATCCTTCGTTAGCCGAAGACTGAATCGCCGCTGTTCCGTCTTGCCCGTGGAAGAGTCCGTAAAATAAGCGGCGAGGGTTAAGTCCCTAAATCGCTCGTAGTCGTCCGCCGCAAGTTCCGATTGCGCTTTGGAAAGGTCTATATGGGCTGTGTAGGATCCTTGATCGTCGGCGTCTCCCTGGTAAACTTCGGCTTCTTGGATGTCCCACTCTTGCTCGCGAAAATTCCACTTGCGATCGGTCTCTCGGACGACGCGAACTCGTCCGTGTTTTACAGGCTCGCCATATAAGTAGTTTGCGCGAACTTCGACCGCAGCTTCTTGCCCCGGCAAATAGTAGGCGCGATCGGGCTTTACGGAGACGCTGAACGTCGGTAAATCGTACCGGCTGATTTGAACGCTGGTGCCAACGTCCAGAAGGCCGTACTGATCGCCATCGAAGTCCGCTTCAATTTCGTAATCTCCTAGCCGTAAGTTTTCGGGGATCTGCCAGTCGGCAGAGGCGACTCCAAATCGCGAAGTCCGGACCTCGGTGCGCTGTACGAGCGTTTGTTCCGGGTCCTTGATCTCGATCGTTGCCGCTTCTCCTGACAACGCCTTCCGGTCGGGGCCGAATGCCAGCAGACGCATGTGCAGCGTCTGTCCCGGCTGGTACAGCGGTTTATCCGTGGTCAGCGATGCGTGCCCTGCGTATCCCTGGTGGAAATCGTCGCTTTCCGCTTCGGCCGAACCAATCCCCTTTCTCCCTTTGACGGTAAGGCCGGCGTCGTCCGGGTCGAATGGGCGGTCCACCGTGAGGTCCAACGTGGCGAATCCACGTGCGTCCGTCAGAGCAGGCTTCGATTGCACGGGTTTTCCGTTTCCCGTACCTAAATCGAGCGAGGCTTGAACCGTCACCCCCTCCACGGGACGGCCCGTCACTGGGTGAATCGCTCTCACGCGAATCGCGCAACTCCCTGCCGCACCTTTGAGAATGGCAGGCGCGGCAACATGCAACTCGAAAAGGTCCGGCGTGATTTCGCCCACGGCGATAATTCCTTCAGCGAGACGGCTCTCGGCCACTGGATTCCCCGTGGTCGTGAGCGTGTATCGCAATCGGTACCAAAGCAAAGTCTTGCTGGGCGTTTGCTCGCCATGCGTGAGCAGCGTCGGCAACGACAGTGCAACGGAATTCACGCCTGGGCGCAGTGAAACATCCGACTCGGCTTTCACCTGAGCCTGCCCATTCGTGCCAAGCAATTCCAAAAGTAAGTGGGCGGGAAGCATCGCGCGCGAAGAATTCTCAATCGGCAACTGGACCTTCGTGGCGTCCGCAAGAAATTGGATCCGCGCGGCTCTCTCATCCACCCGAAGGGTTTGCTGGGCGGCGGCGAATCCGGCACAAGTAAGAACGCAGACCACCGCTGAGACAACACATCTGGATGTCTTGTTCACGGCGACCACCCCTTAAGTTTTCTTGATGCGACACTCCCATCATTGGTTATCCGGGGGCAAGCTCAAGAACCTACGCGGGCGTTGGGCAGTGACCCATTCCGCCAGTCACGGGGGATATTTGGTAGCGATACCGGGACTCGAACCCGGATTCCGGCCTTGAGAGGGCCGTGTCCTAACCTTTAGACGATATCGCCATCGGTCCTGCCGCGGGTTCCAAGTAGAGCCCGCACCCGCTAGCGGCGGGTTCCAAACAGAGCCCGCAGCTGGCGTTCAAAGGGTAGCTACTCTTATAGCGTGCGCCGCGCAGGACAGTCAAGGCGCGCCGGAGCACACCATTCAGGACGCTGGTCGTGATTCTGCAAAACTAACTATTGACTGACGGGGATTCCTTCTTCGTGGTGCTGGTGCGTGGGCTGCTCCGCATTGGGCACGATCCGGTGGTAGCGGAGGACGGAGAAGAACCGGTTGCGGCAGGGCGCGCAGCGATACGCCGGAACGTGCATGCTCCGGAAAATCCAGGCGAACATTCCGTCCACGTACTCGTTCGATATTCGCTGCAAATCCAAATTGCCGCACATTCTGCAATGCACGAAGGAGAGATATTCCATCGGCACCGTCCATGCGTAAAACCGCAGGTCGCAGGAGCGGCAGCGCCACGGACGCATCTGAGGAATGCTGAGCGCGAAATCGCGGAACCCTTTTCGGCGCGATCGCCGGCAGTTCTCACTTCGGCACTGAGGACAAAGCATCGGTCGTGTACCTGGCTCCCCTGAGTGGAAAGAGTAGCCAGTGCTCCGGCGGGGCGACAATCCACAATTCGTTTAGCGTGTCCAATGTGTACAATAGTCCCGAGGCGGCCATGCCCAGCTATACCGACGAACACGCTCGCGCAGGCGTCCGGACAAAACTGCCGAAGCTCGAAACTTGGCCGAACCAGTTCCCCGGCTACCGCATCGTTACGCGCTATCCGGAATACACGTCTGTCTGTCCCAAAACGGGCCTTCCCGATTACGGCACGATCACGATCGAGTACGAGCCGCGCAAACTCTGCCTCGAGCTGAAAGCCTTGAAAATGTACTTGCTCGGCTATCGCGATCTGGGAATCTTTTACGAGAACGCCGTCAATCGCATCCTTCGCGACGTCGTCGCCGCAACGCATCCCGTCTGGTGCGTGGTGCGCGGCGAATTCACCCCGCGCGGCGGACTCACCACCACAGTCGAGTCTTGCTGGCCTCGCACACACCGGGCCCGCCGGCCGTAGACAACCCGGCGGGCCTCCTTGATAATCGAACCTTCCGGCGGCTTACTTTCCGCCGCTCTCTCCAGGAGGAGTGATGAGTATCGACGAGACACCGACTGAGTCCAAGGATCACTACGTCTACGAACCTGCCGCCCTGCCGCGTTGGGTCCACTTCGCGTTCATCGGCCTCGCGTTGCTCGTTGCGGTCCTCTTCTACATCGGGTATTCCGAGCACACCAAGCTCGAAGCGCAGCTTGCCGACCAGAGTCATCGCGCCGACGTGATCACCGCCGAGATGGATCAGTCGAATTCGCGTGTCGCCGATCTGCGCGGCAAACTCGAAGTCACCACACAGAAGCTAGGCCTCACGCAGGATGAACTGGCCCGCGCGCGCACGCTCGCCGAAGGCATTCGCCAGCAACAGCAGGACAGCGATCAGAAACTCGCCGCGCAGATTGGACAAGTGCAGCAGGAGACCAACGACAAGATTGGCGCCGTCTCCACGGATCTCAACGGCACGAAAACCGATCTCAACGCCACCAAGCAGGATCTCGAAGCCACCAAGGCCCAGCTTTCTACCGCAGTCGGCAATATCAGTGGCCAAGGAACCTTGATCGCCCGCAATCAGGAAGAGGTCGAGGCCCTCAAGCGCCTCAACGAGCGCAATATCTACCAGTTCAACCTCACGAAATCGAAACAGCCGAGCAAGGTCGGCCCCATTCAACTCAAGCTCGAAAAAACCGACGCGAAACACTATAAGTACACCGTGACCGTTATTGCCGACGACCGTGCGGTCCCCAAGAACGACCGGACGGTGGACGAACCTGTCCAGTTCGTGGTCAACGGCGTCACCGGCTACTATGAACTCGTCGTGTTCGACGTAGGCAAGGACACGATCAAGGGTTATCTCTCGACCCCAAAGGAAGGCGGCCCCGCTCCCGCCGCCCCCACGCCGCCAACAACGCAGTAGTCTCCCTAGTATTCATGGGGGAAGTGTGCATGAGGGCCGCGCTCGTCATTTCAATCGCCGCAGCCCTAGCGGTTTCCGGGCGGGCCCAGAATCGTCCGCCCCCACCGCCGCGGAGTACTCAGCCCATAGTAATCGGTGGTCCTTACCTCAGGCTGGTTGTCGTACCTGTAACTGTGGCGGATTCCGGTGGCCAGTTCCTCAATGGCCTCGAGGCGCGCGACTTCCACGTACTCGTGGACGGCGTCGAGCAGAAGATCGAAACGTTCGACCGACTGGAGGGGCCCGCGCAGGTTCTCATTCTCATCGAAGAAAGTTCGGCTTCAAATCGCATTCTCAAGGACCATCTGGCCGCCTTTGAAGCGTTGCTAGCGGGACTTGCGCCAGATGATCCCGTCGCACTCGCCACGTACAGCGACACGCCCAAGCTCGTTTTTCCGCTCACCGTGAACAAGTCTTCCGCAATCGGCGCAATCGAGGCGCTTAATCTTTCGGACGGTTCGGCTGAAATCAATCTCGACAAGAGTCTTTCTGCGTCCTTGGACTGGCTTGCGGGGCCCTCGTGGAACAAAGCCATTATCCTGCTGGCCACAGGCCTCGATACGTCACAGGGCCGCGATTGGCCGGAGCTTGAGCGCCGTCTGCAGAAGTCCTGGCCACTCGTTTACCCGGTCGCGCTGGGCGAATCCCTGAGCAAGCCTCCGATACACGAGTCCCCGGAAGGGACGAGCTTTCCTCAAGGCGATGCGCTATTGCGAAAGATTGCCGAGCTTTCGGGTGGTACTGCATATTTCCCGCAAGAGCCGACTGATTTTCAGACAATCCTCTCTCAGATAGCAAACGCAGTACATCGCACCTATGTTCTCGGCTTCATTCCCCCCTCTTTCGACGGCCGTGAGCACACCATTTCAGTCGTGGTCACATCGGTCTCCCCTGGTATCAAAGTGGAATCGCTCCACGTCCAGTTTCGACACTCCTACTTCGCCCCCGCCGCCCCCACACCCGCCACGACCCAGTAATCGCGGCGCAATTCCCAAGTTGCCGGAAGTCTCTGCTTCAGAAAGTCCCCGAGGTTCGAAGCATGTTAGCCCACCGCGGGAGCGGTGGGAAAAGGGGAGTAAGAAACCGAACCCTATCCGAAATCCTTCAGCGCGTGCGCCCATTCGTGGAGACGCTTGTCAACCAGCGCAAACACTGTGTCCGGCTCGAACGCGCCCGCACCATCGCCGTTGCGGCTCACGACAGCTTGCTTTGCCTCGGCGCTATCCGATTTCGTAGCGGATTTGCCGTTGCCCGCGGCGGCGGACTCGCGCGCGCCGGCCTTCACGCCGGTAAGAATCGCGATTCCCTGCTCCACCGTGGCGACGGGATAGATGTGGAATTTTCCGGCGATGACGGCCTCGATCACGTCGTTGCGGAGCATCAAGTCCTCGACGTTTTCCGACGGGATGATGACTCCTTGCCTTCCGTTCATCCCGAGCGCGCGGCAAACGTCGAAAAACCCTTCGATCTTCTGGATCACGCCGCCGATGGGTTGGATGTCGCCCTGCTGGTTCACCGAGCCGGTGACGGCAATCTCCTGCCGGATCGGCAATCCCGAGAGCGCGGAGAGCAGCGCAAAAATTTCCGTCGCGCTGGCGCTGTCCCCATCCACGCCGCCGTACGACTGCTCGAAGCAAATGCTCGCCGCGAGCGAGAGCGGCTTATCTTGCGCGAAACGCGAGCGCAAAAAACCCGCGATGATCTGCATGCCTTTGTCGTGCAGGCGGCCGCTCATATTCGCTTCGCGCTCGATATTGATCAGCCCCGCTTTGCCCAGCGCGGCCGAGGCCGTGATGCGCACGGGTTTGCCGAACGCGTAGCCGCCGATTTCCGCGACGCTCAACCCGTTGACCTGGCCGATGCGCGAACCTTCCACGTCGATGAGGATGGTGCCGTCCTCGATCATTTCGCGAATTTTCGTTTCGATCAGGTTGTGCCGCTCGACGCGCGCCTCCCGCGCCCGGCGCACGTGCGCGGCGGTCACCGGCGATTCATTCACTTCGCGCGCCACGTAACACGCCTCGCGCGCGAGATCGGCCAAATCCGCAAATCGCGCCGTGACTTTGTTCCGCCGGCCGACGAGCCGCACGCCGAATTCGATCATCGCGGCCACGGCCGTGCGATCGAACGGGCTGAGATTCTCCTTCTCGGTGACCTTGCGCAGCCGCCCGCAATACTGGCGAATCACGGAGTCGCTCAACTCCATCTCTTCGTCGAATTCCACGCGCACTTTGAAAATCTTCCGGAAATCCTCGTCGTTCTCGTAGAGCAGCTCGTACATCTCCGGATCGCCAATCAGAATGATTTTCACGTTGATCTCGATCTGCTCCGGCTTCATCGCCGACGCCCCAAACGGGAAAAACAGATCGAGCGGCTGAATATCCAGTTTTCCGTGATTCAGCATGCGCTTGAGCGTGCGCCATACGCCCGTCTCGGAAAGCGCGTCCATCGCGTAGAGAATCAAATAGCCGCCGTCGGCGCGAAGGATCGAGCCGGCGCGCAGGTCCATGAAGTCCGAGGTCCAGCCACCGCGCGAATCGTAGGCGCGCTGGATAGTGCCGAAAAGATTTGCGTAGGTGGGCGTCGTCTCGAAAATCACGGACGAGGCTTCCAGGTCGTCGTGCGCCAGGATCGCATTCACGCTGTACACGCGGAACGGATCGCGATCCGCCGGAGGCGTGCGCAGCCCCAATTCCGGCGGAGGCCCCTGCGAACCCGGCTCCTCTTCGCCGTCGCGTTCCTTGAAGGGCTCGAGATTATCGAGCAGATTGTGCCGAACCTCTTCCAGATACTCCGTGACCTGCACGCCCGGATAACGCTCTTTCAACTCTTCGATAAAACCGTCCACCAGCACGGACGCGGCTTCTTGTTCGAGATAACTCAGCTCGCTCGCCAGTTCGCGCGAAAGCGTCAGCGTGCGGCGGTAGACAACCGTAAACTCCTGCCGAAATTGTTCGTACTTGCGCTCGAGGTCCTCCGCGACGGTGGTCTCCAGCTTGCCGTCCTGCACCATTTTCGGCACGTCTTCGATCGGCACCATCTGCCCTTCGAGCACGGGGAAAATTTCCGGCAGCGCCACCGCGCCGACTTGCATGTGCCCCAGCGCGAATTGCTCGCGCGCGATGCGCCGCGTGAAATCGTCCATCAACTCTTTTTCGCGCACGGTGAAGCGCTCGACGATGCGGCTCTTCTGCCGCTGAAACGGTTCGCCTTCGAACACTTGCGGAATCCGCCGGCGCAGGAAATCAATGCCGGACTGCACATCTTTCTTGAAACTCGTCGCCTGGCCCGGCGGCAGCGTGATCAGGCGCGGGCGGTCCGGGGCCTTGAAATTATTGACGTAGCAGCGGTCCATGGAGAGTTTGCGCAGCGGATTCATCTCTCCGATCATGTGCGCGATCGTGCCGCCGCGGCTGGTGCCCGCGAGTCCGCAGACGAACATGTTGTAGCCGCGCGCGTCGAGTTCCACGCCGAGTTTAAGGGCGCGCTGGGCGCGCTCCTGCCCGATCATTCCCTCGACGGGATCGGCTTCCGCCGTCGTCGCGAAGGGAACGCGCGCGGGATCGCAGCGCCAGGAGAGCTTCTCCGGCGGGAGTTCGAGCGGAGGCGGTGCAGCTTTTGCGGGCATGGACATTCCTTCTGCGCGGCTACTCTAGCACAGCGGGGCGCGCTCGCGAAAAACGCCGGCGCGGAGTGCGCGGAAGATTACCCGGCGCCTTCGTGCGCGCCGGAATAGCCGGAGAGAAGACTTAAGGCCGTGGCCACCACGATGGGTCCCAGCACGATGCCGAGCATGCCGAAGCACGCGATTCCGCCCAGCACGCTGACGAAGACCAGCAGCCCGTTCAGACTCGATCGCCCGCCGATGAGGTGGGGCCGAAGAAAACTATCCGTCAAGCTGGCCGCACCGCCGCACAAGAGCAGCACGACCGCGCCGCGGCCCCAGTGCCCCGTCGAGATAAGCCAGATCGCCGCGGGCAGCCAAATGGGCCAGGAGCCCACCACCGGCAACAGCGAAAGAAACGCCATCACGATGGCCCAGAAAATCGGCGCGGGCAAACCCACGATTGCAAAGGTAATGCCGCCCACCAGGCCGTGCAGCGCTCCGATGATGAGGCTCGTCGTGACGCTGGCGAAGATAAGGTCGCGGGCTTCGTTGAGTATCTTTTTGCGGCGCGACTCCTCGAAGGGCAGCACACTCTTGAAGCCCGCGAGAATCGAATCCGCATCGCGGAAAAAGTAGAAGAGCGCAAACAACGTCACAAAGAGATCGAAGAAGAATACGGCGACATTGCGAAAAATCGCGCCCACTTGCTCGGGAAGCAGTCCGCCGAACTTGGTCGCGCCCTGCTGCGCGAGCGCGCTGATGTTCGGCCGGTCCCCCGCTGGAATCTTCAACACCAGCCACGACCACGCACGGCCCACCCAGCCAAATTGGCCCGCCGCGATCGCGGTCTGGAGGCTGTGCCGCGCTTCCACGCCTTCGCGAACGGATAGAAAAATGATCCCGAGCACGGGAAGAATCAAGATCAGCGTGACGCCGATCGTGGCAATCGCAGCCGCCTTGCCGCGTTGGAATCTGCGCTCCAGCATGGTATACGGCGTGTAAAACACCACCACCAACACGCCCGCCCAGCCCAGCGGCACCAGAAACGGCTCGAACACGCGGAACACCAGCAGGAGGAGCAACAGCACAATGCCGTAAAAAAAGATGTTGTCGAGCCGGGTTTTCGTGTCTGGGTGCGCCATGGCTTCCTCGCCCGCACGCGCGGTTTCTCAGCCGGGCCATTGTAAACTCTACGAGGCGCCCGGGGCGAGGACTTGCGGCGCCCTGGCCGCTCAACAGCGAGAGAGGCGCATGAAAGAAGACCACAAAGAAACGAACCGTTCGAGCGCATGCAAGCACGCTCGCACCCAGCTCATTGCGAAGGACAAGGACGCGGAATACGTCGAGTGCCTGGACTGCGGAGCGATTCTCGAAGGCGAAGAATTGCCGGCTGAGAACTCGCCCGAAAAGAATGAGATGGACGGTTCACCGAGAACGTTCTCCGTGAACGGCTCGCTCTCCGACGCGTGAGCGGCCCTTCGCCGCAATGAGGACTCAGCAGATTTTGAGCAGCTTGACGATGCGGAGCACTTCGGCTTCCGGGACGTCGTACAGTTCGCGCTCGTCTTCCTGCTGAAGCCGCTCGCGCAGGTATTCGGCGGCGACGTAACTCGCCTCGCGATCGGTGAGGTCTCGGCCGGAACTTTCCCGGAATCTCACGAAGGCCGTATGCGCGAGTCCGACGATCACCCCGCGGCCATCGACGAGGAACTTCGTGTCGATCGTATCGCTATGCCGCGTGGCGACGCCGTTCCAGAGGTGCGAAAACCGCACCTGATAGGCCACATCCGTGAGATTCGACGGCACGCCGAACTCACCGACGAATTCGCTCATGGCCCCTCGATTCGGAATCGTGTTCGCAGGCACAGTGTCCCTCCGCTTATTTGTGGTGCGCGACGGGCACAGTTTCCGTCTGTGAATAGTAACGCGAAGCCGCTGTGACGCCGGCTCCCGCTGCAATTTTGAAATTCTGATCGAAAAGCGCCTTTTCGAGCGCCGCGAGGAAGAGCAACACGTTGCGCTTCTGGCTTGAGAAACCCATCAAGCCCACGCGCCAGAGCTTGCCCTTTAGCGCGCCAATGCCGCCGGCGATTTCAATGCCGAATTCCTCGAGCAGTTGGCGGCGCACGCGGTGTTCGTCAATGCCCGCGGGCGGCACGACGCCGGTAACGGTCGGCATGCGTTGTGCCGGATCGGAGACGAACAGTTGCACTCCCAACGCCTCCAGGCCCGCAATCAGCGCTTGTTGATTCTGGCGGTGGCGTTCCCAGCCCGCTTCCAGGCCTTCTTCGAGGACGATGCGCAGCGCCTCGCGCAATCCGAACACCAGAGAAATCGGCGGCGTGTGGTGATACGTCCGCTCCTTGCCCCAATAGGCCATGATCGGCGTGAGATCGAAATACCAGCTGGAAACTTTCGTCTTGCGGGCGCGAATCACTTCCTCGACGCGCGCGTTCACCGTGATGGGCGCCATGCCCGGCGGCGCGCTGATGGCCTTCTGCGTGCCCGAGAAACAGATGTCAATGCGCTGGCGATCAACGTCGAGCGGTGTGCCGCCGAGGGTGGCCACCGCATCCACCACGAGCAGCGCGCCCAGTTCGTCGGCGACCTTGCGGAACGGCTCGATTTGCGTGAGCACGCCCGTGGACGTCTCCCCGTGCACCATGCCGACGAGCTTGATGTTGCGGCCCTTGCCCGCGCGGCGTACATCTTCAGGATCGACGCAACGCCCAGACGGCGCCTCGACTTTGTGAATCCTCGCGCCGGTGCGCTCCGCAATGATGGCCATGCGCTCGGAGAACGTGCCGTTGACGCAGACGATGGCCTCGTCGCCGGGCTCGAGCGAATTCACAACAGCGGTTTCGATGCCGCCGGAACCCGAAGCGGAAACCGGGAAGGTGACTTGGTTGTGAGTCTGAAAGACGCGGCGTAGGAGTTCCTGGATCTCGCCCATCATCTTCGTGAACCAGGGATCCACGTGGCCGACGATGGGCGTCGCCAAAGCGCGATAGACGCGCGGGTCCATCATGGAAGGACCGGGCGTCAACATAATGCGCGGGGGAGTAATCAGCTCGCCGATTTCAGTGCTCATATCTTTGCAGCCTCATTCAATCGCGATCCTCTCCTCGGATTGGGGGTATTCAGGTGGGTTGCGCTCATCCGAGGTCAGCTCCAACCAAGGGAGTTCGACTGAACATCTAGTTTCGCCGATTCGCGCGTGCAGCGCAACCCAGGGCGCCGGCGCATGTGCAAGACAATTTGGCAGTCTGAGTACTGTCCGTCGCGCCAACATGCCGATTGGGCAAGAATGGCACGATTGACGTAGGCCTGAATTTCAGGTAATCTGATTTACGGGCAACGGAGGCCATCAAATGGAAGCTGCCAAGGTGGGTAAGCGAGGAGCCGTAATTGTTCCTGCGAGATTGCGGAGACGATATGGCATCGAGGAAGGAACGTTTGTGACGGCTGAGCCGCATGAAGATGGCATATTGATCCGCCCCGCAGTGATCGTTCCCGTGGAACGATATGCGCCCGAACGCAAGGCCGAGTTTCTGCTTTCCAATGCTACCGATGCGCGGGACTACCGTCGAGCGCGCAAAGAGGTGAAGAAACTCGGGCTCGATCCGGACGCCATCCCCCATCGGCGGCCCCAATAAGTGGATCGGCTGTTCCTCGACGCGAATGTCTTGTTTTCGGCGGCGTACAGTCCAACCAATGGAATTCTGAAACTGTGGAAGTTGAGCAAAGTCCAGTTGCTATCCTCGCGCTATGCTTTGGAAGAAGCAAGAATCAACCTTGCCAGTGAATCCCAGCGCGAACGGCTGAGAATACTCTCCGCGCAAGTCGCCCTATTCGACGCGACGCCAGCAGAACTACCGAATCAGATTTCGTTGCCCGGAAAGGATGCGCCCATAGTGCTTGCCGCGATGCAAGCGAAGGCGACGCATCTCCTCACCGGCGACGTTCGGCATTTTGGCCAATACTTCGACAAGTCAATCGGAGGCGTTCTGATATTGCCACCCGCTGAATACCTCAAGAGACGTCACGCTGCGACGTAATTCCCGAAATGCCGTCTTGGGCGGGCGATCCGCGGAGTCTAGTGCACGTAGTAGCCGCTCTTGGCGAGGATGGTGTAGTCGCGGCCCTTCTTACCGAAAGACGGTTTCAGCCGAACATCCAGTTGGTGGCGTTTGCCTCCGGCTCCGTTGGCCTGCGTGTAGTAGCCCAGTGTGTAACGCGTCTTGAGACGCTGGATCAGGGCGCTGAAGACTTCATCCAGATGCGCCACGTCCTGAACGTCGAAGATTTCGCCGCCGGTTTGATCCATCACCTTGCGAATGTTCACCAGGCCGGAGACCGTGCTGGCGTAGGCGATCGTTTGCGGCGGATTGTAGCCGGGTATTTTCAAATTGTAGAGCACCGCGTCGGCAGCGAGCGTTTCGGTGACGATGTCGCGCGTGCCCTGCGCGCCGGCGTCGGTGCCAACGTCATCGCTGATGAGGATGATCACGCGGCGGCCGTTCGGCGGCGCGGTGAGGAGATACTGTGCGGCATCGAAGATGCCGTCGTTGATGTTGGTAGCGCCGCGCGCCTGAAACGTGCTGATCTGCTGGGCAATCGAGTTTTTATCAGTGGTCAGCGGAGCGCGCATCTGCGCTTCGGTGGCAAAAGTAAAGAGCGCCACCTGATCCTCGGGCTTGAGCGAGGCAAGAGCGGTGGTGGCGGCGTCGCGCAAGGGGCCCAGGAACGGCCCAATCGAATCGCTGAGATCCAGCACCAGCGCGACGTTCAGCGGCAGCTCGTCGCGGCTGAAGACGTCAATCTTCTGCACGACGCCGTCTTCGCGCAGCTCGAAGTCGTCCTTCTTTAGATTGGGGATGATTTCGCCGGCCTTCGTCTTTACAGTTGCGTCCACCATGACCAGGTTCACGTCCACGTGAATCACGCCGGGGGCCTGGTCCTGCGCGCGCGCCAGCAGCAAAAAAGCAAACGCAACGAATGCAAGTTGGCTCGAAACGCGCACGATGTTTCGCCGGAGTTTGGAAGGTGGCGTCATGCCATGCTCTAGGATGCCGTACGCGAGCCTTGGGTCAAGTGCGCCGTAGCTTTTTTCTTCCTCGCGCACGAGCATCTTTGCACAAGAACGCTGGCATGTCGCCTGCGCTCGCGCCTGAGCAGCGCCGCCATCGTCACGTCATGTTGCGATATGAGAGTGGTATTATCCGAGCATGAAATACCGGCTGGACAGGGCAAACTGGAACGATGCGGGCGTGATCCCCTCGCCGCCAGTCCGCTGTTACGAGTTCCGTGTCTTTAGAGGATTCGTATGAATGCCATGTTTGATGCATTTTTCAGGCACATCAACCATTACCACGCCTCTCTGCCCTACAACCTAAATTGGGGGGTTAAGACGAGACCCCTGCGTGATTTCCTCACCAGACATCCATTCTCCATCTTTGACATCGGCGCTCGCGGCGGAGGAGCCGGTGAGCTTGCGGGTCTGACCGAGTTTATACGCTACGTGGGATTCGATGCGGATGAGGAAGAATGCCGGCGGCTGATGGACGCTCCACCCGGCGGTTATGCGGAATACCGAGTGTATCCGTATTTCATCGGTCGCGGCGGCGCGGTGGAGTTCCACTTGTATAGCCAGCGCGGCATGTCCTCCACTTATGAGATCGCCAGCGAGTTCAGCCGCGCCTTCCTGGAGCCTCCTCCGCGCCTGGAGCGAACTGTGAAGCTGGAGGCTATGCGACTGGATGACGTCGTAGCGAAGGATCAGTTGGGCGCGCCGGATTTCCTCAAACTGGATACGCAAGGCTCCGAACTGGATATCTTGCGCGGATCGAGCCGGACGCTCGGAGAGACATCGCTCGTCGAGGTCGAGGTGGAGTTTTGCCCGATGTACGAGGGGCAGCCACTTTTCGCAGACGTGGATGCATTGTTGCGAACGAACGGCTTCGAGCTGCTCTACTTGAATCGAGCCTTCCTGCAGCGCAAAGGGTTCTACAAGGGACTCTCGCGAGGGCAGCCTGTCTTCGGAGACGCGCTTTACGGAAGAGGTCCCTCGCGGCTGGACAGCTTCTCTCCGGAACGAATCGCGAAGTACATCATCCTGCTGTGCCACTACGGGCATCTCGATCTGGGGCGCCAGATTTACGCCGAACATTCCGAAGTACGCGAGGTATGCCCCGCCCTGCCCGGCTGCTTTCCAAAAGCGCCGAGCCTGGTGCGCCGGGGAATCGTGTCGCAACTCGACAAGCTGACGTGTTTGTTGCTCCACATCCGGCGCACGAACCATCTTTTCTGCGACTCGGATCGCAGTTGGCCGGTTCGCTGAAGCGTGCATTGCGAATTCCAGCCTCGCGCTGGACGGATCTCATCGTGCTCCGCTCGCGAAAATTGGCGTCCCGCCCGCTTGAGACAACACTTAGCAGAATTTGCGGGTGTTCGGTACAATAAGCGGACCCCAATTAGATTAGGAGCGAATATGACCGCAACCACGCAGAGCGCACCACCATCCGGCAAACTCGCCGCACTTGCGGAGAAGGCGCGGCTTCTGCGGATTCATTCGATGCGGATGACCACGGCCGCGAATTCCGGGCATCCGACGTCGTGCATGTCCGCCGCGGAGATCATGGCGGCGCTCTATTTCCACGTGATGAAATTCGATCCCGCGGATCCGAACGCGCTCGCGGGCGACCGCTTCGTGCTCTCGAAGGGGCACGCCGCGCCGGTGCTGTACGCGGCGCTGGCGGAAGCGGGAGTTTTCCCTGTCTCGCGGCTGATGACGCTGCGCACGCTCTCGAGCGAACTCGAAGGCCATCCGACGCCGTGGATTCCCGGCGTGGACGCGGCGACAGGATCGCTCGGCCAGGGGCTCTCCGTCGGCGCGGGACTCGCCATCGGCGCGAAGCGCCAGAATTCCGCGGCGCGTGTCTACGTGCTGATGGGCGACGGCGAAATGGCGGAAGGCAACGTGTGGGAAGCGGCGGCGTTCGCGGCGCACGCCGAAGTGGACAATCTCGTGGCCATCGGCGACGTGAACGGGCTCGGGCAGAGCGAGCGCACGATGTACGACCACCACGCGGAAATTTATTTGCAAAAATTCCAGGCCAACGGCTGGGACGGCGAAGTGATTGACGGTCACGATCTCGCGGCGGTGATTGCCGCGCTCGGGCGCGCGGCCTCGATCAGAGGAAAACCCTACGCGATCATGGCGCGCACGCAAAAAGGGCACGGCGTAAGTTTTCTGGCGGATAAAGACGGCTGGCACGGCAAGCCCTTGCCACCCGCGGATTTGGAAAAGGCGCTCGCCGAACTCGGGCCGCTGCCCCCGGTGGAAAAGGACGACGGCCGCTCCTACGCCCGGAAATCGCTGCCCACGCCTCCGGACTTCCCTCCGATGAAGGCCCCGAATTACAAACTCGGCGACCAGTGGGCCACGCGGCAGGCGTACGGCGTGGCGCTCTCGAAGTTGGGAGAGGTGAACGATAAGGTCATCGCCGTGGACGGCGACGTGAAGAACTCCACGTTCTCAGAAACGTACCAGAAGACTTACTCCGACCGCCTGATTCAAGGCTACATCGCCGAGCAGAACATGGTGGGCGTGGGCGTTGGGCTTGTGGCGCAGGGACTGGTGCCGTTCGTTGCGACGTTCGCATGTTTTCTGGCGCGCGCCTACGACCAGGTGCGCATGGCGGGCATCAGCCGCAGCACGATCAATCTGTGCGGATCGCACGCGGGAATTTCAATCGGCGAGGACGGGCCGTCGCAGATGGCGCTCGAGGATTTGGCGTCGTTCCGCGCGATTCCCGGCGCGGCAATTCTCTACCCCGCCGACGCCGTGGCCACGGAGCGGCTGGTGGAAGCGGCCGCGCGCTACAACGGAATAACCTACATGCGCACTTCGCGCCCGAAGACGCCGGTGATTTACGCGAACGAGGAGAATTTCCCGATTCCCGGTTTGAAAGTGCTGCGGCAAGGCGCGCAGGACCGCGCCACCGTGATCAGCGCCGGCGTGACACTCTGGGAGGCGCTTAAGGCCGCGGATCAGCTTCGCGCCAAGGGAATTTCAGTTCGCGTGATCGATCTCTACTGTTTGAAGCCGCTCGATACGCAGGCGCTGGCCGAGCAGGTGCGCGCCACGGGCGGGCGCGTGGTCACGGTGGAAGACCACTACCCCGAAGGCGGAATCGGCGAGACGGTGCTAGCGGCGCTCGCGGAGGCGGGCGTGCCTCTCACGGCCGTGCGAAGACTGGCCGTCGAGCGCGTGCCGCATTCGGGTCTCGGCGACGAACTGCTGGATACGTTTGGAATTTCGGCGCGGCACATTGTCGCGGCGGTCGAGCAGTTGAAATAGGGGCGCATGGCGGAAAAACTTGTATTGGTGGGATTGCTTCCCGAAGTTGTCGTCATCGGACCGAGCGAGCAGGTCTGCTGGGTCTCCGACGCCGGCCAGTTGAAGATTGAGTTTGATCCCAACCGTTGCCCGTTCTCCTCGAACGTATTCCAGGCGCCGGCCGGGATGCGCCTTCTCAGCGGGACGCCGCGCCCCGGATGCAATCCCGGCGCCTACAAATACCGCCTCTGGCTGAATGAGCAGGTCATCGGCGGCGGAGAAGTCCTTCTCCGGGAAAAATAATGGCCCTGCAGGCCGCCACACACAGGCCCCCACCCTTCGCGCTCGGCGCGAAAGCTGGGCCACCCGGAAAATCAGCGGCTGTGTCACCGCCAACGCTCTCATGCAGACGCCGAAGCGCGGGGAAAATGGACAAGACTCGAACGAAAGAAAAAGAAAGACCTACCCTCGAAAAAAGCGCGAGGGTAGGGCACCCGCAAGTGCAACTTCAAAGGCCCGGCCACCCGCCTCTTGTTGCCCGCTTTCAGCAGCGCGTTCTTCCGCGGATCGCACACCACCACGCGCGCCGCCCGGCGTGCCAGCAGATCGTAAAGCCACGCCGAGTGCGTCCCCTCTTCAAACGTGAGATGAATGGTTCCGCGCAATCCGTGGAGAAAATCCAGAATCGCGCCGGCGCGCGTGGCCAGCACTGATTGCATCACCAGTTGGCCCTCGGCATCCAGCACCGCCACCGAAATCGTCTCCGTGTGGACATCCAAACCAACGTACTTCACACTGTTCATAGGGTGTTCCTTTCGTCAGGCTTCGGCTGATGCTCATCACAACAACCGCAGCCTACTCCGAAAGGGGCGCCCTTTTATAATGCGTGCCCCCATGTTCGTCCCGAACGGGCGAACGTGGGGCTTTTGTCTTCTCGATGCGGGTCCCCGACCCTTCGCGTTCTCTCGCAAGAGTCGGAGGTTTCTCCAAATCATGGACAAGGAATTGGCTCGGCGAAGAGTTCGTTTCATCTAAGAGACGGGAAAAACAAACCTACCGTCGAAAAACCGCGAGAGTATGGCACCCGCAAGTGGAACTTCGAGAGCCGGGCCCGCCGCTGGACGCGAATTAATCTCCCGCCGCGGCGCGAACCGATTCCAGCGAATCGGCCAGCGTCCGGCGCACCGGTGCCAGCACGAACGCCGGCACGGGCCGCTCCGCGGAAACCGCGAAGCTGGGCGAGCGGCGCGGAAATTCGCCGCGGCGATCGAGATAAAGCCCTTCTTCCCCCAGCATTTCCGCGGAGAGATTCGGATCGTCGGTGCGGTCCACACCCCAGAACCAAATGCGATCTTCCTGCCGCTGTAGGAACTGCAAGGTCTGCTCGAGCTTTTTCATCGCGCGATTGAAGTTGGAGGCGAGAAAATAGACGGAAAGAGTCCAATCGTGCTCCGCGAAGAAGGCGCGGACGCGGACGCAGTACTTCCCGTTCTGATTCAGTTCAATCGAGCAGCGGTACTCGTTTCGAGTTTGCATATTGGCGCGCATCCCTATCCGGGCGGGCTCCAAGTAGAGCCCACACCCGATTCCCCTCAGATCAGGCCGTCCGTGGGCCTGGACTTTGTTGCTCCGCCCGAGCCGCGTGACTCCAAGGACGATGCCAGAAGGAAGTCCCCAAAGCAGTACGAGAGATCAGCAAGGATCACAATGAAAGACAATCTCAAACAGAAGCTAGCTGGGAAGGCGACAGCCTCTGAAACAAGCCCCTCTGGCCAGGGGCAGCACTGCGGACACACAAATGGTAGCGCAAGCCGGGGCAAAAGGCAACCCGGCCTTGCTGTCATGCAAATACTGCATTTTCAATAGGTTATGCGTTAGGACGAGGGGTTCAAGCGTTTCAGGTTTTGCTGGTTAATCTTGACCTTGCCCTCGCTCTCGAGCTGCTTCTGCAAGGAATCTCTGAATGCCTCGTAAGCGGCTTGCTTCTTTGCCTGGATCAAATCCTGCTCGATGGTCTGTTTCTGTTGGTCGAACGCCGCCGGATCCGGGGCGTCGTGCTCCAGCACCTGGTAGACGACCCAATTCGCGCCGAGAAAGACGGGATCCCCGGTCTGACCAACCGGCAGTGAGAAGGCGGCTTCCAATTTCGAGGCCGGCCCAACGTCCGGAACCGAATCGCCACGGGAGAAAGCTGCGCTGTCTTTGGCGACCAGATCCAGAGATTTCGCCACGACGTTCGAACTTCTCGCCCGCCTTGACCCTGCGGGCGATCTCCTGAGCATGCTCCTGTGCCAGCTGCACCGACTTATCCTGCCGATAATCGTTGGCCACCGAATCCCGGACCTCGGCCAGGGTGCCCGGATGGGCGGGCTGAATCTCTTTGACGCTGAGAATCACGTATCCGCTTTGGAGGCGAACCGGAATGCCAATGTCGCCCGCGCGCATGTGAAAGACCTGATCGGAAACGTCCGGGCTGGACCCCAGATCCGGGATGGCGTCGCCCGGAGCCATCGGCTGAGACTGCGCCACCGTGAGGCCGTACTTCGAGGCGAGATCCTGAATGCTGATTTGCCCGACGCGGCGAACCTCTTCCGAAATTTGATTGGCGAGCGTATCGGCGAGCTGCTCGGCGCGCTGCTCCTGCAAGTCGCCCTCGATTTGCGGGCGAACCTCGTCAAAGGTCTTCGTCCGCGCCACCTGCCGTTCGAGCACGTGGATGATGTGGAAGCCGTATTGCGTTTTCACCAAATCGGAAGTGGTGCCGGGCTGGAGCGTAAAAGCGGCCTGCTCGAATTCGGGGACGGTCTGGCCGCGCGCGATCCAGCCGATGTCGCCGCCGCTGTCCTTGCTGGTGTCGTCCGAGTATTGCTTGGCGAGCGCGGCGAAGTCGCCGCCGTGCTTGACCTTCTGCAACACGTCTTTGGCCTTCTTGCGAATTTCTTCCACTTCGGCGTCCGTCTTGCCCACCGTCTTGAACAGGATGTGAGCGACGTGGACGCGATCCTCCACGCGATACAGATCGATGTGCGCGTTGTAGTCGGCGCGCTCGTCATCCTCGGACACCTGCGCGCGCTGGCGCAGCGCGGAAAAATCCAGGCGCGCGTACTGGACGACGCGCTTTTCGGGCACCGTGTACTTCGCTTTGTTCTTCTCAAAATAGGCGGCGAGGTCGGCGTCGCTGACGTCCACCTTGCCGGCCAGATCCTCGGGCTTGAGAACCACGTAGGAGATCTTGACCTTCTCGTTCTTGTAGCGGAAGGATTCCTGCACCTCATCCGGCGTGACGCCGATGCCGTCCGTCACCAGTTGCTGAAATTTTTCCTCGAGCAAACTCTCGCGAATCAGCTCCTCGAATTCAGACACCGGCATCTGAAAGCGCTGCTGCACTTCCGCGGAGTAGCGATCCATCCCCTCAAAAGTGTCTCCCTGAAATGCGTCAGGGATCAGCAGCAGGATTCGATCGCGGCGCTCCTCATCGGTGATGTGGATTCCGAGGCGTTCCGCTTCCACATCGAGCGAATGGGTGTAGACAAGCTGCTTCAAAGTGTCCTGCACGAGTGCGGGAATCATCTGGGCGGGCACGTTGCTGCCGCGCGTGAGGCGATTCATCTGCGTGCGCACGTCGGTGGCGGTGATGGACGTATTTCCCACCTGCGCGACGACGTCGGCATCGGTGAGCTGGGTGCCGCCCTGCCCCGGCACCAAGTAAAGCAGCATCCCGATACCCAGCATCCCGACAATGACGCCGAGAATGATTCTCACACCGAGCTTATCTGACTGATACCACTTCGCCACGGAAAGAATTCCCCCTGCGAGCCGTCATGGACCGCACGCGACCACGCTCAGCTTGGGCGGCCGCCGCTCCCCAAACCTTGCATTATAGAGGAGCAGCGCACCGCAGCTCAATCACATTCAGCAGATAAGGGAAGCAATTAAAATGTGGGCTCGTTCCCTGAATCGAGCACCGCTTTTGACGCGGTGCACCCTCGCCGTGACCCGCTTCAGTCTCTCGCAGGCACAACTTGCCCGGAGCGATGCCCCCTAGGGATCATTCAACGATGATGCGGGAACTAGGGCCTCTGCCCCACGCAGGCAGCCTTCGGGCTCGAAGTTTCCACCAGGCGGAAAGACAACCACAGACATGACGATACGCGATTTCGAGTTTCGTTCGTAGCCGTAGTCGAGCTCGAATGCTATTCCCTGGCTTTTCACGACCCAAAACAATTCGTCCTTTTGACTGGGCACCCGCCGCGAACTACCTTTCCAACGAAGGAGTTCGCCATCAGGGAACAAGTTCGGTATTTCAAGCGCCGGCTTTCCGAAAATGTCCCCCACTCCCTTGACTTGGAATCGATTCGACTTCACTTCAATTTGAAAAACCTTGTGGTCCGCAAGATGAGCATCGACACCGGAAGAGCGATTCTCATCGTCAAACCAAGTTACGGTCGTGTGACCACAAGGATCCCCTACCGGACCGAAGGACTTGCTTTGCCAGCTAAACACTGAGCCAGGTTGGTCGCTTAGAATAGTTCCCAACCGAAGAGTGCCGGCTGCCTGACCTGGAATGATGCTCTCTCTTTGGATGTTTGGCCCAGGGGCCGGCCTGGTCTCCAAAAATTCACGATTGAGCTCAGGCGCTGGAATAACCGTTACGCCCTCGGCTGTTTGAACCATCGGCTCGGCTGGCGGCACAGTGGGGTTGCTTGGATAAGTGGTGCCATCAAAGGAAAGCTTTGCCTCGTAGGCTGCTTGGATGCCACCTCCGGCCACAATGACGCTTAGATCGTGCCAGCCATTTGATTTCGACTTTAGAACCCGAATTGGGCGCCGTGTGATGGTCATCTCAGTCACGACCTTGAAAGTGGAGCCTATTGGCTCGAGGACCAAGGTTGTGCACCCACCACTGCCGCACGAATTCCGATCAGTCAGATAAACAATGGCTTCCTGCGTCCCGTCGTCTCGCAGGTCAACAAACGCCGCAACGTAGCTGAGACCGCCAGCACTCCACGAGTCTTTTTGGAAGAACGCCCTGAGGGCAGCTTGTTGCTGCTCCGTCGGTTGAGACTTATGCTGGGCAAAGCTATCGGGCATGGAAAACACAAGGCTGGCCAGCCAAAGACCGCATATAACGAGATTCGATCGGGCACTGCCAGTCGCGGGGGTTTTTCTATTTCGGTGAATTTGTTCTCTTGCCATCAGCGCACAGGCGGATGATATCACACGGGGCTGGACCTCTGGGCAGCGCGGAAAAGGAGAGGGTGCCGCACACTTCGCGCATCGCGAAGGGTGCGTTGGAGTGAAGCAACGGAGCCCCACCCGGAAGTCCGCTACCGCCTGGCTCACCCGCCCAGGAGTTGCAGCGGCTAGCAACAGAGGGAGGCGGTTATCTTGCGGCCCCCGTAGGCGTGTGCTAATTTCGGAATTGGCCCAGAATCAGGCTGTTTTCAATGCAAAGCCAACCCCATACACCGGCTTCCCGGCCGAAGATCTCGCGCGTCGAGGTCTATTGGACTTCGGTCACGTACAAGACCGTCGTAATGTATGTGGCGTTGATTCTGGCAGTTTTACTGGCGTCCTTCTATCTGGTGGTTCCAGACTGGTACGCTTCAGCGTTGAACAAGATCGAGCACGCCGTGGGCGCAGGCGGCGACAATCTGGCATCGGGCACGCAGACGCAGGCGCGATTCGTAAACCTCGACGGCCGCGTGCAGGTGAAAAAGGTAAATTCGGTGCAATGGGTGGACGCGGATTACCGCGTAACGCTGGATAAAGGCGATCTGATTCAAACGGGTGGAGACGGCGCGGCGCGCATCACGTTCGTGGACGGCACCACGTATACGGTGAAAAGCAATTCGCTGGTGACGGTCGAGGAGAATTCGGTGGACCGCGACAGCACCACCCGCGTGGGCATGCACATCACGTCCGGTGCGGTGGATCTCTCGACCGGCACGTGGCAATCGCCGCGATCGCAAGCCGAAGTTTCCTTCTCGAACGCGGTGGCGTCGCTGCAACAAAACACGCGGGCGGCGGTCCGCAGCGACCCCGAAACGCACGACAACGAAATTACGGTTTCTTCCGGTAACGCCGAATTGCAGCGCGGCGATGAACACGTGGAAATCGGACAATATCAACGCGTGGTCGTGCCGCCCTCGGGTCCCGTTGAGAAGACGAACGTTCTCGCGCCGCCGGAGCTGACCGCGCCTTTGAATTTGCAGCCCATCATTCAGGCGGATCCGAAACACGCGACGCTTCATTTCGAGTGGGCGGCCGTTCCGGAAGCCGTTTCGTACGACATTAGGGTAAGCTCGACTTCGATGTTTTCGCGCATCGCCTTGGAGAAACGAACGACGCAGACTTCGGTGGATTTAACCGGCCTCGATCCCGGCGATTATTTCTGGAACGTCATCGCCACCGACGCGCAAAAGCACGACAGCGAAGCGAGCGAAACGTATAAGTTCACGCTGGCCATGGAAGGCAAAGGCCAGGAAATGCTGCTCGAAGTGGACGGGACCGAACTCCACGGCAACGTCGTCGAAGTGATCGGACGAACGGAGCCCGGCGCGGCTCTGATCATCGATGGAGAAGCCGTCGCGGACATCGCTTCGGACGGAACGTTCCGCTACTTTACGCCGCCGATGTCGCGCGGCAGCCAGGTGATCGTGATCACGGGACAGAACCGGCGCGGCGGCACCGCCACCAAACGCGTGCCGATTGTGATTCCGTAGAAGGCGAAGACCGCAGGGGACGGCGCGAGGGAGTCAGGCTCCGCGCCGGCATTGTGGATCGCAGGCGTGAACTGAGGGAATGATGAGCAAAAACGGGTACAACTTTCGGTCGGTCTTCAGCCTGTTGTCTTCCGACTTGGCGATAGACTTGGGAACTGCCAATACTTTGGTGTACGCCAAAGGCAAAGGCATCGTGGTGAACGAGCCATCCATCGTCGCAATCAACAAGAATACGGGCGAAGTCGTGGCCGTGGGCAAAGAAGCGAAGGACATGCTGGGCCGCACGCCGGGAAACGTCGTGGCCATCAAGCCGATGAAGGATGGAGTGATCGCGGATTTCAAGGTGACGGAAAAAATGCTCACCTACTTCATCCAGAAAGCGCATAACCGGCGCATGCTCGTGCACCCGCGTATCGTCATCGGCGTGCCGAGCGAAATCACTCCCGTGGAAAAGCGCGCCGTGCAGGACTCCGCGTATCGCGCGCGAGCGAGCGAGGTGTATCTGGTGGAGCAGGCGATGGCGGCCGCGGTCGGCGCGGGGCTGCCCATTGAAGAGCCTTCCGGCAACATGGTGGTGGACATCGGCGGCGGAACGACCGATATTGCCGTGATCTCGATGAGCGGCATCGTCTATTCGCGCTCGGTGCGCGTCGCGGGAAACGAAATGGACGAAGCCGTGATGCACTACCTCAAGCGGAAATACAACCTACTGGTCGGCGAGCGCACCGCGGAGCAAATCAAGATGGAGATCGGATCGGCCTACCCGCTCGAAAAACCGCTGACCATGGAAGTGAAAGGGCGGAATTTGATCGAAGGCGTGCCGCGCACCGTGACGATTGACGACAGCGAAATTCGCGAGGCGCTCTCGGAATGCGTCGCGACGATTCTGAACGCCATCCGCGTCGCGCTAGAACGCACGCCGCCCGAACTTTCCGCCGACATCAGCGACCGCGGCATCGTGCTGACCGGCGGCGGCGCGCTGCTGAAAAATCTGGATAAGCGCATTCGCGAAGAGACCGGGCTGCCGGTATCGATCGCGGACGATCCGCTGGCCTCGGTCGTGCTGGGAACGGGCAAGATGCTGAGCGATTTCCGATTGCTGCGCCTCGTCTCCATCGACTGAAAATGCGGGACGCCTCCATACTCCGCGAACCCGGCAACACTTCTGAAAAAACCAGATGCTAGCCATTCCATCGCGGCACCGTTCGCTGGCTCTGCTTGGAGCGATGCTGGTCGCGCAGATCTTGCTGCTCGCCGTGCAGATCCAGCGCCAGGGGCAGGTGCGGCTGATTCGCGTGTGGGCCGTGGAACTGATCACGCCCGTGCAACTCGCAAGTTCCTGGAGCATCCATCATGTGAAGAACGTGTGGAACGGCTACATCGGCCTGCGCCACACACGGGAAGAAGACGTTGAACTGCGCCGCGAGTTGGGGCAATTGCAGGTGCAGAACGCCGAACTCCAAGGCCGCGCCGCGGAAGCGGACCGCCTCGCGGCTTTACTGCATTTCCGCGAAGCCCACGCCGCCGCGCCGATGGTTGCGGCGCAAGTGATCGGCGCGAGCCCGGACAGCGCAAGCCGCATTCTCTTTCTCGATCGCGGCTCGCGCGACGGCGTCAAACGCGACATGGGCGTCATCACGCCCGATGGAGTCGTAGGAAAAATCCTGGCGGTATTTCCGAACACCTCGCAGGTCTTGCTCCTGAGCGATAAGGACAGCGGCGTGGGAGCGCTGCTCTCGAGCACGCGCACGCAGGGACCCGTCAGGGGTACGGGCGATCCGCTGCTGGATATGGAATACGTGAGCAAGGATGAAAAGGTCACGGTCGGTGACACGGTGCTGACCTCCGGCGAAGACCGCATCTTCCCAAAGGATTTGCCGGTGGGCGTCGTCGTGCAAGCGCAGCCCGATCCAAAGACGCCCTTTATGGTGATTCGCGTGCGGTCGGCCGCGCATCTGGATCGTCTCGAAGAAGTTCTGATTTTGTTGACGCGTCAAGATCTTGAGCCGACGACGCAAACTGCCGATCAATCGCCTGCTCCGGCGACGCCGCAAAAAATCGCCGCGCCATCCCCTGCAGCTTCGCCCGCAACCGCCGCAACCAACAACAAGCCGCCGGTGACCCCCACTCCGGTGCCGCAGTAGGAGCCTGCCCCGATGGAAGATCTCGAAATACGGGTCGGTGAAGAGCCTCGTATCGAGGTGCACCAATATGCAACCGTCGTCGTAGTGGCGACCGTTGCGGCGGCGCTGATCCTGCAGGAGTTCTTGCCCGTGCATTTCCCCCGGGCGAAGATGCTCGACCTGCCGCTGCTGGTGACTCTGTATTTCGCGCTCAGCCGGCGGAATCCTTCGTCGGGATTGCTGCTGGGAATGATCGTTGGTCTGGTGCAGGACAGCCTGAGCCACACGTTCCTTGGCGTGTATGGAATCGCCAAGACGCTGGTCGGATTCCTCGGCTCTTCGCTCGGTTCACGGATTGAGGTGGACCACCCGCTGAGCCGCTTCCTTCTCACGATTGTATTCTGCATTTTTCACAACGGCGTGGTCCTGCTCATCGAGCGGCTGCTGCTGGGCCAGCACGAACGATACTTCACGGTCTCGCTGGTGCTCGGGGCGCTGGTCAATGGCGCGCTTGCGGTGGTTCTCTTTGCGCTTTTGGACCGGCTGCGCAAGCGTTAGCATCCGCCGCCGCGCGCCCGCCGTAACGAACGCGTGGCAGCAAGACGCGGTCGTGTTGCACCCGAATAGTGCAAGTGCTACTTTGGGCTAGATTTAGAATGGCGTCTTGCTCGCAGCTGCCTCCGCTGGTTTTCCCACGGCAGAAGTCGCGGAATCGCCTGGCAATCGGACGGCGGGGTCACGCCACGGCGCGGGGTTTGGTTGGCAATGCTGTTTGAAAACGAGAATCGGCTTCCCCAAGGACGAATCACGGTGGTTTCGTATTCCATCGTGGCGCTCACCGCGCTCCTGCTCTTCGGCTTCTGGAATCTGCAAATCATTCAGACGGACTACTACGCCATCAAGGCCGAGCAGAATCGCATCCGCCCGATTCCCATCATCGCGCCGCGCGGCGAAATGCTGGATCGCGAAGGGCGCGTGCTGGTGGGCAACTACCCGTCGTTCAGCGTCCTGCTGCTGCGCGAGGACCCCGCACTAGTTGAAAAGTATCTGCCGCAGGTCGCCGACGGACTGAACATGACGCTCGAAGACCTCAAGCAGCAACTCGAAGCGGCGAAGTCCATCCCGAAATTTCAGCCCATCGTCATCAAGCCCGAGGCTTCGCCCGGTGACATCGCATACATCGAATCACACCGCGTCGATATTCCGGTGCTGGAGCTGCTCTCGGTGTACCGGCGGCGCTACCCGCCCAACGATTTCCTCGCGCATGTGAGCGGCTATGTCGGCGAAGTGAGTCCGAATGAAGTGGACGCGAGCAACGGCCGCTACAAGCCCGGCGACATCGTTGGCAAGACGGGATTGGAAAAGCAGTACAACGACACGCTGATGGGCACCGACGGAATGCGGCGCGCCATCGTCAACAGCATTGGGCAGGAGGTGGGTAAACTCGAACAGCAGGACGCCATTCCGGGCAAGCCGATTCGCCTCACGATTGACTACGATCTGCAAATGGTCGCGGAGCAGGAGTTTGCGGACAAAGAAGGCGCGTTGGTGGCACTCGATCCGCGCACCGGCGAAGTCCTCGCCATGGTGAGCCGGCCTGCGTACAACCCGAATGATTTCGCCGTTCGCGTCTCGCGCGAAGAGTGGGTGAAGCTGAATAGCGACCCGCAAACTCCTTTGCTGAATCGCGCCATTCAAGCGCAACTCGCGCCGGGCTCCATCTTCAAAATCATCATGAGCACGGCGCTGCTGGAATCGAAGGCGCTCCCTGCGAACTACAGCGTTTTCTGCCCCGGCTCGGCCACCTTCTACGGGCGCGTCTTCCACTGCTGGCAACCCAAGGGGCACGGCACAGTCGATCTGCACACCGCGATCGTCCATTCCTGTGACGTATTTTTCTACACCATTGGGAAGGAACTCGGGATCGATAAGATCTCGCATTACGCCGCCGCTTTGGGCTTGGGAAAACCCACCGGCATCGATCTGCCGGGCGAAGAGCCGGGCTTGGTTCCTTCAGAGGAATGGGTCGAGCGCGTCTTCCATCATAAATGGTACGCCGGCTCGACGATTTCCGTGGCCATCGGCCAGGGCGCCACCGAAGTGACGCCGATACAGATCGCCTACGCGATCGGCGGCATTGCCATGGGCGGCGTCTTCAAGCAGCCGCACTTGCTGATGACGGATCAGCCCGTGCCGGAAGTGGATTTCCCGCTGCAGCCGGATACGGTCGAACAGGTGACGCAGGGAATGTACGGGGTGATGAACGAGCAAGGCGGCACAGGTTACGCGCTGCGGCTCGAGAACGTCGAGTTCTGCGGAAAGTCCGGCACGGCGCAATTGATGAGCTATGAAGCGGGCAGCCGCGTCGGCGGGCGCGAAGGCAAGCTCACCAACGGCTGGTTCGTCGGTTACGCGCCGCGCAAAAATCCGGAGATCGTCGTCGCCGTCATCGTTCAAGGTTCCACCGAGCACGGCGGCACGACTGCCGGCCCGATCGTGCGCGACATCGTGAAGGCGTATTACGATAAGAAGGCCGGACACACGCCGCAGCAATTCTCGATGAACGATCATTCACAAGGGATGGGGCAGCAGCCCGTGAATCAAAGTGCGGCGCCGGCATTGGCGGCGAATGGCGCGGCGCCGAGCGTACCGGCGCCCGCGGTGACGAAGCCGAGCCAGCCGCCGCCGGCGCGGCCGGAGTAAACTCCGCGCCGGCGCTCGCGCGGCGCGCGAAACACGAAGCGATGAAAGAATCAAAGGGACTACGCGACTACGATTGGTGGCTGTTCGCGCTGGTTTTCACCATCTGCGGAATCAGCCTGCTGGAAATCTGGTCCGCGACTCACGCGAGCCATCTGGCCGGAATGCAATGGAAACAGGTCTGGTGGATCGTGTTCGGCGTGATCGGGATGTTGATTCTTTCCCGTATTGACTATCACACGATTCTCGACCAAGCCCCGATTTTCTATCTCATCGGCATAGGGCTGTTGATTGCGGTGCTCGCCGTGGGGCACACTCGCTTTGGCGCGAAACGCTGGCTGCCGATCCTCGGCGCCGTTTTGCAGGTGTCAGAGCTGGTGAAGTTGATTATAATCATTGTTCTGGCGCGGTACTTCAGTGAACTGCGCTCAGAACGGCTCGATCTGGTGGATTTGGGAAAGCTCGCTATCATAGTGGGAATTCCGCTCGTTCTCATTCTCAAACAGCCGGATTTGGGCACGGCGATGGTGCTGGTGCCACTCACCGCCGTGGGCGCGTTTCTGGCGGGTCTCCAGTGGAAGCACGCCGCCGCACTGGTGCTGCTGGGCGCGATGATGGTGCCCGTGGGCTGGCACTTCCTCAAGCCGTTCCAGAAGGAAAGGGTTACCACCTTCTTGCGGCCGGAGGACAATCCCAAGGGTGCGGGATACCAGATACTGCAGTCGAAGATCGCGGTCGGCTCGGGTGGTTTTTGGGGGAAAGGGCTCGGCAACGGAAGCCAGAATCAGGGAGGCTTCGTGCCGGTCCGGTATTCGGACTTTATCCTTGCGGCGCTCGCGGAGGAGTTGGGATTCGCGGGCGTTGTGGTTACACTCGTTTTGTACATGGCATTACTGTTGCGCTTAGTGCAAAATGCCCAGCGTGCCAAGGATCGCGCCGGGATGTTCCTGGTGATGGGCGTAGCGGCGGTGATTGGGTTTCACGTGTTGGTGAATTCGGCCATGGTGATCGGGCTGATGCCGGTCACCGGAATTCCGCTGCCGCTCATGAGCTACGGCGGATCGGCCACTTTGTTTGTGTTTTTGGCGTTGGGCCTGGTGATGAACGTGCGCCTACGGCGGTTCGTCAACTGAGGCTCGCCGCGGTAAGCGGGACGCGGACCGCGAGATGATCCGGCCCGGCCCGAATGATGGAAGATTGAGACATCTGAGAGGTTTGCATCGCGCGATGTATCCAGCAATTTCATGGCTGCGCTCGCCCCTGACCTTGCCGCTTGAAGCGGCTCGGCGCCCTTTGGGCCAGCAAGCCGGAACCGGGCGGTGCCCTCCGAGGAGTATTCATGTCGAAGGAGTTGGTTATTTCCGCGGCGCAGCACGAAACACGCGTCGCCATTTTGGAAGATGGACAGCTTTGTGAGATTTACATCGAGCGGGAAAAGGAATTTGCGTTAGTCGGAAGTATCTACAAAGGCCGGGTCACACGAGTACTGCCGGGGATGCAGTCGGCCTTCGTCGAAATCGGACTCGATAGCGACGCCTTCCTCTACGTCAGCGATTTCCTCGAGAATCTCGAAGACTACGATCACGTGGTCTCGACGGTCGAGAGCAAAATTCAGAAAATCGAGCCGCCTGCCGCGGCGGGTGGCGAAGTCTTCACCGAGCAGGCCGCTGCGCCCGCTCCGCAGCCCGTGGCGGAAGGCGAGGCCGCACCGCTCACCGACGCGCAGCAGCCGTCCGAGCAACGCAGTGCGCCTCCCCCGCCGCAGCAGAACTCCGCTCCTCCGCACGGCAATTTTCAGCCGCGCCAGAATTTCGGCGGCGAACGCCGTCCCGGCGGCTTCGATAATCGCCGGGGCGGACGCGGCGGTGGCGGCCGGGGACGCTGGGGACGCCGGGGCGGTGGCGGTAGAGATCGCGGCGGACGCGGCGGGGATTTGCCGCCGTCGAAGTACGCGCCTTCGCGTCCGTTCGAATCGCGTCCCAACGCGGCGCGGCCCTACGAGCCGCCTCCCGTTGGCGATGACTATGTGCCCGTGATCCTGCCGGGCGAATCGCTCGCCAAATACAAAGATCGAATTCCCGCGCCGGCGGCTCCTCCCGCGGAAGACATCGCAGCGGCGGTCGTGGCGTCTGCCGAGACACCGGCCCCTCCGCAAGCGCAAGAATCCGCACCCAAATACGGCTTGCCGGAATCGCTCTACGCTCAACCGGAACCATCCGTCGAACGATCGGAACCCGCCATCTCTTCCGAGCCGCCCGCGCCATCGCCCGAGAAATCCGCCGAAGTCGCGCGGCCCGGGCAGACCTTCTCTCGCGCATGGACCAGCTTCGAAGAGACGCATAGGACCGAGGTGCAGAAGACAGAATCGCGCGAGACAGAATCGCCGGAACCGCCGCCGGCTCCCGAAGTGTTGGCGGAACATCCTGAATTGGAAGACCATGTCGTCGAATCGCACGAGGAGGCCGAAGCGTTCGAACCGATCGCTCCGCCGGAACTTTCCGACGACGAAGTGACTACGCTCGCCGAGCAGGTTGCGGAAGCGAAGCACGAAGAGGCGCAGGCCGAGCGCGAAGCCGAAGCGCGTGAGGAAGATCACGCCGCCGCGCAAGCGGAAAACGAAGAGTTCGCCGAAGAAGCGCACGAAGAAGCCGAAGCATTCCGCGAAAGTGGCGGAGCCGAACCGGTTGAATTGACGGAGGAAGGCACGGCACAAGAATCAGAAGAAGAAATCGACGCGGCCGAAGCGGCGGCGGCGGATCCCTTCATGCCCGCGGCCGATGATTTCAATCCCGTCGAACCGCAGGAAATTCCGGACTCCGGCCCCGATCCGCGCAACGTCGAGCAGCAGCCCTCCAGCGCGCGCATCACGCAGCCTCCCAGAGGGCGCTTCCAACGGCCCATGCGCCGCGGCGGCCGTCCGCAGCGCGGCGGCGGAGGACGCCCGCAGCGCCAGCACGATCAACGTCATCACCAGGCGCCGCGCCGTCCGCAACTCATCGGCGAAATGCTGAAGGCCGGCGAAGAAATCATCGTGCAAATCGCCAAGGAGCCTCTCGGCAAAAAGGGCGCGCGCATCACCAGCCACGTCGCGCTCCCGGGACGTTTCCTGGTTTACATGCCGACTGTGGATCACATCGGCGTGTCGCGACAGATTCGGCTGGCGGAGGAGCGCTCGCGCTTGCGCCGCTTGGTCTCCGAAGCGAAAGGCACGTATCCCGGCGGCTTCATCGTGCGTACCGCCGCTGCCGGCGCCACCGACGAAGAAATTCGCAGCGACATCGAATTCCTCGGCCACACCTGGGACACCATTCGCTCCACCTCCGAGCAGCGCCACGCGCCTGCGCTGCTGCATCGCGACCTCAATCTCGTCGAGCGCATCCTGCGCGATTACTTAAGCCAGGATTACACCTCGATCTGGATTGACAACGAAGAGGAATACCGCAAGGTCGTGGATTTCGTGGCCCGCTTCCAGCCCAAGCTCGTCGGCCGCGTGAAGCTCTACACGAAAGAAGCGCCGATCTTCGAGGAGATGGGCATCCAGCAGGAACTCGATAAGGCGCTGCGTCCGAAAGTGTGGCTGAAATCCGGCGGATACATCGTAATCAATCACACCGAAGCGCTAGTCGCCATCGACGTTAATACCGGCAAATACGTCGGCAAAGGCTCGACGCGTCTCGAGGACACCATCGTCAAGACCAACACCGAAGCAGTGAAGGAGATCGTGCGCCAAATCCGCCTGCGCGATTTGGGCGGCATCATCGTGGTCGATTTCATTGACATGGAAGAGCGCCGCAATCGCGACAAAGTAATGGCCGCGCTCGATCAAGCGTTGCAATCCGACCGCGCGCCCTCGAAGGTGCTCTCGTTCAACGAATTCGGCCTCGTCAACATCACGCGCAAGCGCACCAAGCAAGCGCTAGAACGCGTGCTCTGCCAGTCGTGCCCCTACTGCTCCGGCTCCGGCATGGTGAAATCCGTGCCAACGATCTGCTACGAAATCCAAGCCGAGGCGCGCAAAATGTCCGCCGACCTCGAAGCCGCCAGCCTAACCCTGCGCGTCAAT
Organism: Terriglobia bacterium; assembly: GCA_963799715.1. Taxonomy (GTDB): domain Bacteria; phylum Acidobacteriota; class Terriglobia; order Acidiferrales; family UBA7541; genus DASPOJ01. Next base: position 44,336 of record CAWCYS010000027.1, on the reverse strand, counting down.
CCCGAAATCGCCAAGGCCCTCAAGACGCGCGAATCTAGCCTAATCGAAGAGCTGGAACGCGTGACGCGCAAAAGCGTAATCATCCAAGCCGACCCAACGCTGCATTGGGAGCAGTACGACATCTATTAGACGGCGAGCCAACAATTTCGAAAACCCCACGATTTGCTTCGCAAGTCGTGGGGCCCGCCGGAATCGGGCCATCTAGAGAGAGAGAACAGGTTTTTCGCACTGGCGTATTCCTGCGCAACGTAAGATTTGCTTTTCATTCGCCCGCCCTAATGGTAGGCTGATTCTGTTTTCGAAGATGCGGAGGACGGGATGGACATGTGGGAATCAGATCGGGCCCATCTGCGAGTGGAGATGGACGCGGAAATAACTAAGCGTAAGATCCAGAAGATTTCTTTCAAGCACAATGGGAAAGTCCTCGTGGCGGAAGTGGGAAAGCCAAACCCATATAACGAGGTGCGGCCCGTTAGGGCCATATACGAGGACGGCAAGCGCGGCTGCTACCTGATTTGTGGGGGCAACGTCACAATTGCACCCAGCGAGTCGCTGGTTGAAGAAGCATAAGGCATTCTGTACCGAATTCGGCGACAGCCCGGGGGCCAGCGCCACGTGGTATTACACTGACAAGGATCGGGAAACTTACCCAAATGAGGACGGCGGTGGGCAAATCTGGAAGCTGTTCCCCCAAGATCTGGCCGGTTGAACTCGGCAACGGAGTCAATTTGTTATTGACCGCGGTGGACGTTTCGAAAACGCGTCCGGAGACAGTGTCAGAAGAGGTCCGCGCCAATCTGCACGGGGAGAGGTTCAGCTAGGGACTGCCGCGATGCAAGATCTGTCTTGGACATCGTTGTTCCAATTGCTGGCCGGCATTTTCAGCCTACTGGCCGCGTTGTCTTCTTTCCTTTCGCGTGGCCTCCCTTTCAAAAAAAAGCAAATCGCGTTCGAATAGATTTCCACAGGTAGGCGGATGGCGAAACATTTCACATTTTTCTGGGGTCTAACACTTACGATCAGATTCCACTCGCCGCGCCGATGAAGATAAAGCCATGAGAAAGGCTGCTGCCATATTCGCCCTCTTTTGCGCCACGCTGGCGCTGGCAAACAACCGTCAGTGGAAGGACGCAAAAGTCGTCAACATAGCCTCCGACAGAGCTGGGGCAATCGCCATTCCTATTGGTCCGGCAGTTGTCGCAGCGCCCATCACTAGAATTTATTACTGGATACAAACCGACGACACAACGTACGTTTTAGGCCCTGCTATCTCCAAGCGGCAAACTTTGAACGTGACCCTTTACGGAAAAACCAAAATTGCCGTAGATGGCCGTAATGCACACATCCTCGACGATGACGGCAAAGACAGAAAGTTGCCGATCGCCGAGAAAATTGCGCGCACGCCTGCGGAGGAACCTGGCAAATAACGTGGGGACATTCGCTGAGAATCCTCGCCACGGGGAGAGGTCGAAATGGCCACCAGGACACACCTAACTACTATTCCGATGCCCACGATTAAAGAGGTCGAGGGTGCCCGCAAGATGTTCATTGCGGGGGAACCTCGCAATCTGTTTTATCTCGTCGCAACGGAACTGATTGATCTCGCTAGCAAAAACGTTACCGATAAGGTGTCGGTCGCCCAAGCGTTGTCCGTCCTTTTGCAAACTTGGAACGTCTCTTTCTATAGGTTTCGGGGCGGATTCAAGGGGGAGGACTTGGCGGGAATCGAGGCATTGCTGACCGATCACTCTGCCGTGATTGAAAAGTATAAACAACGCTCAATTGCGAGCCTTGCATCTAGCGAAGAAGACGCCCTGCGAGTGATTTTCAGTCGCTTTGAGAAAGTACTCGGCGCGGTCGGCGCCGCCAAGTGCCTTCACCTTCTCGCCCCGCATTTCTTTCCACTGTGGGACCGGGCGATCGCAAGAACCTACCATCTGAATCTCGACCGAGAAGCATCAGGCAGCTATATGCGTTTCATGCGGATATCGAAGGAGCAGTGCCAAGCCCTAACGGAGCAAGGCGCTCCGTGGCCTGACCTCCTGAAAGCCTTAGATGAGTACAATTACTGCACTTTTACATTGAAGCTGGCGGGCTAGTTTGGGGCGGGTAGCAAGCCCATTTGCGCTTGTTCAGCTGTCGATCGCCGACAATTGACTGAAGCCTTCCGGCCAGCTCGGCAACCCAGCCCCGCAGGGGCGGAACAATCTAGCCCAGGGTGGAAACCCTGGGTACACGTCACAAAAATCACGCGAGCCCCGGAGGGGCGACACAATCTACCCCAACGCGTATTTCGGATCGAATTCCACGCCGTGTTTTTTGAGAAGCGCCAAAAACTCCTGCTCGAAACTGATTTTCCTATGATGCGCTTCCTGATTCTGAATGTATTTGATCACCGCAGACAAATTCGACGCGCTCACACTGAATGCGCCATATCCTTCCTGCCACGCAAAGCGAATGCCCTGTTCATTCATCCATTTTGACGAATTCGACTTCAGGAGAAGAATCGCCTTCGCGAGGGCCAAATCCGCGGGCAATCGAAACAAAACGTGCGCGTGATTCGCCGCGCCTCCGACTGCCGCAACATCCATCCCGTGATTCCGACCGATCCCGGCGATATACGCCCAGAGCTTCGGCTGAATTTCCTTGGCGATGAGATCGCGGCGTTCTTTGGTGCTGAACACCGCGTGCAAACGATTCGCCGCGAATGAATGGGACAATTGTGCCGCCCCTCCGGGGCTCGGGCCCTTTTGGGCGATTCTACCCAGGGTTTCCACCCTGGGCTAGATTGTTCCGCCCCGCTGGGGCTTGCGCGCGTCGCACGATGGTACCTAGAGTCCCCGTCTTGTGCCTTCCGACAGGCTAGATTGTTCCGCCCCTCTTGCGGGGCTCTGACGGGCGGCAAAGCCTTTCACGTTTTCCGCTGGTTAGTGCGCACGTTTCGTTGTCACAACCCCGGCACATCGCCGCTGGGAAGTGGCACCAGTTAGAAACGACAACCTGAATGGTGGCACGCGCCATCAAGTCGCGCTGGCGCTCTTTGGCTGCGTGATGGCCGCCACGAGCAGGCCCAGCAAAATGCAGACGGCACCTTCGCCGATGATCCATTTCATCGGCAACGAATGCGGGACCGGCACCATCACCCAAGACGCGATGGACACGTACACGGTCGTCACCAACGCCAGGAGAATGCCGAAGCGGATGCCCTGCCCCGCCCAAGCCTTACGTTCCACTCCCCGAACGTAAATGAGCACAACGGCGACGGCGTAGATCACGTTGGCAATCATCATCGCCCACATGCGGTGATTGATCTCCGCGGGAGTGCGCCAAAGGCTCGCCGTCAACTCGTAGTCCGTCTTTAGCCACACATCGTGAATCAGATACATTCCCGCCACCTGCAGCACGAACGCACCTGCCATGGCCCCGATTGTTTTTCCGACACTCATGTCAGCAACCTCCAACTGGTCTGTTTGTTAGCAGGCCAGAGACTCATCTCCCGCCGCAAGGTGCGGCGGCCTAACAATTGGCGGCGAGCTTATCACCTCTTGAGGCTGGACGGCGGCGGCAAGCCCTTACGCTGGCGGTGTGACCCAGGGATCTTGACGAGAATCTTCACGCGTGCGCGTGCTCCCGCTGCTTGAGAGTTGGCAGAGCCTTAATGGACTTCCCGGCTTTCTGCTCGGCCACGCGCAGTTCGTAGAGTGACTGCAGATTCAACCAAAACTGGGCGCTCGTGCCGAAAAAATGGGCAAGACGCAGCGCGGTGTCGCCGGTGATGGCGCGCTGGCCGTTGACTATCTCCGTGATACGGTTCGTGGGCACCTTGATTCGGCGCGCCAATTCAGCGGCGCTCATCTTGAGCGCTGCGAGTTCCTCGGCGAGGTGCTCTCCCGGATGAATGGGCATGCGTCCCATGTCTGGCCTCCTTAGTGATAATCCACAATCTCCACGTTCACGGGTCCTGGCGACTCCTTCGGCCACTCGAAGCAAATCCGCCATCGGTCATTCACGCGGATGCTGTACTGCCCCTTGCGATCGCCGGCCAGCGCCTCCAGTCGATTGCCCGGCAACGCGGCGAGATCCTTCAGGTTTATCGCCGCATCCAGACGGTCCAGCTTCAGGCGGGCAGCTCGCTCAATCGCGGAGAACGCCTTGACCCGCTTCCCCTCGGCGAAATCTCTGGTCCGCTTGTCGCCGTAGCTGAAGATCACGGGATTAAGGATAGTAGAAAGTATGCGTTACGTCAAGCATAACGAACTCGGCCGACGAAATAGTCGCTATTGACGCTGCTAGGAGGAAAATTGCGCATCTACTTCTTGCCGGCCCCCGCCTTTAGCCCCGCGATATACGGCATAAATTGTCATTCTCCCTTTTTCGCTCTGCGTCGATGTCTTCAAAGCTGGGCGGAGGAAAGTCCTAATCCGTATCGAAGCGCTCTTCTTTCCACGGATCACCGTACATGTTGTAGCCGTTTTGTTCCCAGAAGCCTGGAGCGTCTGTGGAAAGCAATTCGAGGCCGCGGACCCATTTCACGCTCTTCCAGAAATACAGGTGCGGCACGACCAGACGCAGCGGGTAACCGTGTTCGGGCGTGAGCGGCTCGCCATCGTGTTGGAAAGCGAAGAGCGTCGTCGGGCGCATCAAATCTTCGAGCGGCACATTGGCAGTGAATCCCTGCTCGGCCTGAATCATCACGAAGCGCGCCTCGGGCTTCGGCACCGCGAGCTTCATCACTTCGGTGAACGGTACGCCCTGCCAGCGATTGTCGAAGCGGCTCCAGCGCGTCACGCAATGAATGTCGGTGGTGATTTCGATTTGCGGCAGCCGGTTGAAGTCTTCCCAACTGAGCATGACGGGATTCTCGACAAATCCCGTAACGCGAAAATCCCACGTCTGCGGATTGAAACCGGGGATCGAGCCCTCATGCAGCACGGGCCACTTGAGCGTCGCAGACTGCCCCGGAGGCAGCCGGCCGTCCTCGCGCATCTTGCGCTCGAGAATTTTTCGTTCGCTTCCTTCGCCAAAAATCATTCAGTCCGTCCCCACGAGCCCGCCCAAATCATAGTCCAGCCACTTCCCCGATGGTGTCATTCCGGGGAGCCCGACACGGCGGGCGACGAGGAATCCCTCCCCGATTTTACGCCGCAGAGGGATTCCTCGCTCCGCCTGCCTGCCGGCAGCCTCGGAATGACTCGCGGCAGGATGATTCCGCAACACGCTGAAGCCCGATTCTACGCGAGAAGGCGCGACAATGCCGCCACTGGGCCGTATGATAAGATGCCTTAGCAAGGGTTCTGATTCCGCAGTCCGAGGGTTTCGCTTGACCGCCCGCATACTCAACGGGAACGAAATTCGCGAGCACATCTACGCCGAACTGGCGCGGGAAATCGCCGACCTGGACGCCGCCGGCGTCAAGCCGGGCCTCGCGGCGGTGCTCGTCGGAGACAACCCGGCCTCGCACATCTACGTGAAGAGCAAAATCGCCGCGTGCAAAAAGCTGGGCCTCGCGAGCCGGCAGGAGACGCCGCCGGCAAACATCACGACACAGGCTCTGCTCCGACTGGTCACGCATCTGAACGAGCGCGATGACGTGGATGGAATTCTGGTGCAATCGCCGTTGCCGCCGCAGGTGGACGCGAAGAAAATTTTTGAAGCCGTCGATCCCGCGAAAGATGTGGACGGCTTCCATCCGGTGAATCTCGGGAAGCTCGTCGCCGGCCGCCCTGGCTTGGTGGCGTGCACGCCCGCAGGGGTAATGGAAATATTGCGCCGGAGCGGGATCGAGATCGACGGCGCGAACGCCGTAGTGCTCGGCCGCAGCGACATCGTCGGCAAGCCGATGGCGCTGCTGCTGCTGCACGCGAACGCGACCGTCACCATCTGCCACTCGAAGACGCGCGATTTGCCCGAAGTCGTGCGCCGCGCGGACATCGTCGTCGCGGCGATGGGGCGCCCGGCGATGGTCGAAGCAAGTTGGATTCGCCCCGGCGCGACCGTGATTGACGTGGGAACGAGCCGCATCACCGATGCAGCCGAGGCCGAACGCATTTTCGCGCACCGGCCGGAGCGCCTCGAAAAATTCCGCGAAAAAGGTGAAGTCCTCGTGGGTGACGTTCATCCGGACGCAGTGGACGTGGCCGGAGCGATTACGCCCGTCCCCGGCGGCGTCGGCCCCATGACCATCGCCATGCTTATGAGCAACACAGTGAAGGCTGCACGATTGCGCCGCGGGCAAAAATCTCCGGCCGCGGCAGGAGCGAAACGTTAATGTTACGCGCAGGACTCACAGGTGGAATCGCCAGCGGCAAGAGCGCCGTCGCAAAAATATTGCGCGAGCGCAAGTGCCGCATTCTGGACGCCGACAAGATCGGCCACGCCGTCATCGAGCCGGGTGAGCCCGCGTACGACGACGTGGTGCGCGAATTCGGCAAGGAAATTCTCGTTTCGGACGGCCGCGTGGATCGCTCGAAGCTCGCGCGCGTGGTCTTCGCCGATCGGGCGCGCCTGGCGCGGCTGAGCCAAATCGTTCACCCGCGCGTGGTGGACGCGCTCGACCAAGAATTCAAAGAGCTGACGCGAGAGAAATTCGAGGGCGTTGCGGTGGTGGAAGCCGCGCTCCTGGTGGAATCCAACTATTACAAGAATCTCGAGCGGCTGATTGTCGTCTGGTGCCGCCCCGAGCAGCAACTCGAGCGGCTCACGCATACGCAGACGGGCCGCGGAATGTCGCGCGCCGAAGCGGAGCAACGCATCGCTTCGCAAATGCCGATGGAGCAGAAGCGCGCGCTGGCCGACGATCAAATTGATACGTCCGGCACGCTCGAAGAGACGCGCGCCCAAGTCGACGCGCTCGCCGCGCGCTTAAAGCAACTCGCCGCCAAGCGCGCCGCCGTACCGGGCGGCAGAGGACTCCGATGAAGGCGAATCCAGCGCGCACCTGGCCGCGCACGCTGCGCCTTCTGGCGCTCGGCGTGATTCTGGGCCTCAGCTCGTATTGGGCCGGAAGCCGCTGGGGCACGCGATTGCCGGATCGCGTCGAGGCCCTGCGATCGAACTCCGAAGGCCAGACTCACGGCACCGCGATCCACACCGAAGGCCTCTCGCCCGACGAAGCCACCAATGTGAAGATCTATAGTCAGACGGCGCCGTCCGTGGCGAACATCGTGACGCGAACCATGGAATACGACGTCTTCCTGGAGCCTGTGCCCGCGGAAGGAGCCGGCTCGGGATTCGTAATGGATTCGCGCGGCTACATCCTCACGAATAATCACGTGATCGAGGGTGCGCAAGCAATCGAGGTCACACTTGGCGACGGCTCCCGCTTCCCGGCCAAACTCGTCGGCACCGACACGCGCGATGACGTGGCGCTCATCAAGATCGAGCCCGGCGCCCACAAGCTGGTGGCGCTCCCGATGGGAGACTCCGACGCGCTGCAAGTGGGCCAGCGCGTTCTCGCCATCGGCAATCCCTTTGGCTTTTCCAGCACGCTGACCACCGGCGTTGTGAGCGCGCTCGGCCGCACCGTGCAGACCAGCGATGAATCGTTCATCGACGGCGCCATCCAAACGGACGCCGCCATCAACCACGGAAATTCCGGCGGGCCGCTGCTCGATTCGCACGGCGACGTCATCGGCATCAATTCCGCCATCTACTCGACATCGGGCACCACCGCCGGCATCGGCTTCGCCATCCCCATCAATACGGCCAAGCGCATCGCGTCCGAGCTCATCAGCGAAGGCCGTGTCCGACGCGCCTTCGTGGGCATTGAGGCGCAAGAATTGACACCTGGATTTGCCGAAGCGCTCGGCTTGCCCGTCGAACAAGGATTGCTGATCGAAGCGGTGGACCCCGGCAGCCCCGCGGAGAGCGCCGGTTTGCATGGCGGCAATCGCATGGTGATCGTGGGCATGATGAAGATTTTGATAGGCGGCGACGTGCTGACGGGGATCAACGGCCAGAAGATCGGCAGCCAGCTGGACATGGCTGTCGCGCTCGATCGCACGCAGCCCGGAGACACGGTCACGCTCGACATCTACCGCGGCCAGGAACATCTGAGCGTGCGCTTAACTCTTGGAGAGGAAGGACGCTAACAGTTCACGCGTTCCACTCCGCTGCGGAACAGAAGAGATGTCAAACATAGAAAGCGAGAAGTACTTCGACAGCAGGACGCTCACATTGCCTCGAGCGGACGGGTGCCCGGTGCGCGGGTGCGTTGCACCGCTCCAGCCACCCCCCGGCGGTAAAGCGGTTCCGAAACTCTGCCCCATCCACCAAATACAGATTCACAGGAAGACATTTGGCTATCGCAACCCATTGCTCAACATTCGCTTCGAGCGCCAGTATTTCCGCCAGAAAATCCGGCACAATCGACACAAGGCGGAAACGCACCGCTTCGGTTACGAGAACAGCGAGGACGCGCTGACTTGGAATGTCTTCGCACGATTGGCCAGAACTGGCCGACTTACCGAATTAGCATCGAGCCTGGCACAGATTGAGTTGTCGGCTCATCCCGAATTATATCTGTGGGGTCTGCCAATCAGACTGGACGTTGACGAAATTCCCGAACCTTTCGAGACTCTGAAAAAGGCGCGCGACAAATTCGAGCAGGACATCAGCCGTATGCAGACCGAGCCCGACGTTATGCTGTACGTCCCCGAACGGTGTCTAATCCTCATCGAAGCGAAGTTTATGTCCGGCAACACGATCGCAAAGAACGATGCCAAGGTTGCCCCCGGCGAAAAGCCAAAGTCTCAGGCCGAAATTCTCTCGCGATACGCTGTCAGCAATTTGCCGCCAAATTCCTTAAAGACGGACAACATTGGGCCGCCGTTCTTTTCACAGCTCTATCGTAATCTAGTTTTCGCGATCTGGATGGCGCAAGAGCTCAACGTCGAGTGGCGGCTCGTAAACCTTGTCTCGCAGATGCATCATAGCGATCAGCAGGATCCGACGCAGTTCATTCGCTCGCTCTTGCCCCAGACGCATCAGAAACGTTTCGTACGATACGACTGGGAGCGATTGTTCCAAGAGCACGTCAAAGGCAACGCCGATCTTGATGAACTAGCGGGATACCTTCAATACAAATCAGCCAACTGTGAAAAGGGTCTGGCCATATAGTGTCTTCGAAGCCCGCTGTCAGTCCGGCCCCTAGCGTCACGCGTTCCACTCCGCCGCGAGCCGCGTGCGTTCTTCTTGGGAGAGTGAAAACCACGACTCCGCCAGATCCCGCACTTTTTCCAGCGCCTTCTGCATCTCCGCGTGTTTTTGCTCGACGAGTTCGCGATCCGCATCTGTAGGAACTTCTATCGGCGTGTGAATAATCATCACCGTGCGAGAAAAAAGATGTGGTATCCGGAATTGGTCCCACGCTTTTTCGAGCGTGCGCCCGCGCTCGAAAGCGCAATGAAAGGCCAATATTGGGCAGCCGCTGCGCCGAGCGAGTATCGCCGGGCCCGGCTTGGCAACGTAGCGCGGCCCGCGCGGGCCGTCAATTGTGAACGCAACGTCGTGCCCCTGCTCCAAGTAGCGCGCCATCTCCACCAGCCCGCGCATGCCCCCGCGCGTCGAACTGCCTTGCGCGGTGCCGAATCCCAACCGCTCGACGGCGCGGCGCGTCCACTGGCCGTCGAAATTCGTGCTGTTCATGACCACGATGCCTTTGTGCCGCCCGACCCACGCGGCGCAAATGCTGCCGCGATGCCAAAACGACCAGATGAACTGCCGGCCCGCGGCGTGGATCCGGTCCACGTGCTGCCAACCGAGGAGTTCGATGCGCAGCGTCGGCCCCAGGATTCGCAGGGCCGCGTACACGACCCAGCCGATCACGGCCACTTGCATCCGGCGCCAGCGCGAAAGCGCGGCGGGGCGCACGTCGTACTGAACGTTAGGACGCCGCTCTTCGTTCTGCGCTTCGGTTTTAGCCGCTTCCGCCATCAGCGTATAGTATAGGGGAATTCCCGGCGGCCTCTACGATGGCGTCAAGAACTGCACTTCGATTCACGATTCTACGGGCGCGCGCGCTTCGCTGGGCGGTTCTCGCAACGACTCTTCTGATCTGCCGCTGTGGCTTCGTCGCTGCGCAATCGCCGCAGACCGAAATTGCGCGCATCTCCGGCGACGACATCGCCGTAAAGGGCGCCGTGAGCGTCGAAGTGATCGAAGGACGCAGCACGACCGTGCTCTCCAGCGGGAGCGACGTCACGGTGCGCTCAGGGCAGGCGCTGATCACGCTGGCTGACGGCGGCGAGATTGAGATTTGCGGCCCGGCCCATTTCACGCTGCTCGAATCGGGGAATACGATCACCGTCGCCCTGGATTACGGCCGCGTGCATCCGCAGCTCGACGCCGACGCAAACTTCGTCATCTACACGCCGCAAGTGGTCGTCACGCCGATTACCGTGGGCGGAGGCGGGCGCGATTTGAGCGTCGGTCTCGCCGCCAACGGCACGATGTGCGTGATCGCGACGCAGGGCGCCGCGCGCGTCGAAATGCAGCTCACCGGACAAGGCATGATCGCCCCGCAAGGCGGCGAGATGACCATCGAGGACGGCCAACTCCAAGCCAGCGGCAGCGGAGGCGAAGCCTGCGCCTGTACGAATCCGCAAGCGCAAACGCCGCGCGCCAGCCCCGCGACTCCGCCGCTCGAGTTGAGCGTACCTGCGCATCCCAGCGAGCACACCACAACGCAAAGTGCGCCGCCACCCGATTCCAATGAGGAGCCGATCTACCAGGTTTACATGCCGCCCTTGACGTTCAATGCGTCGTCGCCACAGCCGCCGCCCGATCCAAGCCCGTCATTGATACTTCTGGTGCGCCGCGTGCGCGTCCGGCCCTCGGCGTATTTCACGGGCGTGGTGGAAGCCGCGCCTCCTCCGCAAACTGCTGCCGCGTCTCCGCCGCGCCCGCCGCAGCCCTCCGCGCGCCCCGCAACTCCCACCCCGCGCCCAAGCTTCTATCAGCGCATCAAGAATTATTTTCACAACTGGTGAAGCGGATCGTGAGAGCGAACCTTCTCAGTGCTGGGCGAGCCGCGATTGCAGCGCGTTGAGCTGATTCTGCGCGGCCGTCAATTGCGGATTGAGCTGCAGGGCCTCCCGGCATTGCTCGGCCGCCGCCGCCCATTGCGATTTCTTCTCATAAGCGAGTCCGAGAGTGAAATGCACCCGGTCAGGGTGTGGCAGAGCTGGAGCGCGGCGCAGAAGACCGGTCAAGAGCGCAATCACATTGTCGTATCGCCCCGCGGCAAAATATGCGGAACTTAAATTCAGCTGTAACCCAATATCGTTTGGCTCGGCCGCCGCCGCCTGTTGTCCGGCGGTGACGGCCGTCGCGAAGTCACCGCCCGCTTGCGCCGCGACGGAAAGTTCCAGCAATGTGGGAACGTCGCCGGGCTTGTGCTTGAGGATCTCTTGGAAGCAAGTGATCGCGTCGCTCCACTGCGCGAGCTTGGCGTACGCGCGGCCCAGTTGATTCCACTCGTCGAGCGATTCCGGGTGTTGCGCGACGGCACCGCGCAATCTGGCAATCTCTTCCTGACCTTGCGCCCCGCTCGCCGCCAGGTCCGCAAGATGCTCGTAGTAGCTGGCCTTGCCCGGATCGAGCTCCGCCGTGCGTCGGTAGCACTTTTCTGCATCTTGCCAGCGTTGCACGTCCACATAGGCTTTGGCCAAACTCACGAGCGCGGCCGCCGAATCAGGCTTCTCCGCAACCGCGGCCTCGAGCTGCTGGATCCCTTCCTCGTACCGCCCCGCCTCGACGAGCGAATTTCCAAGGTTCGTTTGCGCCCACACGTACTGCGGTCGGAGCGCGATCGCCACATAGCCGCGCTCAATCGAAGCCGGTATGTTCCCGGCCTCGTGGTAAGCGGAAGCCAAACTCGCTTGCACATGAGGCGAATGAGGCGAAGCGAGAACCGTAGTTTGATAAAGATGAAGGTCGTCATGAAAAACAGGAATTCGGCGCTCGATCTGGAGAAAATAGAACCCCAGAACCATGACAAGCACGCTCCACGCCAACCACTGACGCTCTCTTTCCTCCGACCAACGCAAGAATCGCAGCCACGCCCATCCCGCAAGAATGGCGAGGCCCAACGATGGAATGTACAAATAGCGCTCGGTGAAGTAGTTCTCGCCGATGGCTTTGATGTCTAGCGCTGGAGAAATAACAAGCAAGAACCACGCCATGCCGAAGGCTAGAAGCGGTTGTCTGTTTCGAAGCAAGAACATGGCCACCACGTACGCGACGGTCAATAAAATTGCAGCGACGCATACTGTGTTCAGCGACGTTACCGGAGGGCTGTCGTAAAAATAATTGAAGTGAAGCGGCAGGAGCATCTTTCCGAGATATCGAGCAATTAACACCGGAGCCGCAAACACGAGTTGGTGACGCGCGATATGCAAGTAAACGCCGGTGTCGGGAGTGAAGGCTCCCAGGACGCTCAGCCGAATGGCGATGTAAATCACGAAGGTGGCTGCGTAAGGCAATAGCCTCGGCAAGCACTTCCAAAGCCGCGCCAATGGTACTCGCCGGTAGAAAAACTCATAGGAAAGAAGCAACGCGGGGAACAATAGCGAAGTCTCTTTTGTGAACTCTGCGAGGAAGAAAGCGAGCACGCTGAGCGAGTAGTGCCACACGGAGAGGCGCCCGCTCTCCGACCGCCCCTTATGATATGCAAGCATGGCCCCCACCAGGAGGAAGCCGCACAGCAAATCGGGAAGCGCCGCCACCCACACGACAGCTTCGACGTGCATCGGGTGCAACGCAAAAAACAGACTCGCCCAAAACGCAAGTTCGGCTTCCGCAAGAGCCAAAACCAAAAGGTAAGCAAACGTTACCGTTCCGGCGTTCAAGAGAATTTCTATAAGGTGCCAGGCCCAGGGCCGGACGCCAAACGCTTGATATTCGAGGTTGTAAAGGACAAGCTGGACGGGCCGATAGTAATTGCTCGAGCCACCGCTCACAAATCCCCAAACGTCCATCCCAAATACAGCGGAGATGTTCTGGTACTCCGTCACATATTGGTTTCGAAGAATCTGTAAATTGTCATCGGCCACAAAGCCGTCGCGCAGCGCGTTCGCATATGAGAGAAAAGTTACGCCCAGAAGGATCGCGAGCGGCAGCCAATGTCGATGCGATCTTTCGGGAGGCGCGGGCGGCGTTTCGACAGGCGGATTCGGGGAATTCGCGTTTCGTCTTTTGCGTTTACGTGGCACAGTGCGACATTCTAGCGAGAAACTCAGAACGGCGCGAACTCGGCGGCTCCCGGCAGAGAATTGACACGCCGCGGGCCCGGTGGTACGTTTCCTGAGGATTCTACTCTCCAGAGGGCCTTGATTACTTTTTTCGCGCGCGCGTGCTGTTCGCGCAATGAGGGCTCAGGCTTGCGGGCCCTGGGACTCACGGGTCGAGAGACTGCCCTCGCAATCCTCTCCTGCTTCGCCTTCGTCCCTTTGCTCACATCCTGCGGCAGCGCCGGAGGCGGAGGGGGATACACTCCACCGCAGGACCCGCCCGTCGTGCAAGTCTTACCGCAGAATCCCACAGTCAAAACCGGCGCCCAACAAACTTTTTCCGCCACCATCACCAATGGCTCCGGCGCTGTCGTCTGGGCAGTGACTCCGAACGACGGCGCCCACGGCACGATTGACGCCAGCGGGAATTACACCGCGCCGAATCTCCTTCCAGCCTCGCCCAGCGCCACGGTCATGGCCACGCTGCCGGGTTCCGCAGGTTCGCCCGGGACGTCCGTCGTCACCATCGCGAAGGGCGCGACCACCGTCGCGGTTTCTCCTCCGCTTTCGAGCGTGACGCCCAGCCAGAGTCTGCTGCTCACCGCCAGCGGCGCGAACACCACGAACAGCACAGTGACGTGGTCCGTGGACGGCGCCGCCGTGACCAACACGGAAGGATCGGCTTCGGCGAACGGATTGACCTTGTTGCCCGGCGGTCTCGCCGCAGGAATGCACACGGTCACTGCCACGAACACGGACGGTTCCGGCGCGCACGGCAGCGCGACGGTGGCCGAGAGCAGTTTCGCCGGCACATTCTCCTGGCGCAACGACACTTCCATTTCCGGCGTGAACTCGCAGGAACTGGTTCTCTCCCCGGCATCCGTGAGCAGCGCCACGTTCGGCAAACTCTTCTCCTGTCCCGTGGACGGCGCAATCTACGCGGAACCGCTCTACGTCGCCAACCTCAGCATCACCTCGCAAACGACGCAACAAACGGTCACGGCTAATGTGGTCATCGTCGCCACCGAAGATGATTCGCTCTACGCTTTCGACGCCGACGCCTCCCCCTGCGTCACCTATTGGCATGACTCGCTTCTTCCGTCCACTGAAGAGATCGTCTCTCCCACTGACGTCGGCACGAGCGATATCACGCCAAGCATCGGAATCACGGGCACTCCCGTCATCGATTCGAAAACCAACGCGCTATACGTTGTCGCCAAGAGCAAGCAATATCAGGTGAATCCGATTACGTATATGCAGCGCCTCCACGCCATCGATATCACCACTGGCAACGAGCGACCCAGCAGCCCAATCGTCATTAGTGCCTGCGTCCCGGGGAGTGGCGACGGCAGCGTCGGCGCCGGCGCCTGCGGGCCCGGCAGCGTGGTGCTTTTCAATCCTCTGACGGAGAATCAACGCGCTGCCCTCTTGCTTCTCAACAAAGTGGTCTACATCGCGTTCGCGTCGCATGGAGACAAGGATCCGTATCACGGCTGGCTGCTGTCCTACGACGCGACGACGCTTCAACAACTTGAGGTTTTTAACGACACTCCGAACGGAATACCTTCGGAAGGCGGAATCTGGCTTGGTGCCGCCGCGCCGTCAGTGGATCCGGACACGGGATTCATCTACGTTGCCTCCGGAAATGGCGCGTTCGACACCAGCCTCACTGGAGCTGGCTTGCCTTCCGAAAGCGACTACGGCGAAAGCTTGCTGAAGCTCGATCCCAAGACTTTGTCCGTCGTCGATTACTTCGCACCGTGCGACCCTGAAGTGCTCTCGAGCAAGGATCAAGATATGGGCCCGTTCGGGGTCGTGATCGTCCCGGACGGCGCTAGTTCCGCCCACCCGTATCTCCTGCTCACCGGCGATAAGGCAGGTGATGTATTCCTGCTCGACCGCACCAATCTCGGCAAATACACGGGCGGCCTCGCGCAAACGTGTCCCGAAACCACGCCGGTGCAAGGCATGAATTTTTCGCCCACGCTCTATGGCACTCCGGCAATCTGGAAGGATTCGTTAGGCGTCGTGAGGGTGTATCTCGCGCCGGGCGGCGGTTCGCTGGGAATCTATCCGGTCTCTTCTTCGAATGCGATGCCGATGGCCACAGCCCCGACCTCCTTCTCTTCCGCCGTGTTTGGCGGCTCGACGCGCGCACCATCGCCGGCAATCTCCGCGAACTTCGGCACGAATGGAGTCGTCTGGATCATCGACGCCTCGAATTACAAAACCAGCGGCCCGGCGATCCTCCGCGCCTACGACGCCACGAATCTCACGAATGAACTGTACGACAGCGCGCAAAATCCAAGCGACGCCGCGGGTGCCCCGGTGAAATTCGGCGTGCCTACCGTCGCGAATGGAAAAGTCTACGTCGGAACGCAGTCGGAGCTGGATGTTTACGGCCTGCGGCCCTGACGGCGGCTATCGCGCTGTCAGCCTCCCCTACATCCCCTCGTAATTCGGCCCGCCCCCGCCTTCTGGAGGAACCCAGGTAATAATCTGGTAGGGATCGGCGATGTCGCACGTTTTGCAGTGAACGCAGTTCGCGGCGTTGATCTTCAGCCGCAATTCATCTTTCTCGCGCACCATTTCATAGACCGCCGCAGGACAAAAATACTGGCAGGGATTGCCGTACTCTTCCGCGCACTTCGTCGCGCAAACATTCGTATCGGCCACGTGCAGGTGGCACGGCTGGTCTTCCTCGTGCCGTGTCCCGGAGTGGTAGACATCGCCCAAACGATCGAACGTCAGCTTGCCGTCGCCCGCAAATCGCGCCGGCGCCGGACGCTTCGGATCGATCTTGCGGTATGCCGTATGACCGGGAGCCACGTGCAGGGGATCCGCCACTCCGCGTCCACCCGTGATCATCTGCAATCCCACGTTGAATAGGCCCGAGTAGAGTCCGTGCGCGAATCCCTGATGAAAATTGCGCACCGCCCACAACTCCTTCTTGATCCAACTTTGTTCTACTTTTTTCGGGAATGCGCTCAGCGCATTCGCTGAAGTGTCTCCGGCCTGTAGCGCATCGAAAATCGTCTCCGCGGCGAGCATCCCGCTCTTAATCGCGAGATGAATTCCTTTGAGCCGCGCGCCGTTTAGAAAACTGCCGGAATCTCCGATGATCAAAGCTCCGTCCGCGTAAGTGCGCGGCATCGAGTACCAGCCGCCTTCTGGAATCGTCTTCGCGCCGTACCGCACGAGCTTCCCGCCTTCGAGCACGCGGCGAATGAAAGGGTGTGTTTTGTAGCGCTGAAACGCCTCGTGCGGATCGAAGAGCGGATCGTGATATTCGAGACTCGCGACCAGCCCCACCGACACGCGATCCTCGCGCATACCGTACATCCAGCCGCCGCCGTGCAGGCTCGAATCGAGCGGCCAGCCCATCGTGTGCGCCACGTATCCCGCGGCGATGCGTCCCGGCGGCACTTCCCAAAGCTCCTTAATTCCAATCGCGTACACCTGCGGATTGATTCCGTCGAGGCGCAGCCGCGAAACCATCTCCTTCGTCAGCGAACCGCGCGGCCCCTCCGCCAGCACGGTAATCTTCGCGCGCAATTCGTAGCCCGGCGTGTAATTGTCCTTTGGTTTGCCGTCTTTGCCGACGCCCTTATCCTCGGTCAACAATCCCGCCACGCGTTCGCCGTCGTACAACAGCTCCGCTCCCGCAAACTGCGTAAATAAATTCACGCCCGCTTTCTCGACGAGGCCGCCCAGCCACTTCGTCAGTTTGCTCAGCGAAACAATGTGATTGCCATGATTCCGCAGCGGCGGCGGCGTAATTGGAAATTTCCAAGCGGAGGAAGAAGTGAGGAAAAAAGCGGCGTCATCGGTCACCGCAGCATCCAGCGGCGCCGACTTCTCGAAATCCGGCACGAGTTCCGCCAGCCCGCGCGGGTCCATCACCGCGCCGGAGAGTTGGTGCGCGCCGATCTCCCGCGCCTTCTCGAGCACATAAATATTCTCGGGGAAAAGCCTCGATTCAGGATTTGTTTCATTGTGTTTCTTGATTAGGTTTGCAAGATGCAGCGCGCAAGCGAGCCCTGCCGGCCCCGCGCCGACAATCAGAACGTCCGCATCCAGCCGCTCGCGTTCAGCGCTCATGCCGCGGCTATCTTAGCAGAAGCCCGCGCGCGCCATTCGCGCGCGCGTTTCCGCGTGGTTACTTCCTCTTGAGCGCCGGCAGTTTGGTCAGCCTGAGGTCTTTGCCATGCAGCATCTTCGTGATGTAGATAATCTGGCCCGCGTGATGCGAGAAATGTTCGTAAACGTGGGAAACGGCTGCCAGCCCGGTAATCTGGAATCCTTGAATTGTGTACCTGTGCGCCAAATCCGCTGCTCTGAGCCTCCGCAATATCCGGCGCGCCTCGTTGACCGTCGCGCGCAGCCGCGCAACAAGTTCCCGCCGCGGCACCGGCCCGCGCTCGCTAAACTCTAAGTCTCTCTTGCGTCTGTCGGCCGCACCGCCCAGCCCGGAGATAATCCACTGCCGTACGTTGCCCGAAAGATGCAGAACCAAATTGCCGGCGCTATTGGAGTTCTGGTTCGGCCGCCACCAGATCTCCTCTTCGCTCAATTCCCCAAGGCAGTGCTGAATTCGGGAGAGGTATTGTTTGAAGCGGCTTTCCGCATCCTGCAAGAAGAGTCGCGCAATCGTGTTGTCGTTCGCTCGCATGGATGGCTCGTCCGATCCCGGCTCTTTCTCTGTGCTCTCGGTGCCCTCTGTGTTAGTTGCAGCCCTTCTGGGCGTAGCCGTTGTGCTGCCGAGAAAGAAGTAACACAGAGAACACGGAGACGAACAGAGGAAATTCGGACAGGATTGCCCAGGCCAGCGAGGAGTCCGAGCTACGCGCTCTTGGAGAGTTCTTCCGTCAGCGCCGGAATCAGCTCGAAGATGTCGCCGACGATCCCGTAGTCCGCGACCTCAAAAATCGGCGCATTCGCATCCTTGTTGATGGCCACGATCGTCCGCGAACCCTTCATCCCCACCACATGTTGGATCGCTCCGCTGATGCCCAGCGCCAGATACAATTTCGGCGACACGGTTTGCCCCGAGCTTCCGATCTGACGATCCATCGGCAGCCAGCCCTCATCGCAAATCGGCCGTGAAGCGCACAATTCCGCGCCGAGCGCCTTCGCAAGTTTTTCCGCCAGCGCGATATTCTCCGCCGCTTTAATTCCCCGCCCCACGGCCACCAGAATCGGCGCCTGCGTCAAATCCACGGCCTGCTTGGCTTCGCGGAACAGTTCCAACGGCTTGGTGCGAATCTGTTCGGGCTTCAATTCCACCGCCGCTGTTTTCACCGGAGCCGGCGACGCGCCCCGCGCCAGTTGATCGCCGCGAAATGCTCCGGCTTGTAGCGACGCAAAACACGGCCCATCGCCCAGGAATGTGACGTCCGCTGCCGTCCGCCCCTGAAACATTTGCCGCACAAATATGAGTTTCCCGTTTTCATTCCGGTAGCCGACGCAATCTCCGATCATTCCCTTGCCGAGCGACGCCGCCAGCTTGGGCGCGAAATCCCGTACCTGATAGGTATGTGGCAGCAAAATCAGATCGGGCTTGGCCTGTGCGATCACCTGTGAGAGCGCAATGGTGTAACTATCCGGCGTGTACGCCTCCAGCAGCTCGTGCTCGGCCAGCCAGGCTTCGTCGAGCTTCACCTTCGCGAGTTCGTCCGCAAGCGCCGCAACACCTTTGCCGATGACGACGCCAGCGAGCCGCCCTTGCGTCTCCGCCGCAATCTGTTGGCCGGCCGCCAGCGCCTCGAAGCTCGTCGGATTGAACTTGCCGTCGCGCTGCTCGGTAATCACCAGAACATTCATGAAGTTTCCCGCATGAAACTCAATCGCAGCGCAGCCTACAGCACTCGCGCTTCGTGCCGCAGCTTCTCAATCAATTTCCCCGCCGCTTCCTTCGCTGTTCCGGAAATAAACTCCGTCTTCTTCGTCTTCTGCGGCACGTAAATCCGCTCGATGCGCTGCGTCGCCTCGCTTGTGACGCCGAGCGATTCGCGCGCGATGGTCGCAATCTCTTTTTTCTTCGCCGCCATGATGCCCTTGAGCGTCGCGTAGCGCACTTTGTTGATGCCGGATTGAATCGTCAACACCGCGGGCAACGGCGATTCCACCCACTGAAACCAGCCGGCCTCGAGCTCGCGCTTGAGTTTCATCCGGCCGCCGGTCACCTCAATTTGCATGATGAGGGTCGCGTGCGGCAGGTCCAGCAGCGCGGCAAGCAACACGCCCGTCTGACCGAACCCGTGGTCGTCGCTCTGCAATCCCGTGAGCACGAGATCGGGCGATTCCTTGGCGATGGCCGCGGCGAGCGATCGCGCCGCGCTCAGCGGGTCCAAAGCGTAAAATTTCTCATCCGCAACGTGGATGCCGCGATCGGCGCCCTTCGCCAGGGCCTCTTTAATCGTTTGCTTGACGCGCTCCGGCCCCATCGAAATCACGACAACTTCGCCGCCATGCTTTTCCTTCAGCCGTAGCGCCTCTTCCAGAGCGAAGCTGTCCGGCTCGTTCATCTCGAAAGTGACGTTGGCCTCGCGGATCCACGCGCCCCCTTCGGCGATGGCGAGCGGCGCATCTTTGGCCGGAACTTGCTTGATGCAGGCGAGAATCTTCACAGCGGCGCCTCAGCGTGCTAGCGATCGTCCCAGCGTTTGAATACGAGCGCGGCGTTCGTGCCGCCAAATCCAAACGAGTTCGACAGCGCGTACTGCGCTGCCGCCTCCCTCGCATGATTCGGAACGTAATCGAGATCGCAGGCCGGATCCGGCACCTCGTAATTGATCGTGGGCGGTACCGTCTTACGGTGCAGCGCGAGCACGCTGATTCCGGCTTCGAGCCCGCCGGCGCCGCCAAGCAGGTGGCCCGTCATGGATTTCGTCGAGCTGACGGGAATCTTCTTCGCGCTCTCGCCGAACGCCCGCTTGATGGCCACCGTTTCGATCGCGTCGCCCAACGGGGTCGAAGTCCCGTGCGCGTTGATGTAGCCCACTTGCTCCGGCGCGATCTCCGCGTCGCGCATCGCCGCCTTCATTACGCGGTACGCGCCGTCGCCGTTTTCGGCCGGCTGCGTGATGTGGTACGCGTCGCCGCTCATTCCGTAGCCCACGAGTTCCGCGAGAATCGGCGCCCCGCGTTTCTGGGCGAGCTCCAGCGTCTCCAAAATCAGAATTCCCGATCCTTCGCCCACCACGAAGCCGTCGCGCCCCAGATCGAACGGGCGGCTGGCGCGTCCCGGCTCATCGTTGCGCGTTGAAAGGGCCTTCATCGCTGCGAATCCGCTGATGCTCATCGGCGTCACCGCGGCTTCCGTGCCCCCGCAGATCATCGCATCCGCCGCGCCGCGCTGAATCAATTTGAAGGAATCGCCCACCGCGTGCGCCGAAGCCGAGCACGCC
This sequence comes from Terriglobia bacterium, assembly GCA_963799715.1. Lineage (GTDB taxonomy): Bacteria > Acidobacteriota > Terriglobia > Acidiferrales > UBA7541 > DASPOJ01. The sequence goes on along the minus strand of CAWCYS010000027.1, from coordinate 23,698 downwards.
GTCGCCGTCGCGGAATTGGGGCCGCGCGCGCCGTAGCGAATCGAGATATGCCCGGACGCGAGATTCGCGATGGAGGCGGGAATAAAAAATGGCGAGACCCGGCTGGGCCCGCCCTGTAACAGCTTGGTGTGTTCACGCTCGATGACGTCGAATCCGCCGATGCCCGTCCCAATGAACACGCCCGTGGAATCGGCGATCTCCGGCGTCACGGTAAAACCCGACATCCGCACCGCAAAATCCGTGGCCGCCATCGCGAACTGGATGAACCGGCCGACTTTCTTCAACTCTTTTTTCTCGAACCAGTTCAGCGGCTCGAACCCGCGCACTTCGCCCGCCACGCGGCAGTCGTATGCCGCCGCGTCGAACTGCGTGATGGGGCCGATTCCCGAGGTGCCGACGACGAGATTCCGCCAGACATCCTCGGTGCCGATTCCCAAGTCACAGACCAAACCGACGCCCGTTACGACCACCCGGCGGCTCAAAGACACCTCTCTCCTGTGCGGTATTCGGACTGCGGCGATTTACTTCTTGGCCGAAGCGTGCTTATCGATGTACTCGATCGCGTCTTTGACCGTGGTGATCTTCTCGGCATCTTCGTCGGGAATCTCCATGCCGAACGCCTCTTCAAACGCCATCACCAGTTCCACCGTGTCGAGCGAATCCGCTCCCAAATCGTCCACAAACGAGGCCGTCGGCGTCACTTCTCCTTCGTCCACTCCCAACTGCTCCACGATAATCTGTTTGACGCGTTCTTCCACACTTGCCATGCTGTTTTGCCTCCGCTCTAACGGTTCTGTGCTCCAGGATTACGGCACTCGGCGTGTCAATAAAACCTGTACATTCTATGCAGGCACTCGCGCAAGGTCAACCACGCTGGGCCGCCGGGGCTCAGCCCATTCGCATTCCGCCGTTCACGTCCAGCACCGCGCCCGTGATGTAGCCGGCCTCGTCGCTCGCGAGGAATACCACCGCCGCGGCCACGTCCGCATCCGTCCCCATCCGCCCCAAAGGAATGCGCGTCATCAAATCGTCTTTCACTTTCTGCGGCAATGGGTCCGTCATCGGCGAAACGATGAATCCCGGCGCAACGGCGTTCACGGTGATGCTCCGCGACGCCACCTCCACCGCGAGCGCCCGCGTCAAGCCGATGAGTCCGGCCTTCGCCGCGACGTAATTCACTTGCCCGGCGTTGCCCGTTTCCGCCACCACGGACGTCACATTGATGATCCGGCCGGAGCGCTGGCGCAACATCACGGTTAGCGCCTGCTGCGAACAAAGATGCGCGCCCGTAAGGTTCGTGCGCAGCACCGCGTCCCAATCGTCCTGCTTCATCCGGATCGCCAGGCCGTCGCGCGTCAACGCCGCGTTGTTCACCAGAATATCGAGCCGGCCCAATTTTTCGACGGCTTGACGGAACCCCGCCTTGACCTGTTCCGCTTCCGCAACATCCATCGCGATCGCGAAGGCCTCCCCGCCGGCCGCCGCAATTTCCCCGGCGACACCGTTCAATTTCTCCACGCTGCGCGCCGCCAGCGCCACGCGCGCTCCGGACTTCGCCAGGGCCAGCGAAATCGCGCGGCCGATTCCCTGCGAAGCGCCCGTCACCAGCGCGGTTTTTCCCTTCAGGTCAAACATGGCGTACGGGAATCGCTCCTCGGGTCAAGCCTCAGTGGTTTCGCCGCGCGCCTGTTCCAATTTCTCCAGCGCGGTCACCAGCGACTTCTCATCTTCGACGTTCACGCAGTGCACCGAGCGGTCGATCTGCCGCAGCAATCCGCTCAACACGCGGCCCGGCCCGACTTCCACAAACGTCGTCACCCCGTCATCGAGCAGCGCCCGCACCGATTGCTCCCACAGCACCGGCAGCGTCACCTGGCGAACCAGCGCATCGCGCGCTTCCTCGCCGGACGTGATGATCTCCGCATCCACATTGGTCACCAGCGGAATCGCCAGCGGACCAAACTGCGTCGCGCGCAAATCCGTTTCCAGCCGCACGGCCGCCGGACGCATCAATTCGCTGTGAAATGGCGCCGAGACCGGCAACATCACCGCGCGCTTGGCGCCCGCTTGCGACGCCAACTCCACGGCGCGTTTCACCGCCGCCGCGTTTCCGGAAATCACCGTCTGCTCGGGCGAATTCAGGTTCGCCGGCGCCACAATTTCTTTCTCCGCCGATCGCCTGCACAACTCCGCCACTTGTCCCGGTGAAATCCCCAGGATCGCGGCCATCGCGCCTTGGCCTTCCGGCACCGCTTCCTGCATATATTCGCCACGCCGCCGCACCAGTCGCACGGCGTCCGCGAAATTCACCGATCCTGCCGCCACCAGCGCGGAAAATTCCCCCAGGCTGTGTCCGGCCACGTAGTCCGGCCGAATTCCCTTTTCTTCCAGCACGCGGTACGCCGCCACCGAAACCGTCAGAATGGCCGGCTGCGTATTCGCGGTTTTCTTAAGGGCTTCCTCGTCTCCCCCGAAACACATGCTGGAGACCGAAAACCCCAGAACGCGGTCCGCCTCGGCAAACACCGCGGCCGCCGCCGGGAACTTCTCGGCAATGTCCTTCCCCATTCCCGGATATTGCGAAGCTTGTCCGGGAAACATGAACGCCAGCTTGCCCATGAAATTTTCTGCTTTCCGGGCCTTGCCCCCGGCTCAGGCCCCACCCGCAACTGGAAGCTCGCTGGGCTTCCCTGGATCGATTCCTGCTCGCGGCCGCGCGGCCGATCGCGCGTGCCGCATTTTCGTCAGTCCCCGGACTTGCCCTAACGCGTCCTTTTACCTCGGGTCGCGGGCCACTGCAACTGCTCGCGGCATCCGCCGCAAAAATGGTCTCGGAATTTCCGGCGGTGGGATTGCGCGGATCGCCGGAGAAACGCTCAGGCCGACGTATCCTTCACTTCGCGCCCCTTGTAGTAACCGCAGTGCGGACACACCTGATGCGGCTGCTTCATTTCGTGGCAATTCGGGCACTCGCCGAGCGCCGGCGACTTCAAGTGATCGTGCGCGCGCCGCTGACTCGTGCGTCTCTTGGAATGGCGACGCTTGGGATTAGGCATACCGACTCCTTCTACCCCCCTCTCTCTGGAGAGGGCATTCTGGAATTAGCTCTTGAAAATGACTATTGCTTCTTGAACCAGTCCTGCTTGATCCGTCCGAGCGACGCCAGTCGAGGGTCGGCCGCGTGGGACTCGCAGCGGCACTCCTCCCCGTTCAGGTTGGCGCCGCACTGTGGACACAGGCCGCGGCAATCGCTGCGGCAAATGACCTTCATTGGCAATGCCAAAAGCACTTGCTCGGCCAGCACGTCGGCCAAAAATAGGCCCTCGCCTTCAAAAAACGCGACCTCCGTATCCCCTAACTTGAGGCGAACCTCCTCCTCACGGCCAATCAGGGTTAGCGGCTTGTAAAACAGATCAAAATCCCGGCTGACCTCTTCCACAACCGGTTCCAGGCAACGCGCACAAACCATCTCCAGCCGCGTCCGGAGACCTCCGGTGATGCGAATGTGACTGTCCACCAGTTCCGCCGTGGCTCGAACCTCCAGCGGTTCGATCTGCCGGCACTCCCCGGCGCGCAGATCCAGAGTCCCCGGGGCATAGCTCTTCTGGATCCGGATCTTGTGCAGCGCCAGTTCTTTAATGTCTAGAAACATGTTTTTAGCGCGGCTTCAGGACGAATGGTCATTATAAGGCCCGCCCAGACCAAGTCAAGGAAGCCCCCCAAGCCCGCCTAGGAAGGGCAAACTAAGCGTTTCACCCCGGGAACTCTACTCTGTCTTGGTCGGCTGGCGCTCCTCGGATCACCTTGCCGGCCCCTAAGTGTTCAGGACGCCCGCTGCGTCAGAATGCGTCCGATGTGTCGGGGTTGTACTCTACCGCGTGAATCTGGCAGACGTCTCTTCCCTGCGTGTAGACCTGCGCCGTGTCGTCCGAATAGACGAGCTTGAAATCCATATTGCAGCCTGTCTGGATGCTCGAATTGAAATAGATCAGCGTGCCCATCCCGTCCGGAAGCGTTGCCCGGCCCAAAATATCGTTACCCCAATCGGTGCTCGAATGCGGCGAGACGAAGAACGACTTCACTTCCTTGCCGGTGTTGTTGAGCGCCCAAAAATTTCTGCGGTCTTGTTGGGCGGTCTGCGCCGCCCCCAACCCCAGGCAGATGGTCATGGTCACCAGTACGCCGAGTGCTATTCTCCCCAGTCTCATACTTCCTCCTGTGCGTCGCATCTAGCTAGCCGGCCGACGCGTCACCGAAACTTGGTTTGGCAAACTAAACCCCCGGTCTGTGCATGTCAAGAAAATCCGCGAAAAAAACGCGTTTGCGAAGCAATTCGCCACTACCGCGTGCGGATTTTCGGCGCCGCAGCGGCTTCCCCGCGGGACTCCGGCGTCCCGATAAGCTCCTGATGCAGCCGCAGCAGGTACTGGTCGGTCATGCCGGCGATGTAATCGCACACCACGCGGTGCCGCGGCGAGCGTCTCGCTTCGGCTGCAAAATACGGCGGCATGGACTCCGGCCGGTCCAGGTAGTAGCGGAACAATTGTTCGAGCGCCGCGACTCCGCGCTCGCGGTCTTCCACGATGGCATGATGGTTGTAGAGCCGCGTCTGCAAGAATCGCTTCAGCGCGGCGTTTTCTCCCGCCACCGATGGGCTGAAGCCCACCAGCCTCCGCGGCGCTTTGCGAATGTCCTCGACCGTGCGAATGCCCGCGACCCCGATCGCGCTGCGCGTGTGCTCGATCAAATCCGTAGCCAGCCGGTCGATCACGCGACGGATCGCCTCGTTGAATTTCAGTTGTTCCCTTGCGGAAGGATACGTCTTTTGAATTTCAGCGTACGGCCTCGCGAACATCCTCACTTCGGCGCTGATGGCGTCCGGCTCCAGCAGGTGCGCCTCACGCCCGTCGTCGAGATCGGCCGTGTTGTACGCGATCTCATCCACCAGGTCGATGAGTTGCCCTTCGAGCGGCGGCCGCTCGCTGAGCAGGTACTCGCTCAGTTCGGGGAATTGCGCCGCGTCGTAATCCCGGGAATGCTTGATGATGCCTTCGCGCACCTCGAACGTCAGATTCAATCCCGGAAAATCCAGATACCGCTGCTCGAAGTGCTCCACCGTCCGCAGCGCCTGCAAATTATGATTGAAGCGATCGCCGTGCGGCCGCACCAATTCGTCCAGCTTGCGCTCGCCCGCGTGGCCGAACGGCGGATGGCCGATGTCGTGCACCAGCGCGAGCGCTTCCGTGAGGTCGGTGTTCAGATCCAGCGCGCCCGCGATGGTCCGCGCGATCTGCACCACTTCGAGCGTGTGCGTCAACCGGTTGCGAAAATGGTCCGAATACCGAGTGGTGAAAACCTGCGTCTTCGCTTCGAGCCGGCGAAAAGCCCGCGAGTGAATCACGCGATCGCGGTCGCGCGCATAGTCGTTGCGATAGGGATGCGCCGGCTCGGGATACCGGCGCCCGCGCGTGGCGCGGACGTCCATGGCATAGGATGCCAGCGGCATGCTGCCATTCTATGGCAGTACGCGGGCACGGGCGGCACCAATCTTTGTGTCTGTCGGGAGGTGGGTCACTTTGCAAGATCAGGTTGGTTTTGGTGGCGCAGGCACTCTTGCCTGCGTGCGCAAGCCGGGGCACCTGGCACACGCACAGCCAAGAGTGGCTGTGCCACCGCAAGGTGACTCACGAGAAGCCATCTCATAAATGGGTTTTAGGGGGTCGGAGCTTTAGCTCCGACAATAAGCCGCACAAAACATGGGGCTTTAGCCCCTGAAGTGGGCATGCATCCGGCACCCAAGCATTTGTGAGATAGCTTCTAGCGTATGTCGCGTGCGCCGAGTTAGGACTTGGCGTTTAAGATCTGGAGGCGCTGATCGGCTTGAGTGGCCGCTTGCGAATCAGGATATTCCTGCTTGATTTGATTGTAGAGCTTGGTGGCCTGCGCCGGATTGCTCTTGCTGTAAGAGTCCGCGAGACTCAGCAGCACCAGCGCTTTCGGCACCAGCAGCGTCGGCTTATCCACCAGTTGCTGATAGATCGCCGCCGCTTGCGCGCCGCGGCCGGTCTTGTCGTAGAGCAAGGCGAGCTGGTAATTGGCGAGGCCGGCAAAATCCGCATCGTTGCCGGAAGCTAGCGTTTTCAATTCGCGCTCGGCCTGATCGTTCTTGTTGAGTTGCACGTTGCACAGCGCGTCGTAATACCCCGCTTCGAGGCCCGGCCGCGTGTGCGGATACTTCGCGGCGATCTGCGAGAATTGCTTCTCCGCGTCCGTAAATTTTGTCGTGGAATCCTGATACGTCACTTCGCCGGGCATCGGCTGCTGATCGGGCGGAGTGTTCGCGTCGCGCACCTGCGCCTGAAAAACCTTCATCGCGGAATCGAGTTCCGACGCCGCCTTCAGTGTCTGCCGCTGCGTGTAGAACCGCCAGCCCACGATGGCCAGCGCCACCACCAGGACGACTCCGCCAATCGTCCACACTTGCCGCTGGTGCGACGCCACCGCCTCGGCGCCGTGCACGAAGCCGGCCCGAATTTCGTCCTTCTTCAGATCCTTGCGCGAGATATGTTGCGCCACTGCGTATTCCTCCGCCTAATTTCCAATCGGCAATCCTATCACAGGTCCTCGGGACAATCCCCAGCGGAGGCACGGATGCGCCACCCTCACGTCAAAGGCTGTGCCACCCGCGTCATCCAATCCGCCATCCTTCAATCCAATTCGGAAAGCTGAAAGACGTTTCCCTCCGGATCCCGTCCGTCACACATAGAATAAGCGAAACCTCGAAAGCGCTTTATTTCGCCAACTGGCACATCGGCCCGCTCCAGCCTACTTCGCAACTCTGATAATCCCGAATCGACAGTGAAGACCAGCTTGGCATTCGACTGCTTGGGCCCCAGTGGAGTACCTCGATAGGATGGTCCAACCAGATGCAATGCTAACTCGAACTGTCCCGCCAAAAGCACGGCCCATTCACCGCTAATTTCTTCGATTAGGCGAAAGCCGAAATGCGTTTGGTAAAACGACTTTAAGAGAGCGACATCCCGAACGTAAAGAATGATCCGGGTCATCGAAATGCGCATCTAAACTCCCAGTCCTGTCTGCCGGCGGGTGGCCGGGCCTTTCATTTTTCGTGACGGCACATAAAGATGTGGATGATACCACTTCCGTAGATTTACACCGAGTTACGGGATTGGGTCTTGGGTTTGACAGTTTCTGCCCAGGGGATCGGTCTACTGTTATAGGGATCAGATCGGTTCGAGCGACTACTAGCAGTTCTGTATGTCATTCCGAAAAGTCCCACCCTCTCCGCCCCGGCGGACGAAGAACGGGGGCCCTAAGATTCTAGGTCAAAAACCGCGCCGCCCGCCCGCAAGATTACTTGTGGTATTGCACGTCACTGACGTGTTCCATCCAGTCCACGACCTTGCCGTCTAGCTTTTCCTGAATGGCGATGTGCGTCATGGCCGTGGTCGGCGTCGCCCCATGCCAGTGTTTCTCGCCGGGTGAGAACCAGACCACATCGCCCGGCCGGATATCCTCGATGGGTCCGCCTTCGCGCTGCGCCCAACCGCAGCCAGCCGTGACGATGAGCGTCTGACCGAGCGGATGCGTATGCCACGCCGTCCGCGCGCCCGGCTCAAAAGTTACGCTGGCGCCTTGGACCAGCGCGGGCTCGGGCGCCTGAAATAGCGCATCGATCCGCACCGTGCCGGTGAACCACTCCGACGGCCCCTTGACGGACGGTTGCGAGCCGATTCTCTTGATCTCCATCTCGTGTGCTCCCTCGCTTGTTACCGTTCAATTGGGCCGGCAGGTGGCGCGTGTGCGGTGAGGTCTTAGTAGGACAGGCACTCCTGCCTGTCCTCTTTCTTCCGCGCCCCGCGCGGTGCGCGAATAACAAGATTCCGGACAGGCAGGAGTGCCTGTCCTACTGGGATCGGGGATCGGTGGATCGCCTCTCCAGCTCCCCCAAAAAACTCGCGGGCCTTGACCGCTTTCGCAGCCAAGGCCCGCGCGATCTGTCGTTTCCAAACTATGTTGCGGCGGTGACGTTTTCGGCTTGAAAACCCTTCGGGCCCTGGCGGACTTCAAACTCCACCATCTGGCCCTCGTTCAGGGTCTTGTAGCCTTCCATCTGGATCGCCGAGAAATGTACGAACACATCTTCCCCGGACTGGCGTTGGATGAACCCATACCCTTTGGAGGCGTTGAACCACTTCACGACACCTTGTTCTCTGGCCAACTTCTTGCTCCTTCAAACTTGAATTCGCCGTTTGCTGGTATGTAACGCCAGTCAGTGGCACGACTAAGTCCGGCGCCTCCAGCGCGAGTGAGCACCCAAGCGCGGCCCCACGTACCCTACGGAATTACAACTCCGGCAAAAGCGCCGCTATGCTGGCGCAAAAGTTCCCCGGAGTCAAGGCCGCCGTCAGGGTTTGGCGGGGCTGCGCAGGTGGGGGTAGCGCTTGGACATGACGATCTCGGCGCCGCCGTTTCCGCCGCGGCGCACGTCGAATTCGTCCATGAACGAGCGCATCAGGAAAATGCCGCGGCCGGAGGAGCGCAGGAGATTTTCGTCGGCCAGCGGGTCGGGTACGGCGGCAAGATCGAAGCCGATCCCCTGATCCAGCACGTGAATTTGCATCTTCTCGGGCCCCAGCTCGAAAATCAGGTGGACTTTCTTCTCGCGCTGCTTGCCGTTGCCGTAGTTCACCGCGTTGATCACGCCTTCGCGGACGGACATGCCGATTTTGAAGCGGTCGTCCTCATCGAAGCCCGCCGCTTCCGCAATGCGCAGACAGATATCTTCGGCGAGTTGCACGCTCTCGACGAGCGTCTCCAGCGTCACTTCGATGCGTTGCGTAGCTTCGGCCATTCCGCCTGTCCCACGCTGAGGCGGAGTATGGGTAGCACAGCGCGCTCGGGGAAGTCAATGATTAGGCAAGAAGTGCGGAGCCTCACGAAGCGAGTGTAGCCTTCCGGCCGCAATCTGCTCGGAGTGGGCAGGAGACCAGAAACGACGAAACAGGCGGAAAAGGACAGCTAAGGGGGAGTTACAGACGCTGCCTGCCCTGACGCGCTTTTCCAGGCACCGAGGGCGTCATGGTAGCACTCATCGAAAACATCACGACCGTACTTCCGATTTAGTGCGGCCTCGACAGCCTCGTTATAGCTTTCGACATAGGCGAGCTGCGATGGGGTCACGATGCAACCGGCGACCCGTTGGGAACCTATACCGTAGCGCTGGGCGAGCAATTGCTCGTACTTGGGGAGCCAAAGAGGAGGCAAGCCGAGTTCCAACATCCGATATCTACCGACGGCAATATCCCGGCGCGCTACGAGACGCGCCATCACGGGATCCACGTACCGGGGCCAAAGCGTAACCGAAATGGTCTCCACCGCGAAAAAAGCCAGAATAATGAGGAGGACCGTCAAGGCCGCGGCGAGCTTCTTATGATTCCGTAGAAAGGTCTTCATGGCGCCAAACTCTTGCTCGCAATTCCGAGAGGCCACAGGGCAAACGAGCCCATTCCATAAAAAGGATAGCACTGGCCGTCGGCAAATTTACGCTACTTGCTGGCTTCATGCCCAATACGTCCGGTCCAGCGTCCGGTATTGAATCGCCTCACCCAAATGCCGCGGCTCGATCCCCTCAGACGCGTCCAAGTCCGCAATCGTCCGCGAAACCTTCAGAATTCGGTCGTGCGCCCGCGCCGAAAGACCCAGCCGCGCGATGGCGTTCTCCAGCAACTTCTCTCCTTCTTCGGTGATCGCGCAATGCTTGCGGATCAACCGCGGCGGCATCTGCGCGTTCGCATATAATTTCTTTTCTCCGGCGAATCGTTCCATCTGTCGCTTCCGCGCCCGCACGACGCGTTCCCGCACGGCCTTGGAATCCTCGGAGTCCGATGCCCCGCGCAGCTCCTTGTACTTCACCGCAGGCACCTCGATGTGAATGTCCACGCGGTCGAGCAGCGGCCCCGAAATCTTGGAGACGTAGCGCTGGATCTGTGGCGGCGAACAATGGCAATCGCGCGTCGGATCGCCGAAAAATCCGCAGGGGCACGGATTCATCGCCGCGGCCAGCATGAAGCGCGAGGGAAACGTCACCGAGAGCGCCGCGCGCGCGATCGTCACCGCGCCTTCTTCGAGCGGCTGGCGCAGCACCTCCAGCACGTTGCGCTGAAATTCCGGCAACTCATCGAGAAACAAAACACCGTTGTGCCCGAGCGACACTTCGCCCGGCCGCGGAATCGCTCCGCCCCCGATCAATCCCGCGTCGCTGATGGTGTGGTGCGGCGCGCGGAACGGCCGCGTGCCCACCAGCCCGCGTGAATCCTCGAGCACACCGGCGACGCTGTGAATCCGCGTCGTCTCGATCGCTTCCGCGAGCGACATCGGCGGCAGAATCGTGGGGATGCGTTTCGCGAGCATCGTCTTGCCCGCGCCGGGCGGCCCCAAAAATAAAATATTGTGACTGCCCGCGCACGCCACTTCGAGCGCGCGCTTCGCGGCCTGCTGGCCGCGCACTTCGCGCAAATCCACGGGATACTGCGCGGCTTCGGCCAGCAAAGCGCCGCAATCCACGTGAATGGGCTGGAACGTCTCCGGCGCGTTCACCAGATCCACGGCCTGTGGCAGCGATTTCACGCCATACACTTCCACGCCTTCCACCACCGCGGCCTCGCGCGCATTCGCTTCCGGCACCACCAGCGCGCGAATTCCAAGCTCGCGCGCCGCCAGCGCGGCGGAGAGCGCGCCGTGGATAGGCCGCACGCCGCCATCCAGCGAAAGCTCGCCCAGAAACACAAATCCGCCGAGCGCCTTCCCGAAGAATGTTCCCTGGCAACCGAGAATGCCCAACGCCATGGGCAGATCGAATGCGGAGCCTTCCTTGCGCACGTCGGCGGGCGCGAGATTCACGGTGACGCCCAGCGGGTAGGGAAAATCGAATCCGCAATTCTTCAGCGCGGCAACGATGCGCTCGCGGCTTTCGCGCACGGCGACGTCCGGCAGGCCCACCACGTGGAACTCGCCCATGCGGCCCGAGCCCACGTCCACCTCGACTTCCACCAGGTAGGCGTCAATGCCGAATACGGCCGCACTCAAAGCTTTGAAAAGCATCGGTTGAGGGAAGCGCGACTCCGGCGAGAGAGTAGCGCAAACGGTAACTCTACACCAGCGTTACTGCCCGGCGTGGGATGGAAAGAAGATTCCGAGTTTCCGCTATTGCAGAGGCCGCCACGCTCGGCACTCAGCCACACTCAAGGGCGCGGTCAAGGGAGGGCCCGCCTGCGCCCGAATCACCCCATTTGAAGTTGCGCAAAAGCTTCTTTCCCCTGTGCTGCTGTTGACGGGCGTGGCCACCACCACAAAATCCGCACACACTTGTTGCAGGCAAACTGCCTTGACCGCGAAACGGTATCCGGAGTTTGTGCACCACACGCCAGCCGTACAACTCGAATTCACGAACGTCGCGTCAAGCAGCCCCGCATGATCAGCCGTATAGGTGACGGTTCCGCTGGAAACCGACCCGAGGCTCGCCAGATCGGGCGCAAAACCCCTCTCAGGATATCTACCCGAGTAAATGCCTTGAGCCACGCTTATCGAGCGTATCGTACTGATCGCAGACGCCTCATTCGCTGCGGTTTTTGACCGCAGCAAGTTGGGAATCGCGACGGCCGCGACGATCAAAGCCGCGCCGGCGTCGAACGCGACGCTGTTGCTCGCTTCGTGGATTGCGCTGTCCTCGCCATAGACGCAAAAGAGAAGCGGCGATCCCGTCCCGGTCAACTGCGCGAGAGGCCCGGCGATCTGCGGCCCAAGCTGCTGCAGACTCCGCGCGGCCAAGGCGATAGGATCCTCGTATAACACTGCCGAAATTCCCGATGGATGGCCCGGCGGCAATGCCGCCAGAAACCTCTTTGATTTTCCCAGCGATTCGCCGCTCCGATGCGCCCGGATGGCTTCCGCGACCCCCTCGTGGTTCCCGGAAAGAATCAGATAACCGTCCACAAACGCGTAGTTGATTTCGGTCTGTTTGCCCGGCGCGGGAATGCGCACCTTGTAGTAGGTGATGCCACCCTCTTCGGACTGTTCGGACACCGCATGCCCCATCGTCAGCAGCGTGGTCAGGGTCTTTTGCAGCTCGCCCGGGTCGCTGACGCGGAGCACGACCCTCCACTTCGGCGCGCGCATATCGGTAATGTCCACCTGATACCCGATCTCTCCACCGAGATGCGCGAGTAGATCGTTTTTCAAGTCGAGATGGAAGCCCTGCTCCATCATTTCAAGGGCAGCGAAGGTGCCGGGATTCGAGGCGTCCGCGATTGCCTGCACATCATCAAACATCGCGGCGGGATTTTTAAGTTGCACCGCGCCCGCAAACGCCGCGTCGGGCGAAAGGAAATCCAGGCTGCCCAGCGGTGCAGGCGCCGCCAACCACGATGCGATGCCGTGGCGCGGCCCCGTGAAGCTCAATTCCGCCTGGCTCACCGGTTGACCGGCGCTCGCCCTGTGCTCCCAAACCAGATATTTCATGTCCGCGAATCCAGTGCTCTGGAAAATCCTCTGTTTCTTCTGCGAGCCGAACGGGATCTGGGTCAGAAGACGTTGTAGATCAGCGGCTTCCAAAACTGTCACGCCGTCCTTGTACGCCAGCGTGATCCGTTGCCCGAACGCGGTCGAGCCGAATTCCCGCGTTCCCCGGTCCAATTGCGCGCTGAAGCTGCGAAGAGTGTCCAAGTCCATCGAGGCCACAACGTAGTCAGGGCGTACGAGCACCACTAATTGCTGTCCCGCCGGATTTGGATGCGCGCCAGCGAGCTCTTGTGGGTCCAGGACCTGCACGTGTCCCAGCGTTTTGCTGCCGGGCGCGTTCAATATCTGCTGGAGCGCATTCTTCAGGCCCGGCTTGCGGACTTCCGCGACCACCAGAAAGTGTGAATGTGAACTTTCCATCGCGCCAGAGACCACAATTTCGTCGCCCAGATATTGGGAAAGTTGCGAGAATTTCGCCAAAGAATCGAGCACCGGACCGCCCGCCGCCTGCAGCGGACCGTGCTGCCACCAATCGCGCAATGCGGGACTTTTCTCGAGCTCGTCTTGGAAAATTTGCAGCGCCTGACGCGCCACGTCGCCATAGTTCGGAAATGCCGCATAGGACTCCGTCGCTCCCGGCAGCAAGGGCAGGAGGCGGCTCCCACTGCGCGGAGGCGGATACTGAAGTTCGTGCTGGAGCCTCTGGGTCAAAGTTCCGAGCTCGGTCAGCAATTCAGGATTCTTCAGCAGTTGCTGAATCTGCGGACCGCCGGCTGTTCCGGCCGCTGGCGCCGTCTGCGCCAAACAAGTTGAGGAAATAAGAAAGATGATTGCGATGGCTGCCAAGCACTGGAACAAGAATAAGCAGCTTCGCCGGTGAGTTTGTATGCGTTTCATCCGCGCTGGCCCCTCGAATGGCTGAACTAGAATAGACTGCGGACTCGGATTCCGCTACCTATGGATTGTCGCAGGCGATAACAGTTTCCTGAAGGAACACGCACGCCAAAGTTGTCACACCATCTCCGGCAGAAATTCACTTGCGCGCGAGCTGCCCGGCGGCCTCCTTTCCTCGCCGCCGCGTAAGCCACCCCGGCTCGGGTGCGAACTCCTCGTCGATTCGATGTCTCCGCGCCTCGAGGAAACTCGCACGATTCAAATAGCACACAAGTCGCGACGGATCTCACAGCCCCGGCAGTCGGGAACGCCGCCCTAGGCAGCACGGGGTTTCCTAATGACGCCCCGCACAGGTAGTCTGCGCCGCCCCCGACTCTGAGACCACACTAATTGACTCAAACGAACCAATCGCCGCGAGCTTACTGCGCCTTGGTTTTCGGTTTCTTCATTGCCGTCGGCTTCTTGCCGGCAGGCATGGACTTCACATTGAGAAGTGTTAGCGAATCAGCAGCGTTGAAGGGGAATTGGCGAACGGATTGTTCCCCCGTCGTGCTGAGCACGATGTCTACGCGGCGGTTTTGGGCAAGGACAATCACCGCCAAGTTGCCGAGAATCTTCTTCCGATCCGCCGCACTCAAATCGGTATCCTGCGCGATAAGGTCTTTGACTTGGTCGGCGGTCAGATTTTGCTGGCTGCCAAAACCGGCCGTCTCGATGTTGCCTCCTGGAATGCCCTGATCCATCAGGAATTGCTTTGTGCTGGCAACTCGGCGGTCGGAAAGCGCTTTGTTGTATTCGACCGTGCCGCGCGGGTCCGCATGACCGTTCAGGGTGAGATGCGCATCCGGTTTGTATTCGAGGTACTTCTTGAAGTCAGCAGCGAGTGCGGTCAGAGTTTCCTCCTGGCTGGCCACCAGACCGGCATTTGGATTCTCGACTGTCGGCTGGGCAGTGGGGAAGAAAACACTGCGGAGCGCCAGGCGTGTCTCAAGTTGCTTCACTTCCTCCGCGGGTTCGATAGAGCCGGTGAGATGAACTGTTGCCGTGCGGGTCTCGGAAGCGCCGGAGGGGTTGCTGGCCTTTAGTATGTAGGAAATCGTCTCGTCAACCGGCCCCGCACTCGTGTGTTGCGGCGAAATATCCAAGGTGCGGTTGCCCGAGGCCTCCACCGAGCCGAGTGGATCGACGGAAATCGCAGTGGCGTTCGAAGTCGACCACGTCACGGTCGTCGTGGGCTGTTCAAGCACTTTGTCGCCGACGCGCTGGTAGTGGACTTCCGCAGGCGAGGCGGAGAGCGTTGCCTGGATTGCGGTGTTGACGTTTACGGAGAGCGAAGAATCCGCGGTCCCTCCAGGCCCCGAGGCCGTCAGGTCGTACGTGGTGTTCGCGCAGAGCTGCACCGATTTTTGGCCGGACGGATCCACTTTGCCAAGGCCGGAGATGTTGACAAGGGAGGCCTCGGTAGTCACCCACGTGAGCTGCGTCGTACCGTTACAGTCGATCTGCGTACTGCTGGCGCTCAACTGCGCGGTGGGCTTGGCGACAGCGACCGTGGCGCTGGCGATCCCGGCTTTAAAGCGCGGCACAGACTTGAGTTGTTCTCCTCGAGGCCAGGCGATGGTCTTCCGGACGCCTTTCGGAATGTCGATGACGACACGCTGGTTGGCGGGGACGTCCACCGAACCGGACCATGCTTCCTTGTCCGCTTCCAGAATCGTGAGTTCGTGCTTGCCAGCAGGGACGATGAGTTCCTGTTTCCACCACCAGTTATGGTTGAACTCATCGATGTGGCCGACAAAGAAGTCGGGCGTCTTCCCGTCGAGAAGCACAGCGTCGCGGGGAGGCCCCTCAATAGTGATGCAGCCCCACGGACCAGATACATTGCCCGGAATGGCATCGAGCGTAACGTCAAGGCTAGTCGTCTTTGCCGCGACGATGGTGACTTTCCGGTTCGCGGGTTTGAAACCATAGTTGTAAATGTCAACGGTGTGGTCGCCCGCGCTAAGTGTAAAAGCGCCGCGACTGGCCTCGTGCATGGCCTTCCCGTCCACGAAAACGTAAGCTTGCGGTGGCGTTGAGTGAATCCTAAGCTTGCCGTCCTGGGCGCGTGCAGGAACGAGAAACGAGAGCACAGTTAGAGCTGCAAAAACTGGAAAGCCGAGTTGGAGGAGTCGGTTTCGCATAAGTTGATCTCCTTGCAGGCGTCAAAGTAGCGGCTGTCAAGAGTTCTCGCTGTTCTCTTTTATACAGTCCCGCATGAGGCGCCGCTGGCAGGCTGAACATGGCCAAAAACACCGCTATCGAACTGGTGTTTCAGGCCGAATATACTGCCAAAAGAGGCGAGAAACAATTGTCTGCCGACTCTTGTAAGCTTCCAGCTTATCTCGTCACCGCTGGGGCGGTGCCGAAACGCGCCGGCGCAGGTGATTACCCGAGGCTTTTTATTTGTGCGGGCGGGTGAGCCAGCCGGGCTCGCGCGCGAACTCCTCGTCGATTCTGTGCCTCCACGCATCGAGAAAACTTGCGCGATTCAAATATCCCACCAACCGCGACGGCTCTTCTCGTCCCACCACGGGCAATCGCCCCACATCGCGATCGAGCATTCGCAACAACGCGTCGTACGCCAATTCATCGGGATACGCTACCACCGGCGGGTGGCCGCCTGCGTCGTATACGCTCTCTCGCCCCGAGGGATCGCGCTCGAGTGAACGAATCAAGTCTCCTTGCGTCACCACGCCTGTCAGCCGGCCCTCCCGCGTCACAATCGGCATGCCGCGCAGCAAACCGTAACCGGATTCCACGCGGCCCATGTGTCCGGCCAATTCGCCGACCGTCATCTCCGGCGGAACGGTGGTGACCTCCTGCCGCATGAGGTCCGCTACGCGCACGGCTTTCAAAATGGCGGGCTCGTAGCCGCCGGGGACGGTCAATCCCCGACTCGACATTTTCTGCGTCATGATCGAATCCGGCAGCAGCGCGTACGCCACCGCGTCCGCCACGATGCACACCAGCATGATCGGCAACAGCGCGTGAAAATCGTGCGTGGTCTCGAACGCGCACACCATAAACGTGAACGTCGCGCGCGCCGACGCGCACAAGAGCGCCCCCATCGCTGCGACCGCGTAGGCAGCCGGCACCAGATGCGCGCCGGGAATCAACCGGTTCACCACCAGGGCGAACGTGCTGCCCAGCGCCGCGCTGATCATGAACATGGGCGCAAGCGTGCCGCCGCTGGTTCCCGAACCCAGCGAGAGCAGCACCACGAACGCCTTGAGGAGAAGCAGCAGAAGCAGAACGCTCAGAACGAGGCGCGCGTTCAACACGTCTTCAATCGTGTCGTAGCCGGAGCCGAGCACACGCGGAAAGAGAAAACCCACGATGCCCAAGCCAAGCGCGCCGACGGCGGGATGCAGAAAGCTGGGCAAAGATTTCCAATGATCGAATAGTTTTTCCAGCTTCTTGAGCGCGACGGAGAATCCCACGGCAGCCAGCCCGCAGAGCAAGCCCAACGCCAGGTAGAACGGCAAGCCGGACGCAAAATGATAGTCAATTTCGTCGATGTGAAACATCGGGCCGGTGCCAAAGAGCGCCAACCGCACGACGACCGCCATGACGCTCGCAATAACCACCGGAATGAACGAGCGCGCCTGAAATTCAAACAGCAGCAGCTCAATCGCCAGGAGTATGCCGGTGACCGGAGCGTTGAATGTGGCCGCGAGGCCCGCGCCGCCGCCGCACGCCAGCAGAACTTTTCGTTCTGTCGCCGTGGTGGCGAACAACTGGCCGATGAGGGAACCGAAGGCGCCGCCGGTTTGAATGATCGGCCCTTCTGCGCCAAACGGTCCGCCGGTGCCGATGGCGATGGCCGCCGAAAGCGGCTTCAGAATTGCCACTTTTGCCTCGATGCGGCTGCGCGAAGTCAGTACCGCCTCCATCGCTTCGGGGATTCCATGGCCGCGAATTTTCTCCGAGCCAAACTTCGCAATGAGTCCCACCAACAACCCACCGACGACGGGAACACCGATGACCCACATGCCGAGGTGATTTGCCTGCGGGCTGCGGAAGTGAAACGACCAGACGTGGTAGAACGCGAGATTCGTGCAGAGGCCGATCAAGCTGTAAAGAAGAAACGCGATCCCACCGGTGCAAACTCCGATGAACGCGGCCATTAGGCACACGAACCCGAGCCTGTACGTCACGGGCTCGCGGGGCGCAGTGCCGATTGCAGTTGTGGAATCTTCTCTCATCATCTTCACGTGTGACGGCAATTATAAGAAAGCGCGGCGAGTGGCTTCAGGCGCCGGGCTTGCCGCGCGCGCGGCGGCTCACGGCCGGCTTCTGAGCCGTGCCTACCGGCAGGCAGGCGGAAGCGATCACGGCGCTGAGTGTGCGCACCAACTCCGGTGCCGTGTTGCGTAGATCCTCGATCCGCCGGCGGGCGAGCCGCCCCAGAATGCGTTCTCCCCGCTGCGTCAAATGAACCAGCACGCGGCGACGGTCGGTCTTCGCGCGGTGGCGGCGGATTAGTCCATGCTCTTCCAGGCGATCGGCCAGCTCGACGGCGCTGTGGTGGCGCACCTGCAGGCGCTCGGCCAGCGTCTGAATCGAAGGTTCGCGCCCCGGCGGGAGGCCGCGCAACGCGAGCAGAAACTGATATTGCTGCGGCTCTAGGCCCGCGCCTCGCGCATCCCGCTCCGCGTTCGTCAGGTAGCGGCGGATCTGGTAGCGGAATTCCGCCAGCGACTGGTACTCCGGTGAGGTCATCTTCTGTCGCATGAATATGCCCAGCAGTAATTATATCGCAGAACGATAGAAATGCAGAAGTGGGATGCCATCGGATTGAATAACCCAACCGCGACGAGCCGCCGCGAAATTCCCGGGCACGCGCCCTGCCGCAGCCCCGGAGGGGCCAAACAATTTAGCCCAGGGCGGAAGCCCTGGGTGGCTGTTGCAAATTCGTCTGAGCCCCCAGAGGGGCGACACAAACCTAAACACTGCGCGAGAATCCCGCTACGGTCAGTCTTTGCTTCAGAACGCCTCTAGAGTACCTTGCTGAAAACCTTCTGAGATTTCACCGTGGAATACCCCAGCCGCTCGTAGAACCGATGCGCGCGCTCACGAATCACGTTCGAGCGAATCAGTATCGCCCGGCAGCCGCGTTCGCGAGCCCACTGCTCGGCCCGCTCGACGAGCTTGGCACCGATCGCCGCGCCGCGATGCGCCTCATCCACCACCAGACCGTGGATTTCCACCCGCGGCTCATTCAGAAACGAGCGCTCTTCGGCCAGCCCCATCCACGCAATCACCACACCGCCGCTTTCCGCAACGAGCAGTGCGTGGCACGAATCCTCGAGCTCAGCCGAAAGCCGTCGCGAAATCTCCTCGGGCGTAGCCGCATATCCCAACTGGCCGGCCAGCCTCGACAGCGCGGCAACATCCGCAAGCGTCGCGGTGCGGACCGTAAATTGATTGGCTTCGACCTTCATGCGCGCACCTCGTGCGGAGACATTAGCGAGCCGCCCGTCGCGCGGCCAGCTGCTTGAGAACCTCACTAGCGCTTGGCGTTTTTCTTGATTTGCGCGCTTCACGGCGTCGTCAGAATTGCTTTTCGGAATCGAGGAGCAAAGTTACCGGCCCGTCGTTGATCAGTTCCACTTCCATGTGCGCCTGAAAAACGCCCGTCGCCACGGTCACGCCGAGCGCACGCAGCGCCGCAACGTACTCTTCATACAGTTTCTTCGCATCCTCGGGAGACGCCGCTTCGATGTAGGAAGGCCGCCGGCCTCCGCGCACATCCCCGTACAGTGTGAATTGGGATACGACGAGCGCCGCGCCGCGCGTTTCGTTCAGCGAACGATTCATTTTGCCCTGCTCGTCATTGAAGATTCGCAGGTGTATGGTCTTTTCCGCGAGCGCGCGCGCCACCTCGGCAGTGTCGTTTCGCCCGACGCCCAGCAGCACGAGCAAGCCCGCACCGATTTCCCCCGCGACACTTCCATCCACTCGCACCCGGGCTTCGCAGACTCGTTGCACAACGGCGCGCATCCGTTCCTCCGCTCCCCGCGATTCTACCGCGAAGACGCGGCGCGCCGCTCCCCCGGATCGGACAGTCGAGCCGCGCGTGAGTTCGTTGTTCTCATGCGCGCGAATTTATGTTAGAAAACTATTCGCCACCGGGTCACTGGCACTCTTTGAAACTTGCGCTCATCGGCACGCACGGCGTCGGCAAGACGACGCTCGCCTACGAAGTTTGTTCCCTTCTCAAGAAGGCGAACCACAACATCGAATTGGTGACGGAAGTGGCGCGGCGCTCGCCCCTCCCGGTCAATGAAGCGACCACGCTCGAAGGCCAGCTCTGGATCCTGCACGCGCAGATCGCCGCCGAGATCGACGCCGCCGCGCGTTCGCCGCACGTCATTTGCGACCGCTCCGTTCTCGATACCCAGTCGTTTATGAGCATACGCCGTCAGCAATCGGAACGTCTGTGCGTAGGCTGAGATGGTGTGCGGGCTCGCCTTGCGCTGTGTGATCAGCCGCTTTGAAAAGAACGACTGGCAAAGTGGCGGGAAGTCGGCAACGGGTTTCATCAGGCGACTCCTTTCCACCGAGTTTCAATGAGTTTGCTGGCAGCCGCTATCAACTCCGGCGTGCTGCCCAGATACCAGTATGTCCCGCTCACATTCACATGCCCCAGATACGTGGACAACACAGGCATGCGGCGGGTTACTTGTTCGCCGGTTCGATACCAACGAAGGAGCGTTTCGATGGCGAAGCGATGTCGGAAGTCATGTAGCCGTGGGCCGTGCCGCACGCCCGGTTTGCGGATGCCAATCTGCCGCGACAGATCACGGAAGATTTGGCTAAGAAACGGTTTCTCCAGCTTCGTGCCCCGGCTAGTCACGAGGAAGTATGGCACGGGGCGTCCAGCGAGGAACTGGTCACGGCGTTTGGCGTAATCCAGCAACACCGCCCGCGTGGATGGGTGCAGCGGAACGAGACGCGACTTCCCAAACTTCGCACCGCGAACGGTGAGGACTCCCGCTGACAAGTCCACGTCTTGCGGTTGGAGACGGATCGCTTCGCCCACCCGCAAGCCGGTGACTGCCAGCAGACCAAACAGACAGTAATAGGTATGACGCTGCAACTCGTATTGAGTTTTCATTTTCAGCGCCGCTTCCAATAACCCGCAGATCTCGTCCTCGGAATAGAGATACGGCTTTGCCCGCTGGGATCGGAACCTCAACAACCCGACCGGCGGGATTTCGGTACTTGGATCAGCGCCGCTGCGGTAACGGGCAAAACCACGGATGATGCCGAGTCGGCGTGTCCACGAGACAGGCTTTTCGTCTTGGCGTTGAGTGGCATACTCCACCGCGAGCTTATTGGTAACGTACAACGATCCATTCTCCTTGAGGAACGAGACGAACTCATGCAGGCACTCTCCGTATTCCCGAAGTTTGAACCCGAGGCTGCGACGGAGCGCAAGATAATCATCAACGGCTTGATTGAGCGATTTCATTGGGCACCTCCCGGCCATGGCAGGGCCAGCGTTCGCAGGGAGCTAATGTCAACCTTGGCATAGATCGCAGTAGTGTCGGTGCTCCTGTGGCGAAGCACTTCGCCAATCTCATCGAGCGACGCGCCCTTGCGCAGCATGTCCGTCGCCAGACTATGGCGCATCAGATGTGCGCCTTTTCTGGCCGACACCACGTTTGCTTTTGCCAGGGCACATTGCACGATCTTCGAAATGGCAGTGGCATAGTTGAAGCCGCCTATGGGAGCATAATCGCGAATGAATACCCTGCGGCACTCGCATCGAGGCCGGTCACGGCGCAGGTAACGCGCGATGGCTCGCGCCACATCTGCGGGCAGAGGCAACTGTGCCCACTGTCCACCTTTTCCGCACACCGTGATTCGTGCGTTTTCCCAATCAATGTCTTCAAGATTGAGTCTGACGACTTCACCCGCCCGCAGACCAAGACGCGCCAGTAAAAGCAGGATGGCGTAGTTACGTCGCCCCAGCGGCGTGCTTCGGTCGCAATGGCGCAACACTTGCCGCACTTGTGCTGCCGACAGATGCTTCGGCAGAGTCGAGAGGAACCAACGTGCCACGGTCGGAACAGTTATCGAAAGATCGGTATCTGTCAGCCCCTTGTAGTACAGGTAACGCAGGAGCAGCCGCATTCCTACCACCAGATGCCTCGCATAGAATGGGCCGTGATCATGTGCGTGCCGCTGCACAAACGTGGTTACGTCGGGCGCACACAGTTTGGATAGATTCAGCGGACCACCACCGAACTTCTCGGACAGGAACCTGCTGGCGACCAACCGTCGGTGAGCAACTGTCTGCGGCACCAGATTGCGTTCTTCCAAAAGGAAGTGCTCATACGCATGTGTCAGTTGCTCAGATGGCCCTGGACACACTGCTTGAGCTTCTGGTGTAACTCCAATCCGGCGGAGCATCGCCAGCAGCCGTCGCAACGTTGACGCCCAGCGTTTTTCCCGTAGCCGCCCTTGATTACTCGCCGCAAACATTCCCGCGTAATGGATTCGTCGAAGTCGCGCACGGCACGACCGGTTTCCTTCGAGCCAGCGATCACACGCTTTGAGAATGTGAATCTGCTCATAGAACGATCCAGCGGCGTATCCCTGTTCTTTGAGCTGAGTGAGATAGAGGTTGATGTATGGAAAAGTGGCCCCAAGAGCCGCCCAGAGATGGGTTTTGTATTCATCCATCCCAGAATGACCACCGTTAACCGTTAATGCCTCCCATTTTTATGCCGCACCCAAATACTCAAACGGACCATTTCAAAGGCAAACCCCACTCACCTTCGGCATAAAACGGGATGCGGTATAACGCCGCTCGGATGATTGTGCGCGAGTGCGACGTGAAAGTTGCTCAAGTAATTGTTTGATATGGGAAAAATCCATAAGCCAAAACTTGCGGGTTTCGTCCGCAGTAGCCTATCGGCACCGGCACGACTGGTAACGGTCGAGTCGGAAGCTGTCGAGACAAAAGAAACTCCGCCTCCGGGCGAGGAAACAAACTGCGAGGGAAGTTTCCGAGACTGCCAGCATCACAAGCGGTCTGAGAGCCAGGCTGGGCCATACGTCCAACAGAAGTTAACTGCCAACAGGCACTGTCAAAATCAAACGAGCCAAAGATGCTGACAGGCTCACGCCAAAACGGCAATGCAGTCGGTTGCTCCACCCGGGCTTGGAACACGCGGACAAAACAGACTGCCGGTGCGTAAGACAGGGACTAACTCACCCATGTTACTCGAACGAAACACGGTAAACCCGACATCCGCCTCTCGCTGAGAGGCAGGCGGGGTCGCAAGATCCGCTGCTGGAGTGACGGGTAGAGGAAGCTGGAAAAAGCGAAAGCCGTCCGGTAATCGGGCGGATAGGAGTTGCAACATTACTCCGCCGCGCAAGCGGGCAGACTTCCAGCCGGTCGTTCGTGACGAGAACTGGCAGACCTTCACAGGAGGAAATGGCAAATGAACGCAGAGCAATCCGCGTGTGCATCCTCCGGCAACGAATCGCACCGTGGAACCAGACTGACTGGCATGCCAGCGTGACCGACAGGTCAGAAGGCCGCAAGCACCGTATCGTCAAGGCGACACGGGAAGGCCGCTGGAGCAAGGTGAAACCTTGCAACGGCTGCTGACCCACTCGCTCAATGGCAAAGCCTTGGCCATAAAACGGGTGACAGAGAACCAAGGTAAAAGAGACACCCGGGGTGGACGGAGCAATCTGGAAATCCCCGGAAGCCAAATACAAGTCAATCGGATCGTTACGACGGCACGGCTATCAACCGCAACCGTTGCGACGCGTTTATATTCCGAAAGCCAATGGAAAACTCAGGCCGCTGGGCATTCCGACGATGAAAGACCGCGCCATGCAAGCATTGCACTTGCTGGCGTTGGCACCCGTCGCCGAAACGCTGGCAGACCCGAACTCCTACGGCTTTCGGCCGGCACGTTCAACAGCGGATGCCATTGAGCAGAGCTTCAAGCTACTGAGTCGGAAATCAGCACCAACGTGGGTGATGAAGGCGACATCCAAG
Organism: Terriglobia bacterium; assembly: GCA_963799715.1. GTDB lineage: Bacteria > Acidobacteriota > Terriglobia > Acidiferrales > UBA7541 > DASPOJ01. Next base: position 192 of record CAWCYS010000027.1, on the reverse strand, counting down.
GATGTTTCGACAACATCAGCCACGAATGGATGTTGCAACATATCCCCTCGGACACTGAAGTTCTGCGAAAATGGCTGACCGCCGGTTACGTCGAAAAGCGAACCTTGTTTCCAACGGAAGCGGGAACGCCACAAGGCGGCATTATCTCGCCAACGCTGGCAAACATGACCTTGGATGGATTGGAACGTTTGT
>CAWCYS010000026.1:0-48632 GCA_963799715.1 Terriglobia bacterium | reverse complement strand
ACGGGCGTTCAGCGCGAGCATTTCGGGCCGCGCGGCGAACGAAGCGTCTATGCTTTCCTGCAAGTTCAAGTTCGGCGTCTCGAAAAAACTCATGGCGTCTTCCAACTCCACGGATTGATGCGGATCGAGATTCAGCAGGCGCGCCAGGCCGTAGAGGGATGTCTTCTCCTCCGTTTGGGCCACGAGCAATACCTGCTTTTCGTTTTGCAGCTCGACGTTGGCGCGCAGCGTGTCCAGTCCGGTGCCCGCGCCGTGCTTCTGGAGATCTTCAGCTTGATCGTACAGAGCCTGCGCGAGGTCCACGCGGGATTGGCCCGCGCGCACATCTGCCGCCGCCCGGAGGCACAAAAGATACTGCGACACAACGAGCAGCGTCACTTGCTCGCGAATGGAAACGCGATCCGCGTCGCTGGCTTGCTCGCTCGACTTGGCCGCCTGCCACTTGCGCCAGAGGGAAAGATCGAAGATCGGCGTCGAGAATTGCGGGCCCGCCGCAAAAATCTGAAACGGGCCATAATGTTCCGGCAGGCCCGGAAACCTTTGACCGAAAGCGGCCTCCACATTTCCACGCATCGCGGCGTCCGATACGTCGAGGTCAGCTTGAGGCAGCAGATCGGCGCGCGCGATGTTCGCGTCCTGGACGCTTTCGGCCAGATTGAGAATGCCGATTTGAACCTCTGGATTCTGCCGCAGCGCCAGCGTTACCGCCTCGTGCAGCGTGAGTTTCAGCGGCGCGGGCTCTTGCGCGCGAAGGGTCGGGGCCGATACGCCGAGCAGAAGCAGGGCCGCCCAGAAGGCCCATCCTTGGTCCGGCACCGCTATCCCCCCACCGCGGCGTTTGGAGACTACTCGTAGCTTAGAAAAAACAAACATGTGAATTCCTGGCACAAATCAAAGAGTGAAGATGAACCATGCTGCGTACTTGCGGGCCATCGGCTTCCCACAACGCCCCCCCCGAAGCCTTGAGTATCTGATGAAAAAATAACAAGCAGGATTCAGCTCTATTGCCGATGTGCCGATAAACAAAGCAGTTGTTGCCCCCTTGCTTTCCGGTGCGGCCCCGAGCCGCCGCGAAGAAAGATCCCTAAGATTTCGGCAGATTCGCAGGGTTGCGCACGATGGCGAGCAAGCTTTGAATCTCGCTGCGGTACGGGGCCAGGAAAGTTTCATTTTCAGCGTCCACTTGCGCGAGTCTCCGCTCGAGCGGCGATCGAGGAGGAGGTTCGGCGGATTGCGCCGGGGGCACTGGAATGCTTGGATTCGGCACTACCGCCTCGATCGCATCCGCGATCGACGTATAGAGCGCAAGATCGACTTTTCGTTCGCGCGCCACAATCTGGTCCATCCCCAAACAGATTTCCGAAGCGTGTTGCAAGGTGCTGGCATCGGACGAGCTGGGGACGCGGCCGTTCGCGGCGGCGGAGAGAATCTGTCGCGCCTGCGCGAGCGCTTGCGTATCTTCGGCATTTGGGTTGCGCACACGCGCCGCCGCGGCGTGCATGACCCGCAGATAAAGTTCCACATCGCTCTGCGTCAGCGGGTCGGCTTTTTGCTCGTTCAGCGGCGGGATGCCGGTCGTGGTCGTGCCGGCTCCGCCGGCGATTTGCGCCAGCGGCGCGGGATGATTGCGGCTGCAGCCGGCGAGAGCGCTGAGCGCAAATATTGTGAGCAGAAAAAAATTGCGGGAGAAGCGCTTCGTGTTATCTTCCATCGCCATGAAAAAGTCTAAGCACCGGAAACTGCGGCGTCAACGCAACAGAGAAGCAATGTGCTTCGAAGGAACATACAAAAACTATTTGACACGCCGGAACTGGCCTCGCATAATTATGCAAGAGGATGTATAATCCTACTCCTATGGTGGCAGCGAACACAAAACGGTTCCGGCAAGGGCAGATCCTGAAGCTCGTCTCGAGCGCTCCCATTGTGAGCCAGGACGAATTGCGCAAGCAATTGGCTCACGTGAAGGTCCGCGTGACCCAGGCGACGCTGTCCCGTGACGTGGCCGAACTGAAACTCGTGAAAACCGCCGCCGGCTACAAGCCGCTGACCAACGGCGGGAACGAATCCGCGCCATTGCCGCCGCTCGCCCGGGCCCTGAAGGAGTTCTTGCTCGACGTCCGGCCCGCCGACAATCTTCTGGTTCTGAAGACTCCGCCTTCCGGAGCGCAACCGCTGGCTGCGGCGGTGGACGCAGCGCAGATGAAGGAAGTCGCCGGCACGATCGCCGGAGATGACACCGTGCTGGTGATCACCACCTCCCGCCAGGCGCGCATTCACGCGCAAAAGCGCATGGAGGATATGTTGCGATGACGGAACCCTTACGGGTCGCCGTCGTCGGGGCCACGGGCTATGCGGGATTCGAGCTAGCCCGGCTCCTTCTGCGGCATCCTCAAATTGATACGCCGACATTTTATTTGCGCGAGAGTTCCGCGGGAGTGCGTTGCCTTTCCGAGCTTTATCCGCAGCTGCGCGGGTTGGGCGGCGCGCCCTGCCGTCTGCTTTCGGTCGACGCGATCGTTTCGAGCGGGGCAAACGCGGCGTTTCTTTCGACGCCGCACGAGGCTTCCCTCGAGCTCGTGCCTGCGCTCGTCGAGGCCGGAATGCGCGTGGTGGATCTTTCCGGCGCGTTTCGCTTCCGGAATCCGGAGACGTTCGCGAACTGGTACAAGTTGCCGCCTCCGCCGCGGGCGCTGGCGGAAGAAGCTGTGTACGGATTGCCCGAACTGTACGGCGATCAGCTTCCGAAGGCGCGGCTCGTGGCCAATCCCGGTTGCTACCCGACCTCCGTGATTCTGGCCCTGCGCCCGCTGATGGAAGCGGGCTGGGCCGCTCGCGGCCACGGGATCGTCTGTGATTGCAAATCGGGCGCGACGGGAGCGGGTAAGGAACCGAAGCGCGAGTTGCAGTTCGTGGAAGTGGACGAGAATTTTCGCGCCTACGGACTTTTCAGCCACCGGCACACGCCGGAAGTGACGGACCATGCCGGCGTCGCGGCGAGCGAAGTGATTTTTTCGACGCATCTGCTGCCGCTCGCGCGCGGGATTCTTTCGACGATTTACCTCTGGCTGGAGCAGCCCCGTAAGGCGGAGGAGATCGAAGCGCTGTACCGCAAGTTTTACGCGGGGCGGCCGATGGTGCGGATCTGGCCGAGCGGGAAGTTGCCGGAGTTGCAGCACGTGGCCCGCACGAATTTCTGCGACATCGGGTTCGCGCTGGATCCTTCCGGCGAGCGGTTGGCCGTGGTTTCCTGCCTCGATAATCTGGGCAAGGGCGCGGCGGGGCAGGCGGTACAGAATTTCAACGGCATGTTTGGAATTGAGGAGGCAACAGGTCTCCGATGAGAATGGTCGTCAAATTTGCTGGGGCCTTGCTGGACGACAAGAAGCTGGTCGAGTCGCTCTCGCGCCAAGTGGTCCATCTCGCGCAGCAGGGGCATGAAATTCTTGTCGTGCACGGCGGCGGCAAGCTTTTCACCGCGACGCTGCAGAAGTTGGGCATTCAGAGCCACTTCATCAACGGCCTGCGCGTCACCGATCGCGCCACGCGCGACGTCGCCGTCATGGTGTTCGGCGGCTTGCTGAACAAGAATCTGGCCGGGGCGATTTCGGCCGCGGGCCAGCCGGCCGTGGGCATCTGCGCGTCGGACTCCGCGGCGTTTCTGGCCGAGCCGATGGTGCACGAGGAAGTGACCGGCGGACTCGGCTTCGTCGGCTACCTCACGGGCGTCAACCTGGAATTCCTGGAGTCGCTGTGGAAGGCTGGCATTGTTCCCGTGGCGGCGTGCCTGGGGTTGGGCGCCGACGGCGAACTCTACAACATCAACGCGGACCACATGGCGGCGGCGTGCGCGGAATACATCCACGCGGACCGGCTGATCTATCTCACCGATGTGGCGGGCGTGCTCGACGGGCAAAAGGTCTTGAAAGCGGTCTCCTGCGAAGAAGTGGAAGACTTGATCCGGCACCACAAAGTTTCTGGGGGAATGATTCTCAAGCTCGAAGCCTGCAAGCGGGCGCTGTCGGCCGGCGTCAAGCAGGTGCGGGTCGTCGGCGGGGCGCATGCACGTGGATTGTTGGCTGCGGCAAACGGGAGCAAAGGTCCCGGCACGCGTGTGCTCCCGATGTTTCCCGCGGCGACCGCGGGAGCGGCACGTTGAAGACCAAAAAGAAAATTCCAAGAAAGATTAGCGCTGCGAGCGCGGTTCACGGCGAGCGTTCACGGCGAGCCGTTCGCGACGAAGTGCGCTTTCTCATGAATACGTACAAGCGGCCCCCCGCCGTTTTTGAGCGCGGGCGCGGCTGCTACGTCTACGACCAAAAAGGCCGGGCCTATCTGGATTTTCTCGGCGGCCTCGCGGTGAACGCGCTGGGCTACGCGCATCCGCGGCTGGTGAAGGTGATCCGGCGCGAAGCCGCGCGCGTCGTGCACGTCTCGAATCTATTCCACAATCCCTACCAGGGCCCGCTGGCTCGCAAGCTCGCGGAATGGTCCGGGATGGACCGCGTATTCTTCACCAACAGCGGCACGGAAGCCATCGAAGGGGCCCTCAAGCTGGCGCGGCTGGCCGCCAACCGGAAGTTCGACGGCAAGAAAACGAAATTCCTCGCGCTGGAGAACTCCTTCCACGGACGCACGTTCGGTGCGCTCTCGATCACGCACGCGGCGAAGTACCGCGACCCGTTTGCGCCGCTCGTGCCCGGGGCGGAATTTGTCCGCTTCAACGACGTGGCCGACCTGGAAGCGAAATTCGACGACTCGGTGTGCGCGATCGTTATCGAGCCGATTCAGGGCGAAGGCGGCATCAATACCATCAGCCCGGCGTTCTGGCAAAAGGCGCGCGATCTTGCGACGCAGCACAGCGCGGCCCTCATCGCCGACGAAATTCAGTGCGGGCTGGGGCGCAGCGGGCGAGCCTTCGTCTATCAGCGGCTCCCGGGCATACCGGACATCGTTGTGGTGGCGAAGCCTCTGGCGGGCGGCTTGCCGCTCGGCGCGTTTCTCGCGCGTGAAGAGTTTGCTTCCGCTTTTTCGCCGGGACTCCATGGCACGACGTTCGGCGGAGGGCCGCTGATTTGCGCTGTGGCGCTGGAGTTTCTCGCCACGGTGGAAGAACAGGATTTGCTCGAAAATGTCCGCGCGCGCGGGGCGCAAATACGCGACGGCCTGATGCGGCTGGCCGCCAAGTTCGAGTTCATCCGCGACGTGCGCGGCGAAGGCCTCATCCTCGGAATGGATTTGAGCGTCGAAGGCGGACCCTACGTCGCCGAGGCGATGCGCCGCGGATTGCTGATCAATTGCACGCATGAAACCGTGCTGCGCTTCCTGCCGCCGTTTGTACTCAACGCGCGCCAGGTGGAGCACGGACTCAAAATCCTTGAAACCGTGCTGGCCAAGACCGCGCGCCCGCAAGAAGCTCCCGCATCGGGCCCGAGCGAGGCGCCGGCCCTGGCCCTGGCAGCCGTGAGGTGATGGATGAATGCGGTGGCCCAAGCAGTGACGACGAAATCCGATCTCTTGACCGGCGCCGAATGGAATTCCGCTCAAGTGCGCGAACTCTATCGGCTGGCCGCTGACGTCAAGGCGGATCCGCAGCGTTATCGGGACGCGCTCAGCGGGCGCGCCGTGGCGATGATTTTTGAGAAGCCGTCCCTGCGCACCAGGGTGACGTTTGAAGTTGGCATCAAGAGCCTGGGCGGAACCACGGTGTTTCTCGATCACGCCGAGACGCACCTTGGCGAGCGCGAATCGATTCCCGACGTTGGCCGGTGCCTTTCGCGGTGGGTGCAGGGAATTGTCGCGCGCGTGTTCCAGCAGACCGCGCTCGAAGAGCTGGCCGCGCGCGCAACGATCCCTGTGGTCAACGCGCTTTCCGATCGCTTTCATCCCTGCCAGACGCTTTGTGATTTTTTCACTCTGGAAGAACGTTTTGGAAGTTTGCGCGGACTGAAGCTTACATACGTGGGAGACGGCAATAACGTCTGCCATTCGCTGCTGATTGCGGGCGCGCGCGTCGGCGCGCACGTTCGTGTCGCGACGCCCGCCGGATACGAGCCTGATGCGCACATCGTTGCCGACGCGCGTCGCGTTGCGCGGGAAATGCGCGGCAAGATTGAAATGTTCCGGGCGCCTGCGGACGCCGTGACGGGAGCGCAGGCGGTTTATACCGACGTGTGGGCCAGTATGGGTCAGGAAGCGGAGACCGAGGCCCGCGCCGTAAAATTCGCAGGGTATCAAGTGGATGCGGAGTTGATGTCGCTGTCCGCGCCGGACTCCGTATTCCTGCATTGCCTGCCGGCCCATCGAGGCTCAGAAGTTGCCGAGGACGTGATCGAAGGGCCGCGCTCCATCGTATTTGACCAGGCGGAGAACCGCCTGCACGTGCAGAAAGCAATCCTGCTCAAACTGCTCGGCTGAAAGGATTTCCAGTGCCAAAGAAAGCGGTACTCGCCTACTCGGGTGGGCTCGACACCTCAATCATTATTCCCTGGCTGAAAGAAACCTACGGCTGCGAAGTCATCGCCATGATCGGCGACGTCGGCCAGCAAGAGGATCTCGAAGGCGCGCGGCGCAAAGCGCTGGCCACCGGCGCTTCCGCGGTCACCATCGAAGACTTGCGCGAGGAATTCATCACCAATTACATCTGGCCCACACTGCGAGCCGGGGCCGTGTACGAGCACAAGTATTTGCTGGGGACTTCGTTTGCGCGGCCGGTCATCGCCAAGCGGCAAGTGGAAGTCGCCTTGCGCATGGGCGCAGACGCGGTGGCGCACGGCTGCACGGGGAAAGGCAATGACCAGGTCCGCTTCGAGCTGACCTACAAAGCGCTCGCGCCGCAACTCACGATCCTGGCGCCGTGGCGCGAGTGGAAGATTTCCTCGCGCGAAGACGCGATCGCCTACGCCGCGTCGCACGGAGTTCCGATCGAACAAAGCAAAGCGAATATTTACAGCCGCGACCGCAACATCTGGCACCTCTCGCACGAGGGTGGCCGTCTGGAGAATCCGGCCAACGCGCCGGAAGAGGCGATGTGGCAATGGACCGTCTCGCCGGAGAACGCGCCGGATGTCCCAACCGAAGTCGAGATCGGATTTGAAAGCGGCACCCCCGTCTCCGTGAACGGCCGGAAAATGGGCGCGGTGGAATTGCTCACGGAATTGAATCGCATCGCTGCTGCGCATGGAGTGGGGCGAATCGACCTCGTGGAAAACCGCCTCGTGGGAATGAAATCGCGCGGGGCGTACGAGACGCCCGGCGGAACGCTGCTGGTTTTGGCGCATCGCGAACTGGAGACGCTGTGCGTGGATCGCGAAACCGCGCATTACTCGCAGATGCTTTCGTTGCGCTACGCCGAACTGGTGTATTACGGGCTCTGGTTCACGCAATTGCGCGAGGCGCTGGATTCGTATTTCAGCACAGTCCAGAAGCGGGTCACCGGCGCGGTGGGCCTGCAGCTTTACAAGGGCGGCGTGGTCGTCACCAAGCGCACCTCCCCCAATTCTCTCTATCAAGCGGATCTGGCGAGCTTCAGCATGGATCACTACAACCCGAAAGACGCGGAGGGATTCATCAATCTGTTCGCGCTTCCCGTGACGCGGCCCGCGGGGAGGGCGGCTTCTTGAGCTCCGCCGCTGGAGAGGCCGGTCCAGGTAAGTCCGCGGGGTCGGGCAAGTCCGCCACGGCGGACAAGCCTGCCGCGGCAGGCAAGCTCTGGGGCGGACGGTTCGACCGGGCTCCGGATCAGGTCTTCTACGAATTCCAGAGTTCATTTTCTTTCGATCGACGGTTGTTGCCGTACGAATTGGCTGTGGATCGCGCCTGGGCGCACGCCCTCGAATGCGTGGGCGTGCTGAGCGCGGCGGAAACGAAGCAAACCATGGAAGCGATCGGCGCCATCGGCGAGCGCGCCCTAAGCGAGCCGCAGTGGCTGGACGCTTCCGGCGCCGAGGACGTTCACTCCTTCGTCGAGCAGGCGCTGGTCGAAAGACTCGGCCCGCTCGGCTACAAACTGCACACCGGTCGCAGCCGGAACGAACTGGTTGCCACCGATTTCCGCATGTTCGTGCGCGACGCCGCGACGCAAACTTGCAAGCGGCTGCACGCGCTGATTGGCGCGCTGATCGGGCAAGCGGAACGCTATCTGGGTGTGCCGATGCCCGGCATGACGCACTTGCAGCACGCGCAGCCGATTTTGCTCTCGCACTTTCTGTTGGCGCACGCGGAGGCGTTCTTTCGAGATTCCGAACGCGTCTCCGCCGCGCGCGATTCGACCGATGCCTGCCCGATGGGTTCGGGCGCGCTCGCCGGCTGCACGCTTGCCGTGGACCGCGACGCGATTGCGCGCGAACTTGGCTTTTCACGGGTCACGGCGAACAGTTTGGATGCGACCAGCGATCGCGATTTCGCGCTGGAGTATTTGTCGGCCCTCGCGATCCTGGCGATTCACATTTCGCGGATGGCTGAGGACTTCGTGCTCTTCGCTTCGCAGGAATTTGGTTTTCTCATTTTGCCCGACGAGTACTCGACGGGCAGCAGCCTGATGCCGCAGAAGAAAAATCCCGACGCCTGGGAATTGCTGCGTGGCAAGACGGGCCGCGTCACCGCGGCGCTCTCCACGCTGCTCGTTACGCTCAAAGGTTTGCCGTCCAGCTATCAACGCGACTTGCAGGAAGACAAAGAGCCGCTCTTCGCCGCGCACGATCAGGCGGGCGGCCTGCTGGCGATCGCCGCGGGCGCCATCGAAGCCACGCGCTTCCAGGAATCGCGCTTGCGCCAAGCCGCGGCCGATCCGGCGTTGCTCTCGACGGAAGCCGCGGATTATCTGGTGCGGCGCGGCCTCCCGTTCCGTCAGGCGCACGAAATTGCCGGCAAAATCTTTCGCGAGGCGGAACGCAGTGGGATTCCGTGGACGGATTTGCCTTTGGAAAAATTGAAAACATTTTCTCCGCTGTTCGAGAAAGATCTGAGCGCCGCACTGACCCTCGAGGCCGCCCTGGCTGCGCGCGCGGTCCCCGGCGGAACCGCGCCGGATCGCGTGCGAGAAGCGCTTGCCGCGGCGAAGAAGCGGCTTGCGGCGCTTGAGGCGTTGCCATGAGCGAACTGGCTCCGACGCACGCGTTGCCGCGGGGATTTCGATTCGGCGGGACGCATTGCGGCATCAAGCGCAGCGGCCGGCTGGATCTCGGCCTAATCGTTGCAAACGAACCGTGCCCGGCCGCGGCAGTTTTCACCACCAACCGCGTGAAGGCGGCTCCCGTTCTGCTGTGCCAGGAGCATCTCAAGCGTTCGGCGTCGCGCATGCGCGCCGTGGTCGTGAATTCCGGCAACGCGAATTGCGCCACCGGCGCGGCGGGCATGCAAGTCTCACGCAAGACGGCTCGCGCGGCGGCCCGTATGCTCGGCTGCAAGCCGGAGCAGATTTTTGTCTGCTCCACCGGCATCATCGGCGTGCCGCTGCCCGTCCAGCGCATCGTGAGCGGTTTGCCGGGGCTCCAATCGCTCATTGCCAATCGCCCGCAAACCTACTCGGAATTTACGAAAGCAATTCTCACGACGGACACGCACCCGAAGTGGGCGATCTCCTCATGCCGGATCGGCGGCAGACTCGTGCGCTTCATCGGTTGCGTCAAGGGCGCGGGCATGATTCATCCCCAAATGGCCACCATGCTGGCGTTCGTCCTCACGGACGCCAAAGTGCCCGCTTCTTTGTTGCAGCACGCGGTGCGCGATGTTGCCGCGCGCACGTTCAATGCGATCACGGTGGATGGCGACACTTCCACGAACGACACGCTGCTGGTCATGGCCAGCGGCGCGTCCGGCGCTCCCGCCCTGCGCGCCTCGGCAAAACACGATCACCGCGCCTTCATTGCCGCACTCGAAGACGTTTGCCGCACCCTCGCTTTGGCCATTGTGGCCGATGCCGAGGGCGCGACGCGCGTGGTCGAGATTCAGGTGCATGGTGCGCGCTGCGCGAAAGACGCCGCACAAATTGCCACCACCATCGCGCACTCGCCCTTGATCAAGACCGCCGTCGCGGGAGCGGATCCCAACTGGGGCCGAATCCTGGCCGCGGCCGGCCGCGCGGGCGTGCCCATGGACCCGAATCGCGTGGAGATCTGGTTCGGCGGCGTCCGGATGTTCGGCCGCAAGAATGGTCGCGGATCCTCGCAGCCGCTGCGATTCAGCGAAAAAGCCGCCCACCAGCGATTGCTGGACAAGAATGTGCAGATTCTGGTGGACCTCAGAATGGGCCGGGGAGCGGCGCGCGCCTGGACCTGCGATTTGACGGCGGAGTACGTGCACATCAATGCCAGCTATCGAACCTGAGTTTTATTAAATTTTATTAAACAACCCCTCTTTGTCGCTTTCACCTTTAGAAAATCGTTCTTTGACGCGTCAACCCGTTAATTCCGGAGGTACTAAGACCGCTACCTTTGGCTCACTTTTGTTTTTCTTAATCTTCTAGTTGACGCCAATGCTGTTTAGGTGGAAGATGCCCGCCATTGCTGAGGCTTCAGCCGGGGCTAGGGCGTTCAGTTCTCGCATCCTTCCCGCCAATGATTGCTGCGCCTTCGGTATGTGGCGGTTTTCCCGCCGGGATTAGGGGGTGTGCAAGTGAAGAAGCTTTACGTAGGAAATCTTCCTTTTCAGGCGTCCGAAGAGGAGATTGGTGAGTGGTTTTCGCAGACAGGTGTGACTCCATCCAATATCACTCTCATTCGCGATCGTTTCACGGGGCAACCCCGGGGCTTCGGATTCGTCGAGATTCAGAATGACGAAGAGGCAGACAAGGCGGTCCAGGCGCTGAACGGGCAGCAGTTCAAGGGACGCAACGTCGTCGTCAACGAAGCGAGGCCGATGCGCGAGGGTGGCGGCGGTGGCGGCGGCCGCGGAGGCGGTGGTGGCGGACGCGGCGGGTACGGCGGCGGTGGTGGTGGCGGGCGCGGCGGCGGTGGGGGCCGTGGCGGCGGTGGCGGCGGCCGTGGCGAGCGTCGCGACTGGTAGCCGTTAGCCTACTCAATAATTTCAATTTTTTGATTCTCAGGGCGCTGTGGATCACGCAGCGCCCCTGATTTTCTGCGTGAATTCCTTCCTTCGGATTTTCTACGCCTTCGCGGATTTGGCTGCTTCCATCCGTTCCACACGACCACTCTTGTAATGGTAGCGTTCCAAAACAGCGGTCTCGACGCCGCGCTCGACGAGTGCGGGCACGTCGAGGCGGGCTTCCGCCTGATGGAGATCCTCCGCGGAAGCGTGCAATGCCGGAGAACGGGGCAAAAAAATCGGGCAACAATCGTGGAACGGCTCCGCGGAAATCTCGTAGGTTCCGATCTGCTTCGCGATCTCCAGAATTTCGATCTTGTCGTCCCCGGCGAGCGGGCGGAACACGGGAGTGCGCACCGCGTCCCCCACGGCCACCATGTTGCGCAGCGTTTGCGAGGCCACTTGTCCGAGGCTGTCGCCCGCGATGATTCCTTGCGCGCCGCCGGCCTGCGCCAGGCGTTCGGCGATGCGCAACATCATCCGGCGATAGAGCAGCAAGCGAAACGTTTCGGGAGCGGCCCCCACGATTTCGCGTTGAATCGGCTCGAACGGCACCAGATACAATTTCGCGGTGAACTGATACGGCGCCAATCGCCGCACCAACTCCCGCGCGATGTGCACGGACGATTCTCCCGGCCGCGCCCCGCCGCCCCAGAAATGCACGAAGCTCAAATGCGCCCCGCGCTTCATCATCTTGTACGCCGCGACCGCGGAATCAAATCCGCCCGAGAGCAGGCACATCATTTTCCCCGCGGTGTTCGCGGGCAAACCGCCGGGCCCGGGAATCTTTCGCGCGTAGACGAGCGCCGGCCCGGGGGGAATTTCAATCCGGCAGGTAAGTTCCGGATCGCGCAATTGCACGCGCACCTCGCGGCCGCTCTCTCGCAAGCGGTCCAGGAGGTATCGCCCCACTGCAACTTCCACCTCCATGACGCGATGCGGGAACGATTTGTCGCTGCGCTTCGCGCGCACGGCAAACGTCTTGAAATTCTCCCCGCGAACCTCTTCCCAGGCGACGCGCGCGATGTCCTCGAGTGCGTGCTCGCCGCCCCGATCTACTGGACGCGCCACGGCAAAATTGGCGATCCCGAATACGCGCCCCAGCCGCGAAAGCGCTTCCGCCAGATCCGCCCCTGCACCCAGTTCGATGACGATCCGGTTTTCGGGCCTTCGGATGCGCTCGACGGGGAGGCCCTCCAGCGCGCCGCGCACCGCCGTTATCAGCTTGGCTAGAAAGAAGTTGCGGTTTCCCCCCTTCAGCCAAAGCTCGTGATAGTGGGCGACGATGACTTGTTCTGGCATGTGGATAAATCCGGGGGACTGCTTGCGCCGTAGAGTATAACAGCGACCCAGACAGGTGTGCAGCCCGATTGGACACGGGCCTTGGAGTTGCTCTGTCTGGACCGAGTCCAATCGAAACGTGACGGGTTGGATACACCGAGGACGTTTCGATGGACGAACTCTCCGAATCTGGCGTATATGGGAACCTGAGCGCGGCCCGAGTTCGTGAAGCGACCTGCCGAGGCTCCGGCGCATCTTAGTTTGAGAAGCGCCTGAGTCGCTGAGGACGCGGGAGCAGCGTATGTGGGATAAGCGTGATTGGCGCGCATTTTTTGAGATTGCACGGCACCCGGGGCGGCGCCGCCGTCCACCGCGGCCCGTGTACCCGAGCGGACTGAACCGCGTGGCTCCGGCCATGGGATTCAGCCTGTCGGAGCTGGACGACGCCGGGATCGACCTCGAGATCGCCGAGCGTCTCGGCTTGCCGGTGGATGCGGCGCGCGTCGGCGCGTATGGCCCCAACGTTACGTCTCTGCGCGAGTTCATCCGCACCAGCCGCCAGCCCTCGTAGTGGAGCTTCCAGTCCTCCTAGTTGAGGCCGGGAACACGATTTCTCATATTCCTTGACGCAGGAGATTGTTTCGGTAAACTGCCCTTTTCTCTAAGCCGATGGAGCCGCTAGCCATTTCGCACGAAGAGAGCGACCTCGCCTTCCCCCAGCGAGAGGCCGCGTTCTTCTATGGTTTGTTCCTGCGGGGCCATTCCGCCGACGAGCTGCGCCGCGACATCGAAGTTCCGCCCGCCGTCGTCGCGAAATGGCATCGCGACGCCAAGCACCAGCCGAGCCTGCGCGAACTTCTCGATCGCATGATCGTGTACCGCCGGCACGTCCTGGCGATCTTCGAGTCCCTCGTGGACAACGAATCCCACCCACAGCGCATTCAGTAACGCCCCCTCGTCACTCGCGGCCCTCGCCTTTACTTCCCCAAATGCGTTCGCTACACTCTGCGCGGTGGGCCTCGGAGTTTTCCTCCGCGAGACATGTTCCCCGGTAGCTCAACGGTAGAGCATTCGGCTGTTAACCGAAGGGTTGCTAGTTCGAATCTAGCCCGGGGAGCCACATTTTCGGAGGGATCCCTCGCCTTCGCTCGGGATTTCGCCTGCGGGCTCCCGCTTCGCTCACGCCCGCAAATCGGCTCAAGTTCGAATCTAGCCTGGGGAGCCAACTCTCTTATCCGTGGTAACGGGCCTGATCCAGGGCGTCCGCGATGTGCCGCAGCATGGTTCGTAGAGTATGACCGTCGCCTTGCCCGAGGTTGTCCGTTTCCCGCGCTCGACGCAGAATGCTAGGGTGATCCACCGATTCGACGTCCTCATTCTTGGCGCCGGGGCCGCAGGTCTCCTGTGCGCGGCGGAGGCAGGCAAGCGCGGGCGTCGCGTGGCGATTCTGGAGCGCGCCGATCGCCAGGGCAAAAAGATCCTCATCTCTGGCGGGGGACGCTGTAACTTCACCAACATTCATTGCCAGCCGGAGAATTTCATTTCGGCCAATCCGCACTTCCCGAAATCCGCCCTGGCACGATACACGCCTGCGGATTTCATCGCGCTGGTCGAAAAACAGAGCATCCCTTATCACGAGAAAACTCTGGGGCAGCTGTTCTGTGACCGCTCGGCAAGCGACATTGTGCAGATGCTCGAATTCGAGTGTCGGAACGCAGGGGTGAAGACATTCCTCAAGTGCCACATCCGCGAGGTGCGGCGCTCGGATGAGTTCGTGGCGCGAGCGGGACGAGATGAGTTTCACGCGCCGGCGGTTGTGGTGGCGACCGGCGGACTCTCCATCCCGAAAATCGGAGCCACTGCATTCGGCTACGACCTCGCGCGTCAATTCGGACTGCAGATCCGCGACACCCGCCCGGCGCTCGCGCCACTTGTGCTGGGAGCAAAAGAGCGAGCGGAATATTGCGATTTAGCCGGGGTGTCGGCGGAGGTCGCCGTTTCCGCCGGCCAGAATTCATTCAAGGAAGATATGTTGATCACCCACCGGGGATTGAGCGGACCGGCCATCCTGCAGATCTCCTCCTATTGGAAAAAGGGCCAGCCGCTCCGAATCAATCTAGCCCCCGATCGTAACGCGACGGCGGCAATTCGCGCCGGCAAGGTCCGGGATATGGCCGCTGCGCGATCCGCCTTCCAAGAATTTCTGCCGAAGCGTCTCGCAACACGTTGGCTTGATTTACATGCTCCGCCCGATTGGACCAACCAAGCGTTGACGGAGCTCGAGCGCCAGGCGCATGAATGGACCCTCACACCAGCGGATACGGAAGGCTACGAAAAAGCCGAGGTAACCGCCGGCGGCGTGGATACCGACGAGCTCTCGAGCAAAACGATGGAAAGCCGCAAGGTGAAGGGGCTGTTTTTTATTGGCGAGGTTGTGGACGTCACGGGTCACCTTGGCGGTCACAATTTCCAATGGGCCTGGGCCTCCGGCGCCGCGGCCGGGCGCGCAGTGTGAATGCAGCGCATCACGTTGCTGCGAACTTTTCCTGAATTTGAAACGAATCGGCGTCGTGATATGTCTAATGTGAAGATTACCGGTCATTTCGGGAGATTAAATGGAATACAGAACATTGGGGAATTCTGGATTGAGAGTGCCCTCTCTCTGTTTTGGTCTCGTCACGTTCGGCGGCGGGAATGAGTTTTTCAAAGCGTGGGGTTCGACCGGCGTCGAGGAGGCGAAGAGACTCGTCGGCCTCTGTCTCGACGCCGGCATCAACCTCTTCGACACCTCGGACGTGTACTCCGACGGCCTTTCGGAGGAAATTTTTGGGCAGGCCATTCGGGGACAGCGCAGCGAGCTGTTGATTTCGACCAAAGCGACGTTTCGCTTCGGCATGGGGCCGAATGACGTCGGTTCTTCCCGCCATCACTTGATTCAGGCCTGCGAGGGCAGCCTGCGGCGGCTGGGCACGGATCACATCGACATCTACCACATGCACGGCTTCGACGCGCTCACGCCGATTGATGAGGTGCTGTACACGCTCGATACGCTGGTGCGCACCGGCAAGGTCCGTTACATCGCCTGCTCGAATTTTTCCGGCTGGCACTTGATGAAGTCGCTGGCTACTTCGGAACTGCATGGCTGGGCGAAATACGTCTCGCATCAGGTTTACTACTCGCTGGTGGGCCGCGACTATGAGCTCGAACTCATGCCGCTCGCCATCGATCAAAAAGTGGGCGCGATGATTTGGAGCCCGCTGGGATGGGGACGACTGACGGGCAAGCTCCGGCGCGGTCAGCCGTTGCCGAAGGAAAGCCGCTTGCCGGTCACCGCGGAGAAGGGACCGCCGGTTCCCGAGGAATATCTCTACAAAGTTGTGGATGCGATTGACGCCGTGGCCAAGGAAACGGGAAAAACCGTTGCGCAGATCGCGCTGAACTGGTTGCTCCGCAAGCCCACGGTCTCAACCGTCATCATCGGTGCGCGGAATGAGGAACAACTCAAACAGAACATCGGCGCCGAGGGATGGCGCTTGACGCCGGAGCAAGTGGCGAAGCTCGATGAGGCGAGCGCGCCGTCGATCCCCTATCCTTACTGGCACCAACGGCAATTCCCGGAGCTAAATCCATTGCCGCCGGCGGCCAGTCAATAAGTCTTGCTCGCTCGTGCTCTGCATCTTCTCCGGGGCAATCTGTCGCAGGTTGTCACCAGAAATGAATGCAAGGGAGCGGGAAAGGCTGATTCCGGCGACGCTGTTATGCCACTGGATCTTTCTGACGTGTCGCTTTTACGCCCGTCAGAATCCCGACGCCTAATAGCACGACTGCGCCCACCGCAATCCAGTGAGCGGGCATGTGCACCAGGTACGCCCCATAAATCAGGCCGATGATCACAATTGCAAAACCAATCGCATAAAGTCTGAATGACACAGAATCTCCTTCTCTCCTCAAATCAGCTGCGGCAGATCCGCCCTCAAACGAAACAGGAACGAATATTGCCGGCGTGCCCTATGCGTGCGCCGCGCGCGCCGCTTCCGGCTCGTTGACCAGTTCCTCAAAAAGCGTGCGGTAATGAATCATGGCTTGGCGCAGGTCTTCGGTGGTGGCCTGGCCCTGCGTTTGACGAACTGCACTTTGGTGCGCTGCACGGTAATGTGCGAGAACCAGCGGATGATCCACGGAGATATCCGCCGCGCGCTGCTCAAAGTCGCTTACGGGATAACCGCGCGTGGACATCACATCGCCCAGCAACTGATCGGCGTCTATTACCGCGCCCCCCGGCCCGTCAACGAACCTCGCCTGGACTCTGCCCCAAGCCTCGACAAACCGGGCACGGTCCCCGGCGCTCAAAGGACGGATATGCAAACGCTCCACCCGGTCCGCGCGCTCGTCGAGCGCTGCTTCCGCTTTGCGGCGGCTCCCGCCCTCGTTCACTGCGCGGGTTTATTCATCGCCTCCAAATTGAGTGCGCAGCCTCGCCGTTCGGCGCTTGCGAACCAGCAACCAACTCGTGACGCCGATGACCACCACCATCGCAGCCGCGCAGATGAGCACGATCTCTGTGGCGCTTAACGCCGAGAAATTCATGACCTGCCTCCGGATTCGCCAGGGGAAAGTTGTGGACCTGCCTTGCTTCCCCCGCAGGGCAGTATCGTAGCCGAGGCGAAGCTGGATAGATGTTCACATCGGCACACACCCGAGTTTTGCGTGTTTCTTGTGTAACGCGATGACTGGTCGCTCGCGCTTCAAGCGGGCGCAAAGATGCTCGCTGCCGCAATCTGCCGCGCAAAAAGGAACTTACTCGTGCAGGACAACGCTCAGCAGGGAATTATTGATGTGAATCTCGCCGTTGTCATATTCAAGAAAACCCAGTTTCCTAAATTTGTTCATGAAAAAATTGACTCGCGACCGCGTGGTGCCCACCATCTCCGCCAACATCTCTTGCGAGACCTTGGGGAGCATCTTCGGCGGGTGGTCGTGCGTGCCGTAGCGTCCGAGCAACAGCAGCGTGCGCGCCAGGCGTTTCTCGCTGGAATTGAAGAGTTGGTCGATCAGGTTTTCTTCGGTTCTGAGATTTCGCGCCAAAACGAAGGCGATAAAGCGGTCGGAAAACTCATGTTCCTCGTGAAGGACGCGGAGCACTTCCTTTTTCTCGAGCACGAGCAAGGTGCTAGGCTCAATGGCGATAGCGGTCGACAGTCGAACGGTGTGGCCCGCAAGGCACGCTTCACCAAAGAAATCGCCGGGTCCGAGTATCGCCAGAACTGCTTCCTTGCCGGATTCATTGACGACAGAAAGTCTGACGCTGCCTTCCTGAATGTACAAAACATTCTTGGCGGGATCGCCCTGCGCGTAGATGGATTCCTTGCCGCGAAACTTGACTACGGTTCTTCCTAGACCGGCCGAGTCGAGAAACAGTTGCGCGTTAAACGCAGGGGGCTTCGAGGCCGCTTTGGGGGGGGAGGCGCGGACTTTGGCGGGCACCCGAATTACCTCTGGGCACACCATGCCCCAGCGTAACACGAAACCCGATTCGAATTGAATGTCTAATATTGTACAGAGTGTACCGGGCCGGTACAGCGCCCCCACCACCCCACAGACCCATACTAATGGTTCCGAAGTACTTTTCGCAGCGTCTGGTGAATTTCCAGGCCGCCATCGTAGTTAATAAAACCCTGCTTCCGGAAACGATTCATGAACACATTCACCCGCGGGCGCGTCGTCCCGACCATCTCCGCCAGAACCTGATGACTCAGAACCGGAATCTCCACCACCGCTTTTTGCCCGTTCTTATCCAAGTGCGCCAGCCGCAGCAGCACGCGCGCCAGCCGCTCCTCCGCGGAGGAGGTCAGCAGATGCGCCACGTGATCCTGGTAGTCCTTCACGCTGTTGAGCAGATAGGCCACCAGCGCGTTGGACGTTTTATTCCTCTTGCGCAGCAGTTGCAGCATTTTTTTCTTCTGGACGGTGCGGATGGAGCTGCCGGTCAGCGCGACGGCTGTGGACGTGCGGAGCGGATAGCCCGCGAGGCAAAGCTCGCCGAAGAAATCGTTCACGCCGAGGATCGCGGTAACCGCCGACGGTTGATGCTTCCCTCGCGTGGTGAGCCGCACGCCGCCTTCTTGAATGTAAAAGAGCGTGAACGCAGCCGCGCCTTGCTTGTAGATGACTTGTTTGTCGCGATAGCGCGAGACCTTCCCGCCCAGGGTGGCGCCAGAGGAAAATCCACCAAGGTGAGCATTCGTGTGATTTTTTTGTTTCATATTCGACGCCCATTCTGAATCAGGAGCCCGCACAGCCGGCCGCGCACCGTTCCCCGCATCTTAGGTTTTCCTCGCCGCTTCCGCGGCTTCCAGCGTTTTCACGGACTTCCGGTGCGCTTCCTGCGACCATTGCGAAGCTTTGTTGGCGTGTCCCAATGCCTGTTTGGAAAGTTCGTGTCCTGTGCGGTGATCCTCTTTCCCGTGATGTGCGGCGGCAGCCCGGTGCGCGTGCGCGGCAAGCTCGTGAAATTCAGCAGCCCGTTGGTGTGAGTCATACGGCATAGCGTCCCCATCCTTTCGGGCCTTTCAGCTTACTGCCGTCCTATTTTTCACACTGTACAATATTGAACACGCGCCCTACGGCGGAACTCCATTGGTAGAGTTAGGGAGCGATGGTGAGAAGAAGGTCTTTCGCTTCGACGTGCTGGCCCGGGGAGACGAGCAGCTTCGTTACGCGGCCGGCGATGGGAGCGTAAATGTTCGATTGCATCTTCATGGCTTCGAGCGTCATGAGTTTCGCGCCGCGCGCGACGGTCTGATTGAGCTGCACGGAAATTACGGTGATCAAGCCCGGTGTGGGCGCGCCCACTTGGCCGGGATCGGCGGGATCGGCCTTCGGATGCGCGTGCGCGGCGACGCGCAGCGCGCGGTCCCGCACGGTGACCTCGCGCGGCTGGCCGTTCAACTCGAAGAAGAGCGTGCGCGTTCCGTCGGGCTGCGGTTCGCCGACGGCTAGAAATTTGATGATGAGCGATTTGCCCGGCTTCGATCTCCACGTTGATTTCGTCGCCGGAGCGCAGACCGTAGAAGAAGGCCGGCGTCGGCAGCACGCTGACGTCGGCATAGGTGCGGCGGAACTGGTCGTACTTCACGAAGACTTCGGGTACATCAGGTAGCTCAGCACGTCGTCGCGCCGCACGGAATGTTCGCAGCTTTTTCTCCAGCGTCTTTTCCGTCGCCGCGAAATCGACGGGATCGAGATTTGCGCCCGGGCCGGCCGTGGCTCGCGCGTTCGCCGCGCAGGATGATGCGCTGCAACTTCTTCGGCCAGCCTTCCGGCGGAGTGCCGAGCGCGCCCGCGAACATTTCCACCACGGAGTTCGGCAGCGCGAGATCGTGATGCACGTCCAGATGCAGAATGTCTTCGGGGCGCATGTCTTTGGCCATCAGGAAAAGCGCCATGTCGCCGACCACTTTGCTCGACGGCGTGACTTTGACGATGTCTCCGAAAAGTTGATTCACTTCGGCGTAGGTTTTTTCCACTTCGTGCCAGCGATGTCCGAGCCCCATCGCTTCCGCCTGCTCGCGCAGATTCGTGTACTGGCCGCCGGGAATTTCGTGCAGGTAGAGACGCGCCGAGCCCGCGCGCGGCCCGGAATCGAACGGCAGATAGTAATCGCGCACGGTCTCCCAGAAATCGGAGCAATCGTTGAGCGTGTCGAGATCGAGGCCGGTGTCGCGCGGCGTGTGGCGCAGCGCGGCGACCAGCGAATTCAAATTCGGCTGGCTGGTGCCGCCGCTCATGGAGGCGAGCGCGGCGTCGGCGACGTCCACGCCGGCATCGGCGGCTTTCAGGATGGAGGCGGCGTTGAGGCCGCTGGTATCGTGCGTGTGGAAATGGACGGGAATGCCGATCTCTTCGCGCAATGCCTTCACCAGTTGGAAAGCGGCGTAGGGCTTGCAGAGGCCCGCCATGTCTTTGATCGCGAGGAAATGCGCGCCGAGTTTTTCGAGTTGCTTGGCCATGGTGACGAAATACTTGAGCGAATACTTCGGGCGCGCCGGGTCGAGGATGTCGCCCGTGTAGCAAATGGCGGGCTCGCACACCGCGCCGGTTTCCAGCACGGCGTCAATGGAGACGCGCATGTTCTCAATCGAGTTCAGCGAGTCGAAGATGCGGAAGATGTCGATGCCTTGCGCGTGCGCTTCGCGGACGAACTCGCGAATCACGTTGTCCGGGTAAGAGGCGTAGCCGACGGCGTTCGCGCCGCGCAGCAGCATCTGGAAGCAGATATTCGGAATCTGCTTGCGCAATTCGCGCAGGCGCTGCCAGGGATCCTCGTGCAGAAAGCGCATGGAGGTGTCGAACGTCGCGCCGCCCCACATTTCGAGGCTGAACAGATTCGAGAGGCGCTGCGCCACCGCCGGCGCGGTTGCCAGCAGGTCGTGCGTGCGCACGCGCGTTGCGAGCAGCGATTGATGCGCGTCGCGGAACGTCGTGTCCGTGAGCAGCAGGCGTTTTTCTTTGCGCGCCCACTGCGCGAATTTCTTCGGGCCCAGTTTCTGCAAGAGCTGGCGCGTGTCCGGGAGGAGTGTCGCCCTGTGGCGCGCGGAATCGCCGCCGCCGAAGGATTCCTCGGGATTTTCTTTCCCTTTCACTTCCGGGTTGCCGTTCAGAATCACGTCGCCGACGTAGGAAAGCAGTTCGGTCGCGCGGTCCGCGCGGCGCGGTATGCGGAACAATTCGGGAGATTCATCGAGAAAGGAAGTCGTTACCCCGCCGGCCTGGAATCGCGGATGGCGGACGACGTTCTCGAGAAAAGGAATATTCGTCTTGACGCCGCGGATGCGGAATTCGCGCAGCGCGCGGTCCATCCGCTGGCACGCTTCGGGCAGCGTGATGACCCCACGCCGTCGTCTTCACCAGCAGCGAATCGTAGAACGGCGCGAGCACCGCGCCGGCGTACGCGGTGCCGCCATCGAGGCGAATGCCGAATCCCGCGGGCGAGCGGTACGTCGTGAGCTTGCCGTAATCCGGCGCGAAATTATTTTCCGGATCTTCGGTGGTGACGCGGCACTGCAGCGCGGTGCCGTACAGCGGAACGGCGTCGCTTTGCGGCAAGGAGAGCGGCGGGTCATGCAGTTTGTATCCTTGCGCGATCAAAATCTGCGAGCGGACGATGTCGATCCCGGTCACCACTTCCGTGACGGTATGCTCCACCTGAATGCGCGGATTCACTTCGATGAAATACCAATTCCCCGTATCCGCATCCACGAGGAACTCCACCGTGCCGGCGTTGCGGTAGTGCGCCGCTTGCGCCAGTTGCACCGCCGCTTCGCACAGCGCGCGCCGGATCTTCGGATCCAGATTCGCCGCGGGGGCGACCTCGACCACTTTCTGGTGCCGCCGCTGCACCGAGCAATCGCGTTCCCAGAGATGAATCAGGTTGCCGTGGTGATCGCCCAGAATCTGCACTTCGATGTGACGGGCGCGCGCCAGAAATTTCTCGATGAAGACGGAGGCGTCGCCGAACGTCGAGAGCGCCTCGCCCTGCGCTTCCTCGAGGCGCTTCTCGAGATCCGCCGCGTCGCGCACGACGCGCATGCCGCGTCCGCCGCCGCCCATCGCGGCCTTGAGCATCACGGGGAATCCGATTTCCTTCGCGACCTTGTGGGCTTCCGCCGGCGATTTCACTGGCGACTGACGTCCCCGGCAGAATCGGAATTCCAGCCGAAGCCGCAAGTTCGCGTGCCGCCGTTTTGTCGCCCAAGAATTCCAGCAGCTCGGGCGTCGGCCCGATGAATTGAATCCCCGCCTCCTGGCACGCCCGCGCAAACGCCGGATTTTCCGAGAGGAATCCGTAGCCGGGATGGATCGCGTCCACTTCGCGTTCCCGCGCAACCTTCACGATTCCCGCGATGTCGAGATACGCTTCGACGGGGCCTTTGCCCTCGCCGATCGGGTAGGCTTCGTCGGCCTTGAAGCGATGCATGCACAGCCGGTCTTCCTGCGAATACACCGCCACGGTGCGCAGGCCCAGTTCATCTGCGGCGCGCAGAATGCGAATGGCGATTTCGCTGCGGTTGGCTGCCAGGAGCTTTTTCATCTTCTTGTTCCAGACGATCCCCCGCGCCTGGGCGGAGTCGCTCCGAGGTGGGTGTCCACGCTCTCTCAACTCGGAGAAAAAGTGAGGCGCTACGGGAGGGCTATCTTAGCCGAACTCCAAACCGCTTGAAACGCTATTTCAGCCGGAGCGGAAAGTGGGGGCGGATGCGGATGTGAACCGAAGTCTTCAGGCGTGGCGTGCGGCAGCGGCGGTTCCCAGCACGCGCGCGTAATATTGCTTCGTAGACCGGAATCACGTCGTTGGCGCAGAATTTGCGGCGCGCGTTCACGCGGGCGCATCTGGCCCATTTCCCGGCCGCGATCGGCCCGCGACAGAATCTCCATGCGCGTAGCGCGAGGCCGATTCAACGTCTCGCGGTTCCACCAGGTAGCCGTCCACGCCGTGTTCAACGACTTCCGGCATTCCACCGGCGGCGGTGCCGATGACCGGAACCTCGCAGGCCATCGCTTCGAGCGCCGCCAATCCGAACGACTCGTTGTCCGAAGGCAGCAGAAATAAATCCGCCAGCCCGAGCAAGTCGTACACGCGATCCTGCTTGCCGAGCAAATGCACGTCCTGCCTTCAGTTTTTTCTTGCGCACGAGATATTCGACGGCGCCGCGCTCCGGCCCGTCGCCGATCAGCACGAGCTTGGCGGCCATTTTCTCCCGCACTCGGGCGAAGATTTCCACCACGTCGGTCACGCGCTTCACCGCGCGGAAATTCGAGAGGTGCATCAGGATCGGCTCGCCGCTCGGCGCCCATTCCGCGCGCAATGCCGGATTTTCGCGGCGCGCGTAGAGATCGCAATTCACGAAATTCGGAATCACCTCGATCGGACGCTTGATGTCGAATTCTTCAACCGTCCTCTTCTTCAAATAGTGTGAGATGGCCGTCACGCCATCGGATTTCTCGATGGAGAATTTCGTGAGCGGCAAGAAGCTTCGGTCGCTTCCCACCAGCGTGATGTCGGTCCCGTGCAGCGTGGTGATGAAAGGCAGCCGCCGCGGCGCCGCCATCGCGCGCGCCAGCATGGCGCTCACCGAATGCGGAATCGCATAGTGAACGTGCAGCAGGTCGAGCTTCGCCTCCTCCGAGCACCTCGAGCATCTTCACCGCTAGCGTCAACGCGTACGGCGCGTGATCGAAGAGCGGGTACGTCGTAACTTCCACTTCGTGGAAGTGGATGTTCTGTGCGCCCGGCTCGAGCCGCACCGGCGGCGCATAACTGATGAAATGGATGTCGTGGCCGCGCGCCGCGAGTTCCATTCCCAGTTCCGTGGCCACCACGCCCGATCCTCCGTACGTGGGATAGCAGGTAATCCCGATTCTCATCAAACCTCTGTAGTCCCTAGTTTGCCTCTGTTATGGATGCTTCGCCAATCGCATTCGACTCCGGCGCTCAGAGCGAAAATTAGGGCACTGCATGTTGCTGAAACAATATCATTTATCCTATATTCCTTGGCCGGCCCCTTCTCTTGCGGTGTGACAGCTATCGCACGGTTTGGTGACCTCTATCACGGGAATTCCTGAAGCACAAAGATATGATGTGATTTGTTGGCGAGACTACCGTGCCCCGGTTATTCCAAAATTGGCGTGTCAAAGCGGTGCTGCCCGTCGCCGCCGTCCTGGGTCTAGGACTTCTCATATTTGAAACCGCTACTCTGAGCCTCGAAAGCACGGCTCGCCACCGCGTTCTGCTGGTGGCCGCCGGCGGCGCGTTGGCGATCTCTGCAGTCTTGCTTGTGGTGCTGGCGGTGCTGATCCAACGCCCGCTCACGGAAATGCAACAGACAGTCGCGCGCATCCGCGCGGGCGATCTCTTCGCCAGCGTTTCCTTCGCAGACAGGAAAGATGAAATCGGCGCTCTGGGCCGTAATTTTAACGAAATGGTCCGCGAACTGCGAGAGAGCCGCGTCGAAATTGAGAGCCTGCATCGCACGCAGATGAGCCGCGCGGAGCACCTGGCATCTCTCGGGGAACTTGCCGCGGGAATCGCCCACGAAGTCCGCAATCCCCTGGCGGGCATCGCCGGCGCGGTGGAGGTCATCGGCCAGCAATTGCCTGCGGGCAGCTCGCACCGGGAAGTCCTGAAAGAAGTGCGGCAGGAGGTGCAGCGCATCCAATCGCTGCTTTCGGATCTGCTGCAATACGCGCGCCCGCGTCCGCTGCAATTCCTGCGCAGCGATCTAAGCGACACCATCGAGCAAGCGGTTCTGCTCGCCCGGCAACAGGTGGGACACCGGCCAATTCAAATCGAGTTCGACAAACCCGCGCACCTTCCGCCCGTTAAGCACGACGCGGCCCTCATCGAACAAGTGGCGTTGAATCTTCTGGTGAACGCCATCCAGGCCATGGATCAAGCGGGGAGCATCCGCGTGAGCATGGAGGTTCGCGACGGCTTGGTCGGCTTTCAGGTCGCCGATACGGGACGCGGCATCGCCGCCGACGTCCTCCCCAAGATTTTCCGCCCATTCTTCACGACCAAAGGCCACGGTACCGGCTTGGGACTCTCTCTCGCGAAAGGTATCATCGAGCAGCACGGTGGCTTGATCGGAGTGACCAGCCGGTTGGGCAGCGGCACGGAGTTTTCCGTTTGGCTCCCGGCCGCAGGCGCGCCCGTCGCGGAGCACGCACACTCCGCTTGAAACGCGAGGCCTACAATGCCGAAGGAAAAGATCCTGATCGTGGACGACGAAAAGCTGGTGCGCTGGGCGCTGCAGCAGAAGTGCGTGGAAAACGGCTACCAAACCTTTGAAGCGGAAAATGGCGCCGCAGCGCTGCAAATCGTGCAGGCGGAATCTCCCGAAATCATTCTTCTCGATGTCCACATGCCGGGCCTGAGCGGCATCGAAGTCCTGGACCAGATCAAGCAGTCCGGCCACAGCCCCGCGGTCATCATGATCACCGCCGCTCCGCAGCTCGAAGACGTAAAAGCCGCGCTCAAGATGGGGGCCTACGATTTTGTCAGCAAGCCGCTGAATCTCGAAGAGCTCGCCGTCACCATCGAAAACGCCGCGGAAACAACTCGGCTCCGCGGTGAAGTCGAAACGCTGCGCGGCGAAGTCCGCCGGGGCGCCGGCTACCACGAGGTGGTGGGGATCTCGCGCAAGATCACGGAGCTGATGAAGTTTGTCAACAAAGTCGCGGCCAGCGAAGCGTCCACCATCCTCGTCCAAGGAGAAAGCGGCACGGGCAAGGACCTGATCGCCAAGGCCATCCACTACCAAAGCCGCCGCCAGGAAAAATCGTTCGTCGCCATCAACTGCTCCGCCATCCCCGAAACACTGATGGAAGCGGAGCTCTTCGGCCACGAGCGCGGCGCGTTCACCGACGCCAAAGCCATGAAGAAGGGACTCTTTGAAGTGGCCGACGGCGGCACCCTTTTCTTGGACGAAATCGGCGAGCTTTCGCAGCTTCTCCAGGCGAAGCTGCTGCGCGTGCTGGAAGACCAGGTGATCCGCCGGGTCGGCGGCGTGCGCGATATTCAGGTGGACGTCCGCGTCATCGCCGCGTCCAATCGCGATCTGGAACGCGCCGTCCGCGAGGGACATTTTCGCCAGGACCTCTACTATCGCCTCGCGATCATCTCGATCTATCTTCCGCCCCTGCGCGAGCGCAAGGAAGACATCCTGCCGTTGGTGGACTTCTTTATCGGCTTTTACAATCGGAAGTTTCGCAAGTCCATTCGCGGCATCACCGACGCCACGCGCCGGTTACTGCTGTCTTACCGCTGGCCGGGAAATGTTCGGGAGCTGCGGAACGCCGTCGAACGCGCCATGATCCTGGAGGAAGAGCCGCTGCTCCGCCCCGAAGGCCTGCCTTTTTCGGTGACTGATCAGTCCGCGGGGCTTACATCCTTCGAGCATGCCGCTTCGCCGGATTCGCCGCCCGCGCCGGAGAACGGCCGGCGCATTCCTCCTCTGTCCATACCGGAAGGCGGAACTTCGCTGGAGGGGATGGAGCGCGAAATGGTGACGCTGGCTCTGCACCAGGCCCATGGCAATCAAACGCACGCAGCGCGCCTGCTGGACATCAGCCGCGACGCGCTGCGATATAAAATGAAGAAATTTAGCTTGCTATCGAGTGATGAGCTCGAGACACCCGAAACCACCGCCTGATGCACCGCGGTCTTATTTAGTCTCCTGAGTGCGGTCCTTGCATCTCCAGATCTTCGATGGTTCGGCGCAGCCACGTAATCAGCGGGCCCCGCACATACTCCGGATCAGGTCCCAAACTCGCCACCGTCTCGTTCTGCGCATTCAACGGAATGAAGTGGCACGGCTCCTGTTGATCGCGGTGGCTGCTGGGCACAAAGCACATCAGGAAACATTCGTTGCAGGGGTGCTCCTTTTTCTCGAGCCCGACGTTCAAACAACTGATGGAATCGCGGAAAATCCGGGGATTGTGCTGCGGGTCACGAGGCGAGGGATAATATCCCCCGCGCTCGGCAATCGCCAATTCCAGCCTGAGCTTATCAATTAACTCGGTGCGGTCGAAAACCATAATCCACCTCCGGCGCGTATGCAAAGCCCTTTGGGCTTCGTGAGGCCGATCACATGAATTGCAGTTCCTGGGCCATCGCCGCCCCGCCAGAAGAGCACTCGGGGAGCCACCTATATTGTTGAGGACGCAAGGTTAGCGGCCCTCCCCGTGGCCCGCACAACTCCCTCTCAATCGCGAGTCCGTCCTTCGGTTGCGCGAGAACCCGCTCCCACGGGGCAAATCCCGCAGCGAGGAGTGCTCTCCGCCTACCGGCGAGGCATCGAAACGTTGCAAATAGAGGACTTAGCAGCCCTCGCCGCACCCAAAAGTTTGGCAATACAACTGCACCTTACAGGTTGAGTTTGAGGAGGCTGGAGGTCTCTGGCCAGCTGGCGGGTGGTCTGCAGCAGGGGCGAGCGTCTTAGAAGTGAAGTGCCCCTCACTGGCCCAGCGCACGGCAGCGGAAAGCGCCGTAGCGAGTGTGAGCGTTATCCCCCGGCCTCCTCCATAAGTTCAGCAGCGATTCAGCCTGGAACGGAGAACATTTGACGCCGTTTCAATAGGCGCGGAGACCCGATCTATCCGGGTCAGTCCGGTGCGAGTTGCTGTTGCGGAACGGCTGTTTGTTATTGCCTTGTCTCTCAGGGCGCGAGTAGGCAGGGCTAGGTAACAGGCGGTCGTGCCGATGTCGGTTCCCTCGGGGTGCGTTGTTTGGGAAGTTCCGGGGCGCGGGCTTCCAAAACAATGGCACTCCGAGGGGCCGAAAAACCCTTCCGGCAGATTCCCTTCGATTCGTTGCAATTCATTATTTTGATTTTTTGCGCTTGGAAAACTGTCGGTGGCCGCGGTTGCTGCGTTACTGCACACGGTAAATGACCAGAGTTTTTTCGCGAGGCTCACAATCCATTTCGATTCACTGAGTTGCGCTCCGCACGAAATGGCCTGCCGCGTGCATGTTGATTAACTGCAGGATGTGAAGCCGCAGAAAGAAAGAGGAACGCAGCATGAGTACCGCAATGATTCGCCAGCCGCAACTCTCCCCCGCGCGCTCGAGTCAGGTCGGATTCCGAACCATTCTCTTTGCCACGGACTTCGGTCCCAGTTCACAGGCGGCGCTGCGCGAAGCCACGGCCACCGCGCGCGCGTATGAGGCCCGTCTGTTGGTGTTGCACGTTCTGCCGCCCGAAACGTATTACGACGTGATCCCGGAAGGCGCGCTCCTCGAAGCCAAAGAGCAGAAGCGCTGGGCGGAGCACCAGATGACCCAACTTCTTATCTCCGGTGGCTTGCGCGACATCCTTCATGAAGTGCAAATCCAACGCGGATCCATCGATGCCGTCCTCGCGAAAACGATCGAGTCGGAAAAGGTTGATCTCGTAGTCCTCGGCTCCCACGGTCTTAAGAGCGCGCGGAAACTCGTTTTCGGCTCGGTGGCCGAACACATTTTCCGAACGTCCCCGTGTCCCGTCCTCGTGGTGGGCCCCCAGGCTGCCACGAAGGGGCGGATCGGCCGCTCCGTTCACAGCGTGCTGTGGGCGACCTCTCTCTCCTCCCCCGAGGACGGGCCGCGTCGCCTTGCGCTTTCGCTCGCGCAAGAACACCAGGCCCGGCTCACGATGCTCCACGTCTGGCAAGCTTCGCAGGCATTTCCTTATCGGGATACCGAGCGCCTGCGCCGCGAAGCCAGTCAGAAACTGGAGGAGTTCCTTCCCGAAGAAAATGTGCTCTGGTTTCCGGCCAGCATGTTGATGGTGGAAGGATCCCCGGAAGAAGAAATCGTGGCGGCAGCTCGCGCAGTGAAGGCGGACCGAATCGTTCTGGGTGTGCGGCGCGGACACCCTCACGCCAGCCACCTGCCCGGGACCATCGCCTACGAGGTCGTGCGTAACTCCCCGTGTCCGGTCCTCATCGTCCCCAAGTAAAGCTGCGCTCTGCTACTTGTGAACCTCGCGACTCTGGACTCTGTATAATGGCCGCCGCATGAAAAAGATCCTCGCGATCCCGCGGTGGCTATTCGGCTCCGACCCCGGCTGGCTCCCTGGATTTCTGGCCGCTCGCTGGCTGTTTCTTCGTTCGCTCGGGTTTATCTTTTTCTCCGCGTTCTACTCGTTGTTGTTTCAAATTCGCGGTCTCATCGGCCCGCAAGGTTTGTTGCCCGCCGGAGATTTCCTGCAAAACGTTCACGACGTGCTCGGCCGGTACCGTTTCTGGTATGCGCCCTCTCTCTACTGGATTTCCTCGAGCGATCGCGCTCTCATGGTCGTTTGTTGGATCGGCCTGGTGGCTTCGCTGCTCCTCTTTTTCAATATTTGGCCGCGCGCTTCCATTGTGGTTTGCTGGGTTGCGTTTCTTTCCTTCGTCAGCGCGGCGCAGGATTTTTCCGGTTACCAGTCGGATGGAATGCTTCTCGAAGCGAGCTTCATCGCTTTCTTCTTCGCGCCTCCGGGTGTGCGCCCGGGCTTTGGCGAAAAGAGTCCGCCGTCGCGAGCGAGTTGGTTCCTTCTCGTGTGGCTCTGCTTCCGCATTTATTTCGAGTCCGGCATCGTGAAAATCCTGAGTCACGATCCGGCCTGGCAGAATTTCACCGCAATGGACAACTACTACCAGAATGGCCCGCTGCCCACCTGGATCGGCTGGTACGTCCAGCACTTTCCGCATTGGTTTCACGCCGCCAGCGTGGGCCTCACGCTCGCCATCGAACTGATATTCGTCTTCGCGATGTTCTTGCCGCGGCGGTTCCGCATCGGGCTCTTCTTCCTGATTACGCCGTGGCAGATTGGAATCATCCTCACTGCGAACTACGCCTTCCTGAATTATCTTGTCCTTTTCCTCGGCTTCTTGCTTCTCGACGATCGTTTCTTGCGGCGGCTTTTGCCGGAGAGGCTACGGGTCCCCCGAGAGGTGATCGCGAAACCCGCTGGCGACACGCCCGCGGGGGGGGATTCCACGTCCGAATCCGCGAAGCCGGAACTGCCGGAAACGCGAAGCTTTCTGGAGGCGCTCCGCCTATCCTTTGCTGCTCTCTTTTTGACGTGGGATTTCTATGCCACGAGCGTGCTGCTGTTCGCGATGCTATTTCAATCCATGCCGCAGCCTCTCGTCGCGCCCGTTCGCGCTCTCTCTCCCTTTCGCATCGCCAACGACTTCGGCCTATTCGCGCGAATGACTCCGGAACGCTACGAGATTGAGTTTCAGGGTTCGCGCGATGGCCGGACGTGGATCGCCTACCCCTTCCGGTACAAACCGCAGAATATCAATGAGGCTCCCCGCATCTACGCTCCCTACCAGCCACGTTTTGACTGGAATCTCTGGTTCGCGTCCCTCGGCGGCTGGCGCGAATATCCTTTTGTGATCAACACCGAAGAGCGCCTCCTCACCGACGACCCCGACGTCCTCGCGCTCTTTGCCGGAAACCCCTTCCCCGGCTCGCCTCCCACGCAGATCCGCGCTGTGCGTTGGCAATACTGGTTCAGCAGCCGCGCCACGAAAGGCTCTACCGGCCAGTGGTGGTGGCGCGAGGAGCTCGGCGTATACGCGCCGTCGCTCGAGCGCTTGCCAGACGGCCGATTTCCCGTCACCGGCTGGCCGGGAATGGGTACCGATTCAACGGATGACCAGCCTTAGCCCGTTCTGGTGAGCCGCTACGCGCCAAAACCCACTATAAATCACTGAAAATACAGCCTTTAACTTTAGTTCCAGGACTATCTTACCCCCGCGCTGGGACTGCTGGGTGATTGGTGCGGACGCCCTCGCCCTCTACAGTGCCCATCACGCGACGCGGTTCTCGCCTTGGAAAGCCGCGACGCGTACTGAGGTGGACGGAATGATCCTGACTATTGCGCTCCTGATCCTTCAGCCACAAGGGTTGCCCCTCCCGGCTCCCCAGCCCAAACAGAGCTCCGTGACGGCCGAGGCGACGGCTCCAGTCGCGCTGGCTTCCGTTGCTCCCACGGCCAGTCCGGCTCCCGCTGCGAACTTGCTGAAGGAAGATAACGAAGCGAGCCAAAGTGTGTCTTACGAGCCGGGGCAAGTCTCGCCGACCCCGGTGGCGGCCATTACTTCATCTTCCTCAACCAGTGGCGGAGCCGACCCGGCCCAGCCGTCGGCTCCGGCCTCTTTCACGCGTGCCCCCAACATGACCGCGCTGATGGTCAGCGTCCAACAACTCCGGGTGGACGCGTGGCGCAAACGCAAGATTTGGTACGGCCTCGCGCTCGCGGGCCATAGCGCCGCAGGTTTCGATGCTTGGTCTACGAACCACCAGATCGCCGCCAGCCAGGGCCGCGAACTCGATCCTTTGATGAAGCCGTTCGCAGGCAATCCATCCATCTACATCGCGACGCAGGTTGGACCCACGATTCTCGATTTCGTCGGCAAGCACATGATGTATAGCCGCCATTCTTGGGTTCGGAATGTCTGGTGGTTGCCGCAGGCTCTGGGCACCGCTGGTTCGCTCTTCTCTGGCGCGCACAATCTGTCGCTGCACGCCGCGGCAAACTGAGTTTCTACTTCCCTCTACTCAACCGGGGTATGGCAGCGAAGCTCCGACCGCATTCATTTGCGGTCGGAGCTTCGCTGCTTTAGAATCCGCGTCACTCGATGAACCCCGCAACGCCTACGGACGAAACGCCAGTCGCAGCAGCGCCCCGGAGCCCCGTGGCAGCGCTCGCGGGAGGGGATCGCCTCGTTTCACTGGATGTCTTCCGCGGCATCACGATCGCCGCCATGATCCTCGTGAATAATCCCGGCAACTGGGGCCACATCTACTGGCCGCTCGAGCACGCCGAATGGAATGGCTGGACGCCGACCGACCTCATCTTTCCATTCTTTCTGTTCATCGTCGGCGTGGCGATGACGTTCTCGCTCGCTGCGCGCGTCCAGCGTGGCGCGACGGGGGCATCGCTCGCCCTCCACATTTTTCGCCGCGGCGCTTTGTTGTTCTTGATTGGCATCCTGCTCGGCGCGTTCCCAAATTTTCAGTGGCAAGGAATGCGCATCATGGGGGTATTGCAGCGCATCGGAATCTGCTACATCGCCGCGGGTTGGCTCTATCTCGCGAGTTTTCGCCGCGCACGCGCAGGGAGCGAGCAGGACAGCGAGCCGGATGCAGCCGCTGCCACGCGCCGCGGAGTCGCGATTCTAATCGTCGTCGCGGTTTTGCTTCTCGCAGGTTATTGGGCCGTGATGAAATTGGTGCCGGTCCCCGGGTATGGCGCCGGCCATCTCGACCCGGACAGCAATCTCGCCGCCTATCTTGATCGCACAGTCATGGGCGGCCATTTGTGGTCGCAATCCGTCACCTGGGATCCGGAAGGTTTGCTCAGCACGCTGCCCGCGATCGTTACAGCGCTGCTCGGAATTCTCGTGGGCCTGTGGTTGCGGTCGTCGCGGACGGGCGCGCGCAAGGCGGCCGGCCTCGCTCTCGCGGGCGTGATCGGAATGGCCGCGGGCCGCCTGATGCATCCCCTCTTCCCGATTAACAAAAATCTTTGGACCAGCACCTTCGTGATTTTCACCGGCGGTTTCGCCATGTTGCTCCTCGCGCCCTGCTATTGGCTCGTGGACTTACGCGGCTACCGTCGATGGACGGGCCCCGTCCTGGTGTTTGGGATGAACGCCATCGCTATCTACGTTTTCTCCTTCCTTCTTTCGTCCTTCAGCGTGTTCTTCGGTTTTCACGATTCCGATGGAGACTTCCAAACCTGGCACGGCTGGATCTACGACACGTATTTTGCGCCCCACGCCAGCCCGAAGAACGCCTCGCTGGCCTTTGCGATTTTCTTTGTGCTGCTTTGCTACCTGGCCGCTTGGCCGCTCTATCGCAAACGCATCTTCCTCCGCATCTGATCCGCGTTCACGCGCGTCCCAACCGCGTAGGATTCGCAACGAATACTTTCACAGTGCTGTAATGTGCCGGGCACGATTCCGCGTGAATGACGCGACTCGCTTAGGGGATAATGCGCGTGTGACGGACGCGCCGCCAACGCCGACTGCCCAGCAAGTTGAATCCACCGCACTGACGGCGGCGGTTTCGGACAGCCCCATTATTCAAGCGCGCCAAGTGGAAAAGTTCTATCTGCAGCCCGATGGCGGCCGCATCGAGGTGATTGTCCCCACCGATCTCAACGTCTATCCCGGAAAAATCATCGCGCTGCTCGGCCCTTCGGGTTGCGGCAAGTCCACGCTGCTTCGCATTCTGACCGGCCTCGCGCCGGCTTCCGCGGGAGAGGTGCTCTGGCACGGCCGCCCGCTTGCGGATCAAACGCCCAGCGTCGGCATCGTCTTCCAAAGTTTCGCTCTCTTTCCGTGGCTGACGGTGCAGGAAAATGTGGAAGCCCCGCTCGAAGCGCGCGGCGTCGCCGCAACCGAGCGTGGTGAGCGCGCAGTAAAAGTGCTCGATTCAGTGGGTCTGGACGGCTTCGAGAGCGCGTATCCAAAGGAACTCTCCGGCGGCATGAAGCAGCGCGTCGGATTTGCGCGCGCGCTGGTGATTCAGCCGGAAGTGCTGTTTATGGACGAGCCGTTCTCCGCGCTCGACGTGCTCACAGCGGAAACGCTGCGCGGCGAATTGCTGGAATTGTGGTTGAGCCACAAAATTCCGACGCGCGCGATTTTTCTTGTCACCCACAATATCGAAGAGGCTGTTTTTCTCGCGGATCGCATCATTGTCCTCGGTCATAACCCCGCGTACATTCGCGAAGATTTTCAGGTCGATATTCCCCATCCGCGCCACCGCAAGGATGAGGCGTTCCTCGATCTAGTGGAGCGCATCTATGAGACGCTCATGCAGCCATCGCCCGCCGACGCCTCAAAACCTGCCGTCGGGGCGCCTGTAGCCGCGGCCCCGTCCCCGCGCTTTCCGCTTTTGCCGCACGTGCGACCCGGAGCGCTGGCCGCCTTGTGCGAACTGCTCGTCGAGCACGGCGACCGCGAGGACTTGCATCGCTTGGCGACCGCGCTCGCGCTCGACGCTGACGAATTGCTGCCGACCGTGGAAGCCGGCAAGCAACTCGGACTCATGAATGTTGTGTGGGGCGATGCCGAGCTGACGCCGGCAGGTGTCGCCTACGCCGCCGCCGGCATTCTGGAACGCAAATCGATGTTCCGCAAGGCAGCTCTCGCGCGGCTTCCGTTGCTCCAGCACATGGAGAACGCGCTTCGCGCCAAGAAAGATCACAAGCTCCCGGACGATTTTTTCCTCGACCTGCTCGAAAAATATTTCAGTCCGGCCGTCGCTCGCGAGCAATTCGAGGCCGCGGTTCAATGGGGCCGCTTCTCCGAAATTTTCGAGTACGACTCCGCTAGCGGAGTCCTCACGCTCACCGAACCAACGGAGTCCGGGTAAGTCCATGCCCGCCGACGTCGCCACGCCGCTTTCCCCGCAGTCGCGCGTCTTTCACCGGCTGTTTCCCTCGCGCAAATTGCAATCCAAATTGGTGGACGTCGCGGTTTTCCTCGCGCTGGCCGCGATCCTCTATGGGGTCTGGAACGCTGGCCGCTTGTGGATGAGTCCGGCTACGCCCGCGGCCGAAATTTCCCTCAGCCCGAGCGTGTTGCCGTACTACGCATTTCTCTCACTCGTGCGCATCGCCATCGGTTACGTGCTGAGCGTCATCTTTGCGCTGGCGTACGGTTTCGCCGCCGCCCGCTGGCCCGCCGCCGAGCGCATCCTGATCCCGCTGCTCGACATCCTGCAATCCATTCCCGTCCTGAGTTTTTTGCCCGGTGTGATGCTGGCGATGGTGGCCCTGTTTCCACATCGCCAGGTGGGACTCGAATTGGGCTCGATCCTGCTGATCTTCACCGGCCAGGCGTGGAACATCGCGTTCAGCTTTTACGCCTCGCTGAAAGCGATCCCGCGCGAATTCGACGAAGCCGCGCGCATCTACCGCTTCAGCGCCTGGCAGCGTTTTATACAGCTCGACGTTCCCTACGCGGCGATCGGCCTCGTCTGGAATTCCATGATGTCCGTTGCGGCGGCGTGGTTTTATCTGATGGCTTGCGAGATGTTTGAGTTGGGCCCGCGCGATTTCCGCCTGCCCGGGCTCGGTTCCTATCTTCAGCAAGCGGCAAGCGACGGCAATTCGCGCGCCATCGCCTGGGGACTCGCCGCCATGATCGGCGTCATCGTGCTGCTCGATCAATTGGTGTGGCGCCCCGTGATCGCCTGGGCCGATAAATTCAAAATGGAATCTGTGGAAGCCGTCTCGGCGCCCCGTTCGGGCGTGCTTACGGTGCTGCGCCGCTCCGGCGTGCCCGCGGCGATTCACGATCATTTGATTCATCCGGTGAGCGAACGCCTCTTGGCAGCAGCCTGCCGCAGAGAAGCCGCGAGTGAAATCGCCGCTCCGAAGCATTCCGGCGCGGCGCGCAAGTGGTTGGGGCGCGTGCTAGGTTTTCTGGTTGTCGCAGTGCTGGCCTGGTTTGCGTTTCTCGCGGCGAAGCGGCTCATGCTGCTCTCGAAGCCGCAAGTTCTGGAGTTGCTGCTGGGCGCCGCGGCCACCTTCGCGCGCGTCGAGGGATCGCTCTTGCTCGGCGCGCTGTGGACGATTCCGGTGGGCGTCGCCATCGGCTTGAGCCCGCGACTCGCGCGCATCGCGCAACCCATCGTGCAAGTGGCGGCGTCGGTTCCGGCGACGGCGCTATTCCCCGTCGTGCTCCTGCTGCTGCTGCGCTTGCGTGGCGGCATGGGCATCGCCGCGATCGCGCTGATGCTTCTCGGCACGCAGTGGTACATCCTTTTCAATGTGATCGCCGGCGCGATGGCCATTCCCTCGGACTTGCGCGAGGTCGCGCAAATCTACGGCTTCAGCCGCTGGGAACGCTGGCGCGAACTCATCCTCCCCGCGATTTTTCCGTATCTCATTACGGGCTTGCTCACCGCGTCCGGCGGCGCGTGGAACGCCAGCATCGTCGCCGAATATTTCCATTTCGGTGGACGCACGCTGCACACCATCGGTCTCGGCTCCATCATCAGCCGCTCCACAGACCTCGGCCAGATGGACGTCCTGCTCGCGGCGACGCTTTTGATGGCCATCATAGTGGTAGTGGTGAATCGCCTGGTCTGGCGTCGCCTCTACCGCCTCGCCGAAACCCGCTTCAAACTCGAAACGTAGTTGTTGAGAGATTGTCTTTCGTAGCGGCGGGCTTCAGCCCGCCATCCTTACGTTTCTGATGATGCGGTCATTCCGACGGGCCAGACTCATCGGCCCGAGGAATCTCTCTGCCGGCATTTCGTCGGGGGGCTAAGCTATTTCGGATTGTTATCGCTTGGCGATGCAAGCCGAATCGATGATCTGGTCCATCGAGGGTGCAACGCTCAGGGAATCGTAGTCCGCGGAATCGCGGCCAAGGAAAGTAGCTGTGCGCCAATACTCACCATTTTCTCGTTGTCCGCGTGAGTCTAGTCCGACGACGGCTCCGGTGCTGTCTTTGATCCAGCGCTGCTCAGACCATTTGGAGGAGATAAAGTCTTCCGATTCTCCTTCCGCTTGATCGGTGTAGGTCGAGATGAGTAGCTCCGCGTTAGCTGGCTCACCCCCATGCGGATGGATGAAGTAGGTTCTGCCGCCGAAAGTATCTGATAGGTCTGACTCTAAGTCTGATGGGAGCGCGAACAATGCGGAGAAGCCGATTCGCCTCGCAGAGCCTCCGATTTGTCCGCACAAAGGAATCACCCAATCAGTTCGCTTCGCATCCTCAAGCTTTACGCGAACAGGAGCGCCTCCTGGTTCCACGGCAAGAGCCACGGGGCGATAACGTAGGTCCTCAAATCGCAGAACGGACCCCGAATCGGAAAACTCGAAATGCCCTCTCGCGTCCGTGGTAGTCTGCTGCCGCTGCGGCGGGAACCCGCCAGCCACTTCATTCACCACCGGAAAACCCTTCATTGGTCGGCCATCTGGTCCCAAAACGATGCCACTGAGATTCAGATTTGTGGGTGGGACGGATTCCACCTCCGACACCTTGGTGATGACAAAGAGCGAACAGCATCCGAGGTGTCCGTATCCCATGAAGGTACCCTCACCGCTCGGCGCCTTGTTTTGCTCGCCGGCGAAGAAAGCGCCGGTTAGCGTTGCGGTTACGCGGTAAGCAGCCTTGTCCTCGTGTCTGGCCGCCATCAATGCGTAGAACCGCCTGAAGTTTTCGTCCTTCTCGATTCCGTAAGAAACGCCGTTCACTTTGAGTTCGGAGCCAGGCTTCCTGAAATTGTCATTCACGGTGGAGGCGACATTCGAAGGCACGTCGCCGCCGAAGGCCAGCCAGATGCCTTGCTGGGCGTTACAGTCTTCGGCGGACAATGTGAAATCTTCAAATTCGTCGCTTACGATTCCACGGACGCGAATCAACTTTCCGTCAAAGGACTTCGGATCATTCGCAAGATCGCAGAAGGAAACTTCTTCGGGCTTTGTCTGCGCCCGCGCGGGAGGTGCAACGAAAAGGAGGACCGTGCATGTAATGATTGGAATCGATCTCTTTAACATGGAGATTACGCAATTAACCTGCAGTTTGCTGAAATTCACCTTTCACGAGACAGCCTTTCCAGAAATCATAGCACTGCTGAGGAGCCGCGGGTGCCCCACACGCCGTACCTGCGTGTGGGGGTTTTGACTTCGGCCTTTCCCCCGCAACCTCGTAAGAATCCGCCCGTTGCGTTACGCATCAGATTCACTGGCCCTTACGCCCATGCCCGAACTCTTTCTAAAGCGCACGCGCTTTCCAGTTTCCGCGGAGAGACTCTTCGCCTGGCACGCCGAGCCGGACGCCCTTGAGCGCCTGACTCCGCCATGGGAACACGCCCGCGTCGTCCGCCGCACCGGCACCATCCGCGATATCGGCTCGCGCGTCGAGATTCGTGTCCGCATCGGGCCGCTGTGGCGCACCTGGATCAGCGAACACACTGCCTATGATGAAGGCCGCATGTTCCGCGACATCGAAATTAAAGGCCCGTTCGCGCGCTGGGAACACACGCACCGCTTCGAGCCCGATGGCCCGTCCGCCTGCTATTTGGAGGATCGCGTCGAGTACGCCCTGCCCCTCGGCGCATTGGGAAAATTAGTCGCGGGCCGCTACGTCCGCCGCAAACTGGATCGCCTCTTCACCTATCGCCACGAATTCACCGCCGCCGCTTTCCGATAGTGATCGCCGAAGCAGGCTGAGTCATTCTGAGCGAAGTCCCGACACTCTGCTTCTACCTGTCCGCGCTGCGCGGACAAGCTTGCCCGCCGAGGCGGGGTCGGGGCGCAGTCGAAGAATCCCTCTTCTTCTGCGCCCTGTTGAGCCCGCATCTTCACATCGCGCGCGCGTAATCAATCTCGACGGTGCTCGCCCTTCCCTGCGCGTCGTAGACATCCGAACGCGAGGTGAATGTATCGTCGCCCGTATGCGTGATCACCGTGCGCGCCGGCGCCTGCCCGAGCACCGTATTGTCGAACTCCCAGGAATTTGCAGTCACGGTCGTGAGCTTCATCACGATGGGATCTCCAGCTTCCGCAGGTTGCAAATCCGGAGTGAAGTTGCGAATGTAAAGTGTCATCCCATCCGTGCTTTGCACCAAACTGACAAGCTCCACCACCAGCGTCTTCCCCGGTTGGTACACCTGGCCCACGCCGCCGATGGAGTTCGCTTCGGGCTCCATATAAACCGCGTCCGCCGTGTACGCGCCAAACGTGCCCCGCCACCGCCCCGCGATCCAGGCGAGGTCGGAGACGGTAACCTTCGATCCGCCGCCCGGAGGAACAATCTGCGCACGCGGCGCCCCGCCCGTCCCTAGCGGCGAAGCGCAAAGCCACAGCAGCAGCGCGCCTGCCGTCGCGCTCCGCGGAATCTGCCACTGCCGTCCCTTTAGGCTTTTCATCTTTTCTCTTCTCCCAACACGAATGGACCTTCACGGCCTTTCGCGCAAACTCCTGCCACGCGCAGTGTTATATCAAACCTATAGCCTGACTAATTTATTTCCGTGCCTGTTCTAAATCAATCGGAAGGCAACCTCGACAGTCACGGTTGAACTTGCGGGATGACCGTCCTGATCCAGAGCCGGCCGAAACTTCCAACTGCTTACGGCAGCGACTGCCGCTTCATCCAGCCCATATCCCAGCCGTCTTAGAATCTTGACGTCGCTGCTGTTGCCATCCGCTGTGACGGTCAGCTGCAAGGAAATAGTCCCCTCGCATCTTCTGCTCCGCGCTTCTTCGCTGTAGCTGGGATTAGGGCAATGAAGGCACGCGGGGGCTCCGACGCCGTTCGTGCCCGCTGGAACAGGCTGGTTCGGCGCTGGTGCCGGGGTCTCGATGGCTGGCTCTTTCCTCCACTTCATGGGGACCCAGGAGACAAAGGCGTCGTCCAGGCTCATCACCTTTTCAATGGTGATTCCCGCGTTCGCGGCTCCCGCGACCCAGTCCGCTCGGCGAAAGACCGTCAGAGTGAGACGAAGCCCGGCCGGATCGGGACTCAACACCCCTTCGATAACTCCATCAACATGTGAGGTGTCCGGTACAGGCCCGGCCTTCGTCCGGACCGTCTTCACGTTTCTTTCGAGAAAAACCGTCAGCCCATCCGTCCCGCTTGCGAGTCGATGCGCGACACCGTCAGCTACCCAATCCTCAAATTCGCAACGCTGCGCGTCGTCGCCCGAAAGCTGAAAATCCGAGACTAAGACGCTGCGGATCTTAAGACCCAGAAGTTTTTCCTTTGCTTGGTCCGCGGCGTCGATGAACTCGGTAGGAAAGACCAGTGTGCTCAAACTCTGAGTCAGAGTTTGCGGCTGCGATTGACCTTGAGACGCCTGAGTCGTCGTCGACTGGGTTTGCGATGAGGGGGCGAACTGAGGTTGCGACGGAGATGGTTGTTGGGAGGAACTCGCCTGAGTTTGAGTGGCCTTTTCATCTAGCGTAAACGTGATGGAGACCGTCGTTTCTACTTCAATCGGTTTTCCGTCCAATAAAGTCGGCTGATATTGCCACTGTCGCACCGCATCCATCGCCGCTTTGCTGAGCAGGGGGTCGCCGGAGACAACGGTTAGGTTCGTGACCTTGCCATCTTTGCCGATGGTGGCATGCAGCACGACTGTTCCCTGAACTCGAGCCTGTCTCGCAAGCCGAGGATATTTTGAAGGGGTTTTATGGAGAGGCACCGGAGGTTGCACACTATGGCCCGCGGAATCTGTGGCAAGTGGCGCGGGCTCTGTGCCCGCCGGTGGCCCCGCCTCCGCTTGTTCCCGGGCTCTCGCGGGGCAGACACCTAGCGCCACCGCGAATAGGGCTGCTGCGAGCAGCCGGGACTCAGTTCCACACGATGAGCAAAGATTCATCTTCCGCCCTCTAACGGATTCGTAGCGGCGACCCTTCGGAACGTCTCCCACAAGCGCCAGCCGAACCGTCGTCAGCATGGACCCCCAACGCTGCGATCGAACGAGAGAAATGCCCTACTTAATTCTGAAAGTCAATTCGATCGTGGTCTTCGTTGCGAACGGGTTCCCCGCAGCCTCCCCGGCAGGATGAAACCTCCACTGAGTTACGGCTTCAATGGCGGCTTCGTCGAGACCAAAGCCGAAGCCCCGGACCAACTCAATGTCGTCCGGCGTGCCGTCCGCCTGGACGATCACTGTGACCAAGACCGTGCCGGTTAGCTTCAGTTTCCTGGCCAGGTCTGTAAACTCGGGGTCGGGACAGTAGGCGCAGCTCGCCACATTCGGCCAATGACCGCCGTGGGTTGACAAATCATCCGACGCTTTCCGCTCCCTCCTGCTCTCTTCCACCCAATCAGGCGGAAGCAACGCCGTCAGTTCATCTGTCAGCGCAACATTTTTTGAGACGAGCACTCCTGGCGCGTCTTGTTCTTGTTTGTGGTCCGGTTTGGCCGGCACCGCGTTCAGTGTGACGAGGATGCCCTCTTCGTTCGGGCATACCGTGGCGCTGACCACCGTGTCCGCTCCTCCTGTGTCCAAAACGGATTCTCCGACGTGCTTTCCGACACGCAGTTCGCCCTGAACCAGATCGAAACCATGGGGCACTTGGCTCAAACTGTCCTTCACTTGAACAACCAGCCAGTTTCCGAGCGCGTCGCGGCCGCTCGCTGGCGTAAGCCCGCCGATTACGACAATTTTCTTTGCCGTCGTCTTGTGCAGTTCCTCGATGAACTGCGTGATCACGGCGTGAATGTCCGGCGGCTGGACCGGAGGTGCCGTCAATACTCTGCTTAATCCCCGATTCCGCCCCGGCGGTGCAATCGGGGTCTGCGGTTGAGATTCTGCCGGCGCGCCCCCCGGGGTCTGCGGTCCGGCGGGTGACTGCCCTTGCGCTATCGCCGGGCAAACACAAAGCGCCGCCGTGAACGCGGCGGCTGCGAGCCACAAAAGTTTGATTGTGTGCGATGAGAGAGAGGGCATCCCACGTTCCTCGCGGCCTGCTTGTCCCAATAAAGTTTCGGTCCGCCGCGGCAAGGTGGAGTTTATTACAAATCTAAGTTGCTAGGAATTATCTGTAGTCCGAGGCCCGAAGCGCCGACAGGGCGGGGGTTCCACTGCATCCGCCGCATTGGGCAAGGCGGGCGGAGACAAGCTCCGCCCCTACAACTGACAAACCCTGCATGCCCCCCCCACGGCCAATAGGAATTTCCTTGCGCCCATCAATCCGGCAAATCGAGAAGAAGGAAGTCCGCCGAACTCTTGGCCCCCGCAGCGGCAAGCTTCAACTCGCTTTCTCTGGTGACGCGGGCCTGGTCGCCCTTACTGATCGTCTGGCCGTTCACGGAGGACGTTCTCGGTAAACCATTCACTTTCAATTTGCCGTCGATCACGAAGATGTACGCACGCCGTCCGGAGCCGAGCGCATGAGTCACGCTCTGGCCCTCCTCCAGTAGCGACGTGTAAATCGTCGCGTCCTGTTGAATCGAGACTGCGCCGTTTTTATTTTTCCCTGCGGGGACGGCGATGGGCAACAGCTTCCCGATGCGCTTTTCTTCTTGGTAGCTCTTCTGCTCCCACGAAGGCGCAATGCCCTTCACGGCGGGCTGAATCCATAACTGGATCAAGTGCACCGGATCCACTTTGGACGGGTTGAATTCCGAATGCCGCACGCCAGTGCCGGCGCTCATGCGCTGCACTTCACCGGGACGAATCACGCCCTCGTTGCCCACGCTGTCGCGGTGCTTGAGTGTGCCGTCAATCACGTAGGTGACGATCTCCATCTCGCGGTGCGGGTGCATGGGAAAGCCGCTGGCGGGCTGAATTACGTCGTCGTTGAAGACGCGCAACGGCCCGAACGACACATTCTCGGGGTCGTAGTAATCGTCGAAAGAAAAATGCCAATGGGTCGAGAGCCATCCCGCATCGAGATGATGGCGCTCGTTCGCTCGAATCACTTGAATCATGGCCGCCTCCGGTGCGCCTGGGGCTCGCCCGCCGCTCGCCGTGGCAAGCTCCGGTCGATTTATTTCCTCAGCCGCTATTGCCTTAGATGTTATACAGGGCGAAAAGTCGCAGGATTCGCCGCCCGGGGCGCGACCCTCCTAGCTGCAACTCAGGTAGCAAGGCCGGCATCCTTACTCCCAACGGCCTATGGTGTTGGTGTACATTAGGCTGTATTCTCTTGCTCCCGGGAAACGGCCATGAACCCTTCGCAGCAGCCAGCGACGACGCACAGCATCCCCCAGCAGGTGAGCAGCGGTGCGCGCCGCGACACCCTCACCGTCACCGACAATCGGACGGGCAAGACCTACGAAGTGCCCATCACCGACGAGACCATTCGCGCCCTGGACCTCCGCAAGGTCAAGCTCAACGAGGAAGATTTCGGAATCATCAGCTACGATCCGGCGTTCAACAACACCGCTCTGTGCAAGAGCCGCATCACCTTCATCGACGGCGACAAAGGAATCCTGCGTTACCGCGGCTATCCCATCGAAGAGCTGGCCGAAAAGAGCACCTACCTCGAGGCGGCGTACCTGGTTCTTTACGGCGAGTTGCCCACGTCCGCGCAGCTCGACGAGTGGGCCGACCGGATTTCGCACCATACGTTTATCCACGAGAGCATCAAGAAATTTCTCGAAGGCTTTCACTACGACGCTCATCCGATGGGCATGGTGATCTCGGCGATCGCCGCCCTCTCCACGTTTTATCCCGACGCGCGCGATATTTTTAACGCCGAATCGCGCAGCAAGCAGATCTTGCGCCTGATCGGCAAGATGCCCACGCTCGCGGCGTTTGCCTACCGGCACACGCTGGGCATGCCGTACTCGTATCCGGACAACGAACTGAGTTACGCGGGCAATTTCCTGAATATGCTTTTCAAGACCAGCGAGCTGAAGTATCGCCCGAACCCCACGCTCGAACACGCGCTCGACGTTCTCTTCATTCTTCACGCCGATCACGAACAGAACTGCTCGGCGAACGCCATGCGCTGCGTCGGCAGCTCGCACGTCGATCCGTACTCCGCGGCCGCCGCGGCCACCGCCGCGCTCTACGGCCCGTTGCACGGCGGCGCCAACGAAGAAGTTCTGCGCATGCTGGTGGACATCGGCTCGATCGACCATGTTCCGGCCTACATCAAGCGCGTGAAATCGGGCGAGAAAAAACTGATGGGCTTCGGCCACCGCATTTATAAGAATTACGATCCGCGCGCCCGGATCATCAAACAGATTTCCGAGCAGGTTTTCGACGTGATGGGCCGCAATCCGCTGTTGGACATCGCCCTCGAATGCGAGCGTATCGCCCTCGAAGACGATTATTTCGTTACGCGCCGCCTCTATCCCAACGTGGACTTCTACACCGGCCTCATCTACCAATCGATGGGCTTCCCCGTCACGATGTTCCCGGTGCTCTTCGCCATCCCCCGCATGAGCGGATGGCTGGCGCAGTGGGAAGAGATGCTCCTCGATCCGGACCAGAAAATCGCCCGACCGCGCCAGATTTACCTCGGCGAAGCCAAACGCCCGTACGTTCCCCTCCACGAGCGAGTGTAGTCTTCAGAAGTTTTTCGCGTTATCGCCAGCTGAGATAAGGAAGGAAGCAGATGCGTAGCCGCGGCTAGCTCGCCGCCACCGACTCCGGTTTGTGCGATTTCTTGGCGCGCTTCTCGGCGTAGAGGATTTTGTCGGCGCGCTCGAGAAATTGCTCGGGCGTTTCTGCCGATTCGTAGCCCACCCAACCCGCGGAAAACGAAACGGGAATCTTGCGGCCGTCGAACTCCACCTCGATCGACTGCAAGCGGTTCAGCATTGCTTCCACGCGTTCCGTCGGGCATTCCGGAAGAATCAGCAGGAATTCGTCGCCGCCCATGCGCACCGCCACGTCCGAGACGCGGATGGCCGCATTCAGCCGGTCCGCGAATTCGCGCAACACGCGGTCGCCCGCG
Source organism: Terriglobia bacterium (assembly GCA_963799715.1). GTDB lineage: Bacteria > Acidobacteriota > Terriglobia > Acidiferrales > UBA7541 > DASPOJ01. The sequence goes on along the minus strand of CAWCYS010000026.1, from coordinate 4,389 downwards.
GCGTGGCCGTAGGTGTCGTTGATGGCCTTGAAATTGTTCAAGTCGATGGCCACCACGGTGAGCGGCCGGCCGTAGCGCTGGGAACGCGAGGCCTCGGCCTCCAGCCGCTGGTCGCCGAAGCGGCGATTATAAAGTCCCGTCAGCGCGTCGCTGGTCGCGAGCTTGTGATACTCCTCGGCGCGGGCCTGCAGACGATGCATCATGCCGAGCTGGTCGGAGAATTGTTTGCGCAATTTCTTGATGGTCCATTGCTGGTAGACCGAGTAGGTGTTGAAGAGCAGCACCAGCCCGACGAGCCCATGAATCGCTTGATTGAGGCTGAATTGAAAATACGGATCGTCCACTTTCAGGAGATTCGGAAAGCTCATCGAAACCACGGCCGTCGTGAGCAGCAACATCACGATGATCGCGGTGATCCATAGCCACCAGTCGCGCCGCTCGAGGCGATCCAGCTCCGCTTGGATCTCCTGCAGGCGTGTTGGCGACGGGACTTCCGGCGGAATGGGCGGAGTCTCTTTCATTGGTGGTCTTTGTGCGACGCCGCCCGGCGGGCGGTAACGCCAATTATAAATCTCGCGAGGAATTGCAAGGACAAATTCGCGGCGGGCGTAGCGCAAGGGCCTATAGTACTTGTTTCATTTCGCAACTGCGCGCTGCGCCCGGCGCGAGGCTCTCGATCGCTTGATTTCGCCGACATAATGATCCGCGTCGCGCGTCGGCCGCGGTATGCGATAGCCGTCCGCCACGGCCATCACCAAGCGAATCGTGCTTTCGAGCGAGATTCGATGGCCTGGCGAGACGAATACCGGGCGAACGGAATCCGCCGTTCGGAGCACGGCGCCGATTGTTTCGCTCTCGCTTCTTTTCATTCACGCCGAGAAGCGGCGCCCAACTTCCAGCCTTCGCATCCGGTTCGTCATTCGTCCCGATCAGTAATGATTTCGCAACGCCGATTGTCGGACGGTCGAGCAGCACTCCCAGATGGGACGCGATCCCGAAGCGTCGCGGATGTGCATAGCCGTGGCCGTCAATGAAGATTAAATCGGGCGCGTGGCGCAGCCGCGCGAACGCCGCCAGCAGCGTTGGCGCCTCGCGAAAACTGAGCAGTCCGGGCACGTAGGGAAATCGCAGCGGCCGGACGGCCGAAACGCGTTCCACCTCCTCCAACTCCGGAAACTTGTACAAGACGACGCCGGCAATGGCGCGCCCGGAACTTGCCTTCAAGCCGTGCTTCCAGGTGATCGGCTCCGACTGTTCAAACGCCAAGTCCGCGCCGGCGACGTAGCGAAGGCGCTGAAAGCGGTCGTGCAGTTCCATTCGTTCGCGAAGCGCAATTTGAATCGCTCGAGCCTCGGCGATGGTGACGTTCCAGCGATGCAACACCCGTGCTTTCATGCGAGGAAACCTATTCGGCGCGACGGAACCGTGTCAAGGCGGGAGGCGATAAACGGACCTCCGTAGTTGACAGTCGACCACACAGAGCGTATATGTCGGGTTTCTAGGTGTCACCATGAGTGAAGCCCAAAGTGAACTCCTCCGCGGAACTCTCGACCTGCTGATCCTCAAGGTCGTGGCTTTGGGACCCAGCCACGGCTATGCGATTGCGCAGCGTCTTCGCCAGATCTCCAAGGATTTTTTCCAGGTCCATCAGGGTTCCCTCTATCCCGCGCTGCATCGCTTGGAAGATAGAGGCTGGCTGCTGGCCGAGTGGAAGGAATCCGAAACGGGCCGCGAAGCTAAGTTCTACTCTCTCACCAAGAAGGGCCGCAAAGAAATGGACGCGGAGGTCGTCAACTGGGAACGCCTCTGTGACGCGGTCGGCCTGGTCCTTCGTGCGCCGCAGAAGGAGTCATAGTCGTGCGCTGGATACGCCGCCTGTTTCAGAAATCTCGCGCGGAAAAAGAACTCGACAAAGAGTTGCGCTTCCATCTTGACCGGCAAATTGCCGACTACGTTGCCGCGGGCCTTTCACCCGAGGAAGCGCGGCGCCGCGCCCAAATGGAATTCGGCGGCGTGGAACGCGTGAAAGAAGAAGTCCGCGACACGCACTGGGAAACTCATCTCGACAATCTGTTCCGCGATTTCCGCTACGCTCTCCGCAATCTCCGCAAGGACCGCCGCTTTGCTTTCATCGCTATTTTCGCGTTGGCGCTCGGCATCGGCGCTTCGACAGTCGTCTTCAGCGTCGTCTACGACGTGTTCTTCCGTGCGTTTCCTTACAAGGAGTTCAACAGATCCGTCGTTCTTGAATTACGCAATTTGACAAGTACAGGCGGATGGAAAAGTCGCTGGTTCTTCTTTCCTGAGGAAGTTAAAGCGTTCCGCGAGCAAAATCACGTGTTTGAAGACATGATTGCCCATGCGGGCGCCAGGGTCTTGTACGACGACGGCAAGTCCACTCGGTATTGGTCTGCAGAGGTTGTCACGACCAATACCTTTGATTATCTGGGGGTCGCGCCGCTGTTGGGCCGCACGATCGCGCAAGCAGACGGCAGGCCCGGCGCTCCGCCGGTGTTTGTTATGAACTACAGGTTCTGGCAGGCAGAATTCGGTGGCGACCCAAAGGTTCTTGGCACCACTTTCGTCCTGAACGGCGAGCCGACAACCCTTGTTGGAATCATGCCCCCACGGTTTGACGCTTTTGGCGAGAGTATTTGGCTGCCAGCCGGCCCCGACCTGAGCGGGCACTCTCTCCGGGGTGGCGCTCAGATCGTGGCACGTCTCAAACCAGGAATCAGCGTAGCAACTGCCGGAGCAGACCTCGACGCCATTGCCCAGGGATTGCAGAAGGCGAACCCGGATGGCGCCTATCCAGAGAAGTTCGCCATCGTGCCCGAGAACTTTCTTGACTACTTTCTCAGAGGCTTCAAGAAGGCGCTCTACGCCTTGCTCGCTGCTGTCTTGATGCTGCTCCTGATCGCCTGCAGCAACGTTGCCAACCTCTTGCTGGCTCGGGCCACCATGCGTGAAAGGGAAATCGCGTTGCGTGCCGCGCTGGGCGCAACACGCGGCCGCCTCATCCGCCAATTGCTCGCGGAGAGTTTTGTGCTGGCGGTGATGGCCTCGGGAGCCGGCTGCGTCCTCGCATTCTTCGGATTGAAAATGGTCGTGGCACTGATTCCCGCAGGCACACTCCCCAAGGAAACCGTGATTCAGATGAATGAGCCGGTGCTTCTTCTGGCTCTGGGCGTCACCATTCTGACTACGCTCCTCTGTGGTCTTGCACCCGCGCTTCACGCTGTGGGCGGCGACTTGCGGACGCGTCTCAGCGGAAGCAGCAAAGGTGTCGGAGGGAGTTTTCGGCACGGGAAACTTCGCGGCGGTCTCGTCATTGGCGAAGTGGCTCTGTCCGTCGTTCTGCTGATTGGCGCGGGCCTCTTGATGCGCAGCTTCCTGGTTCTCACACGCGTGGACCTGGGATTCAATCCGAGGAACGTTCTCTACTTCACGCTCGACCTCCCGCCAACGTACAACACCGATGTCCCCGGCTCGCGGGAAAGGAAAAATGCGCTGACGCGCCAACTTCTGGAGCGGATGCGGGCTCTCCCTGGCGTGACTTCCGTATCCGAATCCATGCAGCAGCCTCCCCTTGACTATAGCTGGAGCGACACAATTATCCCTGGCAAGACCCACTCCGACCGTTGGGAGACCGGAATTGAGTCGGTCAGCGAGGGCTACTTCCAATTGCTAGGAGTATCGCTAATTCGGGGAAGGTTAATCTCGCAGGACGATGTGAATGCTGCACGAGACGTGACTGTCGTAAACGAAGCTTTTTCTCGCCGGTACTTTCCTAACGAAGATCCTATCGGCCACAAAGTTAAATTAGAGGTTCTCGACCGCGCCTTCCTGGATGCGCCGCACGATACCTACTTTGAAATCGTTGGGATCGTGCGCGACCGCAAGACTCGCGACTTCGAGAGCTCCATGTGGCAGAACTTCCCGCAAGCCTTCATCCCCTACAGCGTGCAGGGATTCAGCTGGCGCTCGTTCATGGCCAGGACATCTGTAAATCCAAACTCCGTCTTGAAAAATATCCCCCAAGTGGTAAGCGCACTCGATCCGGGAGTGCAGATCTCCGCGTCCGGCACGCTCGAAGCATCGTTGCAAGCGCTCTACCGCGGGCCGCAATTTGAACTTGTTATGGTCTCGGCCTTTGCCGTCATCGGGCTGCTGTTGGTGGTCATCGGCATCTTCAGCGTCATGGCCTACACTGTCTCGCTGCGGACTCACGAAATTGGCATCCGCATGGCGCTCGGAGCGCAGCAGGTGAGCGTTCTGCGTCTAATGCTGCTCAGCGGATTCCGCTTGGTCGCGGCAGGCATTCTGATAGGGCTCGCCGCCAGCTTCGCGCTTACACGTCTCCTCGCCAGCCAAATCTCTGGGGTCTCG
>CAWCYS010000025.1:0-43552 GCA_963799715.1 Terriglobia bacterium | reverse complement strand
AACAAGAAAAACAAGAAGACGATATCCATAACGAAGACAGAGCTCAAGAATGGAACCGTCGTGGTCACGACCAAGGACGGGGCTGTCTACACCATTTCCGACCTGAACAGTCAGATGGTTGGTAGGATAAGACTAACAAAGCCAGCGAACTCTGCTACCACTCAACGACCCGCGGCCAAGTAGTTTCACACGTCCTTCGAACCGCTCTGGCAGCTTGTGCAGTTCGCACTGCTGCGGGGAGGCAAGGTCCGCGTCTTCACGTTCCACTCGTTCGATCTCGATCACGGCAATCCACTGCCCTTGGCGCTGTTCTGAGAACACGACATGGCCGCCGAGAATCTGCGCTGCGGCGGCGGGCGGCAGATCGTGGTGAAATCCAAAAAAGCGAGACTTCCATTCTGTCCACATGCGCCACTGATCCCACCGCCGGTTCCAGGGATCGTACTTCGTCGAGAAAATCAGGGCGACCTCGTAGTTCGAACGAAAGTCTGCTGCGGAAAGACTCGTCCAGCGAGAAGATTCTCAATGCGCACCACGCGCATGGGCCGCGTCGTGTAACCGAGCCAGGGGCGGGTTATTTCGTCGGAAGCCGGCCACGCCGTCAGCACTCGCGCATGGGACCGGCGGGCAGAAGCAGCGCACGACGCTCGCGCGCGCCGTCATGCGCGATCCAAAAATCCTGATCCTCGACGACGCGCTCTCGAGCGTGGATACCGAGACCGAAGAGCGCATCTTGCGCCGGCTCCGCGAATTCATGCGCGGGCGCACCACGATCCTGATTTCGCATCGCTGCTCGACGGTTCGCCAGGCCGATCAAATCGCGGTGCTGCACGCAGGACGCATCGTGGAACGCGGAACGCACGATCAATTGCTGGAACTCAAAGGCTACTACGCGGATCTGTACCAGAAGCAGCTGCTCGAGGAAGAATTGGAACGCGCATGAGCGATTTCCGCGAAGAAGAGAAAATCGGCAAGGTTTACGACTCGCAGCTGGCGTGGCGACTGGTTGGATACTTGCGTCCCTACCGCTGGAGCGTCGTGTTGGCGCTGGCCCTGACGATTCTGGTGACGCCGTTCAGCTTGGCGGGCCCCTGGCTTTTCCACATCGGCGTCGACCGCTTCATCGATCCTGCCGTATCTCACAAAATTTCGCTTCAGACAGGGATGCGCGGGCTTTCGCTTGTGACGCTCGCGTTTACCGCCTCGCTGCTCCTGGGCTTCGCCGTGCAGTATTTGCAGATGCGCATCATGCAGAACGTGGGCCAGAAGACACTCTACGACCTGCGCAATCAAATCTTCGCGCGGCTGCAGATTCTGCCGATGAGCTTTTACGATCGCAGCCCGGTGGGGCGGCTCGTCACCCGCGTGACCACCGACGTGGACGCGCTCAACGATCTATTCGCATCGGGAATCGCCATGATGGTGAACGACGTGGTGCAACTGGCGGGGATCGGCGGCGTATTGTTGTGGATGAACTACCGGCTCGCCCTGGCCACGTTTACTGCGCTGCCGCTGATTCTGGTGGCGACGATGATCTTTCGCACCAAGGTGCGCGACGCGAACCGCCGCATCCGCGTCGCCATCGCGCGCATCAACTCGTTTCTCCAGGAGTACATCAGCGGAATGACGGTGGTGCAACTCTTCAATCGCGAAAAGCGCGGCCGCGACGAATTTGCCGAGTACAACCGCCGGCACATGGAGGCCTTCAAGGACACCATTCTGGCCTTCGCTTTGTATTATCCCGCCGTCGAACTTTTCAGCATCGCGGCAATCGCCATGGTCTTCTGGTATGGCGGCATACGCGCATTGGCGGGGACGATTCAGGTCGGCATACTCATCGCATTCATGCAGTACGCGCAGCAGTTCTTCCGCCCGATTCAGGATTTGAGCGAGAAATTCAATATCCTGCAGTCGGCGATGGCGTCCTCAGAGCGCATTTTCAAGTTACTGGACGAGCCGGTGCCGCAAGTGACGCTTGCCGGCACACGCCGCCTTTTGAATCCGCGCGGCGAAATTGAATTCCGCAACGTCTGGCACGCCTATACCGGCGGCGACAATCCCGGCGATGAGGATTGGGTGCTGCGCGACGTTCTCATTCAAGATCGCGCCGAATCAGACCGCGGCCATCGTCGGACACACGGGCGCGGGCAAGACCACACTGATCGGTCTCTTGCTGCGCTTCTACGAATTTCAGAAGGGCGCGATTCTTCTCGACGGCGTGGACATCCGCGAGTACAACATCCAGGATCTGCGCCGCCAATTCGGCATCGTGCTGCAGGATCCGTTCCTATTCAGCGGCACGCTGGAATCGAACGTGCGCCTCGGCACGGGGGGCATCGATCGCGCGCGCGTGGAAAACGCGCTGCGGGAGGTCGGCCTTTCACCGCTGGTGCAATCGTTGCCGCAAGGAGTGGAAACCGCGGTGTCTGAGCGCGGCGCGACGTTCTCCGTCGGCCAGCGCCAACTCGTGAGCTTTGCACGCGCGCTCGCGCACAATCCGCGCTTCCTGATTCTCGACGAAGCCACCTCGAGCGTGGACACGAAGACCGAATTGCTGATTCGTGACGCGCTCGACCGTTTGCTCGAAGGCCGCACAGCCCTGGTGGTGGCGCACCGGTTGAGCACCATTCAGCACGCTGATCGCATTCTCGTGTTTCACAAGGGGCGGCTGCGCGAACAAGGCTCGCACCAGGAGTTGCTCGCGTTGCGCGGAATCTACTTCCGCCTGTACCAACTGCAGTATAAGGATCAGGAATTCGCCGTGCCCGGCACTACGACCGCGGAAGTCGCTCTGCCCGGGAGCGCGGGCCGGACGGAGCCGGGGGCGCTTCCCGCGGAGGCCTTGCCGTCGGAGGGCTGAGGCGCCCCGCCCCGCGCCGGCTCGCGATTCATGCCGCAAACACAAATCATGATTTCGGCGGGCGAAGCCTCCGGCGACATGTATGCCGCGCGGCTCGCGGCCGAGTTGCAGAAGCGTTTGCCGGTCCATTTATTCGGGATGGGCGGGCCGGGGATGCGCGAAGCAGGAGTCGAGCTGATCGCGGATTCCAAAGAAGTCGCCGTCGTCGGGATTTTGGAGACTTGGGCGAAGGTTCCGCAACTGGCCGGAATTTTGAGTCGCGTGGTGAATGAGACCAAGCGGCGCAAGCCCGCGCTCGCCATCCTCACGGATTTTCCGGGATTTCATTTGCGCGTGGCGCGAAAATTGAAGCCCTCCAATATTCCGGTGGTCTATTTTATTTGCCCGCAATTCTGGGCGTGGCGGCCGTGGCGCGCGAACCTGGTGCGCCGGCGATTTGTGCGCGGTCTGTGCATTTTCCCGTTTGAGGAGAAGTGGTACCGGGATCGCGGCGTGGCGGCGGATTTCATCGGTCATCCGTTGGTAGGCGAAGTGCGGGCCACCCAGACGCGCGAGCAATTCGCCGCCGCCCACGGCCTCGACCCGGCGCGCCCGATCGTCGCGCTCTTGCCCGGCAGCCGGCCCAGCGAGCTCGCGCAGCACATGCCGGTGCTGATGGCGGCTTGCCCGGCCATCGCGCAGGGGCGGAACGCACAATTCGTTCTGGCCGTTGCGCCGGACGTGCAACCCGAAGAGTTATCGCGCTTCCTGCGGCCGGACATGAATGTGACGCTGGTCAGCGGCGCTACCTACGACGCGGTAGCGGCGGCCGACGTGGCGATTGTCTCCAGCGGCACGGCGACGGTCGAGACGGCGTTATTGGGCACGCCGATGGTGGTGATCTATCGCGTGTCCGCGCTGACGGCGGCGCTGGCGCGGCGCCTGATTCGGACGCCCATGATCGCCATGGTCAATCTGATCGCGGGAAGTCGCGTCGTGCCGGAACTGATTCAATCCGACTTCACGGCCGAGCGTGTGGCCGCGGAAGCGGGCCGTCTGCTGGATTCGCCGGAAGCCCGCGAGCAGATGCGCAAGGATCTGGCCGAGGTGCGCGCACGGCTCGGCCCCCCGGGAGCCATCGGGCGCGCGGCGGATATCATCGTCGGAATGCTCTCATGAAGCCGAGTGGCCGGGGCAACTCCAAGGCGGCAGTCTGGTATCCTATGAGAGGAACGCACGCGCCTATTCGCGAGATACTGCTCAAGTCTCTATGCTCAAGCTATCTGGCCCGCTACTGACGACCATTCTTCTCTGCTCGGCATCCGCGTTTGCGCAGGCTCCGGGCGTGCCCCAGGCGCCGCCGCCGCAGCAGGAACAGGGACCCGCGTTTCGCGCCACCCATTACGATATCCGCGTCTCGCTGAACTCCGACACGCAATCCATCACGGCGGACGCCAAAGTGGACTTCGAAGCCAGCGCGCCATCGCACATCATCGACGTCGAACTGCACCCAAATTTGAAAGTCACCGACCTTCGCAGCACCACGAAAGTTGTGAGTTACGAGCGCGACGGCCAGAATCCGTTGCTCTTGCACATCACGCTGGCGGACGCGGTGGCCACCGGCGGCAAGGTTTCCATCGAGTTCTTTTACAACGGGCCGCTGGCCAACGAGGAAAATAGCCCCGTCCGCGGCGTGACGCTCGCTTCCATCACCCGGACGGGCGCCTACTTGCTTTTGCCCGCGCGCTGGTTTCCGCTGACCAATTATCCTGCGAATCGCTACACCGCCGTGTACAGCATCGAGGTCCCGCAAGAATTTGCCGTGGCCGGAACGGGCGCGACACCGCCGGCGCTCACGGTGTTGCCCGGCAAAGGCGGGCTGCCGCAGCGGCTGCTCTACGTATTTCATGCGGATCAGCCCGCAGCTTCCGGCTCATTTGTCGCGGGCTCGCTGCAGTTCAATCCGAACAAAGTCGAGGGAATGGATTTCCCGGTCTACACGCCGCCGAGCGCCGCCTCGACAGCGCAGGAGTACGCGCAGACGGTTTCGCACATCGAGGATTTTTACAACGACCAGTGGGGGCCGCTGCCGCAGCCAAGTTTGACGGTGGCGCAACTCCCCGATGGAACGTTGTCGAGTTTTGCGGCGCCGGGATTGCTGCTGATCAGTCAACGAAGTTGGACGCCCAAGCCGGACGATCACCTGCTCGCGAATCTGGTGGCCTCGCAGTGGTGGGGCGGCCAGGTGGCGCCCGCGACATCGAACGACGGCTGGATCACGGACGGGCTGGCGCGCTATTCCGAAGCGCTTTACGTCGAGGACAATGCCAACAAGGGCGCGATGGATCGCACGCTCGAGGAGTTTGCCGTCGGCGCGCTGATGTTTGAGGATGCCGCGCCGGTGGCGGAAGCGTCGCACCTGCAGCCTTACACGGAACAATATCGCTCGGTGGTGGTGAACAAGGGCGCGATGGTGTTCCACATGCTTCGCGCACAGATGGGCGACGACCCGTTTCGCGCGCTACTGAAACAGTTTTACGTGAAATACGCCGGCCACGCCGCAACCGACGAGAATTTTGAAGACATGGCCGTGGCCGCGGGCGCCGCGATTCCGGTTCAAGCGCCTGCGACCAATGGCCCCGCGCTCATCATCGGTAACGGACCCCACACGACGGCTGCGCCCGACGCGGGAGGGCCCCTCAACCTGCGCCCCTTTTTCGCGCAGTGGCTGCACTCTACGGGCGTGCCCGAATTCAATCTCGATTACGTCGTCTACCGGACGAGGACGGGATTCAAAATCGTCGGCAAGGTGACGCAAAACCTCGACTTCTTCCACATGCCGATGGAACTCGAAGTGGAAACCGAGGGAAATCCTGAGTACAAGACGATCGAAGTCGCCGGAACATCGTCGAGCTTCACGGTGGACACCTTCGGACGGCCGAAGCCGAACGGGGTACACCTCGACCCGCACGATTACATTTTGAAATCCAGCCCGCAGCTGCGCATTCGTGCGATCATCGCCCGCGGCGAGGACCTCGCGCAGCAGGGCAAATTCTACGACGCCGTCCGCCAGTACCAGTTGGCGCTGGATCAGCAGAAGACGAACGCCCTCGCGAATTTCCGCATGGGCGAAGCTTTCTTTTACGAGCGCAATTATGCCGCTGCCGCGCAGTCGTTCCGCGATGCGCTCGACGGCGATTACAACGTCACCACCAAGTGGACCGAGGTGTGGGCGCACATCTATCTCGGCAAAATCTACGACATCAGCGGCGAGCGCAGCCGCGCGGTAAACGAGTATCAAAAAGCCAAGCAGACCGGCGACGACACCGGCGGCGCGCAGGCGGAAGCGCAACGGTACATCGCCAAGCCGTACTCCGACGCCGGCACCTCCGCTTCCAGATAAGTCTGTAAACTCATTTGGATTTGTTGACATCCATGTTGTCCTGCTACCTACCGCACGCTTGTCATCCCGAATCCCCGCGAATTCTGCGGGGTGAGGGATCTGCTTTTCGGCCCTCCACGACCTGAATCTCGGGATGTCAACAGAGCCAATTCATTTCTTAGAGCGGCGCCAAACCCGTGAGCTTCGGCCGCTCGATTCCCTTGTGCTGCACGAACACCTGAAATGTCGCGCCGAGTCCTTCGGGATGGATGAGCGTCTTGAACAGCAGCCGCGCGCGAATGCGATCCGTCTCGCTCATGCTGTCATCTTCGAGGTCGGCGAGTTGGTTCGCTTGGGCGAGCGCCACGAGAAAATGCGATTGCGTTTCGAGGCCCGTGCGCGCTAGTCCAGCGCGGCGGCCCGCCAGGTCCAGCGCCGTAAAGCTGACATGCGCGGTTAAATCCTGCTCACCGGGGGCGTCGAACCAATTTTCGCCGGCCCGATGACGCTCGTAGGCGAGCATCGTCCCGCGCGCATGACGCTCGTTGTAAAGCTCGTTCGCTTCGTGGCCGTAGTCGATCGTCAGCACAAATCCGCGATCGAGTGCGCGCGCGGCTTCTTCGAGCCAACGGCAGGCATCGAGTCCGGCCTCCGCCTGCTGCCCTTCCACCAATGCGACTGCCTGCTCTCGAAAATACGCTGCAATCTCGTGCGTAGAGAGTGGCCCCCGCCGCTCGACGAACTGTCCCCCGTCCAGCGCGACGTAGATCTCCTCGAGCGCGCCATTCGCAGCCACCACGCGGTGAACCGGCAACGCGTCCAGAAGTTCATTCGAGAAAATGCAACCGTTCGCGATCCGCACGGGCAGAGAGGCTAACGAGTGAACCTTTCCCGCCGCAACGTGCGGCGCGAGATTCCTTGCGTGTTCTGCTCGCCGCGCGGCGGAGACCTCCACCGCCGCGTAGCGCAGCGCCGCGTAAAAATCGGGCAGCGCGCGCGCCGCGAAATCCAGAATCTGCGCTGCGAGACGGCCCACGCCGGCCGCTGCTTCCACCACCTGAAATTCGCGCGGCGCCCCGAGCACCTGCCACATTTCGCCGAGTTGGCGCGCGAGCAATCGTCCAAAGATCGGATGCACATCCACGCTGGTGTAGTAATCGTTGAAACGGCGCGCTTCCGGCTTGCTGTAGTAGCCGTGCGTTTCGTCATACAGGCAGGCGCGCATGTACTCCGCGAACGTGATCGGACCGTTCGCGCGAATGCGTTCCGCCAAGATGGCCGCGAGCGGCGTCGCACGCGCTGCGCTCGGCATCAATCCTTCTCCTGCGGATTGCGCGTGAACATTTCAATGACGTAATCGTGCAAGCAGTTGTAGAGCTGGCTCTGAAGCGTCCACGGAAATTGGCTCTGCTCGATCTCGCGCGGGCGCAGGAGAAAGACGTAGGTGTGCACGGGCGGAGATTCCGGGCGAAACTTGATCACGACCTCGACGCCTTCGGCCGCGGACCGCGCATCGAACAGAAAAAGAGGATGCTCGTAGCGGGCCAGCTCGGCGCGCACTTTTTCGACGAGGTCGGTCATGGCGTTTCGCGCGGGATCAGGACGGCGCCGCCGCGCCCGCTTCGTCCAGGTCGCCGCGTGCCTTCATCGCCGCAAGCTCGCTCTGGAACGCGCGCAGGGCGCGATCGTCGAAGAGTACGAAGTAAACTTTTTCGAGCGACGTGGCGCGTCGCAGGTGCTCGGCAACTTCGCGCAGCATGATGGCCGCGCATTCCGCGAGCGGAAAACCGGCGATGCCGGTGCCCACGGCGGGAAACGCAACCGTGTGGAGACCGAGCTCCTCGGCGATGCGCAGCGTGTGAGCCGTCGAGCCGCGCAGCGCGCGCGCCGTGGTCTGGCCGCCCAGCGCCATGCTCGCGGCGTGAATCACGTGCCGCGCCTTTAAGTTCCCTCCTCCGGTGATGGCCGCCCCGCCGATGGGAATCGAGCCGATCTCGTTGCACTCGCGCTGAATTGAATCGCCGCCCTTGCGCCGGATCGCGCCTGCAACGCCGCCACCGAGTTGCAAGTCGTTGTTCGCGGCGTTGACGATGGCGTCCACCTCCATCTCGGTGATGTCGCCCTGCTGCAGGATAATTTTATCGGCGAGGCTCATTGCCGGCCCCATGATAGCAGAGGGCGCCGCAACGCCCTTGCTCGCGGCCGCGGAAAAATGCGGGGTTGCATGGCTCTAGCCGCCTCCGGACGGTTCGCTGCAAACCGACGAACCCCATCCCAAACGAGCGGCGAATTCGCAGCACGCGGCGACGGCGGAGTCCAGCGTGTGCGGCGAGCGCACAAGTTCCAGCGCGGCGCGTCCGTCAATCTTCCTAACGCGCAGCCCAATGCAGAGTTCCGGCCGGTAGGTAATGGCGCCCAACTCGGCGATGGAAATGGAAGTCGCGTTCGTCGCGCAGATGGCCCCGGGAAACGCGAACTTGTCGAGCAGCGTAAAAATCTCGAGTTTCAATTCCACTTCGTCCGTAGTGCAATCGAGAATGAGGCTCGCGCCTTCGCGGCAGGCGTCCTCGACCGTGCGCGCAGAACGAAAGCGCGCGAGCGCGGAATCTCCGGCCGCGAGGCGCACGGCGGCCATGGCCTCCCGCAAAAAATCGGCGCGAAAATCCTCAAACACCACGCGATAACGCGCGCGCAGCGCGGCGGCGGCGAGCGTGCGGCCTTCAACAGTCGCTCCTAAAACTGCGATCATCTGCGTTTCCATTCAGAGTTTATCGAGGGGCGCGCTTCACTCGGCGAGCGCGGCGAGCGCGCCCTCGTCGAATCCAAGGACGATCCGCTCTCCGCGAATCACCACGGGCCGCCGAATCAAATTCGGTTCGCGGGCCATCAATCGCAAGGCTTCGGCGCGTGTCGGCGGATTCTTGCCCATCTTGCGCTTGCGGTAAAGCTCGTTGCGCGTATTCAGAAAGGCGCGGTAGTCGCGCGAGCCGATCAGCCGGTCAAGTTCAGCGGCGGTGAACCGCTCTTTTCCCAAATCGCGCAATTCCAGCGCGCAGCCGCGGCCTTCGAGAAACGCTTTCGCCTTGCGGCAACTCGTACAGGTCGGCTTCTGAATGAATTTGATGCTTGGCTTGGGCATGGTTTTCTCGAAGCGTCGCGGGTCGCGCCGCCGGGAGATTCTAAGGGAAGCCCGGACGCGCCTCAATATCCGAAGTCGGCGGCGGCGGAATAGGCGTGCTTTTTCACAGCGAGCGATTTGTGTCGCCCCTCGCCAAGCTGCTCGAGATATTCCGCGCGGCCGGCCGGGCGCGTGACCCACTCCGCTAGCCACGACTCGAAGCCATCCACAGTGCGGCTGCGCTCGTGATAGTCGGCGAAGAACGCGTTGTCGCGGTCGTAATAGCCCTGCACCGGCGAGGGATGCGCGCCCCGCGGCTCGTGCACGACGGCCGATACCATGAATCCGGGAATCAGCGTGCGGTTCGGATCCGAAGCGACCACTTCCGGCTCGACAATTTCCTCCGCCGTGACAATTACTCTTCGCGAGGCGCGCGCCCCGTCCACCGCGACGCCGAGATTGCCCCAAAGATGCGTATTGCCGAAGCGATCGGCGCGCTGCGCGTGGATGATGGCAACGTCTGGCTTGAGCGCGCGGACGGCAATCAGCTTCTCCTCGTTCACCGGCGAAGGAAACTCGCGCAGGTTGCCGTTGCGCTTCAGGATTTCGCTTCCTTGCGCGGAATACGTCGGCATGAACGGCACTCCCAGCGCGGCCGCGTGCAGCGCAAGCGCCAACGTAAAATTCGTGTAGTCCACCGTGGCGACCGGATTCGGAATGCCCTGCTCGACCGCGCGCCGAAAACTGTGGCCCAGGCCTTCCGAAGCGTTGCCCACCCACGCGGCCATGACGCGTTCGACGGTTCCCACCCCGATCATCTGATCGAACAGCGCGTCGGAAATCGGGCCGACGAGCGTGAGCTTGCGGCGGCCCTGGCGGATTATTTCGTGCGCGGCCGCGAACGGAATTGCATGTTCCAGTTGCGCGCCGAGCAGGACCATCGAGCCCGAAGGAACGTGCGCTTCGATCGCCGCCGCGAGTGTCACCAGTTTGTTCGCAGTGTTCGTCATGGGCGTTGCAGGCCTCAGGCGGCGGTCCAGAAGCCGCCGGGATCGATGGCGCGAATCGCAGCGAGTTCTTCCGCGGAAGGCGGCGGAGTTTCGCGGATCGCGTCCGAAACCCGCAGCGGCCATCCCGCCGAGTTGAGCGCATCCTCAACGCTCACGCCGGGATGCACGGCCGCCAGGAATGCTTCGCCATCCTCGCCAAAACGCAAAATGCCTCTTGTGGTGATAATCGCCGAAGGGCCGGAATTCGCGGGCAGTCCCTGAGCGCGCCGCCAGCCCTCGCCCGTGCCGAAGCCCGGCGAAGTGCGAAATCCTGTGTGTTCGACCAGGCGCGAGCGCTCGTGCGGAATGAGAACCACCGTGCGCTGCGCAAGGCACGCGAGATCACACGCGCCGCCGGATCCCGGCAGGCGCACATCTTTGCCCTCGCGGTGTCCCCACGTCGTATTCAAATTGCCGAAGCGATCCACTTCCGCCGCGCCCAGGAACGCCACCTGCACGCGGCCCTGCTGGAGAAAACCCATCACGTCCAGCATCGTGCCGCAAAGCGTGGCGCCTTGAAGATTCGCGGGATCGCCCATGGTGTACAGCATCTCGGCCGCGGGAGCTTCGCGAATCACGCCGTTCTCGAAAAGGGCGGTCGCATGGGGTGCATGCGTGCGTTTCGCGACGGCGAACGCCAGCATCGGCATTCTCATCCCGACAAAGACCAGTTCTTCATCGCGAATCTCGCGCGCCGCGGCAATCGCCATCATTTCGCCGCTCGAATACGTGCGCTGAATCATTTGAGCCTTAGGCTGGGCCGGCATCTGGGACGAATCCTACTCCTCGCGGCACGCCGCAACTACGGCAAGCCGGGAAAATTGGAACCTCTGCTCGAGAGCAACTGGCGAGCGGGACGAGCGCTGGGCAGTTCAGTTTCCCAAACTACTCATCAACTTTGCAAGCTGGCGGAAGTAGCGGAGCTTTGGCCCGCGGCCGGTGGCGTTTTGGCCGCTGGTGGAGGGAAGAACGAAAACCCTTGCGCCGTAGATGGTCTCCTTTTGCAGACCGAGTTTGCACTCACGCTGGGCGAATTTCTCGTAGACCAGTTTTCCGTTGAACGCGATGATCCGCGGGGAAAATTGTTCGAGTTTCTGCCCGAGCAGGACGCGCCCTTCGGCAAATTCCTGGCGTTCGAGTTCTTCGATTCCGCGCGTGGGGCGTTTCACCATGTCCGTCATGCCGATGCCGAATTCGATGAGGCGCTTGTCGTCGCGATATTCCAGCGGCTCCGGGACTACTCCCGAATCGTACAGCAGCGGCCAGAATATGTTCCCGCGCCCCGCGTAATAATGGCCTACGCGCGCCGATTGCTCGCCGGGGTTCGATCCCACGATGACGAGTTTCATTCCTTTGCGCAGATAATCGGGAAGGGTACGCATAATTGTATGTATGACCGCCGATGAATGACCTTTGAAAGGCAAGTCTACCCGATTCGCGGCGGGCAGGTGAATGCCTGCGTAATGCGAGTGATGCAACTAGATAACGCACGACCTAGGCTGGCGATAGAGTCTGGCCGCCGGCGAATCTCCGGTACAGAGGCAGCTTCCGATTGGGGTGCTCTTAGGCACTGCGTGCGATCACCGTTATTTAATACAAGCGTTCAATTGCGAACGTGGTCGCGGCGTAGCCTGCGGCACTGGCGATCAGCGAAGCAATTATTGCTGACTCCAGGCCACGACGCATGTAAAGCCACCCGAGAGCAACGCCAGCAGGGACTATTTTCAGGAGTGGGCGCGTGACAATCATCCAGAATGGATCGCTCGGTAACCAAATTCCGCCGAGAGCATCCATCATTAATCTATGGAATATGTGTTGCCAAGCCAGATTGAGAGTAGCACCAACGGCTATTGCGAGAAAAATGGAGGTCCAAACCAACGTCCGGGAACCCGCATCTGGGGCAGTTCGCGTAGCTTTAGCCAAAATCCAGACAATGCCCGAGAGAAGGAACAAACGCGCAGCTAACTCTCCTTGAATTACATCACACACGTCTAAGAGTGCCAGCTCAGAAGTCGTGAGTCCCGGCCCGCTCGTTCTATTCAGAAATTCGTCGATCTTCGCTCCTGCGGGGGAGTTGAGAATTTTCTCTGCCTCGTCAATCGTCGATTGACGATTCGGGTGAAAGATAGGGAGATTTGGCACGACTACCCACAGGCCGATCAATACGCCTACTACAAGCGCTGGGACAAACACGGACCGCAAATGGGGACGGATTGGTTCGCCGCGCAGCCACTTCTCTAGAATTGGCGCACCCGAACCCACAGCGTGCGCGGCCAAGAGCCCTAGTCCAATGAAGAGCGTAAGCTCGATGGCAGATTCTGCCGCTGCGAAGCCCAGAGCCACAGGTCTTCGCAGGTTGTCTTTCACAAACAAGAACATTGCAACCGGCGTCGTCGGGGGACCCGAAATAGCCAAAAGTATCAGATCAGCGATCGTCCCCGTACAGAACAAGATCGAGAATTCACGCCAGAATAATCGCCTCTCAATCGCCGAACCAGAGGTTCTCATATTTGAAGAATACTTCGGATTATCGGTTTCGTCATTGCATGATGATAAGTGTCGTTTACTCATGCGGAGCGCGGGCACCACGCGGAATCGCGGCATTCGCGAATCGTAATGCTCGGCTTGTCGAACTGCCGGAAACTGCCCCGAATTTTTGCATCGCTTCGCAAGAATCGGCATCCAATGTTACAGTCGTAGCAACGGTCAAGGCATTTGACGTGAACGCGCCCAATGCAAAACCCGCTGCCTCACTGATTGCCCGCGACGACGAAAGCGCACTGGTGTCCGCCGCGAAGGCTGGAGATGTGTCCGCCTTCACGGAGCTGGTGACGCGTTACGAACGCAAGATTTACCGGCTGACGTTGAACATCACGCAAAATCGCGAAGATGCCGAAGACGCGATGCAGGACGCATTCTTGAAATCCTACCAGCACCTGGACGGCTTCGAGGGCGGCTCGCGTTTCTACACCTGGCTCGTGCGCATCGCCGTCAACGAGGCGCTGATGAAGCTGCGCAAGCGCCGGCCCAACCAATTCTCCCTCGACGAGCCCGTCACCACCGATGAGGAATCCTTCCCGCGCGAAATCCAGGACTGGGGTCCCTCGCCCGAGCAGAAATTCGCGCGCGTGGAGCTCAACGAAATCCTGAATGGCGCCGTCACTGAACTCGACCCCGCCTACCGCGTCGCGTTTCTGCTGCGCGACGTTCGAAGAACTTTCCACCGAGGAGACGGCCAAGATGCTAGGCATCTCCGTCCCCGCTGTGAAGTCCCGTTTGTTGCGCGCCCGGTTGAAGTTACGCCAGAAACTGAATCCCTATTTTCGGAGCACAACGTCGTGAACTGCCGTGGAGTCATTGCGGAGCTTTCGAGTTATTTCGACGACGCCCTTGATCCTCAAGTCGCCGCCGATCTCGAGCGTCACCTGCAAGGTTGCAGGAAATGCCGCGTCATCGTAGACACCACGCGGAAGACGATCGAGATCTATTGCAACGCCGAACCTGTGCCTCTGCCGGACGATGTACGACAGCGATTGCACAATGTGCTGCGCGAGCGCCTGGGGATGAAGGCGAACTGAACGCGCCGCGGATTCACTCGCTTTGCTGCCAGAGAGGAACGGCCACTCCGCGCTTCTCGGCGACGGCGCGCTCGTAAACCCGGGCCGCAACCGCTATATCCCACGCTGCAATCCCCACTGATTTGAAGAGCGTAATCTCTTTTGCGGACGTGCGTCCCGCCGTGCGGCCCGCGACAATTCCCGCGAGTTCGCGCACCGTTTCCCAGCGCGCGGAATCTCCCGCGAACGCCTGAATCAAATCGCCCGCTTCCATCTTTGCCGCCGCGACGGAGTCCACTGCGATCACGCTTGCGCGCCTCACGGCGTCATCATCAAGCTCGCGCTTGTGCGCCCAATTCACGCCCATGGCGTTCACATGCGCGCCGTCGGCCAGCCACTTCCCTTCCAGGACGGGACGCGCCGAACCTGTGGCCGTGACGACGATTTCCGCATCGCGCACCGCCTGCTGGGCCGATTCCACGGCTTCGATGACGAGTCCCAACTTCGCGCTCATGTCGCGCGCAAAGGTAGCGCGCCGCGCGGGATCGCGCCCATAGACGCGCATACTTTCCAGTTCTCGCACTGAGGCGACGGCTTCGAGTTGCGTGCGCGCCTGGTAGCCGCTCCCGATCATCCCGAGCGTGCGCGCGTCGGGCCGCGCCAGAAACTTTGTCGCCACGCCGCTGGCCGCGCCCGTGCGCATCTGGCCGAGCGCATCCGCCTCAATCAACGCGAGCAGTTGGCTCGTTTCGGCGCTATAAAGCAGAACGAGAAAGCGCGCGGGGCCGCGCCCCGTGGCATAGAGTTTTGCGCCGAAGTAACCACCTGCGCAGTCCGCGGCGGCCATCGAATGCAGGAACGCGCGCTCGGCGAATTCAATGCGGCGGCGCGGCTCGACGGCGATTTCGCCCTTGCCCTGCCGCACGAAGCATTCCTCCACGGCTTCGAGCGCGAGCTTCATCGGCAACAGCTCGCGGACGTTCTCTTTCGGTGAGAAGCAACGCCATGGCGAAAACCTCAGAGATGGATGTGAATTCTCAGCACGCGGCACGCCTGCGCATCGAGCAGCAGCAGATCGCCAGAATGAAAATCGTAAGCGAGCGCGGAGGCGCGAAATTCGGACGTCAAGTGTGCGGCCTGGAGCACGTCGGGGTCGATCGGAATTTCCGTACCGTCCAGCGACCAGATGCGCAGTGGAGAAACCGCGTCGCCCACGGTGAAAATATCCTTCCCGGAAACCGCCACTTCCGCCGCACCGGATTGCGAAGGCGCGGCTGCGCCGGTTGCGGGCGCCTGGCCAAATGCCGCGAGGAAGGCGCCGTCGGAAGAAAATTTCTGCACGCGCGCGCCGCCGGCGTCGGCGACGAACACGGAACCATCGTGGCCGACCGCCACTCCGGACGGAGCCAGAAATTCACCGTTCGCCGGCCCGCACTGTCCCCAGACTTTCTTGAATTTGCCCCGCCAATCGAAGGATTCCACGCGGCAGGCTCCGCGATCCACAACGAAAAAATCTCCCTCATCGCCGACGGCGATGCCCGCGGCCTCGCGAAATGGCGCTTTCGGTCCGCCGTGCGTCGCGCGCAGAAAATCGCCTTCCGGCCAATACACCAAAATCCGGTTCTCGACGCTGGCGTAAATTCCGCCGCCGCGGTCCACGGCGATCCCGCCGGGGCGCGTCAACGCGGCGTACGAGAACGAAAGCAGCGGGCCGCCTTTGGATGAGAATTTGTTGATGGAATGCGTGGCGGCGTCGGCAATAAAAATATTTCCGAAACCGTCCGTGGCGATTCCCACCGGCGATTCAAGCTGGCCGGGAGCCGTGCCGCGCGTCCCCCAAGCATCCGCAAACTCCAGCGCCGGCAATTGTGCCGCGGCCGCGGGAGCGACGTGGCGATCGCAACCGGAGAAAAAGCAAGCGCCGAAGAACAAGAGGGCGACGCCGATGGTGCGTCGCGCGTCCGCCAATATGCGGCTGGCATTTGAGACGTATGCCGTGAGGGCCGGGTCGCGATTCATCGTTTTGGCAATTCCCTTGTTCTCCGCATCGGCTAACGGCGTTTCGGCGGCGCAGGCTTCTTGCCTTCGTCCATCCGCCGGACGACTGTTTGATGCATGTCATAAACGCGCTCGCCGCCGGAGTCCTCGTCGGCAAATCGGAATTCCGGGCCGTTCGGCGTCTGCGACACACGAATCGGCAATTTGCCGCAGAGGTTTCCTTCGACGTAGGCCGTCTCGTACTCTTTGCGCTTTTCTCCCCAGCTGTAAACGCGCAACAACGTGAAATCGCATGGCTGGCCTTCGGGCCCGCGCGTGCCCGCCACCACGTACTGCGGCACCTCGCCGGAATCGAGCAGCACGCGATTCAGTTCCACCCACGAGACGACGCGGAGGTCCGACGAGAGCGCATAGTCGTGCACCGGTCCGGGTGCGTCGAATTCGATAAAACGCGCCAGCACCCATCCGGCAACATCGGCGGGCGGCGCGGCGGATTGCTGCGTGCCTCCCGGACCCGAATTCGCGGCAACCCCATTCTCTCCAGACATTTCCTGCGGAGAATAAGACGGCATCACGAGCAGCCAGTCCTCAAGCCGCGATTTCTGATCATCGCTGCTCCCGGGAGCAGAAGTGGGAGAAGGCGTGGCAGGAGGCGCTGCAGCGGATGAAGTTGCACCCGTCGGTGCCGGCGCTTCGCCGACGGCCCGCCCCACCACGACGACCGGAACGTCGCGGCTGAGCTGAAAGATATGATTGGTGTCGCGCCCGGGCAGAATGTGCAAATTCGTGAGCGTCTTGGTGTGGCCGCGCGCCTGAACCGGCATCTTTTTCGCCTGTGCAAGCAACGACACGGTTTGCTGCCACAGCGCGGGCTCCATCAGGTCCACGGAATCCATCCATCCCGTTGCGCCGGAAGCCGTGCGCACCTCCGAAACCGTGCCGGTGCGGGCCAGAATCGTAACGTGATCGCCATAGTGCACCACGCCGGCTTGCTCCCGAACTTCCGCGGTGCTGCTCCACAGCGTGACGGCTTTCTCCGAAACGAACGCATCGCCAATGCTGACCGGACCGCGCGAATGAAACCAAATGTACGTCGCGGCGGCCACCACCATCAGCAACGGCACGAACCAGCGGTTGCGCGAGACCCATCCCGCCATCAGATTTCTCCCGCTGGAGCGAAATCTGCTTGCGCTATGCGAGCTGGATCAACTGAGAATTCGGCCGCTGCCGTGCGCGCGCAAAAACATATTGCAAAGACTCTCTCAGGCAATTTTCCTCTCCGAACGCATTCATCATCTTATCACTATCGAACCCGGCGAAATGCGCGACGTCGCGCCGCTGCGCCGTGCGTTGCGCTCTGATACAATGCGCGGGTTCCACGCGGAGGAATCATGCGGGCGCTTGAAAACCTGAAACCGCTGTCGCTGCTGGTGTTGCGAGCGGCGCTGGGCGTCGTTTTCATGTTTCACGGCTATCCTAAAATTCTTGGCGATCCTAAAGCCTGGGTCGTGAATTTCGGCCACATGGGTTTCCCCACCTATTTCGCTTACATCTCCGGCATCCTGGAATTTTTCGGCGGGATTCTGCTGCTCCTCGGGCTTTTCACGCGGGTGACGGCCTTGCTCCTGGCCATCGAAATGGGAATTGCGCTGGCGAAGGTGCACATCCCGCAGTCGGGACTCTATGCGGTCGGCAAATACGAGCTTCCGCTGGCGCTCTGCGGCGGGGCGTTTGCGCTGGCGACGGTGGGCGCGGGGCTGGTCTCCGTGGACAACTTCACATTTGAAGGTGGCCGCAAGGCGCCGAAGAAGAATAAGTCCCGCGAATAGGCGAGGCCCCGTGGCGCCGCGGCACACTCCAACCGGCGTGTGTGCAGATTCACACCTCAGAGTAAGCAATTGGTGACACGCCCGGAAACGCCCTCCTTTCCCTCGGAAGCTGTGCCCTAGACTTGAATCAGAGAATTGCCTTCCTTGGAGGAGTTTGCGTGGTGATCTTCCCCGGCGCATCGAGCCTCTTACTGTCTACGGCCAGCAATGGGAATTCGCCGGTGGTCTGGGCCGGAATCGGTGCGATTGCGGGCGTGGTGTTTTTCGTTCAGGGCTTCCGGATGCTGCGATTCAAGCGGATCATCCTCAATACGCCGGCGTCAAAAGTGCGCAGCGCGTCGATGGGGCTGGTCGAGGTGACCGGCATGGCGGACGGCCCGGCGACGATTCCCGCCGGGATTACGGGCGAGGCTTGCTTCTACTATCGCGCGCTCGCATCGCAAGTGAAGGGCTCGGGCAAAAACCGGCATTGGCAAACGGTGGCGGACGAGCGGCTGTTCGTTCCCTTTTTCGTCGAGGACGGCACCGGGCAAATGCTGGTGAATCCGCAGGGCGCGGACATGGATCTTCACTCCAATTTCAAAGACGAGATCGGCTCGTCGTTCTTCAGCAATCGCGATATGGCTCCCGAGAATATCTCGAAGTTTCTGGCGCGCCACGGCATCGATCTTTCAACGGAAGTGCGGCTGCAAGAGTGGTGCGTGAAGCCGTCCGAGTTGTTATTCGTTTTGGGGACGCTCGGCGAACGGACATCGGATCCGAAGTGGTCCGCGTTGCCACACTCAGCTGGGGCGCCGCTATCGCTCTTAATGGGCTACGGCCTCGCCATCCGGAACCAAAGCAAACTGGTGAATTCCATCAGCTTCTTGCCAGGCGTCAGCCTTTCGCTTGCGCCGAGCGTTGGGCAGATGAACGCGCCGCACGCTGTGCAGCCGCAGTCTCCGACGCCGGCTCTAGCGCCAACGCCCGCGGCCGCCGTTTGGAAATCGGTGTCGTGGGAAGAAGGCACGCAAGCTCGCGCGATTATGGCCGCAGCGGCAGAACAAAAAGCTGCGGCGGATGCAGCGCCTTCCGCACCAGTCGCGGATGCGGCGGACGCAAACTCGCAGGATGATTTGCCAAGCGCCGTTGCGCCGCAAGCGGCAGTCGGTCTGGCGTCGGATCCTCCGGCTGAAACGGCTGTGGATGCGCCGCAAGAACAAGAATCAAGATTCAACCTGGCGTGTCCCGGGGAAATTGGCAAAGGCGCGTCGGGCCAACCATTTTTTATCTCGTACCGGAGCCAACGGGAAGTGGCGCGATCGTTTGCGTGGAAATCGGCGCTGTGCATTTGGGGCGGGCCGATTCTGACCTTGGTGAGCCTGTATTTCTTGTCGGAGTACTTCAACTGGCTGTAATCGCGAAGCGAGGGAGATCTCATGAGCATGATTCCGTGGCTGTTGGCACTGTTCGTCATAGTCGGGGCGGTGGCCTACCTCGTCACCATCTATAACGGGCTGATCGGCGTCAAGAACAACATGGACAAGGCTTGGGCCAATATCGACGTGCTGCTGAAACAACGCCACGACGAGCTGCCCAACTTGCTGGAAGTCTGCAAGGGCTACATGAAGTATGAAGGCGAAACGCTCCAGCGCGTCACCGAAGCCCGTTCGCGCTATTCGCAGGCCGCCACGGTGGACCAAAAGGCGCAAGCGGGAGCGGAAATGACTTCGGCGCTCGGCCGCCTGTTGGCGACCGCGGAGAACTATCCGGACTTGAAGGCCAATAACGACTTCATGCACTTGCAGTCGCGCATCACGGAACTCGAAAGTGAAATCGCCGACCGGCGCGAGTTCTACAACGACGCGGTGAACATTTACAACACGCGCATTCAGGAGATGCCGGATACGCTGCTCGCGGGCAGCATGAACCTCAAGCCGCGGCAGATGTATCAGGTGGCCGAGACGGACAAAGCGCCCGTGGCCATCTCCTTCGCAGACGTCTCGCACTGATCGATTCCGGCGCGGTGTAGTAGGACAGGCACTCCTGCCTGTCCTCCGATCCCCGCACTCGAACGAAAGCCCTGGACAGGCAGGAGTGCCTGTCCTACCGTAGCCCGCAGTGGCTCAGTGCGCGGGCGAAGGCCCCGGCTCCGCGGCAACCGTCTGCAGCGGCGCGGGCTGCGGCACCGGCAGCGGTGCCAGCGGCATCACGATCCACGCGACGAAATACATAACCGTGCCAATCACCAGCCCGCTGAAAACTGTGACCAGCGCCCAGACTAAACGCACGATTGTCGGATCCAAGTCCAAATAATCGGCGATTCCGCCGCACACGCCGCCCAACCTGGAATTCGTGGCCGAGCGCATCAGCAGTTTGCGCCCTGCGGCATGCGTGTAGGTCGCGACCACCGGCTGCTGCTTCGTGCCGCAGAAATAGCAGAAATTGGAAT
Organism: Terriglobia bacterium; assembly: GCA_963799715.1. Lineage (GTDB taxonomy): Bacteria > Acidobacteriota > Terriglobia > Acidiferrales > UBA7541 > DASPOJ01. The sequence continues at coordinate 23,349 of CAWCYS010000025.1, read as the reverse complement.
AGTCGGCGATCTCTCGATTGCAACTATGACAGACCATCTCGCCCTCCTAGAAACTCGAACCCCATTCTATGTACGTGCCAACCGAAATAAAAGTTTCCTCGCCGCATGAGTCGAATCACTTTCTCCCTCGGGTGCGCGAGGAATGGCCGCAAAGCCGAAATTCCCAGAATCGGGCAGTTTGGGGGTACCCCCCCAGTGTTTCTTGTAAGTGTTGCAACTGCAGGAGTTACAGCGGAAAAACGCGAATCTGTTTGAAAACGCAAGTACTTAAAAGTGCTTGTTTTCAATGAGATGCGAGGTGTCTTGCAAGTGCAGAATCTAAAGGACTTAGAGTCGCTTGTAGTGGATGACTTACGAGGGAGGCGGCGCGGGGTCGAGACTTGTGGCGTCATCGGAGTCTGGCGCGAGGGAGCGCGTCCTTGATTTCATCGGCAGCGTAGCGCAGTCTATCTGCATTGTAAATACTACTTCGAAGTATATGTTTTCGAACTGTGGAGATTATTTCGGATGGCGCGGAAGTTCAGCAGAATGAATGGGAAGGGAGCCGCCCCTTCGCTCGCGAAGGGGCGGGCACCCGTAAAGGCAAAGGCTGGCCCACCCGCCTGGCCGCGGCGAATCACGACGCTGCTGCGCACAGCGTGCGCGAGCCCGGGGGGGACAGACGCTACTTTTTCTGGTGCTGATTTGTTGCCGGCTGTTTCGTGTGCAATGTTTCGTGCTCTCAGAAAAGGGTGAACTTCCCGCCTGTTCCCCTCCTTCACCCGCCCGACGGGAAAAGGACGCGCCACCCGCCAGCGCGGGCTGGGGGAGGAAAGAGCCGCCTCTCCGCTCAGAATGACTCATTTTTGCTGCGAGCGAGCGGCGGGCCCGCCAGCAACCGGCGAGGCTGGTGCAACTTTCGCGCTGCGGTCGGGATTACGAGAGTTATTTTTCCGGGGGCGTGATATCCGTGACGGGAAGATCCCAGTGGGCCAGTAAGATCTCGAACCGCCGCTGTTCTTCGCGCTCGAACGTCTCCTGATCGGGCCAGAGCTGCTTCTTAAGGGATTTTTCCTGAGGGTTCGATGTGGTCGCCGCGGTTGAGTTCTTGAATTTAATCGTGACGCGATAGTCCCAGCGCGCATCCTCGGTCATGTGGTGGGCGGGGGTCTCAATCTTTACGGAAATCATGCGACCGCTCTCCACGCCCTTTTTGAGCAGCGGATAGTGGTTCTTCAGAAAAAGTTGCAGGAACTCCTGTTGGTGTCCCCATCGAAGTTTGTAGTAGTACTCCATGGTGTAGGGCTGGTCCGACGCAACTTGTGGCGGAGCGCCCTCCGCAAGCGCAAAAAGCGGCGACGCGAACGCAGAAACCAACAGCGCAGAAAGTATGTCCCTCATGGATCCTCCGAGGAGCGAGTCTCCGGGATTGTAGTCGGTCCAGATAGCGCTCAGCAATCTCCGGCGGAAGTGATTTGATTGGCGAGCTGCTGAACCACGAGAGCCCGGGGAGTGGGGCCGGTGGCTTCGGAACGGTGCCAAATTTCGCAGGGAGCTGGCCCCCGCCTCGGCGCCGTTCGACGGCGAAATCTTGGAGCGGACGGCAGAGCGGACGGCAGTAAGGATTTGTGCCGCCCCTCCGGGGCTCTGGAGAATTTGCCACGCGTACCCAGGGTTTCCACCCTGGGCTAGATTGTGCCGCCCCGCGTGCGGGGCTGGGGAAAGTGCGGGCAGACCCGCCTTCGCCCGAACCCGGGGCGACGGCGCGGCGAGTGGCCCGCCAGCAACCGGCAAGGCTATCGCGCTGCGTTCGGGATGACGGAGTGGGGAGGGGCAGGAGAGGCAGGGTGCAAAGAGGGATTCTTCGACTGCGAGGCGGCTCGGCCGCTGCGCGGCCTTGCGGAGGACAGAGCCGCCTCTCCGCTCGGAATGACTCATTTTGGTAGAGGCGCACGGAAAGAGACGGGCGGAGACAACCTCCCTTCGGCTTCGCTCGCCGACAGGGCCGGGGCAGGCAGGACAAGCCGCCCCTACAGGGGAGAACGGCACACAGTCAAAAGTGACTGTGCCACCAAGATCGTGATCAGGGGGTTTTTGGGGCTTGGCCGCTGCTGACCAGGCGCTTGAATTCGGGGTCGTCGTAGAGAATTCGCAGGTCGGGATCTTGGCGGCACCAATCCATGTGGGAGTAGCCGGCGGCTACGCAACGCTTGAAGGCGTCAAGCGCTTCGATTTTCATGCGCAGGAGGCCGTAGGTGCAGGCGGCGTTGTAGAGGATGTTGGCGTCCGAGGGACGCATGGCGACGGCGATTTTGGTGTGCATCGCGGCGCCTTCGAGATCGCCGAGATTGGCCAAATCCGCGGCCAATAGGATTCTAGCGCGGACGTCGTCCGGGAAATGCTGGAGCTGATCCTGGAGGACTTCTGTCTCGCGGCGGCGCAACTTTTCGGCGTCGTCCTTGCGGCCTAGTTTCTCGAGCGAATTGATGAGCGGCACCAGGGCGTTGTAATCATTGCTGACGATTTCGAGAGCGCTTTCGGCGAGCCGCGCGGCTTCGTCGTAGCGGCCCATCGAGAAATAGGCGCGGCCCAGAACGTCATGCGCGCCTTCGCACTCCGGGCTGCTCGGCGATCGCGCGCAGGGCGAGCTGGATGCACTTCTCATACTGTTGCTGCGCGTAAAAGAGGCGCGCCCGGGCGGAGAGAACCTCGGGCAGATCCGGCGCGAGCCACTCGGCCTTCTGGCACGCTTCCACGCCCTTTTCGACGTACTCCTTGCTCTGATCGCGGAACTCGTGCATCCCGCCCCAGACGTGCGCGATTCCGACGTAACCCAGCGCGAAATTCGGATCGAGCTTCACGGCCTCCTGATACATCGCCAGCGCGTACTCGAACTGTTTCTGGCGCAGGTAATTGCGTCCGCGCAGATAAAAATCGTACGCCTGCGGATTGGCCGTGGGTTTTTTTGCGATGACTTTTTCTTCCTGCGGCGTGAGCGTGATGCGCAAAGCCTGCGCGATGCTGCGGGCGATTTCTTCCTGGATGGCGAAGACGTCTTCGAGCTGGCGATCGTAACGCTCGGCCCAGACGGAATGTTTTTTCGAGGCTTCGACGAGCTGCGCGGTGATGCGCACGCGATTGCCCGCGCGGCGAATCGAGCCTTCGAGCACGTAGGCGGCGCCGAGCTGCTGTCCCACCTGTTGCGCCGTCACCTGCCGGTCGCGGAAGGCGAGGACTTCGGAGCGCGGAAAAATCTCGAGTTGGGCGATCTTGGAGAGCTCCGTGACGATGTCTTCGGTGATGCCGTCGCGGAAATACTCGTCCTCTTTGGCGCCACTCTGATTTTCAAAATAGAGGACGGCGACCGAGCGTTGCTTCACCGGAATCGCTTGCGGCCCGGAAGCGGCAGGGCCTCTTTCGGCGGCGGGCCGGTGGCTCGAATCGATGTCGCGCTTGAGGCGTTTGAGATCGGCGCGAAGTTCGGCTGCGGTCTGGTAACGCAGGTCGGCGTCTTTTTCGAGCGCCTTGGCGAAGATATTTTCCATGGCCGCCGGCAATTTGGGATTCAACTTCGTCGGCGGGGCCGGCACCGCGTTCAGAATTCCATTGAAGATGACGGCGGCCGTCTGGCCGGCGAACGGCACCATGCCTGTGGCCATCTCGTAAAGAACCACGCCGAGGGAAAATAGATCCGAGCGCGCGTCCAAATCCTCGCCGCGCGCCTGCTCCGGCGACATGTAGGCGACCGTGCCCATCGAGCTGCCGGGGCTGGTCAATTGCTCGAACGGCACATGCGTGAGCGTTTGCTGGGACGCGGCCGCCCCGGCGGACGATCCGGCGGCCTGCGGGACGGCGGGCGCGAGCTTGGCGAGGCCGAAATCGAGAATTTTCGCCTGGCCTTTTTCGACGAGAAAAATATTCGCGGGCTTGACGTCGCGATGAACGATCGCCTTCGCGTGGGCCGCGTCGAGGCCGTTCGCGATTTCGATGCCCGTCTCGAGAAGTTCCGAAATCTCGATGGGACGGCCGTTGATGCGGTGCTTGAGCGTCTGGCCTTCGAGCAATTCCATGGCGATGAATGGGCGGCCTTCAAATTCGCCGATATCGTGGATGGTGCAGATATTGGGATGATTCAGGGACGACGCGGCGCGCGCCTCACGGCGAAAACGCTCGACGGCTTGCGGGTCCTGGGCGATGTCGTCGGGAAGAAATTTCAGGGCGACACTGCGGCCGAGGCGCGTGTCCTTGGCTTTGTAGACCACGCCCATTCCGCCGCCGCCCAATTTTTCGACGACGGTGTAATGGGAGACGGCGCGGCCGACCATGGAAGAAGGATCCGTCACAAGGCGTGCATTTTACGTCAGGGCTGAGGGGCAGGCAAACGGGCGGGGGAGTAGGAAAGACCTTCCTGCCTGTCCAATTCTCGCGCTTCAGAAGAGCTGACGGAATCGAGAAGAAAGCGGCGTCGAGCCGCCGCACTCCATACGCCATTGAGGTGGCTATTCGATTTGGAGGCGCGATCTCATCAAGACTACTACGTAGGGATTCTGTGTGGACATTACGAAATAGAGATCGAGTTCGGAGCCGCGGACTTTGGTCCAGCGCTCGATGACGTAGGGAGCGTAGGCGCCGCCGCGGACTTTGTCGGGATCGTCCTGCTGGCGCGGAAGGAAGACAGGACCGGCGAGCCCGTCATCCGGCTGTGCTTGCGGATTGTGGATGTATTTTCCGAAAGCGCCATCCACGACGGCGTTGAAGATGAGTTCCGCCTCGCTCCACGGGCCCCAGGGCGTGCGGGAATAGGAGAACGCGATGCCGTTGGGATCGGTGCGGCGATCGTAGGTCATGAGCCACAGGCCGAGATCCTGGCACCAAGTGACGGAGACGTCGCCCATCGTGCCGTCCTTGAGCACGGGCTGGGCGTCCGATTCGTTGTCGCTCCACTGCGGCGCGCCGGCGGAATCCAAGCCCGCGAAATATTTGGTGCCCGTGCCGGATTCAAATTGCGCGACCGGAGTGATCGCGAGGTACGCGTCGCTCTGACGAAACACGCCCGTGCCCCACATGAAAACGAACGGCCCGCCGGGAGGAAGACCGGCGATGGAGCCTGTCTGCTCGTGCAGCGACATTTTTATGAAATGCCCGGAAGGCAATTGCGAAATTGTGCGCAGAGTCTGGAACGTCGAGGGAGCGACGAACTTGGTGACCACGGAATGAAATCGGACCGGTCGCGCGGATTATGAGTGCGGACGACGACGTACATCTGGCCGCCGAGGCTGATTCCGGCGACTGGAACAGAACCGGGCCCATGAAGAGGCCAGCCGGTTGGATGGCGAGATATTGGCCCGCGCCCCCCGTGAGAAAATCGAGGGAAACGCCGGAGTCGGGGTCGGTCGTGCTGGTTGTTGCAATTGTGTCGGCGCCGCGCTCGGCGCCGCCGACAACATCGCCGAAAAGAAAGTATGCTCGTCCATCGTGCTCGAACGAATAGCCAAGCTCCGCGCCTTCCAAACCGTAGCGCGTGGAGGTCTGATTGCGCGTGGGCTGGTGGCGCTCCTTGTCTTCGTCGCCGATTAATTGCTCCAGCTTGATGGTGGCGCCGGGCGTCTGATGGAAGACGAGATTGTACGTGTGCGCCGGGACCGGCGCGGGCTTCGGAACAGCGGCGGGCAGATTCGGCTGGCCGGACGATGCTGAGCTAACGGGCTGGGCGGGCTTTGGCGCTGCGGAAGAGAGCGCGCTCGCTTTGGCCGCTGGGGCGGGCGCCACGGCAGCGGGTGCGGAAGTTGGCGCCGGTGCCGAAGTGGATTGCGAGCCGGGCGGCGTGAGCGTTTGCGGAGTGGCGGAAGGAGTCGCCGGTTTATTCAGCAAGCGAAAAGTCAAAGCGCCAAGTGCGACGACCGCCAGGACCAGCGCGCCAATCAGCGCGTACACCCAGAATGGCCGCGCGGGAGTGACGCTGGATGGCGCAGCCGTAGCGGCGGATGGTGCAGCGGGCGTGACGCGAGTGACCGAAGGATCGGTCCGCGGAACGGAGGCGTGGCGGGCGGAATCGATGTCGCGCTTGATGCGTTTCAAGTCGGCGCGCAGTTCGGCGGCGGTCTGGTAGCGCAGGTCGGGATCTTTTTCGAGCGACTTGCTGATGATGTGCTCCATCGCCAGAGGCAGGCGAGGATTCAATTCCTTCGCGGGAGCGGACGTGGTGTGCAGAATGCCGTCGAAAATCAGGGCGACGGTCGAGCCGGAAAATGGCAGCGCGCCGGTGGACATCTCGTAGAGAACGATGCCGAGCGAGAAGAGATCCGAGCGCGCGTCGAGTTCTTCCCCACGTGCCTGCTCCGGAGACATGTACGCGACCGTGCCCATCGAGGTGCCGGGGCTGGTCAACTGGTCGAAAGCCACATGGGTCATAGTTTCTTCGGAAGCGTCGCTATCCGATTCGGTGGCGTGCTGGAGCGGAGTGGTGAGCTTCGCCAGGCCGAAATCGAGAATTTTCGCCTGGCCTTTTTCGACAAGAAAGATGTTCGCGGGCTTGATGTCGCGATGGATGATTCCCTTCGCGTGCGCCGCGTCGAGGCCATTGGTGATTTGAATCGCGATTTCGAGAAGCTCCGATATTTCGATGGGTTTGCCGTTGATGCGGTGACGGAGCGTCTGGCCCTCGAGCAGTTCCATGGCGATGAAGGGACGGCCCTCGAATTCGCCGATATCGTAAATCGTGCAGATATTCGCGTGATTCAGTGAGGAGGCGGCGCGCGCTTCGCGGCGGAAGCGCTCGGTAGCCTGGGCGTCCTGGGAGATTTCGTCGGGCAGGAATTTCAGCGCGACGCTGCGGCCGAGGCGCGTGTCCTTGGCTTTGTACACAACGCCCATCCCGCCACCGCCCACTTTTTCAAGGACGGTGTAATGGGCAATCGTGCGGCCGACCATGGAGGAGGGGTTCGACACAGGCCGCGCATTTTACGCTAGGGGCAAGATGCAGGCAATTGTGGGGGTGCACATCAGAGAGAGAAGCTCGCGGGCAATGAGGTCGGCCCCTGCGCCGTTCGCCGAGCCGCCAGCCTTCAGCGGGCGAATCTCTGGCGGTCCCCTCGAAGTCGTTTCAATATGCTTAGGAGATCATTCCCGTTTGGATCGGGATAATGGAAATTCACGAAGATCAAGTGCCCATCCTCGCGAACCAACTCGGCCAGCACGGCGGGCCGTTCTCTCCTCTTTCCTGCGCGAACACCGTAGACTTCGATCCAATAACTTTCGCCCTTCACAGTGACCTTTCCGACTTCGTAACGATCATCTGGATCTTGGCTAGCAAGGAATGGATCAAAATCCAGGCCGACAATCTCGCGAGACTTTGCTCGGGCTGCGGAGTCCTCTCTCAATGCCTGGAGCAGTTCAGGGCTAATACGCGGAACCCCTCTTCATGAGGGCGAAATCCGACGCGTTCACATCGCTTTCATTTAGGGCTATGGGGACGTACCAGCTGTAGAATTCTTGCGCGAATTCCCTAGCTGAATCTGAGAGATGCTGGGGAGTCTCCGTTTGCGCGTTAACAGAAGAGGACAGCGCCAAGAAGAGGGGCAGACAGATCATTGAGCGAGAGAGACGCGTGCCCCGGGCTCGCAACTTGTTTTGGCTGCGCCTCATGGGCGAATGGTACCACTCTCTCATAACCGGAGGGCCCTCCCCCCTGAACGAAAAGCGGCGTCAAGCCGCCGCACTCCACATGAGTGCGCTGGCGCGCGACATTACGCACTCGCGGGGTTTAGTAGGAGACGAGGTCGCGCACGGCGGCGGCGATGTCGGCGGACTGAGGGAGAATCTCTTCTTCTAATTTAGGATGGTACGCGCAGAAAGTGTCCATCGCGGCTACGCGGCGGACCGGAGCGTCGAGATCGCTGAACAATTCATCGGCGATGCGCGCGGCGATTTCGGCGCCGTAACCCCAACTGCGCATGTCTTCGTAGGCGACGATCACGCGGCTGGTCTTGCGGACGCTCGCGGCGATGGCGTCCCAGTCATACGGCGAGAGCGAACGCAGATCGATAATTTCGGCGGAGACGCCTTCGCGCTCGAGTTGCGTCGCGGCGACTTCCGCGCGATGGACGACGGCGCCGTAGGTGATGATGCTGAGGTCTTTGCCTTCGCGCACCAGGCGCGCCTTGCCGAATGGAATCGTGTAATCCGAGCCAGGGTACGGCGAGCGATTGTAGGGCTGGCGATAGAGATGTTTGTGCTCGAGGAAAAGCACGGGATCGTCGCCGCGCAAGGCCGTGCGCAGCAGGCCGCAGAGATCGAGCGCCGTCGCAGGCATCACCACGCGCAGGCCCGGCAGATGCGTGAAGGCCACCTCGCCGGACTGGCTGTGATAGATCGCGCCGCCGGTGAGATAGCCGCCGATGGCGGCGCGAATCACGGCCGGGGCTTTGAAGTGTCCGGCGGAGCGCCACCGGAAAACGCACAGCTCGTCGCGAAACTGCATCATCGCCGGCCAGATGTAATCGAAAAATTGAATTTCAGCGACGGGCTTCAATCCGCGCAGCGCCATGCCCAGCGCGCGGCCGACGATATTGGCTTCGGCAAGCTGCGTATTGAAAACGCGTCCGGCGCCGTGGCGTTTCTGCAAGCCCGCGGTGGCTTTGAAGACGCCGCCCTTCCCTTTCACCTTGCCGATGTTCTCTTCCATTCCGCAATCGGCAACGTCTTCGCCAAACACGACGACGCGGTCGTCGCGCGACATCTCGTCCGCCAGCGTGGCCGAAACCATCTCCACCATGGTGACCGGCTTGCCCGCGAACTGCGGCTCCGTCGCGAAACGAGCGGAGGTCGGGTCCACGTCCGGCGAATACTGCGCGACGAGGATCGAATCGGGATGCGGCGGCGCGGCGGCGAGCGCGCGATCCGACGCAGCGCGCACTTCGCGGTCTATTTCGGCTTCAATCGCCTCGATTTCGTTCTCCACCGCGATGCCTTCGCGCACCAGGAACAGTCCGAACTTCGGAATCGGGTCGCGATGCGCTTCTTCTTCTCTCTCGTCGCCGGTCTTGTAGAGCTTGTCGTCGTCCGAAAGCGAATGAGAGTAGGGCCGCGTGACGTGCGCGTGCACCAACGCGGGCCCTTTGCGCTCGCGGCAGTAGGCGGCGGCACGGCACATCGCGTCGTAACTCTCGAGGGGTTCGGTGCCGTCGCACTCCTGCACGAGCAGGCCGGGGAAATTCTCGATGAGGCGGGAGATGCTTCCCCCGGCGGTTTGCTGCGCCACCGGCGCGGAGATGGCGTATTTATTGTCTTCGATGAGATAGAGAACGGGGAGCTTCTTCAAGCAAGCGGTGTTAAGCGATTCAAAGAATTCGCCTTCGCTGGTGCTGCCTTCACCGCCCGCCACCAAAACAACTTCGTCAGGTTGGTGGCGCACGTCTTCGCCGAGCGGCGCGTGGCGCGCGAGTTCGAGGGCGCGCGGATACCGCTCGTAGTAGAGCGACGCCTCCGCCATGCCGATCGCTTCAAGAAATTGCGTGCCCACGGCGGACGAGCGCGACACAATATTCAGCTTGTGATTGCCCCAGTGCGAAGGCATCTGGCGGCCACCCGAACTGGGATCTTCGTGCGCGCCGACGGCTTGCAGCAACATATCGTAAGGCGTGATGCCGAGCGCCAGGCACAACGCGCGATCGCGGTAATAGGGGAGGAACCAATCGTAGGCGGCGCGCAACGCCAGGCCGGCGGCGACGTTGACCGCTTCGTGGCCGGCGCCGCTGATCTGAAAGAAAATTCGATTCTGGCGCTTGAGCTGAATTTCGCGATCGTCCAGCCGCCGCGAAAGAACCATCAAGCGATAAATCCGGATTAAATCTTCGCGGCGGAGACCGCGGTAGCGGGTGGAATCAAATTGCGTGGAGCCAATGCGCGCCTGAACGGCCATGAACGGCGCACCTCGCGTGCGTGAACTGCGGTTCAACCGAAGCGCAGCACATTATAGCGAAACATGGCCGCGAGGCGAATGGTACGTTGCGAAACTCGCGTACGACTGGGCAAGTGGATATCGCGAGAGCTTCAGTGGCTAAAGCCCCCGCGCGCTTCAGCGTGAAATGTGGGAGCTAAAGCTCCCACCCCCTAGGGAGAACTGCGAAACGCATTTCCCTCGGGCCACACCTGATTTCTATGGTGCGCGGTTGCATGCTGGAGCGGGATGCCTGCCAGAACCGTTTCCGGCCCGGGCAGGTCCCGTGCGTGGGTGGATAAGATGCAAGAATTGGGAAAGCCGCGATTATTTTTGCGACTGCGGATCGAAGACGTTGCGGCTGGGCTCCGCCGTTGCGCCCGCGGACGTAATCCGCGCCTCGAACAATCCTTCCGTGGGAGATGCGGCCAGCAATTCCGCGCCCGCGCCGTACGGACGAACGATGGGGCTGGCGGCGCTCTCCGGCGGCTCCGCGAGACGCGTCCAGGTGCGGCCGACATCGTTCGACGCATACAATCCCGCCCGCGTTGAGACGACGACGGTATTGGCCGTGACGATCATGTCTTCGATCGAGAGTTCCGGTAGCGGCGATTGGCGCCAGGAGAGACCGTCATCGCGCGAAATGAAGAAGCCGCGATCGCCGGCGAGCAGAATCGCGTCGCCCGTGACGTTGAGATGCGCGCCCTGCCGCGCTTCGACCGGCAAAGCATGCTGCACCCAGGATTGGCCGCCGTCGCCGGAATATTCCAGCGTGTGCGCGGTGACGGCCCACACACTCGAACCTTGAACGAAGGCCGCACGAACCGCAACCACGCCCGGCGTCGAAAGTGGCGTGACTGTCCAGGTTTGGCCGGCGTCACGCGAAACATAGAGACCAGCCTCGGTTGCGGCGAACCATGCGCCGGCGGAGAAGACCACGTCGTTCACAACGGCCTGCAACGGAACAATCGAGCGAACCATTGTGGGCTTGGCGACCGGAGCCGTTTTCGGCTTCGGGGTGCTGGCTGAATTTGCGGTATGGGAAGTAGTCGTGCGCGTTGCGGCGGAGCGGTGAGCGGCCGGCGTTGCGGCAGGCTTCTCCACCACTTCATTTTCTGCAGCCCACGCGTTCCGGCTTTCGTCGTAGCGCAGCAAGCCTCCGGGAGCGGGCGCGGCGAGCCAGCCATTCGGCGACGCAAACACGCGGCGCGGCGGCCCGGACGTGAGGCCCGCCGAGAGCGGCTTCCAGGTGCGGCCGCCATCGCGAGTTTCGAGCACGGGTTCGATGGCATTGGTGAGGACAACGAGCGCGCGCTCGGGATGCTGCGGATCGGTGGCGAGATCGGCGATGCGGCGATGCGAGAAGCCGTCATTCGCGGCGCGATACGTTCCGCCGCCGTCTTCGCTGATTTCAATGCCGAGGCGTTCCGTGCCAAGAATTAAGCGCGACGAATTCACGGGGTCAATCACAATTGATAGAATGCTCCACGATTCGGGCGTGATCAGACGCCACTCCGCGCCGTCGTTCGTGGTCTTCCAGAGGCCGGTGGTTGTGGCGGCGTAGAGGGTCAGCGGATTGACGGGATCTTGGACGAGGTGCACAGTGCGGTGCGATGCTTTCGGGATGCCCGTGAACTTCAACCACGTAGTGCCGCCATTATGGCTCGAATAAATGCCCGAACAGGCGCTGGCAAAAATGTGCTGCGAATCGCGGGGATCGACGCTCAAACTCATCACGTCGGAATCGCCCGCCATACCCGTGTGAATCGGAGCCCAATTCCGGCCGCCGTCGGTGGTTTTCCAAGGCAGGTGAAACGTGCCGGCGTAAATCGTATCGGGATCGCGTGGATCGATCGCCAGCGAATCGAAATTGCGCAGATCATCGTGATGCTCGGGGGAGATGCGCTCCCAGGTGCGGCCGGCGTCGCGCGAACGAAAGACGCCGCTGATGGTGCCGGCGACCAGAATGTCCGGATTCGACGGCGCTTCGGCCAAGGCGCGCACATCTTCGCCGGCCAGACCGAGAATCTGCCACGTCGTGCCGCTATCGGAGCTGCGCCACACGCCGCCACCATCGGAATTCAGCGTCCAACTGCTGGCGTAGAGCGTCTTCGAGGAACGCGGATCAACCAGGATGGTCGTCACGACGTCGTCGTGGTGCGCACCGACGCGTCCTGCGAGCGACCAATGCCCGCCGCCATCCTGCGAACGGAATACGTGGCCGTCCTCGCTGCCGATGTAGAGCGACTGCGAGCCGCCCGGCGCCACGCCCAAGGATTCAACGTCACCACCTGGAGGCCCTACCGCCTTCCAATCCTGAGCTGCTGCCGGCAGAGAAGCCGCCGCGGCGAGCGCAAAAATAGCCAAAAACGAAAAAGACTTGCGCATTACGAATCCTCCCGAGCCGGCGAAACCCTAGGTTACGAGGTTAGCGGGAGCGCCCGGAAAGTGATGCTGTACGAACGAATAGTCGAGGGACAGGAATGGAACCTGTACAAAATGCCCGTTGGGAGAGGTAAACCGCGCACCAAGTGTGTACGATTTGCGCGGACTAGAACCACATCGGGAAAACCGCCGCTGCGGACTGGGAAACGGAACACATTGATAAGAGAGCAGTTAGGGAGAATTGCGTCAAGCGCTAGACTGGGCCACGATGTGCATTAGGTAAAGAAGGGAAAACACTGACAGGAGGCCGCCATGTTGTCGGCCATTCTTGAGGGACTGTCAATCTGGTTCGCGGTATCGGTCGCAGTGGGCTACGCCATCGGGACGCTGATCCGGTATGAGGAGCGCCTGAGGCTGGAGAGTCTGAGTCGCGCCCAAGCGGCACAGGCTTCGGCACCCAATACGGTGCTAGCTGCCTAGGGGAGCGCTTTCGCCGCGGACGTGCTTGCGGGCGTCGGTCAGCTCATCAAAGCGCTTCTTAATCGCATCGAACCCGGCGTCATTCTGCCGGATCACCTTTGGCTCAGCGTCCTTAAACGGGGCTTCGCTGGGGATGCGCTCCAGCCAGCGGGTATGCGAGAGCTTCTCGTGGTCGGAAAAATCCAAGCGCACTAGTAATTGAATTCTCTCCGCTTCTTCCCTCTCGGCCTTCTTTGACTTCTTACCGTCTTTTTTCTCGCCTTTCGCTTCGCCGTCCTCGGGCGGAGTGATGCGATCAAATTTCAAGAGCAGTTTGCGATCGAGCCGAAACGCCTGTCTCCAGCCTTCCAGCCGCTGCCGCGCCTGCTGCGCGAGTTCCTCGTTCGTGCCGAAATCAAAGAGCAAGTAGGAATGAGCCATGAGTCTGGTATAGCGGCCTGGGCGCGCCTCTGTCAAGACGAGGGGATGCCGGTGGACCTCACGAACTGCCATTCATCTGCCGGAGGTTGGTATCCGGAGAGGCGCGAATCAATTGTGCCGTAGACTATTCATATCGCAATGCGGCCATCGGATCGACTCCGGCGGCGCGGCGCGCAGGGATATAGCAGGCCAATACAGCTACAAGGGTGAAGACAGCAAAAACAACGATGAACGTGAGCGGATCGGCCGGACCAACTCCGAACAATAGACTTGCCATGACCCTGGTCACGCCAAGCGCTGCGGCCATGCCGATGCCGACTCCTGTCAGCGCCAACCTGGCACCACGCGTGAGGACCAAACCCAGTATGTCCGAGCGCTCCGCACCGAGCGCAATCCGCACTCCGATTTCGTGAGTTCTTCGCGACACGGAATACGAAATCACTCCGTAGAGCCCGACGGCGGCCAGAATCAGTCCGAGCACGCCGACCGATGTCACGAGCTTCACGAGGAGGCGGTTTTCGAAGAGTGCGTACTGCATGTTCTCGTCCATAGTAGTGGTCGCGAGCACGAGCGCATTGTGGTCAATGGAACGTAATTCTTGCCGGACACTGTTTACCATACTCCGAGGATCGACCTTCGTGCTCAGCAACAACAGAGCGTCACCGTCGGATTCCTGGAAGATCGGCAGGAACATATAGGGACGCTGCTCCTCGACAGCTTCGCTGTAATGGCCGTCCTGAGCGATTCCGACAACTTCAACATCCTTGCCTTGGGAGCCGCCCATGCGAAGGTGCTGGCCAATTGGATCCTGGCCGGGCCACAAGCGGCGGGCACAGTTCTCGTTGATGACAGCCACAGGCTTGCTCGTCTGGTCGTCCCGGCCGTCGATCGCTCGACCGCGGACTATGCGGGTACCAATTGTCGAGAAGTAACCCGGACTGACGACCGTGTAGCCAACGCGCATGCCGTCCTCGCCAGGGGAAGTTTGGAGGCCGGGAATCCACACGACTTTGCTGGCGCCACCGCCGCTCTCCCACATCGGGATGCGCCCCGCAAGAGCCACGGATTCCACGCCGGGAAGCGCCGGCAACCGTTCCAACACCTGGTGCAAGAACACTTGGTACCGGGCAGATGAGTCTCCGCTTGTGTCGAAGGTGACGATGAGCATCTTGCGAGTCTGGTCGAAGCCAAGATCCTGGCTACGCACCGCAATCAGCGTGCGAATCAGCAGACCAGAAGCGATCAGCAGCATCGAACTAACGGCAACCTCCGCGACTACGAGCACGTTTTTCAAACGGCCAGGCGATTTCCCACTCGCGACCACCTGGTCTCTCGTTGCGGCACCAATCGGGGTACGAATGCAGCTGAAGGCTGGGGCGAGACCCGCAATGAACACGGTCACCATCGAAATGACGGCTGCAAATGCGACAGTGGGAGTGTCCATGCGGAAATCAAACCCGAGGGGGAAGGGGCCCGGAGGCATGAGCGAAGGGAACACATGGATGATCCAGGTGGCGAACAGGTAGGCAAGAATTGCGGCCAGGCAGGCCAGCACCAGCGTCTCCGTGAGCAATTGCCGCACCAGCCGGAATCGACTGGCGCCTACTGCAATGCGCGTCGCGATCTCCTTGCGACGTGCTTCGCCTCGCGCCAGGAGCAGGTTGGTGACGTTCGCGCAAGCAATCAGTAACACCAGTCCCGTGACGCAGAACAGGAGCGCGACAACTGGGCTCACCTGCTCTCCTCTCTGCTCCCGGTCGAACTTAACTGTGATCTTGCGGTCAGAATCGGTCTTGGGGAACTGCTCACTGAGGCGCTGTTGGATGCCAGCTAACTCGACCTGGGCCTGAAGGGGGGACGCGCCGGGCTGGAGCTTGCCAAAGAGTTCAAATTCTCGAAAGTCACGCGCGGAATAGTATTTCCGTTCGTTACTGCTCATCGCGTACCAGGTCGGCAGCGGAACGTAAACATCCGGATTCAGCATGTGCTCGGTGCCGCGATAACTACGCGGAAGAATGCCGATTACCATGCACTCGAGTTGGTTGGCGATGACGGTCGTGCCGACGATCTGTGGATCGCGATTGAACTCGCGCTGCCAGAAGTCGTAGCTGAACACGATCAGGTGAGGAGCATCAGAGGCCTGCAACTCTCCTTCTCCGAATACACGGCCCAGGATGGGTTTGACACGGAGCACATCGAAATAGTTGGGTGAGACAACGTTAGCAAGCAGGAGCTTAACTTCCTCACTGCGTCTGAGGAGGACGGTGCGGCGGTCGGACGCCGCAATGCCGCTCAAGGACCGGTTGGCGGTTCGGAACGCCTCATATTCAGGCCAGGAGGAATCAGGGGCGGCATCGTACGCTCCGGAAACCTTCGTATTTGAGACGCGAACGATGCGGGCCGTGTCCTCAACAGCCAGTGGCCGCAGCGCGACAGCGTCGGCAATGCTGAACATGGCAATATTGGGACCGATGCCGAGCGCCAGCGTAAGGACGGCGATCAGCGTGAAGCCGGGGGATTTGAGCAACATGCGCAGACCGAAGCGGACGTCCTGCAGGAGATCGTCGAGCCAAACGAGGATCCAGACCGCGCGCGTCTCCTCCTTCACCCGCGTGACGTTGCCGAACTTCCGCAGCGCTGCATAGCGCGCTTCCTGCGGCGGCATGCCGCGCTCGATATTGTCCTGCGTCTCTCTCTCGATGTGGTCGCGGATGTCCGCATCGAGCTCTTCGAGCATGCGTTTGCGGCGGCTCATGATTCGCCCTTCTGCTCCGCCGGCCGCAGAATCCGCGCGATCGCTCCCGCCAGCTTGTCCCACTTGCTGGTCTCGACCGTGAGTTGCCGCCGGCCCTTGGCCGTCAGCCGGTAGAACTTGGCCCTGCGATTATTTTCGGAGACCCCCTCTTCGACCGAAATCCATTGCCGCTTGATGAGCCGGTGCAGTGCCGGATACAGCGAGCCCTGCTCCACCTGCAACACACTGTCGGATGTGAATTCAATCGCTTTGGCGATGGCGTGGCCGTGCGCCGGCCCCATGAGCAATGTGCGCAGAATGAGCAAGTCCAGAGTGCCCTGTAGCAGTTCAAGGCGTTCGCGTTGCGCTTCAGTAGACATTCTAGGTGAAGATAAATTACTTCCACTAGAATGTCAAGGGGAGATGGTGTGGCGATCGCATAGGGCCCATTTCCCTGCCCGAAGTGGGCGCCATGAAAGCGGTGATTATGCCCTTGGAGAACCGCTGAGTCCCATCTGCCGAGGCATCATGCTTAGTAGCATCTTATTCTTATTGCTACGTCGAAATTCGGAGATAATCAGGCCGAGCTCAAGGTCTTGGAGGGGGAATAGAAATGCGAATCATTTCAAGACTGCTCATCGCCATTGTTCTCTGCGCGCTCCCACTCGTGGCAGGGAAAGACAAGCCGCTTTCCGATTCGGAGTTGGCGGAGATCACAGCTCGCGGACGGTTTCTTGCCGAGTATGACAACGCCTCGTGGCACGCCACCGACGCCGTGCTGGCGCTCAAACCCGTGAGTGGGAGCGTGCAGAAATACATCGCCAAGAAGACAGATGCCGGATGGGTGGTTGATTTTGGCAGATTCAACGAGGCGGGAGATGCCTTCTTGATTGTGTATGAAGCAACCCAGGGAGCCAGCCCTCAGCAATTTACAGTAAAGACCTACGATCCGCCGCTGAAGGACGCTGGATACTTTTATCTCGCCGCCAAAGCTATCGCCCTCTCGCTGCAAGATTTTCGGAGAGAGAACCGTCCTTACAACACTTACGTTCTCCCCTTGGATTCAGGGCAGATGTATATCTACATCGTGCCCGCGCAGACTGTGAACGGTGTGTTTCCACTGGGCGGCGACGAGCGTTACTTGGTTTCCGCCGATGGCTCTAAAATCATCGAAGCGCGACGGCTGCATGCCGCAATTATAGAGTTCACAAATTCCGCCCCAGGGGCAAGGCAACCGGTAAGCGGCTTCCACACCCACGTTTTGACCGATGTTCCCGAAGATACCGACGTCTCTGTATGTTCTGCTCAGAAAGCCTCCCCTCCCGGAGTTCATCGCAACCAAAAGCCACATGTACGAGGTCGAAACGGACGGTTCAATTAAGTGCGTAAAGTGAACTTCAGGTGCCGTCCATCCAGATCCATTGACGGAACTGCGGGACCAAAGTAGTCTAGGAGAGATTTGGATCCGGAGAAATGAAGCGCCCCATTGCCATCCTCGCGGTACTTGCTGCGATCGCCAGCGTTGCGCTGCCTGAATTCGGCGCGGCCCAACCCCAAGAAAATCTGGCTGCATGCTGCCAACAGAACGGCAAGCATATGTGCGTGGTGGTGCGTGGCCGGCACGCGGCTTCGGGCAATATTTCTAGGACTCCGCGACTCGCCTCACTTTGTCCGCTTTGGGGACAGACTCGGCGAATCGTCGCCACGCAAAGGCTGGTGCCGAACCTGAACCGGCCGGCAATTCTCTCCGCGTTGCAACGACGGGCGGAGGAACTCACATTCGCGCGCTCGGCTGCTTCTTCCGCGCCAATTCAAATCGTTTCGCCGCGCGGCCCTCCTTCGCTTTTCTGATTCACGTCTAAGCCTGAATCGCGGTTCAAATCAGTTCGATGAACTGTTTCTTGCGGACTCGATTCCGCTCAACGCCCTAGCATCGAAATCGTCTGAGGTCACGCACGGAAAGATCAGGCAGGAGAAAATTATGAGACTCATAACGAATTCTTCAAGGATCTCCCTGAGTGAGTCATTCCGAAGAGTCCGCCGCGGCGGGCTCGGAATGACGTTCGGGGCGGTGTTTCGGCAGGTTGCGCGCGCAGGAAAACATCTCAGCATGATTGGCGTCGCGTTCGCCTTGCTTGTTCTCGGCGGATGTAACGGCTCGCCCGAAGCATTACCAATTGGTGGGCACCGTCGTCTCGAAAAGCGTCGAGGACGGCCAGCTCGTCGTGGACCACAAAGACATTCCCGGATTCATGATGGCGATGACCATGCCCTACACGTCGCACGATGCGGCGGGCCTGCAGGCCGTCCAGCCGGGGGACAAAATCACGGCGGACGTGGTGGTGGAATCGCCCGAATCACTATTGGCTCGAGCACATCGTCATCACGGATTCGAGCGGACGCGCCGCCGCAGCGGCGAATGCGCCGCACGAACTGCAAGTGGGCGATCCCGTGCCGAGCGTCCCATTCGTGGATCAGGACGGCAAAACGCTGCACCTGACCGATTTCAAGGGCAAGGCGGTGCTGCTCACATTTATCTATACGCGCTGCCCGAATCCGGATTTTTGTCCGCGCATCAGCGGTCAGTTTGCGGCAGTGGAAAATGAATTGGCAAAGTCGCCGTCGGACTACGCGGGCACGCGTTTGCTGAGCGTCACACTCGATCCGACCTACGACACGCCGCCCGTGCTGCGCAAGTACGGCCTGGCGTATTTGAACAACAACGCGGCCGGTTTCGGCCACTGGGAATTCCTGGCGACCACGCCGGACGATTTGCAGCCTCTCGCGACGGAATTCGGATTGGAGTATTCCGTCGAAGACAATCAAATCGCGCACAGCATGAACACGATCTTGATCGGCGCCGACGGCAAAGTGGCGAAGCAGTGGCCCGGCAACGATTGGAAGACGGATGAAGTCGTGGCGGCGATGCGCCAAGCCAAAGTTTCGCGGTGAATCATCAAGGAGGAATCAAGAAGATGAATCGATATCGCAATCTCTTCGCGGCAGTGCTCGTAGTGATTATGGGACTGGCGGTAGCAAGGCTCTCGGCACAGGGAAGCAGCAACGACAGCGTGAAACACTACATGCTTACCGGCACAGTGCAATCGATCGACGTGAAGAATCACCAAGTTGTCGTGGACGGCGACGATGTACCCGGCTACATGGACGCCATGTCCATGCCCTACAGCGTGCCGGACGAGAAAGCGCTGAAGGCGCTGGCGGTGGGCGACAAGATTCGCGCCGACATCGTCGTGAAGGGCGATGACGCGCACCTGGAAAACATAAAGGTGACGGCGCATGCGAAGAACAAGTAGGCGGAACCTTCAGCGAAGTCTGCCACTCTGCGTGACTGTGGCGGCGATGTGGTTGGTGCGGATGTTCACGATTCGGCCATCACGGCTCAGGGCAACCAACGGAGCAGCAGCTTCAAGGCAAGGAGATTTTCACTTCGAGTTGCGGGCCGTGCCACGAGACGAACGAGATCCCGCTGCCGACCAAGCCGCCGAAGCTCGACGGGCTGTTCCATAAGCCGACGCTGCCGAGCGGCGCGCCCGCGACCGACGACCAAGTGCGCAAGACGATTACCGCGGGCCGCGGAGTGATGCCGCCGTTCGCAGACGCGCTGAAGAGCGACGAGATCGACGCGGTGGTCGCGTACTTGCACTCGAAATAGGAATTCGCGAGGCGGAATTGTGGATCTGAGGATCGATGAAAAGAACGACCGAAGAATGAAACGCAGAATTTTATCGGCGATTGCGCTTCTCGCGCTGGCGATCGGCTGCTTGCCTGCGCTGGCGGACTCGCTGAGCGCCGCGTCCGCGGACATGCCCATGCTGCAGCGGGGACATGTGCCCGATGCGCCACGCAACGAAACGCTCTGCAAATTCCGCGAGCGCGACGGCAAAGCCTGCGACATGAAATGTTGTGAGCCGCAATTGCCGCGCGGCATCGGAGCGACGCCGCTCGTGCTGGGCCTCACGATTGCGATTGCGCGGCCCGCGAATTCGGTTTCGACGCACACGCCTTTCGCCCCGCGCGCTATTTTTAATTCGCGCGACGTTTCTCTCCCCCCTCCTCGTACCAGCCTCGGCTGAAGCTCAATCCTTGCTGTGGAAATTGGCTCCTGCGCCGGAGACCGGGCGCAGCGTGAGGTCTATTCATTTAATCTGAGAGGAGAGAAATGATGAAGCGGGGAATTTATGTCTGGCTGGTCGTCGCGGTCATGTTTGCTTTTGCAACGTGGGCGCACGCTGAAATTTTCGGGACGGTGCGCGGCGTTGTGCACGATCCGCAGCACCGGCCCATTGCGGATGCGAAAGTAGAATTGAAGTCCGCAACCTCGAGTTGGACGCAGACGACGCAAACCAATCAGGACGGCGAATTCACGTTCAACCCAGTGCCGCTCGGGAGACTACCAGATCACCGTCAACCAGTCCGGCTTTCGAGCACCGCGAGCGAAACTCTGACTGTGGCATCCTCATCGTCGCCGGTTCTCCATTTCCTGCTGAACATCGCTTCGGTCAACCAGACCGCGACCGTGACCGCGCAAGCGGCGACGGCCGACGTGCAATCGGTTACGCCGACGACCTTGGTGGATCGCGAAGACATCGTGCAGACTCCCGGCGCCGACCGCTCCAACAGCCTCGCGATGATCACCGACTACGTGCCGGCGGCTTACGTGACCCACGACATGCTGCACATGCGCGGAGGCCATCAAGTGGACTGGCTGATTGACGGCGTCCCCATTCCCAACACGAATATCGCCAGCAATCTGGGCCCGGTGATCGACCCGAAGGACATTGATTATCTCGAAGTCCAACGCGGCAGCTACGACGCCGAATATGGAGATCGCACGTACGGAATCTTTCAACATCGTGCCGCGAAACGGATTCGAGCGGGACGACGAGGGCGAACTGGTCACAAGTTTCGGAAATTGGTATCAAACGAACGATCAAATCAATTTCGGCGGGCACACCGATCGCTTCGCCTACTACGTGAGCGTGAATGGAAATCGCAGCAACTACGGGCTGCAAACGCCCATCGGGGAGGTCCTTCACGATGCGGAAAACGGCGGCGGCGGCTTCGCGTCCCTCATCTTCAACGCGGACCCGAAAAATCAGCTTCGACTGGTCGCCTCCATGCGCGGGGATTATTACCAGATTCCCTACGATCCGGATCCCAACTCGTTCGGACAATCAGATCTACGACACCAGCCAGCTTCGAGACCACGAGCGTGAGAGCGACGGCTATCTTGCATTCACCTGGGTCCACACATTCAATCCCAATCTTCTGCTTACGGTTTCGCCGTTCTACCACTACAACACGGCCGACTACGGCGGCTCGGCCAACGACTTTCCCGTCATCACGCACGTGAGTCAGACGGCCAACTACGGCGGCCTGCAGGCGGCCGTGAACGCGAGCGTCGCGAGAAACGATATTCAGTTCGGGGTGTACGGATTCGCGCAGCACCAAAGCAACGTTTTCGACAACACGTTCACCGACGGCAGCGACAATTTCCCTGCGTCTTCCGCCGCCGTCACCGGACGAGCTCTGGGAAGAATTCGTCACCGACAAATTCAAAGCGACCTCCTGGTTGACCCTGATCGCCGGCCTTCGGGAATCGCACTTTGATTCGCCCGCGCTGCGCGAACCGACATCGACCGTCGTGGAAAACGCGACGGATCCCGCGCGTCGGCGTGGCGCTGAGAGTTCCGCACTTGAACTGGGTCTTTCACGCTTTCTACGGCGACTTCTATCAGGCGCCGCCGCTCTTGACCGTCACCGATCCGCTGCTCGGCCTCGCCAGCAGTCAGGATCTGGCGTTCGGCCCGCTGCTCGGCGAGCGCGACGAGGAGCACCAGTTCGGCGCTCACGATTCCGTTTCGCGGCTGGGTCTCTCGATGCCGACACATTCCAAACGCGCGCCAAGAACTGGCTCGATCACAGCAACATCGGCGAATCAAATCTTTTCTGGCCGCTCACCTGGGACGGCGCGTTAATCCAAACCTGGGAACTCACGCTGAGTTCGCCCCGCCTCTGGCACCGCGGACAATTCCACCTGGCGTATGCGAATCAAATCGCACAGGCCCGTGGCCCGTTCTACCGGCGGCTTGATCTGCGCCGACCCGACGGATCCCGATTGCGAGCCGCCGCCCGTCTATTCGCCCGTCGATCACGACCAGCGAAACACGCTGAATATCGGCTTCAATGCCACGCTGCCCTGGCACGCATTCGCTTCGACAAATGTGTACTACGGCTCGGGTTTCACGAACGGAATGCCGAACGATGCAGTATCCCGGGCGATTATCTGCCGCAACACACGACGTTCGACATTTCGCTCGGCAAAGATTTTGGCGAGAATTTCGCAATTTCCGTCACCGGGCTCAACGTCGCCAATCGCCGCGTGTTGCTCGACAACAGCCTGACGTTCGGCGGCTTCCACTACAACGATCCGCGGCAGATTTACATCGAGCTGCGCTACCGCTTTCACTACTAGCGCGGAAACCGCGGGGCGCGGGGCGTCATCCGGCCGCTGACGCCCCCGCTCTCACTCACGCAAATCGAAAGCATCCTCCGAAAAAGTTGTTGCGACGCCCGCGCGCCGCGTGGTAGCGTGAGCGAATAAAAAGCGAATCACGCGGAGGCTCCCAACGATGTCCGAATCCCTGGCGGTGCGCGCGGCGCGAAACAATTCCCTCGCGCGCGTGGAAGAAATCGTGGCCCGCCTCGCCGAGCGCGATCGCACCGGCGAAGTGCTCACCGCCGTGCGTCACATCCCCGCGCGCGAAGCGCAATTCGCGCCGATGCCCGAATGGGTGCGCCCCGAACTCGCCGCAGCCTACGCCGCGAAAGGCGTCGCGCAACTTTACACGCATCAAGCCGCCGCCGCCGAAGCCGTGCGCGCCGGGCGAAACGCCGTAGTCGTCACGCCCACCGCATCCGGCAAGACGATCTGCTACAACTTGCCCGTCCTGAACGCCGTACTGGAAAATCCGGACACGCGCGCGCTGTATCTTTTCCCCACCAAAGCGCTCGCGCAGGATCAGCTCGCCGAATTGCAGGATCTCGCCGCGCGCCTTGCCGATTCCTTCGGCGTCTTCACCTACGACGGCGACACTCCCACCGACGCCCGCCGCGCCATCCGCGAGCGCGGCCACATCGTCCTCAGCAATCCGGACATGCTGCACACCGGCATCCTGCCGCATCACACGCGCTGGACGCGCCTGTTCGAAAATTTGCGCTACGTCGTGCTCGACGAGCTGCACACCTATCGCGGCGTGTTCGGCAGCCATCTCGCGAACGTGCTGCGCCGTCTCCGCCGCATTGCGGAATTTTACGGCTCGCACATTCAATTCGTGTGCTCGTCGGCGACCATCGCGAATCGACACGTAACTGAACGAAGTACACGAACAGC
>CAWCYS010000024.1:0-34064 GCA_963799715.1 Terriglobia bacterium | reverse complement strand
GAACTGTCGCCGCAAACGGATTCAGCGCGGCGATCGGAATCGTCGTGCCAGCTGTAGAGATACGTGCCGGTCGACGGAACCACGACCGGCACGGGCAAAACCCGAACGGTCGGTCGCCGTCGGAATCGAGTCGAAGTTATTGTATTTCAGCACCTGCCGGTAACCTTCATAGTCCGCGAAAAAGAATAGCTTGTTCTTGAAGACCGGACCACCGAGGGACGCTCCAAACTGATTCCTCTGCTGTGGAGTTTTCGGTGCCGGGCTGAACTGAAAGCCCGTCGCATTCAGGACAGTGTTGCGAATAAATTCGTACGCCGTGCCATGAAACTTGTTCGTTCCCGATCGCATCACCGCGTCGATCACGGCGCCGCCCACTCGTCCGTACTCGGCGCTGTAATTGCTCGTGATCACTTTAAATTCGGCGATGGCGTCCGGCGATGGTTGCACAACCTGGGCGGAATAACCCTGGTTGCTGGTGGAGTACGCGTTGTTGTCCGCGCCGTCGAGGATAAAGCTGTTGTAGGTGCTGCGCATGCCGTTGATGTTGAAAGCGCCCTCTCGCGGCGTGCCGCTGGGCGAAAACGAAATAGCGATTGGAGACTTGATTGCGTTGGTAGAGAGCAGCGCCAAGTCCGCGTAGTTGCGGCCGTTCAATGGAAGTTCCGCGACCGCCGCCGCAGGGATCACTTGGCCGCGGTCACTCGAGTCCGTGTCGAGGGGAGGGGCCGCCTCCGAAACCACGACGGTCTGAGTGATCGCGCCAACCTTCAGAGCGAAGTCCGCTCGTTGGCGGGCTCCCACTTCGAGGTGAATATCCGCTGTGACTTTTTCAAAACCGGCATGCTCGACGGCGACCTCGTACTCACCGATCGGCACATTCAGGAAATCGTAATCGCCATCGCCATTGGTGGAGGTGTCCGCCTTAATCCCGGTGCCCAAATTTGTGAGCGTCACTGCGGCGTCCGCCACCGAGGCTCCAGTGGTATCGTGTACGGTCCCCAGAACCTCAGCCGTTTCTGTTTGGGCTTGCGCGCGCAAGCCAAGAAAGCACATCGCGAGCGCCAGAGCTGCGAATCGAATCACCAGCAGGATGTACGGGGATCGATTTCCATTTTTGTTGTTTGTCTGCTGTCTCTGCAATTGAGTTTTCACGTGTGCCCTCCAAGTTTTTTATCTTTGCGGGCCTAACTTTGGGGTTCGAGCCGCGGGAAGCGCTGCGTGGCGCGTCGCAAACTGGGTTGCAACAAAGCAGAGGTCAATCTGCCTCTTGGCTCTGCAACGGTCGCATACGATTTATATGGCCGGAGTGAACGAACAATGAACGCGGGGTGAATAGTCGTTGACGGTTTGGGATTATTTTCCTCACCACCGCTTCCGTGCGCGCATTCGCTCTTCGTTGACAGGCCTTCGAGCGCACCCTAAGATGTGCGAGCAATGCCTGATTTCTCTCCCCTGATTGGTCAAGAGATCTCGCACTACCGTATCGTCGCCGCGCTTGGCGGCGGCGGAATGGGCGTGGTCTATGAGGCCGAGGATCTCAAGCTGCGCCGCCACGTGGCGCTGAAGTTTCTGCCCGACGACCTGGCGAAGGATTCTACGGCGCGCGAACGTTTCCAGCGCGAAGCCTTGGCCGCTTCGGCGCTCAATCACCCCAATATTTGCACCATCTATGAGGTTGACGAGGTTGGCGGGAAGCCCTTTATCGCCATGGAATTCCTCGAAGGGAAAACGCTGAAGCATTTAATTCGAGGCAAGCCGCTCGACGTTCAGGAATTGCTGGACCTGGCCGTGCAAATCGCCGACGCGCTCGACGCCGCTCACGCCCGGGGCATCGTGCACCGGGACATCAAGCCGGCCAACTTGTTCGTCACCACGCGAGGCCACGCCAAGATTCTCGATTTCGGTCTGGCCAAGCTGACGGCTGATCCGAAGTCCGTTCCCGAGCCTCCCCTGGAAACGGCTTCCACGTCAATGACGGAGGTCCCCGAAACGCAACTGACCAGCCCCGGCTCGGCCCTCGGGACGGTCGCCTACATGTCTCCGGAGCAAGCGCGCGGGAAGGAGCTGGACGCGCGCACGGACCTATTTTCCTTCGGCGTGGTGCTTTACGAAATGGCCACGGGTGCGCTGCCGTTTCGCGGCGACACTTCCGCGGTGATCTTTGAAGCCATCCTCAATCGCGTTCCAGTCACGCCATGCAGACTGAATCCTGACGTCCCGCCGAAGCTGGAAGAAATCATCGGCAAGGCGCTCGAGAAGGATCGTGATCTCCGTTACCAGAGCGCGGCCGACTTGCGATCAGACCTGAAGCGATTGAGGCGCGACACCGATTCGGGCCGTTCCGCAGCCGCCATCTCTGCCGCCACCGTTGCGCCGACGCCCATCGCTGAGACCACCGGGTCCACTGCCGCGACGACTGTCCCCAAAGCCGCGCGGCCTTGGTGGAAAGGCTGGGCGCTCGCGGCGGGCGGCCTGGGTATCGTCGCCATCGGGGCGGTCGCCTACCTTTTCCGTTCCACGCTGCCGCCACCGTCGGTTTCCGGCTACTCGCAACTGACGAATGACGCCGCTTACAAGACTTTGATTGGCACAGACGGCGCGCGGCTGTATCTTTCCAACAGCGACAACCTCGCCGGCGCCGAACAAATGTCGGTCAACGGGGGAGCGATCGCGCCAGTCGTAGTGAGTTCCTTAGGCGCGGGATGGGGAATCTCAAGCGTCTCGCCGGACGGATCAAAACTCCTCGCCAAGGAGAGGAAGGGCTACAGCGCCGATTCCGGGCCTTTGTGGGCGGTGCCTACCCTCGGCGGCTCGCCCGTTCGCCTAGGGGATATCGTGGGCCTCGAGGGCGCGTGGTCGCCCGACGGTCAGAAGCTGGTTTATTCCAGCGGCAAGTCGCTTTACATCGCAGACGCCGACGGCACCGGATCGCGCGAGCTAGTGAAGCTGCCGGGCGTGCCGGCGAACGACGCGAATCTCAGTACGGCGCCGTCATGGTCGCCTGATGGCCGGGAAATTTCCCTAACCCTGACCGATCCCAAGACGCAACTCACCTATCTCTGGGAGCTTTCGGCGGACGGCTCGAACCTCCATGAGATGTTTCCCGGCTGGCATGAGATTACGGGTGAATGCTGCGGCGCCTGGATGCCGGGTGGCCAATACTTCGTTTTCGTGTCGCAAGGGCAGCTCTGGGCCCGGCGCGAGGCGGGCAGCGTTTTCTACAAAGTGGACCGCGAGCCAGTGCAGCTCACGGCGGGAACGATTACTTACAGCTCCCCAGTGCCGGGCAAGGATGGTAAGACGCTTTTTGCGCTGGCGGGATTGAGCCGCGGAGAACTCGAACGCTACCAGGCGAAAGCCAATACCTTCGAATCTTTCTTGGGCGGCATTTCGGCGCAGGACGTGGCCTTCTCGAAAGATGGCGAGTGGGTCGCCTACGTTTCTTTTCCCGAGGGAACGCTCTGGCGCAGCAAACTGGACGGAACGGAAAAGCTCCAGCTCAGCTCGTCGCCGCTCTACGCCGTGCTGCCCCAGTGGTCCGCGGATGGGAAGGAAATTGTGTTCTACGACCGGGAACCGAGCAAACTGGAGCGCATCTATGAGGTTGCGGCGGCGGGTGGCGCGCTGCAAGAATTAATGCCCAGCCAGCCCGGCAGGCAGGGCGATGCGGTGTGGTCTCCCGACGGTGATTCGCTGGCCTTCGGCGGAGTCTCAAATACCGGCGGAGCCGCGAACGAAGCCCCGCCTGAAATTCACATCCTCAATTTGAAGAGCCGCCAGATCGCGACCCTGCCGGGCTCGCAGGGACTCTTTTCTCCCCGCTATTCGCCGGATGGGCGCCATTTCGCGGCCTTGCGCGCGGACAATAGTGGTCTAATGCTTTTTGATTTCAAGACCCAAAAGTGGTCGACATTGGCCACAGGACTTCTCGCCTACCCAACGTGGTCGAGCAACGGCCGCTTCGTTTATTTCCTGCGTCGCACGGGGAAGTGGGAAGTGGCGCGCGTGGCCATCTCCGGCGGAAATGTCGAACCGATCGCCGACTTGCATACGGCTCCGATAACTGGCGTTTTTGGTATCTGGTTCGGCCTCACGCCGGATGATGTGCCGCTGGTGCTGAAAGACGCCGGCACACTGGAAATTGTCAGCATGGTGTGGCGGGAACCGTAGACACCTTGCGGGCGGGTGGCCGGGATCTCGGATGTGAGAACGACGCCCATCTCACGGCGCGCGGCCGATTTGAAAAACTTCCCGATAACAGGCAGTCTGGTCGTCTTGCTTGGCATGACTCGCGACGATTCGCCTCTTGTGCTGCGCGACACCGGGACCCAGGAGATTTACTCCCTCGACTGGCAAGCCCCGTAACTGCCGCTCGGGCGCGCTCGCTCTGCGTTGACATGTTTTCGAGCGCACCCTAAGATGTGCGAGCAATGCCTGATTTCTCTCCCCTGATTGGTCAAGAGATCTCGCACTACCGTATCGTCGCCGCGCTTGGCGGCGGCGGAATGGGCGTGGTCTATGAGGCCGAGGACCTCAAGCTGCGCCGCCACGTGGCGCTAAAATTTCTTCCCGAGGAGCTGACGAAGGACCCGGCGGCGCGCGAGCGTTTCCAGCGCGAAGCCTTGGCTGCTTCGGCGCTCAATCACCCCAATATCTGCACCATTTATGAGGTTGACGAGGCCGGCGGGAAGCCCTTCATCGCCATGGAGTTCCTCGAAGGGAAAACGCTGAAGCATTTAATTCGAGGCCAGCCGATCGAAGTTCAGGAGTTGCTGGACCTGGCCGTGCAAATCGCCGACGCGCTCGACGCCGCTCACGCCCGGGGCATCGTGCACCGCGACATCAAGCCGGCCAACCTGTTCGTCACCGCGCGAGGGCACGCTAAGATCCTCGATTTCGGTTTGGCCAAGCTGACGGCCGATCCGAAGTCCGTTCTCACGCCTTCCGCGGGCACGGTTTCCACGGCAATGACGGAGGTTCCCGAAACGCAATTGACGAGCCCCGGCTCGGCCCTCGGGACGGTCGCCTACATGTCTCCCGAACAAGCGCGCGGGAAGGAGCTGGACGCTCGCACCGACCTATTTTCCTTCGGCGTGGTGCTTTACGAAATGGCCACGGGTTCGCTCCCGTTTCGCGGCGACACTTCCGCGGTGATCTTTGAAGCCATCCTCAATCGCGTTCCAGTCACGCCATGCAGACTGAATCCGGACGTCCCGCCCAAGCTCGAAGAGATCATCGGCAAGGCGCTCGAGAAGGACCGCGACCTGCGTTATCAGAGCGCGGCCGAGTTGCGAGCGGACTTGAAGCGATTGAGGCGCGACACCGATTCGGGACGATCCGCGGCCGCAATCTCCGCCGCGACCCCTCTGCCTGCAGCGACGGCTGAGACCACCGGATCCACGGTCGCCACGACCGTCTCCAAAACCGCGCGGCCTTGGTGGAAAGGCTGGGCGCTCGCGGCAGGCGGCTTGGGTGCGGTCGTCATCGCAGCGCTCATCTATCTTCAATCTCGCCCCTTGCCTCCGCCCAAGGTATCGGGATACGTGGCGATCACGCACGACAGTTATTCTAAAAACTTGGTGGGGACGGACGGGGAGCGGCTTTACTTAACCGAATCCACTTTAGGGGGTAATCCCGACCAGGTGTCTGTTTCCGGCGGAGACGTGGCACCCATCGCAGTTCCCAGCCGGACCATGCAACTGCTGGACGTTTCGCCCGACGGATCGACTCTCTTGGTCGCGGACGAAGTGGCCGCGACCGCGTTCAATGGGCCGCTCTGGGCGATACCCGTCCTGGGCGGGCCACCGCACAAACTGGGAGATTTAGTTGGACAGGCTGCGGTCTGGTCCCCAGACGGCCAAATGATCGCTTACACCTTGGGACGCGATCTGTTCCTGGCAAAGAGTGATGGCTCCGAATCCCACAAGCTAACATCCGCGGCCGATCGAGTTGGTGGCCTCGCCTGGTCGCCCGACGGCACGGTAATTCGATTCACCGTCGGGGATTTTGTGACTGATCCCAACGGGCGCGCGCTCTGGCAGATTTCAATCGATGGATCGAACGCGCATCCCTTATTGTCCGGCTGGCACACCCCCCCCGCGGAATGTTGCGGCAGATGGACCGCAGACGGGAGGTACTTCGTTTTCCAGACGCAGAACAATATCTGGGCCCTTGCGGAAAAAGGAAATTGGTTTGGAAAAGCCGATGGGCAGCCTGTCCAGTTGACCTTCGGACCAATGGGTTTCTCCGACCCGGTGCCGAGCAAGGACGGCAAGAAACTGTTCGTGGTGGGGGCGCTGAGGCGCGGGGAATTGGCTCGCTACGATGCGAAAGCCGCCTCATTCGTTCCATTTCTTTCCGGAATATCAGCGGAGGGCGTCAACTTCTCGAAGGATGGGCAGTGGGTGGCATATGTCAGCTACCCGGACGGGACACTCTGGAAAAGCAAATTGGACGGCAGTCAGCGAATACAGCTCAGCGATGCGCCGCTCTATGCCCTATCGCCCAGATGGTCGCCCGACGGCAGTCAGATTGTCTTCTACGCATTCTCGAGTGGCCAGAAGGCGAAATTGTTCATGGTTCCGGCCGATGGCGGAACTCCGAGCGCGCTGCTTCCCAGCG
The DNA here is from genome assembly GCA_963799715.1 of Terriglobia bacterium. Lineage (GTDB taxonomy): Bacteria > Acidobacteriota > Terriglobia > Acidiferrales > UBA7541 > DASPOJ01. The sequence continues at coordinate 27,443 of CAWCYS010000024.1, read as the reverse complement.
ACGCCGAGGACGAATGGGATCCTACATGGTCGCCCGACGGAACGAGAATCGCCTTCGGCAGCGCCGTGACCAATCCCGATGCGAGCATCCGCATCCTCGACCTTAAGACTCGCGGAGTTTCAACCGTTCCCGGCTCGAAAGGCCTTTTCTCCCCGCGCTGGTCGCCCGATGGGCGTTATATCGCCGCGATGCCTTTCGATTCCCACAGCCTGACGCTTTTCGATTTTGCCACTCAAAAGTGGGAGGAGATCGCGAAGGTAAACATGGGCTACCCCAATTGGTCAAAGAGCGGGGATTACATTTACTTCCTGGGACGATCAAGTGATAGGGCGGTGATGCGCATACACATCAGCGACCGCAAGGTGGAGCGAGCGGCCGATATGAAAAACATCCCGATAACGGGCAGGCTCACCGGCTGGCTTGGCTTGGCGCCCGACGATTCGCCCCTCGTGATGCGCGACACCGGCACCCAGGAAATTTACTCCCTCGACTGGCAAGCCCCGTAACTCCCGCCCGACCTGCGACGCTCTCGTGAATGTTATTTCGCCGCGGACGCAATCCGTGCGACCATGGCGTTGCGGCCAAATGTGGGGATCCAAGCCGGCCGCGCCTGGCGATGACACCCGAAGAAAAACGTCTGGAGGAATCGCGTCTCCGCACCGCTCACTGGAAGCGCTGGGGGCCGTATCTCTCCGAGCGCCAGTGGGGCACCGTGAGGGAGGATTACAGCCCCTACGGTACGGCCTGGGAGTATTTTCCGCACGACCACGCTCGATCGCGGGCCTATCGCTGGGGTGAGGACGGAATCGCGGGAATTTCCGATCGCCACCAGCACATCTGCTTCGCGCTCGCGCTTTGGAACGGGCGCGATCCCATCTTGAAGGAGCGCCTCTTCGGCCTCACCGGCAACGAGGGCAATCACGGCGAAGACGTGAAGGAGTACTACTTCTATCTCGACTCCACGCCGACGCACTCCTACATGAAGTTTCTCTACAAGTATCCCCAGGCTGCATTTCCCTACGATCAACTTGTTTCGGTGAATCGCGGCCGCTCGAAAATGGATCCCGAATTCGAGCTGATGGATACGGGCATTTTCGATCAGAGCCGTTACTTCGACGTCTTCGTCGAGTACGCCAAGGCCGCGGTCGAAGACGTGCTGATCCGAATCACGGCGTGGAATCGCGGTCCGGATCCGGCGCCGCTGCACCTGCTGCCGACGTTGTGGTTCCGGAACTTGTGGTCGTGGGGACAGAAACGGGCGAAGCCAAAACTTTGGAAAGAGCAGGGCCTTCCCGGCGCGGTAGTGATCGGACTCGACGAATGGCGCTATGGGCACCGCTGGTTTTTTGTCGAAGGCAGCCCGCAACTGCTCTTCACCGAAAACGAAACGAACTTCGAGCGCATTTTCAATTCGCCGAGCGCTTCGCCTTACGTGAAAGACGCGTTCGACCGCTATCTGGTGCACGGCGAAACGTCCGCCGTAAATCCCGCGAACACCGGAACGAAGCTCGGAGCGCTCACGCGGTGGACCATTCCGGCCGGCGCGAGCGTTTCTCTGCGCGCGCGGCTCTCCGATCGGGATCCTGCGTCCACGGGCGCTGCCCCTTTTGGGGCGGACTTCGAGAAGATTTTCGCGCAACGCCTCAGCGAAGCGGATGAATTCTATGCTTCGCGCATCCGTCCCGAGCTTTCCGAGGACGCGCGCGGCGTGCAACGCCAAGCCTTCGCCGGAATGCTGCTCTCGAAGCAGAGTTACCACTACGACGTCCGTACGTGGCTTGAGGGCGATCCTGCGTGCCCTCCTCCGCCTCCCGAGCGCAAGACCGGCCGCAATCACGAATGGACTCACCTCTACAATGCCGACGTCCTCTCGATGCCGGACAAGTGGGAGTATCCGTGGTACGCCGCGTGGGACCTGGCATTCCACACGATCACGCTCGCTCTGGTGGACCCGGATTTTGCCAAGGAGCAGCTGATCCTGCTTCTGCGCGAATGGTACATGCACCCGAGCGGCCAACTGCCCGCGTACGAGTGGGCGTTTGGCGATGTGAATCCGCCGGCGCAGGCCTGGGCCGCGTGGCGCGTGTACAAAATCGAGAAGCGGCTTCGCGGCCGTGCCGACCGAAAATTTCTCGAGCGCGTCTTCCACAAACTCCTGCTGAACTTCACCTGGTGGGTGAATCGCAAGGACCCGGACGGCATGAACGTTTTCGAGGGCGGATTCCTGGGCCTGGACAACATTGGCGTATTCGATCGCTCCCAGCCCCTTCCCACCGGCGGGCATCTCGAGCAGTCCGACGGCACGAGCTGGATGGGGATGTATTGCCTGAACATGCTGGCGATCGCGCTGGAACTCGCGCGCGAGGATTCCGCTTACGGCGACGTGGCGAGTAAATTTTTCGAACATTTCGTGCACATCGCGCAGGCCATGAACTCGCACGGCACGAAAGGAATCGGGTTGTGGGACGAAGAGGACGGTTTTTATTATGACGCGCTGCACTCGCCCGACGGCTCGCAGAGCCCTTTGAAAGTGCGCTCGGCCGTGGGGCTTGTGCCGCTCTTCGCCGTGGAAACGCTCGAACCGGAGATGCTCCTGAATTTGGGCGGTTTCACGCGGCGCATGCAATGGTTCCTGGACAATGTGCCGTCGGTGGCGGCGTATGTGGATTCGACGCAGAGTTCGCCGAGCGGGCCGCGGCGCTTGCTGGCGCTCGCCAACAAGGATCGGCTGCTCTCCGTATTGCGCTACATGCTGAATGAATCCGAATTCCTCTCGCCGCACGGCATTCGCGCGCTTTCGCGCTATCACCGCGACCATCCTTTCGTCTTTCGCTTCAACGGCATGGAGTATCGCGTGGATTACGAGCCCGCGGAGTCCATCAGCGGCACCTTCGGCGGCAATTCCAATTGGCGCGGCCCGATCTGGTTCCCACTGAATTTTCTGCTGATCGAATCGCTTCAGAAATTTCATTATTTCTACGGCGACGCGCTCACGGTCGAGTGTCCCACTGGTTCCGGAAAGCAGATGACCCTGTGGGAGATCGCCGCGATGCTTTCGCGCCGCCTGACGCATATTTTTCTCCGCGGCGATGACGACAGCCGCCCGGTATTCGGGGCCAACCAGAAATTTCGCTCCGATCCGCATTGGCGCGACCTGGTTCTCTTCTACGAATACTTTCACGGCGATACCGGCTACGGCCTCGGCGCGAGTCACCAGACCGGATGGACGGGCCTCATGGCGAAACTTCTCGATCAGAGTGGGGAGCGGGGAGAGTAACGCGCAGGCCGGATACAGCTAGAGAAGTGAACGGGGAACATAAATGAACTTCCAAGGAAAAGTAGTGCTGGTGGCGGGCGGAACGGGCGCTCTGGGGCGCGAAGTGGCCATGGCGTTTCTCGAATCCGGCGCGACCGTTGTGGTCACGTATCGCCGCGCCGCGGAGTTCGACGCATTCGGGGCCGCGGCGCGGACGAGCGGCGCGCCTGCTCCATCCGGCGCTGCGGTTGACGTCACCGATGCCGCCGCGGTCGAAGCGATGATCGCGACGATCGTTGCGCAGCACGGCCGGCTAGATATTCTTGTGAATGCGGTCGGCGGGTACGCGGGCGGGCAGAAGATCTGGGAATCGAGTCCGGAGACGTATGCGAGGATGACGGCGCTGAATTTGCAATCGGGTTTCGCGCTGGCGAGAGCCGCGGTGCCCGTGATGATTCGCCAGAATCGCGGCTGGATCGTGAACGTCGCCTCTAAGGCAGCCTACGGGAATTCGCCCGGCGCGGCCCTTTATTCGGCGTCGAAGGCGGGCGCGCTCGCGCTATTCGATTCGCTGGCCGGCGAAGTGAAGCCCTACAACATCAATGTGAACTCGGTTGTTCCTTCGATCTTCGATAGCGCCGCGAATCGTCAGGCCATGCCCTCCGCCGATTTCGCGAAGTGGCCCAAGCCGGAAGAGATCGCGCGGGTTATTCTATTTTTGTGTTCGGAAGATGCCCGCGTGATTCACGGCGCCGCGGTTCCAGTTTACGGCCACACGTAGATGGTCGCGTTGCCTGCCGCGTTCTCAACTGCAGTCATTCCGAACGGAGTGAGGAATCTCTCTGCTTCCCCTGCTCGACTAGCTCAATGAGAATCTTCTTGCCGCCCGGCTGCGCAACGAGGAAAAAATTCACGCGCGTGCCGTCGGCGCCGGGCCGCGTCGCGGGGTAAATCGGCGCTTGCGCGAACTGGGCGCGAAGAATCTCTGTGGCGCGGTCCACATTGGAGGTTTCGATTTCGACCTGCTGAATGCCCTCGCCGGATTTCTCAAGGAATCTCGCGATCGCACCGCCGGCTCCCGGAGCTTTCGTCGTCAGGATGTCGAGGCGCAATTCCCCGCCAAAGTGCAACTCGAATTCCATCGCGTCCTGATCGGACGGCACATCGGCGAGGCGCGGGGAGCCGTTCGCCTGGCGGATTGCATCGAAGTTCTCGGGCTGGACGGCGATTCCTACGGTCACGCGCGGCGCGGCAGCGTTGAGCAACTGCGCGAGTTCGGCATTCCTGGACCATTCGCGAAGCAGGGGACGAACGCGCTGGAGCCCCTCCAAGAAGAATTCTCGCCCGGATTTCTCGCGGCGTCTTCCGGCCAGCGCGCCGAATCCCTCCTTTCTTGCAACGCGCCTGGAGAGATAAGACCCGACGATCGAGACCACGAGCACGAGTCCGACGACGCACAACGAAATGTAGTTGGGAACGCGCACCCAAGGCTCCGCCAACATTTTGCCTCCCACGAACAGCAGCAACACGGCGACGCCCTGCCTGATATATTCCAAAGGCAGCACTGCGAACAGCGAAAACATCGCACGCAGCCCGAGGATCGCACAAATGTTGGAGGAGTAGACGATGAAGGGGTCGCGCGTCACGCCGAAAACGGCCGGGATGGAATCGAGCGCGAAGAGCACATCGGCGGACTCGACCATCAGCAGCACCAGGAACAATAGCGTGACGCGCAAAGAGCCGTTCTCACGGACAAAGAAGTTTCCGCTCGCGCCACTGCTGCCGGAGGCTAGATGCTTTTGCGCCCAGCGCACCAGCGGATTCCGTTCGGCGCCGGGCACGTGGCCGGAATGCGTCAGCAGCCGGATGCCGGCGACGACGAGCAGGCCGCCGAATACTGCAAGTATCCAACTAAACTCCCGAATCAGCGCGGCGCCCACGCCAATCAGCGTTCCGCGCAGCACGATCGCTCCAAGCACTCCCCAGAACAAAACGCGACGCTGCAAACTCTCCTGGACGCCGAACAATCGAAACAGGAGCATGATGACGACGAGATTGTCCGCGCTGAGCGATTTTTCGATCAGGTAGCCGGTGAAAAATTCCAGCCCGGGGCCGCGCCCGCGCGAGTGAAGAATCCACAATCCGAATGCCACCGAGAGACCGATCCAGAGCGCGCTCCACGCCGCAGCTTCGCCCAGCGACATTCGCCGCGCGCGGCGCTGACCGAGCCCCAAGTCCACTGCAAGGAGCACTAGAACGCAGGCGTTGAACCCGATCCAGAGTGGCCAGCTTCCCATTTGCGTGATGTTACCGGAAGTGTTCGGAGTTTGTTGACAAACCGCGCCAAATTGTCAATCCGAGGAGTTGGCCGCAGCGGACGACGAGGAATCTCTCTCGCTTGAGTTTCACGACGAAGGGAGATTCCTCGCCCGCACCTGCGGGCTCGGAATAACTCGCGGCAGGATAATTCAAGAAAATGTCGAATAATTCGAGAAGAGAATCTGCGGTAGCGCGGCCGGGTGGATCGAGCCTACTGCTCCGGCTCCTGCAGAGCGGCATTGAGATTATTCAGCTCGACGGTGGTGGTTTCGCCTGCGCGCACGGTAACGCGCGCGTCCCATCGCAGACGCACATCGCCTGCCTGCGCGGGGATGTTCAGCGTGCTGAGCCAGTAGTCGCCCGGAGAAACGTTGGTCAAGGAACCGCGGCCGTCCAGATCGGAATCCGTTTGGCCCGCAAGAAAATCCGTTTGCGCGAGCCGCAAGACTTTGTTTTCCACGCGCTGGTGATGCGCGTACTTCAAGTGTTCCCAGGCCTGGCTCGGATTCAGATCGGTGATCTCCGCTTCCATGCCCTGCATGCTGTCGGGATTGTCCTTACAGTAGTGATACACCGCGTCGTGATATTCCTGAACCAGCCGTTTGTATTTTTCCGGATTCTTCGTCTTGTCCTTCTCGGTATATTTCGGCTTCGGGAATCCCGAATTCGGGAAACCGGTGTTGCGCGTCATATACGCCATGTAGAATTCCGGCACGCCCATGACGGCATCCGCATCCAGCTTCTTGATGAACCCCGATCCCGCGAGCTCGACCGTGTGATGCTGCTTCAACCAAGTTTTCAGTTCCGGTGAAACACTCAAGCTATCGATGAAGTCATCCAGCTTCGGCGGAGGATCCTGCGCTTCGATCTCGCTGCGAATGTCTGCCAGGCTTTTGCGCAGCAGGTAAAACGTCTGCGCCCGGACCGGTTCGGGCACGCCGTCCGTCGGAGCTACGCGCGCGACAAATTCGATGGAGCCTGCTTGTGTGGATTGGGCGGCCGCCACTCGAGGCGCCGCAAGTTGGAAGCTCAACGCAAGAAGCAGAAGCGCCGGCAAAACCACGCGCAAATTGGATTTCATGGCCCTCATCCTAATCCCATTCCGTTTGGCGGGCGCCAGTGTTATTCCGGGGCGTGCCGCAAATGACTACACGGGGAAGAAGCGGGAGTCGTCAGCAGCGGCGGGCGTCGAGGAATCTCGACGCCTTTTTTTCAAGAGTGAGAGGATGAGAAATTATAAACGCGCAAGCGGGCGAAGAGTGCTCCGGCTCAAAGCAGCCGGAACGTAACTTCAATTTGAACGATAGTGGCGGCCGGCTTACCATTGGGGCCAAGCGCCGGCTTGAATTGCCAGGTTTTTACGGCCTCCATGGCCTTCTCGCCGAGACCCATGCCCGGGTCGTGCACGATTTGGATGTTTGTAGCGTGTCCATCGGCATTAATCACGGCCTGCACCATGACCGTCCCCATATATTTTACCTTGCGGGCTTCTTCGGAATATTTCGGATCGGGGCAATAGATGCAGGACGGCACGCCGTATCCGCCAGTCCCGGCGTTATAGATGCCGCCGCCGGTTCCGCCGCCTTGGCCTGGTCCCAGACCGCCGCCGGAGCCGCTGCCAATTCCGCCGCCGGAGCCGCTGCCGATGCCGCCGCCGCTGCCAGGGCCGTTCGAATCCGTGATGATTCTGGCCAGCGGATCGCCGTAGTTCGGCAGATTGGGGCTGGGCATTTTCAGGTCGGGAGGCCCGATCAGCGTTGGAGTTACGGCCAGCCTAGGATTGGGATTGCGAATGGCGGCCATGGGAGGCGTCAATTGCATGGGCGCGAATTTCGGAAGCTTGCCCTTGCTCGCGGGAATCGGATTGCGCTCGCCGCCGCCACCACCGCCATGGGCTGTATTCTTGCCCGCAGGAATCTTAGAAGTGTAGGGAGAGATGTCGTCGGGAGCGACGTTGATCGCAATCACGGGCGGCGTCGGATTCGTAATCTTGCTATAGATCGGCACCACCAGCAGCACGATCAGGCCGATGTGCACGGCCAGGGCTGCGATTTGCGAAGGCCCGAAGGCTTCGTCCCGGCTCCAGATGCTGCGCACCTTCACGGGCTGGCTGGTCACTTTGAGCGGCGGCAGCTTCGGCGGTGAAATCGTGTCCTTCAGGTTCTGGTAGAACGAGCGGTACCACGGCAGCCACTCAACCGTCATCCCCTTGGCCGCCTCGCCGGACAGATTCTTCGGGCGCGCCTGGAAATACTCTTTCAGGTTGCCTAGAAATCCCTCGCCAAAAAAGTCCTCTTTGAAAGCGCCGTGAATATTGCGCGACGTCTTAACGGGGTGTTCCGTCAGAAATTCCTTAATGTTGGAGACCAGACCCTCGGATAGGGCTCGCTCGTTGGCCCCAAAACGAGGCACAGATCCGCTGGCCGGTGGGGCTGCAGCGGCGGGCTTTTGGTCTTCCGGCTTGGGCGCGTTCGAGAAGCTATCCATCAAAATAAAACCCCTTCAACCGGGGAGCCAGGATCCATTTAGGGTTAGATTCGTACCCATCCAAAAGGATGCCCGGTCACCCGAAGCTGACATGGTCCGCAAACCATTGTAACATACGATGTTTCAACCGTAGGGGATGTTGCCGCGTGGGCAAGTCCCCGCGTTTCTAGCCATAGTCGGGAAGACCCGAGGGGAATCGAGCCAACTTCGATGGCGTCAGAGCTTAAGAACACACTGAATCTTCCGCGCACGGCCTTTCCCATGAAGGCGAATCTTCCCGAGAACGAGCCCAAGCAATTGGCCGAGTGGGAGGCCGCGGACCTCTACGGCCGCATCCAGGCTTCCCGTGCCGGAGCGCCGTCGTACGTCTTGCACGATGGCCCTCCCTATCCGACGGGCACGATTCACCTCGGCACTGGCCTGAACAAAATCGTCAAGGACATGATCGTGAAGTCCAAGACGATGCTCGGTTTTCGCACGCCCTACGTGCCCGGGTGGGATTGCCACGGTCTCCCGATCGAGACGAAAGTCGAGAAGGAGCTCGGCGGCAAAATCGACAAAGTTTCCGCCGGCGAATTTCGCCGCATGTGCCGGGAATTCGCCGCGAAGTATGTGGATCAGCATCGCCGCGATTTCAAGCGTCTCGGCGTTTTCGGCCAGTGGCAGGAGCCGTACTTGACGATGAGCCCGCAGTATGAGGCGTGCATCGCCAGCGCGTTTTTGACGTTTCTCGAGGAGGGCCTCGTCTACCGGGGCCTTAAGCCGGTCTATTGGTGCCTGACGGATCACACCGCGCTGGCCGAAGCGGAGGTGGAATACGAGGATGACACCGGTCCTTCCATCTGGGTGCGCTACAAAGTAGTTGGACCGCCCAGTTCGTTGCTGAGTAACGGAGATCTTTACGCTTTGGTGTGGACCACCACGCCCTGGACGCTTCCGGCCAGCATGGCGCTCACGTTTCATCCGGATTTTGAATACGAACTGGCGCAGAGCGGAAACGACACGTATATCGTCGCCGTGGATTTGCGGGAGAAGGCGGCCGAAGACATCGGGCTGCCGCTCACGTTTGCGTCGGGCCCATTTCCTGGAAAGACGTTCGCGAACGTAAAGTTTCAACACCCCTTTCTCGATCGGGTTGTGCCGGGAATTCTCGGCCGGCACGTCACGCTGGAGCAGGGAAGCGGAATCGTTCACACCGCGCCCGGTCACGGCGCCGAGGACTTCGCGGTGGGGCAGGAGAATGGTCTCGAAGTTTACGCCCCGCTCGATAACGCCGGCCGCTTCACCGAAGGACTGCCCGAGTACCTGGGGAAAAATGTTTTTGAGGCGAATCCGCTCATCGTGGATTTGCTGAAGCGCCGGGGCACGCTCGTGCACGAGGGCAAGCTAACGCACAGCTATCCGCACTGCTGGCGCTGCCACAATCCCGTGATTTTTCGCGCCACCGAACAGTGGTTCATCGGCATGGATCAGCCGGGCCGCGCCGTCGGCGCGCTGCGTCCGCGCGCGCTTGCGGAAATCAACAAAGTGAAGTGGACGCCTTCCTGGGGCCGCGATCGCATCTACTCGATGATCGAGACGCGTCCCGATTGGTGCGTTTCGCGGCAGCGATTCTGGGGCGTGCCGATCATAACGTTTACGTGCGAGGCTTGCGGCAAACGCCTCGAAGATATCGCCGCGCTGCGCAATGTGATCCCCTGGTTCGAGCGCGAAGGCGCCGACGCCTGGTTCAACCATTCCGCGGAGGAGTTGCTCCCGCCCGGCACGCGCTGTGCGTGCGGCGCGGCGTGCTGGCGCAAGGAGAACGACATTCTCGACGTGTGGTTCGATTCCGGCTCATCGCATCTCGCCGTGCTCGGCACGCCGCAATTGCCCTGGCCCGCCGACATTTATATGGAAGGCCCTGACCAATATCGCGGCTGGTTTCACAGCTCGCTGCTCGTCGGCGTGGCGGTGAAAGGCGGCGCGCCGTATCGTCAGGTTCTCACACACGGATGGACGCTCGACGACAAGGGCGATCCGATGTCGAAATCGCTGGGCAACACGCTCTTGCCGCGCGAATTTTGCGAGAAGTGGGGCGCGGACATCCTGCGCGTGTGGGTGGCGTCGCAGGACTACACCTCCGACGTCAGCATCTCCGATCGCATGATCACACAGCTCACCGAGACCTATCGCAAGCTGCGAAACACATTTCGCTTCGTGCTCGGCAATCTCGCCGATTTCGATCCTTCGCGCGACGCTCTCCCCGACGCGCAGCTCGACGAGTTCGATCGCTACATGCTGGCGCGCACGGCCGATCTCGTCACCGAGTGCCGCGCGCGCTATGAAGCCTTCGAGTTTCATCGCGTCTTCCACGCGGTGCACGATTTCGCCGTGGTGGACTTGAGCGCTTTTTATTTCGATATTCTCAAGGATCGTCTTTATACCTTTGCGCCGAAGAATCGTTCGCGCCGCTCCGCGCAGACGGCCATTTATCGCATTGGCAGCGCGCTCGTCCGGCTGATTGCGCCGATCCTCGTTTTCACAGCCGAGGAAGTCTGGAAATATTTTCCGCGCGCGTCTTCCGAGCAGCAGGAGAGCATTCACATCGAGCAGTTTCCCGAGCCGCGCGATCTTGGCGCGCCGCTCGACGCCGCCCGCCGCGCGAATTGGGATAGTTTGCTCGCCGTGCGCACCGACGTCCTACGCGCCCTGGAGGCCGCACGCAATGCCAAGACCATCAGCGCGGGCCTTGAAGCCCGCGTGGTGCTGAGCGCCGACGGCAAGGTGGCTCCGCTGCTCGCGCAATACAAGCAGTGGCTGCCCGCGCTTTTCATCGTGTCGCAAGTGGAGCAGTCCACGAACGGCCGCCCGCCGAAAGCTGCTGCGGGTGGCACGAGCGTACCCGGCCTGCATGTGAGCGTTGAGCCGGCCGCGGGCAAGAAGTGCGAGCGCTGCTGGAACTATTCTATTCACGTCGGCGAGAATTCCGTGTATCCGACGGTCTGCGAACGCTGCACCGCCGCACTTGAGGAAATCGCCGGCGAAGCGTCCGCCGCCGTTCCCGGAACGAAGTCCTGATGCGTGACTCAGGCGGTTCACCGCGAGGGTTCACTGCGAGTGGCGCTCGCTGGCTCTGGCTTTCTCTTGCCGCGGTCGCAGCCGATCGCTTCACCAAACACCTGATCGAAACGCGCACCAAGAACTCTTTCAACTATTCGCTGATCTCCGATGTCGTCACGCTGGTGCACAGCCGCAATCCCGGAATCGCCTTCGGAATGTTTTCGGATTCGCCGCCGGAATGGTTGAAGGTGGTGCTGATTGCCGGCGCGTTCGCGGTGATTTTGCTCTTGGCCTGGCTGCTCGCGTCGAATCGCGTGTCCGGCGCGCCGGCGCGCGCGGGAATCGCGCTCATCATCGGCGGCGCCGCGGGCAACACCTACGATCGTCTCGTGTCCGGCGCCGTGACCGATTTCTTTTACGTGCGCATCGGCCCATACCACTGGCCGGCATTCAACGTCGCAGATTCCGTGATTTTCATCGGAGCGGCGCTGATTCTGATTCAGATGTTTTTCGCCGGCCGCCACACCCACGCGACTCATTCCACGCCCTAACCGCGCCGCGACGAACCGCGCCATGGCCAAACAAACGCGACACTTCACGGTCGGCAAAGAGGACGGCGGCCGCCGCCTCGATACGTATCTCGTCGCGCTCCTTCCGGAACTGAGCCGCACGCGAATTCAGGAATTGATTCGCGACGGCCTCGTGGGCTTGCGCGCGCCGGAGGCCACGTCCAAGGCGAGACCGCGAATCGCACGGCCAGCCCACCGCGTTGAGCCGGGCGAACAAATTGAAATCGAAGTTGTCCCGCGCCCATCGCTGGACGCCGCGCCGGAGGAGATTCCGCTCGAGCTGCTCTACGAAGACGCAGACTTGGTGGTCGTGAACAAGCCCGCCGGAATGGTCGTGCATGCGGGCGCGGGCCACGCGCGGGGCACGCTCGTCAACGCGCTGCTGCACCGCCTGGGCGGCCTCTCATCCGCCGGAGGGCCACTCAGGCCCGGCATCGTTCATCGCCTCGACCGCGGCACATCCGGCGTCCTGGTCGTCGCTCGAACAGACTCCGCGCATCGTTCCCTCGCGGCGCAGTTTCGCGCGCGCACGGTGAAGAAGATTTATCTCGCGCTCGTTCACGGCAAGCTCTCGCGCGATTCCGGAACGATTGATTTGCCCATTGCGCGAGATCCCCATCGCCGCACGCGCATGTCCGCTCGCGCCGCGGTTCGCGGACGATCCGCCCAAACGGATTGGCGCGTGCTCGCCCACCTCCCCGGTTACACATTCGTCGAAATCGAACTGCACACCGGCCGCACGCACCAGATCCGCGCGCATTTTTCCGCCCTGGGACATCCCCTAGCTGGAGACACGCTGTATGGTGCGCGTAAGATCCCCTCCGCGACCCAATGGTCGCGCCCGGCGGGAGCGCTGCCGCCGGCGCGGCCGCCAGATCGGCCTTTTCTTCACGCCGCGCGGCTCGGTTTCACGCATCCCGTCACCGGTGTCGCCGCAGAATATCGCGCGCCGTTCCCCAAGGATCTTGCCGACTACCTGGCCCACCTCGCGGCCGCTTCCGGCATCAAACCCAGCGTGATTGACGCTGCCATTCGGCCGTACCTATAATTGCTCGCGCAGGTTTGACTTATGCTCAGACCCCGAATTCTCGGCCTCATCGTTTGTATCGCCGCCGCGGCTCTTTCCATTTCCGCGCAGCAGCTTCCGCCTACGCAGCCGTCTGGGACAACGCCGCCCGCCGCGCAAACGCCTGCACCCGCGCCGGCTCCGGCGCCAGCGACGCCTGCAACCAATCCACCGGCGCCGCCCGCTGAAGCACCTGCGCAGACTCCGCCGCCGGCCGCGCAAGGTCCCACCACTATCGTCCGCAACGTCAACCTTGTGGACGTGCAGTTTTCGGTGCTGAACCGCCGCCAGAAGTTGATCGCCGATTTGCAGCAGGAAAATTTCCGCGTTTTCGACGACGGCGTCGCGCAAGCCATTCAGTCCTTCAGCCGTCAGACGGACCTGCCGCTGCGCATCGGCTTGCTCCTCGATACGTCCAACAGCGTCCGCGAACGCCTGCAGTTCGAGCAGGACGCCGCGGTGGAGTTTCTCTACAACGTCATCCATCGCGGCCGCGACCAAGCCTTTATCATGACCTTCGACGATCAGCCTGAAGTTGCGCAGGATTTCACCGACGATCTCGAGAAGCTGCAGGACTCCATCCGCAAGCAGCGCGCGGGCGGAGCCACGGCCCTTTACGACGCCATCTATGAGGCTTGCGCCGATAAACTGCTGCACGCGAATATCCCGGCCAACGAGCCCGTCATTCGCCGCGTTCTGATTATCATCAGCGACGGCGACGACAATCTGAGTCAAAAGTCGCGCAGCCAGGCCCTGGAAATCGCGCAACGCGTGGGCGTGGTGATTTACACGATCAGCACCAGCACGGAGTGGCTCACCCCCGAAGAGAGTTCCGATCCAAATAAGAATGCGGATCGTAAGATCGTAAAGGAAGGCGGCGATTTGGTTCTGCAGAATCTGGCGGACATGGCCGGCGGCCGAGCCTTCTTTCCGTTCCGCGTGGACGATTTAAACCAGTCGTTTCTCGATATCGGAGACGAACTCCGCAGCCAGTATTCCATCGCCTGGGCTCCCCTCGGGCGGGAAGCGGACGGCAAGTACCACACGATTAAAATTAGAGTGGATCAAAAGGACCTCATCATTCGCGCCCGCGCCGGCTATTACGGCGCTCCGCCCACGCTGCGCAAAGGAGACGCGGTGCTGCCCGCCAACCCGCCCACCACTTCCCCAGCGACGGAGCCTCCGCCCGCGCCGCCGGGCGGGTAATACATTTCTGCGGGGCCACTTCCTTCGTTGTGGCGACCTTCAGGTCGCCATCTTCCACTTTCCGCTACGGCCCGAGCGGTTCCCCGTCGGGCATATACTCCGGCGCGAAGAGTGTTATCCCTTCGCGTGAAGTCTTCAGCTTGATCTTGCGCGGCTTGCCATTCGGCTTCGGCGCCGGTCCTGTGAACCCAATCGTGTACTGGCTGCGAATTTGCTGCACTGTTGCCGCCAGGGCGTCCATAAATTCTGTTTCATCAGTCACGGGCCACACGTAACCGCCGGAATCCATCGCGAATTCGTCGAGGAGCTTCGGCCCGTTCATTTCCTCCAGTGTCGGGGAGCGCCCTTGCACCGGGGCGAAGATTCCGACCGCGAAAACCGCCACATCTTCCTTGCGCAGACAGTTCTCGACCACTTTTTGAGAGACCTTGCTGTTATTCTCGCCTCCGTCCGTGATGAGCAGGATTGCTTTGCGCCACTTGCCCGTCGCGACGTTGTCGCTGCAGGCGTCATAGACCGCTTGGAGCAACGCCGTTGGGCCATGCGGTACCGGTTCATGGCTGACAGCTTCATAGAGGACTTCCGGATCGGCCGACTTTGTCGCCAGAAGCTTGTTCGTTTCCGCAAACTCGCGAACGTAGGCGAGATCTCCCGGCCGCAGAAGCGAAGAGAAAAAGGCGTACGCGTACTTCTGCTCCATCCCGGGCAGCTCGCTTCCCCTGCTCCAGCTGGCATCTGCCCTGCTTCCGCTGACATCCAGCAGCAATTCAAACGTCAGCGGCGGTGCTCCCGCGGGATCGAGGAACGTATTGATCTTTTGCGGTACGCCATCCACGGTGAGTTTCAGCTCGTCAAGCTTCAAGTCCGTGACGATCCTCGCTTTGCTGTCCCAGGCCGAAAAATAGATGCGCACGTTCCGTGCATTGTCTCCCGGCGGTGTCTGCGCGCTGGTGCCGGGAGCGCTCGCCGCATCCTGCGCGCGCACCGAAACCAAAGCGACGCCGCACAGGACCGTCAGCACATAAAAGGGGAGAGCGGGGAAAAGGATGCGAGTTCGGCTTCGCATGCGCACACGATACCACACGGCTCAAGTACCACGCATGCCAACAGGCTGTCTATCCGGATTGTTCTGAGGGAAGCCGCCTATTCCGTCGGCGCGTAGTAGCCCCGGCGCGCGAGGACCGTCGTATCCGGCCGCGATACTTCCACCTTGATCTTGCGGTAGGTTCCGTCGTGCTTGCCGTTCGACGGATAGTAGCCCAGCGTGTACTGGCTGCGCAGCTCTTCGGAAATTTGGTCGAACGCGTCCATCAGGTTCTTCTCGCTGCGCACGACGATCGTCCGCCCGCCGGTCTCGTTCGTGATCTTGCTCGCGCCGCCGAAATCGGGCGGGCCGAACGCGGGATCGTAAACCAGCAGAATGTGCACGACGGTATCGGTCCGCTGTGCGGCTTCGATCGCGTCTTCGATTTTATACTGGCTTCCCGTGTCGTTCGCGTCGGTCAGCACGATGACGGCTTTGCGTCCGGCCTCATCGGCCAGTTTGTCGTGGCACGCCAGGTACAGCGCGTCGTAAAAATTTGTTCCGCCGCCCTGTGCTCGTCGGGACCGGGCCCGGCATTCCGAGTCGGATTGCCCGGCGCGTTGATCCTCGCTCGCTCGATCGCTTCGTCGAGGACGCGCTGCTGGTCGGTGAGATCGGCCAGTAGATCCTCATCCACGTCGAAGCTGATGACCATCGCGAGGTCGCCCTTGCGCATCACGCGCCGCAAGAATTGCTCGGCCGCTTGTTGTTCGGCCCCCAGCGTGGCTTGCTCGCTCCCGGAGGTGTCAATCAGAAGTCCGAGCGTGATGGGCAGGTCGGATTCCTTCTGGAAATAAGCGATCTTTTGCTCGACGTTGTCCTCGTAGATCTTGAAATCGTCTTGGGTCAGATCGGTGACGATCGCTTTGTGCTTGTCGCGCACAGTGGCGAAGAGGTTGACGAGGTTCACCTGCACGTGAATCTGCCCGCCTTGTCCGGTGTCCTGAGGAGGCTGATCCTGCGCGAAGGCGCGCGTGGCGCGCAGGAGTCCAAGGCCGAGCAGACAGAAAACACAGACGAGAGCAATCGTGCGCAGGCGCTTCATCGGGAACCTCAATGGGAGATTCAAATTGTCACTCGTCTCGCTTGGATGCGATCGTCCGCTTCGAGGATGTGCGCCGCTTCATTCTGACGGCGCGCACGGCCTCGGCGGACATTTTGAAAATGTATCGTGACGGGAATCGCCAGCTTTGTCCACGAAAAATCCTTGCATTCCGGTTCGTTGCTTGCACCCCACATTTGTTTGTTCCGGTGTGCGCCGAATTTCCGCTTGACACTTTCCACGCACGTCCGTAAAAAGGTCGCTGACGCCGGGCGAACGGGGAATTCGCCGGACGTCATTTGAATGCTGAGGGGAGAAGTTCAAAGGCAAAGTGCGCGGAGCAGGCGCCAATCGTCTGCTCGCCTTCGACGAATAAAAGTCCAAAGGCAACAAGAGGGGCGCTTCGGCGCCCTTTTTGTTTTTTTCGCGACTTGGTTTTTTGCGACAGCACGGGACCTAGTCGTCTCCGGGATATTCCGCCCGGAATCGCGGCCGCGGCGCCCTGCTCGTGCGCCGGACAAAGCAGACGATAGTCGCAGTTCTTGCACCAGTAGCCTTTTCGGGACGGGAATCGTCCGGCGCGGATTTCCGCGGCCGTTTCCTGCACATCGCTCTGCGCTTTCGCAAGTTGCTTCGGCGTCTCGCGCCGACGCGACGGTCTCATTGTTCTGCAGACTGTAAAAAACCAGCCGCACCGGATCCCATTCCAGCAGCTCGCGCGCCGCCAGCGCGTACACGCTGAGCTGCAAATCTTTCTGCGCCTGCTTCTCCGTTTTCGGCTTTCCGGTCTTGTAATCGACAATTTCGACCGAGCGCTCGCCGATGCGATTCACTTGGTCGATCCGGCCGGTCAGCACCACATTGTTGTCGAGCGGCAATTCAAACGCCTTCTCTTGCGCGATGGCGTCCGGCGG
Source organism: Terriglobia bacterium (assembly GCA_963799715.1). Classification (GTDB taxonomy): domain Bacteria; phylum Acidobacteriota; class Terriglobia; order Acidiferrales; family UBA7541; genus DASPOJ01. Next base: position 10,458 of record CAWCYS010000024.1, on the reverse strand, counting down.
GTGCTCCAGCGCGCTCGAGTGGAAGGCCCGCAATTGCTCCAGACCTTCCTTCTTGTACTGTTCCTCCTGATACGCGTCCTCGTAGCCCGCGGACGTCCACTCGCGGTTGTAGATGTCCGCGACTTCCTCGAACGAAAGTTTTCGCCCTTTGCGCAGGTGGCCGACGATCGTCTTTGACCGTCGTGTGCATCACGTTGCCGAAGCTTAGCGAAGCGTGCGGGCCGGTCTTAAGCTTCCAGCTCTCTCCGAAAAGATACTTTTGCGGGCAAGAATTGAACGTTCCGATCGTGGAGGCGCTCAACTGCAACGGCTCCGCGACCGGAGGCCGGTAGGATCTCCGCCCAATCCGCGATGCGCGAATAGGCGCGGGCGTTCGCGCGCTCCTCGCCGAAAAGCGCGGCGGTGGCGGCGCGTTGCGTGGCAGCGGGTTCGTCGTCTTGCGCGGGCGCGAGTTGCCGCACGTCGCGCTTTTGCAACGCGGAATCCATTAGAATGTCGTCGAGAAACGGCGAAGGCTTGCTGCGCGGACGCACCACCGTCGTGAGCGTCAGCAAGTCGCGCGCGCGCGTCACTGCGACGTAGAAAAGACGGCGTTCCTCTTGGATGTGAAAATCGCCGGCGGGCAATTGCTCTTTCATCAGCGCGGTGGGGAATTCCAACACGTGCGGACGCGGCCGCGACGGAAAGCCGCCGTTCACCAAGTGCAGCACGAACACGCGATCGAATTCGAGTCCCTTCGCGGCGTGCACCGTCATCAGCTGCACCGCGTCCCCCGATTCCTCTTCGAGATTGATCTGCCCGTTGGCCTGCTCGAAAATAATCCAGATATTCCGCAAACTCGCGCAATTTTCCGGTCTCGCTTTTCAATTGCCACTCGGCGACGAAATTGCGCAACCGTGCGACGTACTTGCGGTCGTCCGCGTCCGCGACGACGCCCACTTCGAGTTGCCCCAGTAATTCGTCCAGCAGCTCGACGGCGGGAATGCGCCGCGCGCGCTTCTGCAAACCCGCGATGAGCGCGAGAAATTCGCCCACGCTCTTTCGATGGCCGGCCGCGGCGAACAAGTTCTCCCTGAGCGGCTTGCAGCGTTTCCCAGATCGAGCTGCCGCGGCTCTTCGCCGCGCGCTCCGCGAGCCGCGCCAAATCTTCCGGCGCGAGTCCCCAAGCCGGCGCGGCGAGCGCACGCGCGCAGGCGACGTCGTCGCGCTCGTTCGCGATGAGCCGCAAATACGCCACGACGTCGCGCACCAGGCGATGATTCAAAATGGAAAGATTGCGAATGACGAATGGAATTCCGCGCCGCTTCAATTCTTCCACCAGCCACTCGCGATGCGTGTGCATGCGATACAGCACGGCCATCGAACGCCAGCGCGCGCCCGCGCCGTGCAGCCGCTCGATTTCCGACGCGACCCAGCGCGCTTCTTCCTCCGAGCTGGACAACGTGACGATGCGAATGCGCTCGCCTTCGTGTTTTTCCGCGACGAGCGAGGCGTCGCGCAAGCCTTTCAAGTCTTCGCCGGGAACGGAAAGATTCTGCTCGACGCGGTTCGCGACGCGCAGGATGCGCGCCACCGAGCGATAATTTCTGCGCAGCGGCAATTGCACGCGTTCGCGTGCCGCGGCTTCGACGCCCGCGTACCTGTCGAGAAAAAGCGCGAAGCTGCCGAACGACGCGCCGCGAAAGCGGTAAATCGCCTGCCGGTGATCGCCGACGACGACGAGATTGCGATGCTCGCCGCCGAGCAGCCACAGCAATTCGAGTTGCGCGACGTTGGTGTCCTGAAATTCGTCGACGAGGATGTAGCGGAAGCGTGCGCGCAATTTCGCAAGATGTTCGGCGTCGTTGCGGAGGCGCACGACCGTGTCCATCAATTGCATTCCGAAGGTCATGAGGTTGCGTTCGCGCAGCATCGCTTCGCTCTCGCGATAGGCGCGCGCGATTTCCATCTGCCGCGCAACTTCTTCTTCGCGCGGCTTGCGCTCGTCGTCGGCAAGCGATGCGCGGTCGCGTGCGTAGCGATCGCGCAAGCGCGTCTGCGTAGGCCTGATATTCTTCCGGGCGAAACCAGCTCGTCCTGGCAGCGCGAGAAAAAATGTCAGAAAATCGCCGAGGAATTGGCCGGGCTCGGCGAGATGGCGGTAGCGTTCGAGTTTCAGCCGCGGCAAATTGCGGCGCAGCAGAATCCAGTGGTCGACGTCTTCGATCGTGCGCAGATCCGGATTCAGCTCGGTCAGAAGCTGCGCGCAGAACGCGTGAAACGTTCCGAGCACCACTGCCTTGCCGCGATCGCCCGCCGTTTCCACAACGCGGCGACGCATCTCAGACGCAGCTTTTTCCGTGAAGGTGAGTCGCGAGGATCTCGCCGCCGCTAAGTTCCGGCTGCGATTCGAGAAGGTGCCGAATGCGTTCGGTGATGACGCGCGTCTTGCCCGGTGCCCGCGCCGGCCACCACCATGAGCGGTCCATCGCGATGGCGCACCGCGGCGATCTGCTCGTCGTTCAGCCCGCCGTGCGTCGTCCCGTCGCGCGCGCCGGCGCCGCATCATCTTCAAACAGTTTGGCCATCGCCCCATACTAGCTTATGCGTGGTCGTTCTTGCGCCACTGGGCTACAAGGTCTCTGGCTGCGACTGGCCAGTCGGGAAATTGGAACTGGAACCCGTCGCGTAAGAGACGCCCGGGAATGACGCGGCGGCTTTTCAGAATGAGTTCGGTATCGGTGCGCATCACGATTGCGCCGAGTTCCAGCATGAGCTTCGTTGCGTGCAGTCCGAAGGAGGCTCCCCAGGCTTCCCGCAATGCCCGCATGAATTCTCGATTGGGCAACGGGTTCGGCGCTGCGATGTTGACTGGGCCATTCAGTTCCTCGTGGGCGACCAAGAATTCGATACTGCGAAGAAAATCCACCTCGTGGAGCCACGAGACGAATTGTTTTCCTGAACCCGACGAGCCTCCCAATCCGAAGCGAACGAGGCGGAGCAACTGGTCGAAGACGCCGCCTTTGTCCGGGCTCATCACCATCGCGCTCCGAAGGGCGATCTTTCGTGTGCTCGGCGTGGGCGCGGCGAAGAATGAATCTTCCCAGGTTTTCGCCACGTCGATGCTGAAGCGCCAGTACGGCGGAACGCCCGGCTCGGTCCCTCCGAACTCGCCGGTGTCCTCGTCCATGGGACGATCAAAGGCGTGCCGATAAATTGTGGCCGTGCTGGCGTTCATCCAAAGGCGAGGGGGATGCGCGAGCCGCCCGATCCCTTGTCCCACAAGACGCGTGGTTTGGACTCTGGACTTCAGAATTTCTGCGCAGTTCGCACGTGTGTAGCGGCAATTCACGCTGCGTCCCGCGAGGTTGATTACGATGTCCGACGATTCTAGTTCGGGAACCCAATCGCCCAGATTCATTCCATCCCACTTGACGATCTTCCAAGGGGCCGGTCCGACGGAGCGAGCGAGTACGACAACGAGGTGACCCTGATTGTGAAAATAGCGGGCGAGGATAGTTCCCACCTGTCCAGTGCCACCCGGAATGACGATCTTGAGTTTCGTGTTCACGAAGACGCTTCCGGCGAGAGAGTTCCATCGTCGCCATATACGATCTCAAGCAGGTTTGTGGCGATCCGACGGATCGGGCGCAACAGCGGAAAGCTGGAAAGCTTGATGAGATTCACCACGATCGAAATGGTCTTCTCGAAAAGTTGTTGGGTCTTGATCTGTCGCGGGGAACGATCGTAAATCCAAAAGAGAATCAGTCCCATTTGGTAGAGCCACAACAATCGAGGTAGGTGAGTCTTCAAATCTTCTGGGACCCGCACACGCGAGTCTCTAATGAGTCGCTCGAAGAAGCGGATATCCTTCTCCCGAATTTCACGCGTCTCTTCGCTGAACGGAGAAAGGGGATGCTGGGGATCGATGTGCGCGGAAAGTGCCCGAAGCAGCTCACGGTTCGGGGCAAAGTATTGAATCGTCATCTTCACCAGTTCCCGCAGTTGCTCTTCCAAACCTTTTGATTTCGGGAGGGTCTTCTCAACCAGCGCGCCGAGCTCGTCTTGCGCGTGCCCGTAGAAAGCCATCACAAGAGCATCTTTGGAGTCGAAGTAGTAGTAAGCCGCGCCGAGGGCCACTCCGGCTTCCTTGGCGATATTTCGCATGGTTGTTTCCTCGAAGCCCCGCTTGCGGAATAAAGCCAGTGCGGCTTCGAGGATTCGAGTTCGGGTTTCATCGGACTTCTTCGTTGTGGCCATAGGATGTCTGCTCACTGGGCGAGCCCTAGCCGCGCAGACTCACAGATTTGGCCCAGTTTCGGCCGGCTCAAGTCTGCGCAAACGGGAGAAGATAAACAGGAGCAGGAAAAGCGTGAGTCCGAGGAATAGAGTCGCCCACGCAATGCTGCCAACCAGCGACAAGAAGCTTTCTCGCGTACCCGTCTGGGTCGGAATATTTTGGAGCAGAAGCGTGATGATTGCCAAGTTCACCAAGCTGTAGGCCACAACCGACACCTGGCCAACGGAGATTGCAAATTCACTCAGCACAGGAGCGGAGCCCGTCCGCAATGTGAGTGAGCACTTGTGAAGAACGACGACGGCCAGAACAAAAAGCGCAAGGGTGATCGCCAAGAAGATTACGTTGTAGAGGGCAACTGACATTTGTGAAGCTCCTTTCGAGGTATTTGAACACGTTCAAATAAAGAGTACGGTCCCGGAGAACCGATGTCAAGAGAAAAATGAACGTGTTCAAAACTGGATTCCGTATCCCAACCCAGGGGGCGTTAAGGGGCTTGGCGGAGAGCAGCTTGCGTGCAAATTGACCCGCGCGAATGGGCGCGCCTATACTCGCGTCGAGAGCTGGCAGAGGGGAGCGGCTATGGATCAGCCCGTGATTTTGAGCGCGGTGCGGACGCCGATCGGGAAGTTCCAGGGCGGCCTTGCGCCGCTTTCCGCTACGCAGCTGGGCGCGAAAGTTGTAGCGGAAGCGGTGCGGCGCGCGGGGATCGAGCCGGGCGCGGTGGACGAAGCCATTCTCGGCAACGTCGTGCAGGCGGGGCTGGGACAGAATCCGGCGCGGCAAGCGGCGCTCGGCGGCGGGCTTTCTCCGCGCGTGGCCGCGATGACAATCAATAAAGTTTGCGGATCGGGGTTGAAAGCGGTGGCGCTGGCGGCGCAGGCAGTGCAATTGGGCGAGAGCGAAATCGTCGTCGCCGGCGGAATGGAATCCATGTCGAACTGCCCGTATCTTCTGCCGGGCGCCCGGACGGGCTACCGTTTGGGCAACGCGGAAATTGTGGATGCGATGATTCGCGACGGGCTGTGGGACCCGTATGAAGATTTTCACATGGGGATGACGGGGGAATTGGTCGCCGAGAAATACGGGATTTCCCGTCTGGAGCAGGATGCGTTCGCGGTGGAAAGCCATCAGAGGGCCGTGTGCGCGAGGAAGTCGTGCTTTTTTGAGTCGCAGATCCTGCCGATTGAGATTCCACAGAAGAAGGGCGAGCCGGTCGTGATTCGCTGCGACGAATCGCCGCGCGAGGATTCCACGCTGGAGGCGCTCGCAAAACTGAAGCCGGCATTCAAGAAAGACGGCACAGTGACCGCGGGCAACGCGCCGGGGACGAACGACGGCGCGGCGGCGCTCATCGTGACGAGCGAGCGCCGCGCGGCGCAGCTCGGGAAATCGCCGCGAGCGCGCATCGTGGCGCAGGCGGTGAGCGGCGTTGAGCCGAAATGGGTGATGATGGCGCCGGTGGACGCGGTGGAGAAATTGCTTGTGAAAACCGGCTGGAACCGCGATAGCGACGTGGACCTCTACGAGTTGAACGAAGCGTTTGCGGTAGCGGCGATTGCGGTGACGCGGGAGTTGCGTCTCGATCCGGCGAAAGTGAACGTCAATGGCGGTGCGGTGGCGCTCGGCCATCCGATTGGCGCGTCGGGCGCGCGAATTCTCGTGACGCTGCTGTACGAGCTTGAGCGACGCAATCTGAAGCGCGGGATCGCGGCGCTGTGCCTCGGTGGCGGGAACGCCGTCGCGCTGGCGATCGAACGCTGACGAGCGCGTCCGGGACTGCCGCCGGAGATGATCGATGTTTGCTCGGTCATTTGTACCCGTCCAAAATTGTGGGCAGGTCGGCGGTTGCGTCTCGATTGAGGAGGTCTCCGTGCGTATTCTTGTTGCGGCGTTGCTTGTGCTCTCTTCAGCACTGCCCTTGCGGCCCCAGGAGTCACACTCGCAAGCAGCCCCTTCCGCGGGATGTGTCCAGGAAGGTCAGGCTTTGGGTTGGCGCTACGATGAAATTGTTAGCCTAATTAGGCCGCCCGATTGGGATCAGCAGGCAGTCACCATTGCAATGGGCGAACCGAGCAAGTTGATTCTAAGGACGGATGGCGACAAGGAGTTCGAGCTGCTCGCGGGTGAGCCCGAGCAGCCGGACGTTTACGGGTTCTTACTCGATCTCGCCAACTCCTGCCGCTTGCCGGCCGATCCGGAGGCCGCCGCCGACCTCGTGAAGATGCGCTGGGAAACGAGACAAATCTCGCGTGCTCAGTTTGAGAAGCTCCACGCCGATTTCACGGCGGCGCTGGCGCAATACGCTGCTCGTATCAATGCGACCTACGGCTCAATTATTTCCACGCACCTGATTTCAGCGGCCGTCGACGCTGGCCGCGAACTCATCGTGTACGACAATTTCAGCGAGCACGTTGAAGTTTACTCTTGGATCGTAGAAGGCAACAAAGACGATCCCATCCTCAAATGGGGCCGTGAATTGAACCAATCTGCTGCGGATACCTTTCATCGACCGTACCGAGGATATTGAGGGCGAGGCTTAAATGTTTTGTCCCATTTGCAGAGCGGAATATCTTCCCGGGCCGAAGGTTTGCTCGGATTGTCAGGTGGCGTTGGTCGAGAAGCTGCCGGAGGAAGGAGCTGCTCCTGTAGACGATTCCGGGGCCTCGGTGAAACTCTGGGCCGGGATCGATCCGCGAACTTTTGCGGCGATCCGCACTGCGTTAGATGAGAGCCGCATCGCTCACGACGATATGGCCCGCGAGAGTTCGCTGTCGTCGAGTAACTCGTCGGAGCCGATGCAGATTTGGATCGGGAAGCCGGACGTGGACGCTGCGCGGAAAATACTCGAAGGAATTCTCGGTCATGAGGAAGCCGCCGGGCTCACGCCGGATGCCGAGTTGGCGCGAGATTCGACAGAACATAATCCGTTCAGATTGGGCGGGAGAGTGTTCGGCAAAGTCCCTGGCACGGAAGAGCCGATTTCTGAAGAGGAAATTGCGGGCCACGAGCAGGACAGCGGGCCTGCGCCGGACGACCTAGTGGAGGATTTCAATCCGGAAGATGCGACTTGCGAGGTATGGTCGGGCGAGGACGAGCAGATGGTGGAGGTCTTCACAGAGTGTCTACAAAATGTCGGCATTGGAAGCGTTACGCACGAGGATGGCGAGAAGACTCGCATTCTGGTGCTTCCCTCGGCCGAGAAGCGGGCGCGCGAAGTGATTCGCGAGATTGTGGACGAAGCTCCGCCGGAGTAGCGTGGCGCGCGCAAATATGGTGAGTCAATGAATTGTCCCGCATGTGGCGGGAACTATCCCGCGGGCACGGTGCGATGCCGGAACTGCGAGGTGTTGTTGGTGGCGACCGCGCGCGATGCGGATCCGCGACGGAATGGCGGGGACGCGCCTTCATTGTTGTGGTCCGGGATGGATGCCGTGCTTTTTTCCGCGCTGGTGGATGCGATTTCCGCGGCGGAGATTCCGCTGCATCAATCCGTTGTGCATGACTCGGCGGCGGGGACCTTCGGCAGATTTCCGTTGGGATTTGGCGGCCATGCGGCGGGATACGAGATTCGCGTCGCAGAAGCCGATCTGGGCGCAGCTCAGCGCGTGGTGGATTCCGTGCTGGCGTCCGCTGAAGAGATTGTTGTCGAGGAGGAGGACGCCGAAGCCGCGGAATCCGCGAGCGGGTTGAATGTGTCGCCCAAGTGGCGGGCTGCCGACGCAATCACCGAAATTTGGCGCGGCGAGAACGGCGAATGGGCTGTTTATCTCTGCGACGTGTTGCGCGAGAATCACATTCGCGCGCGCGTGGCGTCCGAGCCGGGAGTGTCGCAGCGCATTTTTGTCCGGCCCGCGGAGGAAAACGCCGCGCGGACCATCTTGCAAGCAATCGAGGGTTCCGCGCCCGGAGAGCGAGAAGCGTGATGCAAATTGGCGAGATTCGCACGGTCGCCGTGCTCGGCGCGGGGACGATGGGGAACGGGATCGCCCACGTGCTGGCGCGCGGCGGCTATTCCGTGATTTTACGCGACATTCAGGGGCGCGCGCTCGATCTTGCGCTCGCCAACATCGCCGCGAACCTTGATCGCGAAGCGAAAAAGGGAAAGATCGCGGTGGCGCAGAAGCCCGAGATCCTGGCGCGCATCCGCTTAACGACCGACGCCGCGCCGCTCGCGTCGGCGGACTTCGCCATCGAAGCTGTGCCCGAGCGGCTCGATCTGAAGACCGCCGTGTTGCGCGAGGCGGACAAGTTGCTTTCGCCCGCCGCAATCCTCGCCAGCAATACGTCTTCAATTTCCATCACCACGCTCGCGGCGCTGACCGCGCGGCCCGACCGCTTCGTAGGAATGCACTTCATGAATCCGGTGCCGGTGATGGCGCTAGTGGAAGTGATTCGCGCGCTGCAAACGAGCGACGCGACGTTTGCCGCGACGATGGCGCTTGCGGAAAAGCTGGGCAAGAAGCCGGTGGCCGTGAATGATTCGCCGGGATTTGTCTCGAATCGCGTGCTGATGCCGCTGATTAATGAGGCCGCGTTCTGCGTGATGGAAGGAGTGGCGACGGCCGAAGCCGTTGACGCCGTGATGAAAACGGGAATGAATCATCCGATGGGCCCGCTCGAACTGGCGGATTTTATCGGCCTCGACGTGTGCGTTGACATCCTCGACGTTCTCTACTCAGGTTTTCACGATTCGAAGTACCGCGCGTGTCCGTTGCTGCGCAAGATGGTGGCGGCGGGCTGGCTGGGGCGGAAGTCCGGGCGCGGGTTTTACAACTACACCGCGTAACCGGCCTGGGCGCACGGACAATTCCTACCTTCATCTTCACACTGATGCGAATTCTGCGATGAAACGAAGACCGCTCGGGACCGCCGACGCGCAGGGAAGACGTGTACTGATTCGGAACAGACCGGCGCGCGCAAATCACGAGTGGGCGGAGCGGACTGCTAGGATTCGGGGCGTAGCGGCGTAAGGTTCCCAGCCTTAAACGCCCTATCGGGAGGGTCGGTCCGCGTGAGGCGTCATCCAATTTTTCTTGCCGTGAGCCACGCTGCGAATCTGCTTACGTTCACAGCGGTCCTCTTGGTCTTCTACGGCGCAATATGGGAATTTTCCACCGCCGAATATCTGAAGGGTTTTTCGGACGCAGTCCTTCCCCAATCGGGCACGACGCAGCAGAAAGTGCAGGCAATTCTCGCGTGGATGCAACACGGTCCCCCACGCGAGTCCGACGTAGAGAACACAGCGGCCGTGCCGCGCGATCCGGAAGAATCGCTGGACCACGGGGGACTACTGCAGGTCTGCGGAACCGCCACAAATGCGTTCGTGAATTTGGCGCGGGCCGGCGGCATCCCGGCGCGGCGGTTGCTATTGCTTGGTGCGGACACCCAGACCCGGCATGTTGTTGCGGAGGTGCAAATCGACGGGCGATGGGTGGTCGTGGATCCTGTCTTTCACAAGATCATGACCGACGATTCGGGCAGACTCCTGACCCGCGAGGACTTGAAGAATCCAGGAGTGCTGCTCTTGGCGACTCGCGGGCTGTCCGGTTACCTTCCCGCATATAATTATGAGCGGGCCGAACACGTTCGCATCGAGGCGATTCCGCTGGCCGGCCCATTCTTGCGGAAGGCGCTGGACAGGCTGTATCCGGACTGGGAAGCGTCCCCGAACTGGACTCTGCTGACCGAGAGAGAGTCCTTCCTGGTGTTTCTCACTGGGGCTGGGCTGCTGATCGTAAGCCTGCTGCTTTTGAGCGCGGTCAAAGCGTATGGGGTGTCGCGAATAGGGGCCGAGGTGTTAACGCCGCAGCGATATTTGAAGCTGGGTGCGGCGGCGTTGTTCCAGAATCTTCATCAGGGCTCGGAATACTGATTGCAAGCAACCTCAGTTTTGCGCACGCTTCACAGAGACGGGTTCTTGGCTGGGGCGTCTACGCTGGATTGGTTGGAAAGACCATTCTTGCGTGCGAGTCATGCTGGTAGGAGGAACCCATGATCGGATTCGCGGCTGGAATCGCGACGGGCTGTCTAATCGGCGTTAGCGGCACGTTCCTACTGATATTGCTCTCGACCAGCTTGCCCAGCAGACAGAAATACTGGCAATCCGAAGTTTCGCCCCGCGGGATGGCGTTGGCGACGGTGACGGTCCTGGCCGTGAGCAATACGTACGCGTCAAGCAT
>CAWCYS010000023.1:0-133051 GCA_963799715.1 Terriglobia bacterium | reverse complement strand
CGGCAACACGACACCAGGCAAAGACCTGCTCCGAGCGATCGCGCGAGGGCATCTGGCTGCTGTAGTTCCTAAGCACGTTCGTCAGTAGTCATCCGGGCCCCCTTGGAGGCTGAGAGGAGCTGAAGCCAACTCAGATCCAAGGAGGACTCCGGATGAAGCTCCACGGTAATGCTCGTACCTGTCCGAACAGTCGCCGCCTGCTCGTTGAGCGAATCAGCGAGTGTGGCTGGTCGGTCAGGCAGGCGGCCGAGGCCGCTGGTGTCAGCGAGCGCACTGCTTATCGCTGGCTGGCGCGTTGGCGCGAGCGAGGCGCAGAAGGTTTGCTCGACGGCTCCTCGCGTCCGCGACGCTCTCCCGGCCAGCTCCCGGCGGCAAGAGTTCAGGCGATCCGCTCGCTGCGCAAGCTGCGCATGACTGCCGCCGAGATCGCCGAGGTACTCTCGCTCGCGCTCTCGACGGTCTCGCTGTGGCTGAAGCGGATAGGACTCGGCAAACGCTCGCGATTGGAGCCTGTCGAGCCACCGAACCGCTATGAGCGTAGCCATACCGGCGAGCTCGTCCATGTCGACATCAAGCAGCTGGGGCGCATCTCCGCGCGTGGAGCAGGGCACCGGATGGTCGGGCACCGCGGCAGCCAGGTCGCTGCCCGCGTCTGACGGTGTCGTGCGCGGGCTCACCCGCTTTGAGTATCTCCACGTGATGATCGACGATCACTCGCGCCTGGCCTACGCAGAGGTCCTGCCAACGCTGACGGCACGCTGCGCGATCGCGTTCCTTCGGCGAGCGACCGCCTGGTTTGCAGAGCGTGGCGTGCAGCTTCAGGCCGTGATGAGCGACAACGGCTCGGCCTACGTCGCTCACGCATACCGCGAGGCGCTCGCAGAGCTCGGACTCCGCCACCTGAGAATCCGGCCCTACCGCCCACGCACCAACGGAAAGGCAGAGAGACTGATCCAGACCCTTCTCAACGAGTGGGCCTACGAGCGGATCTACGGCAGCTCCACCGAACGAACCGCGGCGCTATCCCTCTACCTCGAGCGCTACAACTTCAGACGACCACATGGCTCGCTCGGCCACCAACCGCCCGCGACACGACTGACCAACGTCGTTAGGAACTACACCTAGCCCGCCGCAGCGACCCGCTCAGCGCTGGGCGAGACGCTCGCGAGTCGCCCTAAGCAGCGACGTCATGAGCGCCGACGCTGGCTGCCGCTCACCAAGGGAAAGCAAGCGCCGCCGGCCCTGCAATTGGCGAGGAGCAGGTGTCGGGCCGAAGTTCCAAAACGGCACCACCACCGCGAGACCGTCCGAAGTCGTCTTCGACGCATCATCTGGCCACCTGCTCTCAGAAGCCGGAGGGTTGAAGCTCACGACCAAAGGCAAACTCAAGGTCGAGGGCTTTGAAGGAACACCCCTGCCACTCATCACCCTCGGATCCGCCGGCGCATCGTAGGGGACCCCGGCGGGCGGCGGCGCCGTCAGTGTGCGCTGCTCGGCGAGGTTGTGTCGACCAACCACCCTTCGAAATAGCGCGTGGTCCACACGACGAAAATGCTGTTCACGCAAGAATCAGGCAACGAGATGGGGCGCATCACCTTCAGCGGCAAGGTGAGCGAGATCGTTATCTCCTCACGGAGGGCCGTTTCGCATCCAGCTTGACGGGCAAGCACCCCCCGGTGGCCAAGCAGCGACCGATCGCTGCCCATCGGCACGCATGCACACCCTTCGTGGCTGGATGACCTCACAAAGCCGCGTCGCTCAGCGTTCTACCGGCAGTACAGCGAAAGGATGCCTGAGCTAATCGTGTTCCAACTCCACACCTTCCTCTTCGCCGACCTCGTCGGCTTTTCGGAGTTCACGGCTCAGCAGGGAGATGACCGAGGGGCAGATCTAGCCGTCTCCTTCCATCAGCAGGTCTGCGCTCTCGCAGCCGAGCTTGACTGTCACGTCGTCAAGGCGATCGGCGACGCAGTGATGGTGCGCAGCGAGGACGGCAACACCGCGATCGAGTTGGCGATAGCAATCCTGGGTCTCGCCGAGAGGAAGGGCTTTCCGCTGGCCCGCGTGGGCCTCGACACCGGCCCTGCCGTCGAGCGCAACGGCGACTGGTTCGGATCGACCGTCAACACCGCTTCACGCGTCGCTTCGGCGGCAACGGCTGGGGCTGCTGATGACCGAGCGAACCCGCCGCGCCGCCGCCGGGATGACTTGCATCGAGCTTTCAGGGCGGGGCCGGCACAGCTTGAAAGGCCTGCCCGAGCACGCGCTCTTTGGCGCTGGGCAGAGAACCCAGCGACGACCTGACGCCCGAGCAATGCGGCTAGGTTCCCCGCGAGCGGCACACCGGGGTGCAAATCGGGGTGCAATTTGAGCGAATCTCGGAAGTACGAAGAACCACAAGAATGGCTCTAGAAAGCTGAATAGCACCCCACGCAAATCCCCTTTATCCGGCGGTTTTTTCGCGGGATAGCCGGTTTGAGAGCTTGGTCTTCGTACCAATTTTCGTACCAATTTTGTTGGCAAAGACCCGAAATCGCCTCCTCCCGGCCTCGCGGCGAGCGGGCCTCGAGCCGGAGGTCCCTCAGGGCGCATGGGCGTCACTGATGAAGGCTCAGGGCCACGGCCGTGAGGACGTCTCCCGGCGAGCAGGCTCAGGCGTAGGTCACGATCCGGACGTCCTCCAGCCGTACGACGTCCTCTGGGCGACCGACGTGCGGCGTCGTGCTCATGATCACCGGCACGACCGTCACGGTGATCTCCTCGCCCTTCGCGATCGCTTGCCGAAGCGCGTCCGTGGCGATCACGGTCTTGGAGGCCGGCGTCAGCGGGTGCGCTGGGCGCGGATCGAACGGCCGTCGCGGCTTCACGTCGCAGTGGCCTGGCGTCGCCGAAACAACCACCGTGTCCGAAGATGTGAAAGCAGCCGGCGAACTCAGGGACATCGCGGGGGCTCTGAGCGTCTGCGTCGGGCAGGTTGACGAATACGCGGCCCTCGTAGGTCGCGCCAGCGTGGTCGAGCCCATGGAACTCGATGTCAGCTCTCGAGAACGCGCGAGCGAGTCCAGCAATTCCGAACGGCCCGATCGTAAGTGATCGCGCCATCCTAATTGCCTCCACCGGTGCTCGGGGGCGCCGAGACGGCGCCACTGGTGGAAACTGCGGAGCTCGCGTACTCGTATCCCAACGAGCGTACATCGAGCACGTGGCGGACAGTCAGTTCGAAGGGAGCCAGCACCTTGCCGAGGTATTCAGCCGGGATGTTGTTCACGCCGTGGCGGAGCTGCCACAAGTACCAGAGCCGATCGATCATCGCATGGTGGGCCCGAGAAGATCGGGTCAAAGGCCGCGACTGCGATGGTCCCCATGTCTCCGCCGATCTGTTCGTTCGCGGGATCCGTCCCGCCGACCCATCCGTGGATGAAGTCGTGCACGTCCTGTATCTGCGAGGAGAAGTCGACGTAGCTCGTCAGTTCGAGCAACGTGTCGATCGCCGGGTTGGAGGGCGTCCTCTGGGTCATGCTCGGCAGTTCGCTGGGTGTCCCGGGAAAGCGCCGGGTGCGACGGGCGGGATCGTCGCGGCATGTTCGGCATCGGCCCACTAGCAAGTGGATTTGGCTTCGCCGTCGACCTCGCTCTGGCTGTAAGCCGCTGGAACGCCTTCGGCGTGCGAGGCGGCTGAGGTCCAGTCCCACCAGGGCGGAATCGCGGCCTCGTTCTGGTCGCGCACCGCATGTTCCCAGTAAAGCAAGCAGGCGCGATGCCAAGGGAGGAAGAGGTCGTACCTGTAGAGCGTGCGACCCGGACCTGTGCGCGAGTGGTGCCAGCAGTCGTAGTGGTTGAAGCCGTGGACCTCGGCCCAGTAGATCCAGCTTCGGTTGTCCGTCCCCGAGAGCGCCTGCATCTTCAAGTACGCGTCGCGAAGAGCTGTCACGTTGGCGTGCTCGACACTGGGACGGAGGACGACGTGTGCGCTCATCTAGGCCAAAATACACCCAGACCTTCGGGAGCGGCTCTCGCGCCTGGTCGGCCAACCATGGGCACCCACGTATTTCCCCCGCTCCACGTGGAGCCCCCGAGTGACGGCTTCTCCCGCGCTGACCTCGTGTTCGACGGCGTCGAGCAAGGCCGGGCCGTCCTACGAGGTGCGCGTGTTCCTAAACAACGAACACGTCGAACGCAAGCACGCCGCGGACAGACGCAGAGGGCTATGCCGGCGCCTTCCACGTCTACGGCTACGGCCGACGCGTGGAGGGCGGGCGTCCTGCGCTCCTGCCGATCCAGAAGCGGCCCCCGTCGCTACGGAGCCGATCCGGCGGGCGCTCGCGAGGTCGAATCAACTCACGGTGACCATCGTTAGCGTCCCAGCCCACGCGCCGGTCGTAGCAGACGCCGTCGCAGTCGCATTCGATGACCTCTGAAAAGGCGAGCGGTAGGTCCTCCCATAAGAGCTTCGTCTCCACCTGCAGTATGCGGGGAGCCGCGGCACGAGCCTAGGTGACGCCGTGCTGGATAACCTGCGCTGAACCCGTTCGAGGTCGACGTCCGCGATAGCCTCGAGGCGGCCGCTATCGGTGTCGTAGCGCATTACGGCTGCACTGGCTATCTGATCGACTTCGTCGCGAAGGATCGCCTTGGGGCCGCCGACGTCCGCGGTGTAGACGGTGGCCTCGACTTGCACAGCCTGACTCGCGATGTGCGTCTGAGTATTGAGGGCGCTCCACTCGAGTCGCAGATGCAACGTCACTTCCACCGGCGGTTCGACCCCAAGAAGTACTGCCCGTAACCGAGCAGCGAAGCCAGCGACGTCACCACCTGGTACGCGAACAGGTAGGCCGAAAAAGCCACGCTTGTCGGCCCCGAAGTGAATGTCCAGCCGGCGAAAGACGTGATGCTCCTGCCACCGTCGCAGTAGTCCGAAGATTGTGAGCGTGATCGGGAGGAGCAACATCGACCACCAGCCGAAGATCAGCGGATACCCGAACACGAACAGAATCACGCCGGGCACCCAGAAGAAGATGAACCCCACGTCGAGAAGGGGCACGAGGTAGTCGATCCCGGCGACGAGCTTCGCCAGCACGCGCGGCTGCGGTGCCGGGCGGACGGGTGCGAAGTCCCTCGAACATGCCCCGCGCCCAACGCGACCTCTGTCGCATGAGGTGACGGAGCGCCTCGGGCACGACGGTGAAGCTAAGGGCGACCGGCTCGTATTGGACGAGGCCGCGCGAATCCATCAGCGTCCAAGTGAGGACGATATCCTCACCGATCGCATCAGGCCAACCACCCACTGCCTTCAGGTCCTCGGTCCAGTACGCCGAGAACGCGCCCTGTGCCACGAGTGCGCTGTTGTAAGCCGCCTGCATGCGCTTCACGCCGTTGATCCCCAGGCGGTAGTCCCACTGCTGCATCCTCGTCACGAAGTTGGCTCATGGCGTTCTCGGGCACGAGCGCTCCGGCACAGGCGCACACGTGCTGGTCCTGTGGCCTGCTCGTGACGCGGGCGACCAGGTAGGTGAGTGCGTCGCGGTGGAGGAACGTGTCGGCGTCGACGGTTACCGTCAGCGGCGTGGTCACGCTCCCGAGAGCCGCGTTCAGGGCTCGGTGCTTGCCCGGCTCGACCTCGAAGACGCGTCGATAGCGAAGGCCAAGGCGCCTGGCGGCCTCCGCTGCGAGTTCCGCCGTGCGATCGGTCGAGTTGTTATCGGCCAGGACGACCTCAATCGGTCCCTCATACGACAGCGCGGCGATCCTCTCCAGCGTCGGCACGATCGACTCCTGCTCGTTCCAGGCCGCGATCAGGATCGTCACTGAAGGCCACCGGCCCAAGCGCCACGTCCCCTTCGGGGGCTCGAACGCGGGCTCTCGGTAACGGCTCACCAGAAGTGTGAACATGAGGAAACCGATGACGATGCCCGGGATATAGGCCAGCATGACTGGGATCACCCACGACATCACCGGCCCGATCGAATGGTCGAGCTCGTCGCGCCACGGACCCGAAACCCAGACGCCGAACGCCAACGTAGGCGACGGTGAGCGTAGCCGCGATCGCAAACAGAACGGTCGGACGCAGTCCAGTAGTCGGATGCTTGCGCCTGGTAAAGCCGCCGAGCCCGCGGCGGGCAGCCACCGGGAGGACTCGCTCGGGCGCGCAGCCGTCGCCAGTGACCTGGAAGTGCTGGTCGATTGAGCGTGGATGTGTCAGCGTGTCTTCTAATCGGCCTGACCTCACCCAAGCTTTAGGTTCGTCCGAGGCAACCCCAGCGTATTGAATGGATCCCGCCATGGCGACGGCGTCCGCCGGTCCGGCGCGTAAGCTGGCCGGATGCTCGCGCGGGTGCTCAGGCATCGTGCCTGCCTGCGACCGGGGGCCGGGGTTCGCCTCCTGACAGCGACGTTGCTCGCGCCCCTGCTGCTCATGCCCGGCAGCGCCCGCGGGCAGACGGCCTATGTCACCGGGACGATCATCGGCAAGGTCATCCCGATCGACTCGGCCACCAACACCGCGGGTCCGGCGATCGCCGTTGGTTCCGGAGCCAGTGGGAATCGCGATCACACCCGACGGCAGCACCGCCTATGTGGCGAACTTCAATCCAACTCCGTGACGCCGATCGACACGGCCACGAATACCGTAGACGCGGCGATCGCTGTTGGTGTGCAGCCGGTGGGAATGGCGATCGATCCCGACGGCAAGACCGCATACGTCACCAATCGCGGCGCCAACTCGGTGACGCCGATCGACACGACGACGAAGACGGCGGGCGCCGCGATTCCGGTCGCTGTGGCGTTGCCCTTCGCAATCGCGATCACGCCCGACGGCAGAAGGCTCTACGTAGGCGGTGAAGGCAGCGATGCGATCGCCGTCATCGACACCGCGACGGATACCGTCGTGAACGTGATCTCACTAACGACGCCATCGGCGTCGATCGCGATCACACCCGACGGAAGAACGGCCTACGTCGTTGGTTTCGCGGGCATCGTCACGCCGATCGACACCGCGACGAACGTCGCCGGCGCTCCGTTCGCGATCGGATCCGCGCCGTTCGGAATCGCGATCTCCCCGACGGGCAGAAGGCCTACGTGGTCAACGAATTCAGCAACAGCGTCACGCCCTTTCTGACCGCGACGAACACCGCTCTGGCACCGATCTCCACAGGCCCCGGCCTGCCGGTCGACGACGCACTCACGCCGGACGGAAAGACGCTCTACGTCACCAACACGAACGACGGCAAAGGCGGCTCAACGAACGCCGTGACGGCGATCTCGACCGCCACGAACACGGTCGTGGGTTCACCGATCCCAGTCGGGGGACTGGCGTTCGAGATCGCGATCACCCCGGCCCAGGCCCCGATCGCGGCGTTCGCCGCGCAGGCCGCGACCCTCGGGAGGGCGACGAGCTTCGACGCCTCGGCGTCGAGCGACGCGCGCGGCACGATCGCGACATATCGATGGGAATTTCGGCGACGGAACCGGCGAAACGACCACGTCGCGAGCACGAGCCACACCTACGGTGCGCCGGGCACGTATTCGGCCCGGTTGACCGTCAGCGACAGCGAAGGCGGCGGTTCGACGACATTCGTCTTTACGGGACAGACGGCGTCGTGCAGCGGCTCGGGTCGGGCGAGCGTCGTCGAGCCGGTGACGGTCGCATCTGCGGCCGCCGCGTCGTCGCCCGGGTGAAGCGCCGTCGCCGCCGATCGTCAGCCAGCTCCGCGCCCGCTCGCGATGCGTTTCACGCGCACGGCTCGCCGGCGCGCCGAGCTCGGGCTCGGGAGGGCTCGCGTTCTCCTACATGCTCAACGAGTCGGCGAGCGTGCTCTACGTCGTCAAGCGTCGCGACGGCAGTCCCGGGCGCCGCGCATGCGGACCCGCGCCGGGCCGGGCTCCGGGGAGCTACAGCGAAATCGGCGGCGTCGTTGGCCCGGCCGCGACCGGCATCAACGGGGTCACGCTGGGCACGGCCGCCCGTGTACCGGCGCCGCACGGTCGCGCCGGGCGGACGATCCGGCTGCATCGGGCGTGGCCGGGGTTGGCCGCGGGCCGGCACAGCGTGACGCTCGCGCAGATCGCAGGGGCAAGCAACTCGCGCCCGGAACCTACGTGCTGCTCGTGCGAGCGACGGATTCCGCCGGTCAGCGCTCGAACGATGCGACGGCCAAGTTCTTCGTCGTGATCGGCTGACGTTCGCCGCGAGCGTCCAATCTGAGTGGAACTCCGAGCGGGAGCGGGCAAACGGAGGGTCTTCTTGTTGGTTGACGGGGTGACGCTCGCCAGCCTGGCTCCTACAGCGGCTTGAAGCTCACTTCGCCTTGCCAGAGCATCTGCTCCGAGCAAGCGGAGGAGTCGATCGTGAGGGTCTCGCAGTTCGCAGGGGGCTGGTCGTTGGGCGCTGGGTCACTTTCATGACGAAGCGCTTGGCCGCCCTGAGCTTGCTTCGCGGAACGAACAAGTCGGCTGCCATCGCATTGGCGACCGTGAGCGAGGCGTTGGCCGGGTCGAATTTGCTGCCGAGAGCGAAGGGCTCGAGCGCGGTATGGAAGTGCGCGTAGAGCGAGCACGTGGGGCTGCCCGTCACATCCGGGGCGACGACCCAATCGTTGGCGGACTGCACATGTAGATCGGCCAGCGGCTCCCCGCTGATCGAGATCGTGAGTTCCGGCTTGCGGTCGTCGCCCGCGAAGGCCGGGGCGCCCGTGGAGGAGGGATCGAGGGTGGCGCTGCAGGTCTGGTTGCCCCCCGACAACCTGCCGGAGTCACCGTCGATTCCTGTGTCCAGGTCGAGCGCGTCTGGGTGCGAAAGTGCGCGCCCTTCACGTCGGTGCGATCGTCCGCGGGCTCAGCATCCGCGTCATACATCGTCTGTGGACCGTGTGGACGGACGCATCGTGCCCCCCGAGTTCAATGTCCCGCATACCGGGCGCTTGCCATGGCAGGACTGAATGCATCGGCCGACGCCCCCTCGACGGGCGCGACGGACGCCGGAGCTATGCTGCCCGCGTGCCGCGATTTGAGGTTTACGTCACCGAACCGCCTCATCTCATCGGTGACCCCGACAATGACCCCGGGGGACTGTCGTCCGGGCTGCGCAACGTCCACTGGACCGGCGAGGCGGTCGATGACGATGCCGCGAGACAGGCTGCGTGGCACGAATGGGACTGCCATGAAGAAGGCCCCCTGCGGTGACACGCTTGACGTGTCCCGAAAAACGAGCACCGAGGAGGCCCACTCCATATGTTGCACGCTGGACTCGATCTAAGTCGTAAGAAGCTTGACGTTTGCCTGCTCTCCGATCAGGGAGAGCATCTGGACCAGCTCGCTGTAGCGCCCGACGTCGACTCGCTCAGAAGGCTCGCCCGCCGCATCGAGGAAGTGCACTGTGAGCCGGTCTGCGCGGTAATCGAGTCGATGACCGGCGCAAGGGTCGTCCACGACGCCCTCGAGCAGCAGGGCTGGTCTGTCGAGATCGCCGACGCCCAGAAGGTCAAGGGCCTCGCGCCGCTGGCATGCAAGACCGACAAGATCGACTCGAAGGTTCTTGCGGTGCTCAGCCACCGCGACCTGGTGCCGGCGATCTGGCTGCCCGATCCGAGCGTCCGCGAGGAGCGTGAGCTCGCCCGCTTCCGGTTGCACCTCGTCAAGCACAAGTCGGCGCTGAAGAACCGCGTCCACTCGACCCTGATCAACTTCGGCAAGCCGTGCCCGGTCACCGACCTGTTCGGGGTCGAGGGCCGCCGGCTGCTGAAGCGACTCCAGGTGCCGGAGCCGTGGCGAGGAAACATCACCGCCTCGATCGAGCTGATCGACGACCTCGAAGAGCAGATCGCCGAGATCAACCGCCGCCTGAAGGAGGGCCACGCCGAGCACCCCTACGTCCCGCTGCTCTTGACGGTGCCCGGGATCGGCTGGGTCCTCGCTTTCACGATCGCCGCCGAGATCGGCGAGATCGAGCGCTTCTCATCGCCAGAGAAGTTCGCCGGCTACACGGGTCTTTGTCCGCGCGTGAACCAGTCTGGAGAGAAGGATCGACGCGGCCCATTGACCAAGCATGGGCCGACCTACCTGCGCTGGGCGCTACTCGAGGCGACGATGCACGCGCTAAGGCACCCCGCCTACTCAGAGCGCTACCAGCGGACCAAGCGCCGGCTCGGAAAGCAGCGCGGCGCCAAGGTCGCCCAGGTCGACATCGCACGAAGACTCGCCCACGCGATCTGGCACATGCTTTCCCGCAAGGAGAAGTTCGCTCCCCGAGGCGCCGCTTTTCGTCTGGCGGCCTGACCGCCCTTTTCGGACTTGCGCCCGAGCGAACATCCAATTTCGCCTGATCCTCCCGATGAGGAGGCCATAGAGACATGAGCGTCGCTCCAAGACCAAGAGCCGGGAGAGGAGGACGACCCGAGCTACAGATCGCTACTTGACAACGGGCCCTTCTTCATAGAGAGCCACGAAGATCAGGCGGGGTTGACGGCGAACACCGCACCGTGCTGTAATCCTGTCGTATGACAATAGATAAAGGGTCTAGCCAGGTGGGGGGCTCGGCTGGCGACTCGCCGCCTACCTCGGGCGGGCGCGATGGCTCAGCTGCAGGACGCGGACCGGGGTCGCCGATCGAGTTCCGGCTCGACCCCGCCTCTGGCGTGCCGACCTACCTGCAGCTCGTGCACCAGGTCGAGCACGCGCTGCGGCTGGGCTACCTCAAGCCCGGCGACCAGCTGCCCAAGGTCAGGGACGTGGTCGCCTCGCTGGCCATCAACCCGAACACGGTGCTGAAGGCCTACCGCGAGCTGGAGACCAAGGGCCTGACCGCGGGGCGGCCCGGCCAGGGCACGTTCATCCAGGCCACGCTCAACCAGGTCGCGCTCCCCGAGCTGACCGGGCTGCGCCGTTCCCTGCTCGCGCTGGCTGACCGCCGCGGACGGGGCCGGGCTGGACGAGGACGGGATCGTGGCGCTGTTCACCAGCGTGCTGCGGGATTTCTATGAGCGCCGCAGCGGGTCGCGCACCCGCGGCGGCGCGGCGAGCGACGAAACGGAGGGCGTCGCATGAACGTCATCGAGGCCAGCGGCCTGGGCAAGCGCTACGGCAGCACCTGGGCGCTGCGCGAGTGCTCGCTCGCGATCCCCGCCGGTCACGTGGCCGCGCTGGTCGGCCCGAACGGCGCCGGCAAGACCACGCTGCTGAACCTGGCGGTCGGCCTGGCGGCGCCGTCCGCGGGCGCCGTCACCGTGCTCGGCGGCCGGCCGCCCGGGTCGCCCGCCGCGCTGGACGGCATCGCGTTCGTCGCCCAGGACACGCCGCTGTACAAGAACCTGTCGGCCGCGGACATGCTGCACCTGACCCGCAACCTGAACCGGCGCTTCGACCAGGCATACGCCGAGGCCCGGCTGGCCGAGCTGGGCATCCCGCTGAAGCGCAAGGCGGGCAAGCTGTCCGGCGGCCAGCAGGCGCAGCTCGCGCTGACCCTGGCGCTGGCCCGGCGGCCGCGGCTGCTCGTGCTCGACGAGCCGGTGGCGATGCTCGACCCGCTCGCCCGGCACGACTTCATGGCCACGGTGCTGACGGCGGCGGCCGACGACGGCGTGTCGGTGCTGCTGTCCTCGCACGTGCTCGCCGAGCTCGAGCGGGTGGCCGACTACCTCATCCTGCTGTCGCGGGGCCGGGTGCAGGTGGCCGGCGAGGTCGACGACCTGCTCGCCAGCCACCGCATGCTGACCGGCCCGGCCGCCGAGGCCGAGCAGGTATGCCGAACGGCCGGTGGTGCATGTCCGCCGTGCCGAGGCACAGGCCCACCTGCTGGTCCGGACCACCGCGGACGATCCGGTCCCGCCGGGCTGGGAGGCGCATCCGGTCGGCCTGGAAGAACTCGCCCTGGCCTACCTGCGCGAGCCCGGCGCCGCGGCGCTGCCCGGCCCGGCCCGCGGCCGGGACGCCGAACCGTCGGAGGTGACGAAATGACCGCGCTGACCGTGCCCGCCCGTCCGGAGGAGGACGCGAGCCTGCGGCCAGTGCCGTGGCGGCGGATGGCCTGGGTCACCTGGCGGCAGCACCGCATCGCGCTGGCCGGCGTGGCCGCGCTGCTCGGCGCGCTGGCGGTGTGCCTGTGGATCGTCGGCCTTCAGCTGCACCACGCCTACGCCGCCGCGACCGCCTGCCACCCGGCAAGCTCACCTGCCTGCGGTGACCTGATCGGCAACTTCAACGGCATGAACGATGTTCTGTCGAATGGCTCCGTACTGCAGGCAGTGCCCGCGCTGATCGGGGCGTTCGTCGGGGCGCCGGTGCTGGCCCGTGAGCTGGAGACCGGCACCTTCCGCTACGCCTGGACCCAGGGCTTCGGGCGGTGGCGCTGGACGCTCGCCAAGCTGGTGGCGCTCGCGGTCGTGGTGGCCGCCGCTGCCGGAGCCCTCAGCGTGCTGTTCTCCTGGTACTACCAGCCGTACCTCGCCGCGGGCAACGAGACCCTGTCCCTTTCCGAGGTCGTCCCCGTTCGCTGCCGGCCTGTTCGACCTGCGCGGGGTCGCGTTCGCCGCCTGGACGCTGGCCGCCTTCGCGATCGGCGGCCTGGCCGGCATGCTCATCCGCCGGGTCGTCCCCGCGATCGTCGCCACCCTGGCCGTCTACGCCGGGCTCGCCCTCGCGGCCGGGATCTTCCTGCGCCAGCACTACCTGACGCCGCTGGTCACCAGCAAACTGAACGTGCCCGGTTCCGCGTGGATCATGAGCCAGTGGTGGACCAAGGGCGGCAAGTTCGCGTTCGCCGGCCGGCGCCCCCATCAACCTCCTCCAGCAGTTCTGCCCTCCCTCCGCGGTGGGGCCCTGGCAAGCCGTCAGTCAGGCGACCCTCGCCGCAGTGCCTCGCCCAGCACGGCTACACGCTGTGGACCAGCTATCAGCCGGCCAGCCGGTTCTGGCCATTCCAGTGGATCGAGGGCGGCTGGCTGCTCGCGCTGTCGGTGCTGCTCATCGCCGTGACCGTCTGGCTGGTCCGCCGCCGCGCAACCTGAAGCGCCGCCCCGACGCCGTGACACTCGCTTTCGCCCCAGAAGGAAGCGTCCGATCTGGACGCGCGACGCGCTCGCTCGGGACGAGCTGCGGGCGTCGATGCTCCGACGCACGAGACGCTCGCTTATCTGAACTGTGGCCTCCCGTCAAGTGGCGGGGTCTGGGGGTGAGTGGTTGTGCTGGGTGGGGTCGTGCTGCGCTCCGTGGATGCCCGGGCTTATCTGGGTCCGCGACCTGATGGTCGGTGACGTGATGGTTGATCGGTCGTTCCGGGTGGAGCGACTCCGGCCGCTCGGTCTTATCTGAACTGTGGCCTCCCGTCAAGTGGCGGGGTCTGGGGGTGAGTGGTTGTGCTGGGTGGGGTCGTGCTGCGCTCCGTGGATGCCCGGGCTTATCTGGGTCCGCGACCTGATGGTCGGTGACGTGATGGTTGATCGGTCGTTCCGGGTGGAGCGACTCCGGCCGCTCGGTCTTCGTTGGGCCGCCACGCTGACGTGGGAGCCACGAGCGTTCTTGGAGCTGGCCGGAAGCTTGGGTGCCATCTTGGAGTTATGGGCGTAGCGGAGCGAACTGTGGTGTCAGGTAGCGCTCAGGTGGTCGTGATCGGCTCGAGTGCGGCGGGCCCGAGCTCGCGCAGGATGTGGAAGGAGCGTCGCGCGAGCTTGCGCGCGATCGTTATCGACGCGCGTGTGTGTGAGAGCCCGCGCGCCTTCAGTGCGAGATAGTCCTCGTGGTCGGGGCTCCTCGGGCGAGTCGCCGACTGGGCGGCCTCATACAGCGCCCAGCGCAGGTGCGGTGAGCCTTGGCGGTTGAGCTTGCCGACGCGTGAGCGTCGATCGGAGCGGTGCACGCCGATGTCGATACCAGCCATCCGCACGGCCTTGCGCGAGGCCGACAGACGCTGGACGTCGCCGAGCTCGCACAGTGTCATCAGCGCGGTGAGGTGGCCCATGCCGAACTGCGCCATCAGCGCTTGGCAGCCGGTCTGCCGGCGGGCGAGTTTGCGCAGCTCCGACTCCAATGGGCGCAATTGGCCGTCGAGTGAGTCGACCATCGCCAGCGCGATCGCGATCCGCTCGCGCGCGTCAGCGGGAAGCTCCAGCTCCTGCAGGAACTCGCGTCCGGCGGCGCTGCGCAGCTCGGCGGGAGCGCCACTGATGCCGTGGTGAAAGAGCGTCGCCTGGACGCGCTGCAGCCATTGCGTGCGCTCGTCGACGAGCGTCTTGCGCAGCCGCGCGCGCGAGCGCCACTCGCGGACGTGTTCCGGAGGGATCCAGGATTCCGGCAGCCGTCCCTCGCCCAGCAGCGTGCGCAGCCAGCGGGCATCCTCGCGATCGGTCTTCGCGCGGCGCTTGCGCCCGCGCAGCGCACTCGTCTCCACCGGCTCGGCAAGATGAGCGACCGCACCAGCACGCTCGAGCGCACGGGAGACGAACAGCCAACCGGTGCACGCCTCCAGCGCGACCTGCACTTCGCGACCATCGAAGCGTGCGACCCAGCGCTCCACCGCGCCTGGAGTCGCGTCGATCCGCCCACGCGTCAGCTCACCCGTCTCAGTGTCGAAAGCGTCAAATGTGATCTGCCTGCGGTGCACGTCAAAGCCAGCTACGATCGTCATCTCGGGGCCTCCTTCGAGTTCCGGCATTACCAATTCACGCGAGTGTCTCGCGTTGAACCGAGGGAGGCCCTGTTCATGCCATCTTCGCGATGGCGAAGGAGCACTCTCCCGAGTGCTAGGCGAGACGCTCGCCAGTCGTCCTTTGCACGCTCGGCAACGCGTCGGTGGCGCGCTCGCTTTCCCCTTGTTCGCGGTCGCATAGCGACGTCGTCCCTTTAGGAAGTCTTTAGACGCCGCGGGACTGAGCGTGAAAGAACTGACCGTGCGACGCGGCTGCCCGCGGCCGATTTGCGCCTTCGCAGGGCTGAAAATCGCCGTGTTCA
This sequence comes from Terriglobia bacterium, assembly GCA_963799715.1. Classification (GTDB taxonomy): domain Bacteria; phylum Acidobacteriota; class Terriglobia; order Acidiferrales; family UBA7541; genus DASPOJ01. The sequence continues at coordinate 118,117 of CAWCYS010000023.1, read as the reverse complement.
TGGAAGCTTGCGCACTTCCGTGATCTGGTAGCCGCGGCCAAAGAGGTGGTTGGGAGCGTCGGGGATATGCGTACAGACCCCGCCCCCGCTATGCGAAGAAGCCCCGCTCAGGCGGGGTTTTTTCGTGGGATGACTGGGCTCGGTCGGATGGCCAAGGTTCCAATAGGGTTCCGTTGCGCGTAAGCAGGCGCCCGGCGGGGAATCTCGAGCCCCGACCAAGCATTCCAAGCTTGAGGTCGCGGCGGCCCGGCGTGACTTGCTAAACCGCGACCTCCCCTCAGCGTGGCTGGCTGCCGCCGCGCGAGACGTAGACTGCGCCAAGTGTCGAAAGACAGGCCTCACGACCTCAGCAGTTCTCTAGCTGCCTTGCGCGCTTGGGATCAGCACTCCGAGGCGATGGAGGCGGCAGGTGGCGTCTCGAGGGCGGTGGAGGCGGCAGGTGGCGTCTCGAGGGCGATGGAGGCGGCAGGCGGCGTCTCAAGGGCGATGGAGTCGGCAGGGGGCATGTCGAGGGCGCTCGACTCCGTCAACGGACTTCGCAACGCGGTGAGGGCATGGGATGGCACGGTCGCTCGTATGCCGACGTATGCGGACCTCTTGGGTGCTGCCCAGCAGTGGACTTCGCAGTTCAGGTACGCGCGCGAGCAGGCAGAGCTTTGGTCGCGTACGGATGCTGGTCAACGCATGGCTGAGCTCACGCCGTTGCTGAATCTCGATTTCTCCAGCGTGGAGGCCATCCCGATGGCCATCAACTTTCCGGCGACGGAGATGCGTGCTCTGACCAAACTCGCGGCCGAGGACATCCTGGATGGGGGAGCGGACGCCGACACGCTTGGCGACCTCGACCGGGAGCTTGACGACGCCGACGCGTTGTCCGACTTCCTCGAACGGCTAGGCACGAACAGGCAGCGGTCGCTCTTGATCCTGTCACTCGACGCCCTCGCCCAGGTCATCAACTACGTCGACTCGGTGGCCGGTGTTACGCAGCCAGCGCACCTCATGTTGCTCATTCAGGCCTTGTTCGCGATGGCGCTGGCGGTTAGCTACTACATCGGCGATGCATAGGCGCGTCAGTGCTCGCCCATCGGGTGCGGCCACCGCCGCCGCGATGGGTGGCGCGAACCTTGTCGCCCGGCCTAGAGAATCCAAGGTCAGAAGTCCGAATCCTGTCAGGTGCGTTCAAGACTTGGCCACTCCGCGCCGTTCTTCGCCCCAAACGGGCGGCAACCGCCCTCGCGCGACAGAGACCATTTGCGACCGCGAGGGCCCGAAGAACTATGGAGGGCGGCGTAGCCGCCGGCTACGAGTCAGCGGGTTGTTGCGCCGGATTTCGCTGCCGCGAGCCAGGCTTGCAATCAGCGACGCCGACCGCGACGTCCACGGATACGGTCGCGGAATCCTGCCCGCGAGCCGCGTCGCGCGAATCGATGCGTCGTCGGCTCGATCGGGTCGTGCAATGCGCAGCCGGAGAGGTAGGGCTCGGCCGGATTGCTTCGTGCCGCAGTAGTCGGCGAGCCGAGTCCCGGCCATAGCAACCGCCGGCCAGGAATGTTTCCGAACAGCTGGTTCGGTCGCCGGCTGTCGCTGGTTGCGTCGATCACGACCTCGCCCAAGACACAGGTTGGACCACGCTCCGCGGCTGCGCGGTCTTGCAGCTCAGTCACCCAGATCCAGTGAGAGGCGCTGATCCCCGCGTGCCACGCTACAACCTCGTCGCTGAGACCTCTAGTCCGTAGGTTGCGCTTGTAGTCGGCGATGTCGGTCACGTAGGTGCGGCATCGTAGGCTGCCCTTCGCAAGCTGCTCGGCGAGTTGGACAGTGTCCTCGCGGCTCCTGAGCTCTTGATAGAAAACGAGCCGCGCATGAACCTCGGCGCTCTCACCGGAGAGATAGATGCGCCCTGGCAGGGGAACCAGCAGTGCCTCCCACTCGCCCAGCTCGTCGGCCTTCAGATCGCCAACCGGAAGGTACGGCCCTTTGGCGTCGTCGTGGCGGACGAAATACAGCGCGCCGTTGTCATCGCGCCCGTACCCGACAAGCACCGTGGCGTGCTCGGGTGTCAACAGCATTACCGGCAGGCGCGAGTCGAGGTACCGCTGCGCGATCCTTTCGGCACTCTCGCCCTCTGGCAGCTTGCTCAGGTCATAACTGATCGCCGGCAACTTGAGGTCGTGCAGGATCGCGGTGATCTGGCGGAAGCTGAGACCTTCCGAGGGGATCGTGCGCCAGATGTCCTGGTGCGCTCGCGCTGCCGCGACGATGTCGGACATGAAATATCGAGGCGTGCGGTTGGCGAGGTGGTGGTAGTACGCGATCATCCAGATCGCGGCGTGCGCGCAACGCCCATATTGGAAGTCCTGAGAGATAAACGGGAAGCCGTCGACCACAAATCGAAAGCCGTACGGTGAGGCCGTCGCGCGGGCGCGGCACGAAACGTCGGCGCGCATGCTTGCAGGTGGGTCGAGCATCGTGCGGCAAACCGGCCGTTCATGAATGGGCCGCAGCACCGTGAACCCCAGGTAGCGCTGCCGCCCCTGGTCAAAAAAATGGACACGCTCGCAGCGATCGGGTAGCGCCCGAAACGTCTGCGCGTAGAAGTTTGCGAACTCGTCGCGGTAGTCTGCGTCGACGTAGTCGCGCTCTACCAGCGCAAGTGTCGCCTCACCGCCCACAACGTGGAAAACGCGCGCCAGCGCCTCGGGATCCCCGAGCCAGCGGTAGCGCAGCTTTAGCTTCGCCCAGCCACCGCTGCCCTCGCTTAGCGGCACCCAGTCGGGACCGCCTGAGGGATCAGCCCAGTCTTCGGGCAGGCTGGAATCGACCTCGTCCATCCTTGGAAACTAGACCCGACGGCAGATAGCTGTCAGCGGCGAGGGCGCGTATCGGTTCCAAGGCTTGCAGAGATGATGCTACGCAAGCGCGCCCAGTAGGCGCGCAGTTCGTCCTTGGAGGCAAGCTGCAGAGGATTGGGGGACTGCTCGGTCTCTGAGAGATCGACGTGCAACTCGGCGCCGAGCATCTCGAAGTCGCCCGTCGGCTGCGCCTCCGCCGCCGACGGTGCCTCACGGTGCATGACGACGCCTCGAGTCCCCATCGCGGCCCCGCACGGTATTGAAACGGGGCGTGCCGTGCTCGGCAGAGGACCGCACTCTGGGCGGATTCTCGCCGGCGAGCAACTCCACAACACGTTGCCATTGGGCCCCGAGCGGGCTCGTCTCGAGCACGGCTGCCGACTGATCTGCCGATACAGAGCAACATATTGGCGGCTGCAATGGCACTATCCGCAGTGTGCCTGCCCGTTCGGACGCCACACAGATCCTTGAGGAGACGGTGCTGTGCGAGCTCGCGGACATCAAGCGCTCGCGCCGGCAGGCGTGGGCGAAGGATGAATTGCTTCGCAAGGCAGAGCGCGGTGGCAAGTACGGCGAGAGTGATGCGGTCGAGGCCGCGGTGCTGGCTCGGCTGGTGGGCGTGCTCGGCTACGAGGACGCGGTCATCGCCTGGCGACTGGTGCAGCCGCAGCTCGCTCGACAGCAGGTCGGTGCGAGGGTCGAGGTGCTCTACGACCTGACCGCCAAGGCGGCACTGGTCGCGACGAGCGACGCCGAGATCGCGGCGTTTGCCCGGCGAGGAAACCCCGTCCGACTGGTACCCCTCGACGTAGTCATGACGGATGTACGCGCTGCCTTTGCTCGCGTACGCGACGCCAAGGTTGCGAGGGAGCGAGCTCGTCTACGCTCTGCCGTGTCTCGCCGCCCGTCCGGATGACGGAGCAGCCGCAATCGGTCGGACTACACGTCGGAGCGGTTTAGGTCCTGCGAGGCCGCGCACCCGACCGGGCAGTCTGCTCGCGGTGGCATGCCGACCGCCATGAGCGCCCGCGGGGCGCCCAAGTTGAACGCAGCCGCCAGGGAGGGGGGAGAAATCGGGGCGCCGTAGCCGCTGGCCAGAAGCCGGTAAGCCTGCAGCGTGCCTGCCAGCTGCGACACGAACGAGGCCGTGGGGATGTCTGCTTCGCCCGGATCGTCGCGCGGGTGCAAGCAGCCGGCGCACGGCCCCCCCGGGCCGTGCTCTGATATCAGCACCGTGAAGTGGGTTGTCCCCGCCACGCACGTCCAGCCCGGTGCATGCCCCGCCACCAGCCACCGGGACGGGATGTCGTCGACCCCCACTAGGACGCGACCGCTGAGGGGCGCGAGCTGGTCGAGTGTCGCCTCGGTCAGCCGTCTCGCGACTGGCACGAGCTCGAGCTCTCCCGTCGAGTACTCATGCAGCACGTCGACCTTGGCTCGGCGCAGGTGTTTGCGGCGCAGTAGCGCGTAGCGGTTGAGGTTGCTCTCGGCGGCGATGTCGTCGTCGACGACGCGTAGGCGCCCGCGTAGATCCGGCCAGCGCAGTAGCGCGAATAGCGCCGCGTTGGTGATGGCTCCTGCGCTGATGACATCGACGGCGCCCAGCTCGAGCGTCCCGGCCGGCAGCGGCGGCAGCCTCAGCGTGACCTGCGGTGGTCGCTCGAGCCGATGCTCGCCGAGCGGCGGGGCGCCCGTGGACGTGGCCAGTCCTCTGAGCGCGCAGCGCAGGCTCTCCGCGCCGATTGCCGCGGCCGCGAGCAGGCCGCCGAAGGGCAATCTGCCGCTCGTGGCGTGCATTGGGTGCTCGCTCAGTTCAGCGCTCCAGTCGTCGAGGTGGACGTACATCACATCGCCGGCCTCGCCGGCGCAGGCGCCGCCGAAGACGAACGCCAGGTCCACCGGTTCGCCGTCGACGCTCGCTGGAAGCATGAGATCCTCTGCGAGATCCATGAGCGCAGTGCGTAGCTCTCGCCCGAACAGCGGCGGCTGCGGGCCGATCAGCTCGCCATCCGGCAGCGCGAGATCCACACGCGCGCCTAGCTGCGCAACGGCGATCAGCGCCGCCGTCAGCGCGGTCTGTCCGGCGCCGCAGGAGACCGTCGCGGCGTCGGCGGCCAAGCGCACCCGCATGGTGGTGAGGCCTCGCACGATCGCCGGCTCGTCGAGTTGCGGGAATACATCGAGCTTGACCAGCAGCGCCGTGCGTGCGAGTGCCTCCTCGCGGTTCATTGGACCGTCAGCCCGTCCGCGACCTGCATCTCCTGCCAGCGGCCGGTGCTGTCGAGTCGGCATAGGTAGGCACCCTCCAGGTCGTCGTGCGCCGCGTGGTCCGGCAGCACAAGCGATGCGAACCCCTCGGTCTGAACGATCGGGAATCCATCGTCTGAGGCCGAGTGGAAGGCAAGGCCGCCATGGGTGTGGACTTGGGCACGCAGGGTTCGACGAGTACGAGCGAGCTGCACCCACGTTGAGTCCAGCCAGCGCGGATCGACTTCGTAGAAGTCAGGGCCGGCGAGATGGACGGGGTGCAGCACTGCGTCGACCGCGCCTCGGCGCTCGAGCGGTCCGCTCCAGTACACGACGCACTCGTTTTCGTCCTTGCCGCAGCTTCTTAGGGTTGTGAGGGTCTCCCGCAGGAGACCCTCGTCTAGCGTCAGCATCGCCTCAGCCGCCGCGAACGACGGACTGGCGCAGGAGCAGCTCCTCGCCGGCGGTCACATGGTTCTCGATCAGCGACTCGCTGTCGCTGAGCTCGCGGCCGGCGAGATCGAACAGCCCCATCAGGTCGGGGTTCGTCGTGATACCGAACGCGTGGCGGGCGTGCTGGAGCAGCGCCTCGGCATGCTCCTGCGGGTGGTAGGCGAACTCGCGGATCTCTCCGTTGTAGAGGACTGCAACCTGCTGGTGGGCCTTCTCGGCCTGGGTCGTACTACTCATTGGTTCCCTCCTCGGGCTGGTGCACCCGCGCTTTTCGACGGCTATCGGGTGCCTGGTTGACCGGGCGGGGCCCCTATGGGGTCCCGCCCCTTTTGCTAGGCCTCAAAGCGGCCTATACGAGTATTATACAGCAGAACTCCTCAAATAGTACAGTGTCTACGCGCACTCTAGCGTATTTTTTACGTCTCGAAGGGGTTGACGTTGAGCCTAATTTGTGCGAAACTGCCACTAACCGACGAAGGAGGTCCGGAGCATGCCCAAGACTCATCGTGTCGACGTCAACTTCTCGGAAAGCGCCTACAAGACCCTTGAGGATCTAGCCAACCGCAAGGGCAAGACGATGTCCGAGGTCCTACGCGACGCGATCGCCCTCGAGAAGTCGTTTCAAGACACCAACGACGAGGGGGGCAAGGTCGTGGTGGAGCAGGACGGACGCGCCCGCGAGGTCATTCCTCGGTGAGCATCGAGTCTCCGAAGGACGCGCCCGGCGACAAGCCCGACGACGATTCCGACGAAGTCGTCGAGGAGCCAACTCTTTCGGTTGAAGGCGACGTTGATGAAAGCGAGCCCAGGCTTCGCCGCGAGCGCGCGCACGAAAAAACGCGCGCCGGCCTAGCCTGGGCTCTCTTTCTGACCTTCGCCGGCACCGTCCTGGCCGTGATCCTCGTGGTCGCCTTCGGCGGCCACGCACGCAGCCAAGACGCGACCGAACTTCTAAAGACCCTGCTACCGGCCGAGACCGCGCTGCTCGGCTCGGCCGTCGGCTTCTACTTCGGTACGCGCAGCCGGCCCTAAGGCTGAACGCCCGGCGCTGGCTCGCCTCCGTCGTCCTCCGGCCCGACGCGGCCAGCCTCACCCAGCAGGTCGCGGAAGATGTCGTGCTCCTGCTGCTTCCAGCCGTTCAGCGCGTCGGCGATCGCTTTCTGCCGATCGTCCTGCAGCCGCTCCGCGCCGTGCTCGGTGACGATGTAGGCGTGGATCGGAAAGCCAAGCGCGGTCGCGTCGGCCTTGATCGCATCCATGACCGCCCGGTACGCCAGCACCTTGACCAGCTCGACGCCGCGATCTTGAAGGCGGTAGTGCAGCGTGCTCACCATCAAGTAGTGCGGAAAGTGGCGGGCGTGACCGATCGCCTCCCCGGCGGGATGAACCTCGTCCTTGCCGGTGATGCCGATCTCATAGACCCACGGTTCGCCGCCCGAGAACCCCGCGAACAGCACAGCGACATGCGCGGGAAGCGCGCCCTCGCCGAGGTCAACGTGCTCCTCGAGCGCTTGTTTCTGCACTGAGTTGACCGCCGACAGCAGGTGCGGCCGAAGCTCCTCGATCGGCAGCGCGCAGTCTTCCGCCGACACGTTCTGTTCGAGCGCACGCACGACGCGCTGCTCCAAGCCCACGTCTCCCGAGCAACCGAAAGCAACCTTCCCGTGCAGGTCAAACAGCTTGTTGGCCGCCGTACGCGTGCGGCCGATACTGTCCTCGCTCGTCGCCTGACCGTCGGAAACCAACGCGACCCCGTCAGCCGCCTTCAATGCAACAACGAGCGTCATCCCTGAAAGACGCTGTTCTCGCTGAACTCCGGGTATCGGCTGTAGACGTGTTTCAGCAGATCGCGGAAACTCATGGCCAGCACCCCGCGCTTGAGCTCTTGCAGGTAAACCGCGGACTCTCGATGCTGGCCGTCCATCCGGTCGACCAGGCGCTGCGCGGCCGCCGTACCCGCCTCCGTGGGTCGGTACCGCGACCACGTGTAGCCCGGCGACTGTATGCGCTCCACCAGACCTGCGTCGTAGAGCTGGTCGAGATCCCGATAGATCTGCGCGCTGAACGGCCCGTAGTCGTACGGGGCGAAGTCATAGCTCTCCCGCGCCGGTAGACCACGCTCGCGCGAGAGCAGGAACATCCCCTTCTGCAACCGCACAGGATCCAACGGCTCGGACGAATCACTCAGAGCGAGCAATACGAGTAGCCAGTCCCGACGACGTATCTGCATGGGCTCCATAGGCTTAGTTCGGCATCGCTGTAGCGATGCCTACCCACCGAGCCTACCCGCTGGACAGACAGACCCACCGCAGCGTGCCGCTCGGGATCCCTGCCACCTTGACTCCGCTGCGCTCCGCCTGCTTGGCACACAGTTGCCCCGTCGTTCGCAGGCCCCTGGTCTCCTGAACGCTGGCAGAAGAACAGACCAGATGCACGGATGTGCGAGCGCTGTGCGAGCGCTGTGCAATTCTTTGGCCGTTTTCGGGCTCTCAGGGTCATCACACATGTGATGACGGCAGCAAGCATCCCTGCGTCCGGAGGCGGCGGCTACGCCCGCTACCTGGAGAGCAAGACGGTCGCGCCCGAGCGCGGGGACTACTACCTGACCCCGGACGGCGAGATGACGCAGGCGCCGGGTCGTTGGCTCTCGGACGAGGAGACGCTGACCAAGCTCGGGGTGCAGGCGGGCGAGGCCGTCGATGGCGCGGACTTCATCGCGTTGATGGATGGTCGCCATCCGGGCACCGGCAGGTGGCTGCGACCCGAGGGCGCCGGTGGCGGTAGGGGTGGCGGGATCGACGTGACTTTCAGCGCTCCGAAGTCCGTCTCGACGGTGTGGGCGCTCGGTGACCCGTGGCAGCGCAAGCAGATTGAGGGCGCGCACGCCAGGGCCGTGGAGAGCGCGGTCCAGTATCTCCGCGGGCAGGTTCCGGTCGTGCGCCGCCGCTACGGCGGCCAGGTCGTGGAGGAGCACGCCAAGGATGTGGTCGCTGTGGAGTACCGGCACACCACCGCCAGAGGAGTCAGCGGGGCGCAGGCGCCCGACCCGCAGCTCCACAGCCACGTGGTGATCAGCGGCGCGGTGAGGGAGGACGAGAGGATCGTCGCGGTCGCTTCGCGGCCGATCTTCCGCTCGGCCCGCGAGCTGGGGGCGTTCTACCGCTCATCGCTCGCTGAGGAGCTGGCCGGGGAGGGCTATGAGATCGAGCGCGGGACCGGTAAGGACGGCCGGTACTTCGAGATCGCGCGGGTGCCACGCGAGCTGATCGAGGAGTTCTCAGGACGAAGCCGCGAGGTCGCCAGAGCTGCGGAGCGTTTCCGTGCCCGCCACGGCCGGGCACCGGAGCGCGGCGAGCTGCGCAACCTGGCGCTCGAGAACCGCCGCGTCAAGGAACTGACGACCCGCGGGGACCTGCAGCGGGTGTGGAGCGAGACGGGTCGTCGCCACGGGTTCGGGCCTGACGAGGCCGTGCGTCTGATTGGAGCGCCCGAACGGCCAAGGGTCGAACGCCCCGTCGAGGATCGCATTGAGGCGAGACTGACCGAGCAGCACGCCGTGTTCCAGGCACGCGATCTGCACGCAGTCGCGTTGGAGCAAACAGCCGGCGAGATGCCACCGGAGCAGGCGCTCGCCATCGCTCGGAAGATGGTCCGTGACCGACGGGTGCTCACCCTGGAGGGCGGGCGGATGACCACCCTCGCCGTGCGCGCTCAGGAGCAGGCCATCGAGCGCCGTGCTGAGCTGCTCGCGCAGCCAGCGGGCCGGGACGTAGGCGAGCGCGCACGCGCAAACGCTGCGCGTGAGGTCTCCGAGCGCATTGGAGGACCATTGAGGGTGGAGCAGAGCGCCGCGCTGCGCGTCCTCACTGGTCCCGAGCGTGCCGCGGTGCTTGTCGGCCCGGCTGGAACCGGGAAGGGCGTGGTGATCGACGCCGCCGCGCGCGCCGAGCAGCACGCCGGCCGCGACACGATCGGGATCGCTGTGTCCGGGTCCACCGCTGAGCGGCTCGGAGCCGACAGCCCAGCACTAACCGAGCGGACGCTGACGCTCGACTCGCTAGTCGCCCGCGCCAAGACGGGGACAGTCGAGATCGGCCGGGCCACGACGGTCTTCCTCGACGAGGCCGGGATGGTCGACCACAAGCGCATGGATGCCCTCACCAGGCTCATCGAGCGCTCCGGAGCAAAGCTGATCGCCGTCGGTGACGGCAAGCAGCTTCCCTCGATCGGGCCCGGCGGGATGTTCGACCGGCTCGCCACCCATACCCCAACCGCAGAGCTCACCGACATCCACCGCACCCAAGACCCCGGGGAGCGCAGGGCGTGGGCCGCCCTTCGGGCCGGCGAACCGGAGCGCGCGATGGCGCACTACTTCAAGCGCGCACAGCTTCACTTCTCGAACGCCCGCGACGAAGCCGGAGAGGCCGCCGTCCAGCGCTGGATGACACTCGCCGAGAAGCACGGCATACGCCAGGTCGCGTTGATCGCCGACGCCTCCAACAAGGAGATTGACCGACTCAACGCTCGCGCCCAGCACCTCCGGGCTGAGCGCGGAGAACTCGGCCACCGAGAGATCCCGCTCGGACACACCCACTACGGGCTGCGAGAAGGCGACATCGTCGCCTTCACATCCCAACACCGCCCACCGGGCCAACCGCGGGTGGAGAACGGAACCCGCGGCCAGGTCATGCGCGTGAGTGAGCATGGCGGGTTGACAGTCGAGCTGGACGGCTCAGGCCGTTCGGTGCGCCTCGCCGGCGAGGACGTCGACTCGCTGCGGCTTGGCTACGCCCAACATGTCTATCGCCAGCAGGGCGCAACGGTCGAGCGGACCGTCGTGGTGACCGGCGGCTGGCAGACCAGCAAGGAGAGCGCCTACGTCGAGGCGACCCGCGCCCGCCAGGGCACCGACTGGTTCCTCGCGCGCGAGGAGCTCGGCAGCCAAGGGCAAGACGCCGACCGCGTCATACAGCTCGCGCGCAGGATGGGCACCAGCCGAGCGCAGAAGCCCTCGCTCGCCTACGAGCCCTACGACCCCGCGTTCGGTCCCGGCTACGACCTCGGGCCGCTACGAATCCTCCGCGTCCCCGCCATCCTGATCCGCTCTAGCCGCAATCACGACCGCCCACCGGCCGACCGCAACGTCGATCGCGGGCGCTGACCGGGCCGCCCCAGACGCCGTCAACGCTATTTGACGCCGGCGAACAGATCCGAGGGCGGGATATCGAGCGCCGCAGCCAGGCGCATGATCAGACCAAAGGAAGGAGTGGCTTTGCCGGTCTCGAGTCGAGAGATGTACGTGTACAACACGTCGACCTTGCGCGCGAGGTCGGATTGGCTGAGGCCGCCTCTCTCCCGGGCACGAGCGAGATTGGCGCCGAACTGCTGCTCGGGGCTCATGGGCGGGAGCCTATCCACAGGGCTATAGCACTCTACGTGCTACATTTTACCGTGCGATAGCGGTCGCGCGTTCGGTTCTCAGACCATCGCGACAGACACCACAAAACTAAGTGGCCCCGGCGCAGTTGAAGCTGCCCGGGGCCCGGCAAAGAAGGAGTGACCCTTCCATGCAAGATCAACCTAGCCAAGTTCTGGGCGAGTGCGACCCGCGGATCGAACGGGCGATCATCCTGCAGTTCCTTCGCGATGATCACGGGGATCGCTGGTCGCGCGCAGAGCTGGAGGTCGAGATCTCCAACGTAGAGCCGCTCGACATCAGCGACGCACTCGCGAGGCTCGATCAGGACGGCATCGTGCAGATCTCCGGCGAGTGTGTCTCGGCGTCTCGCGCGGTCAGGCGGCTGGATGAGCTCGGGCTGATCGCGATATAGGCGCTTCGGGATGCCCCGGCAGGCACCCAGCAGCAGGGTCGGTGGCTCCGACTGCGACGAGTCTCGCGCGACGCGCCAATGCCGTCCCTATCTACTCCTCGCCCAACTCGTTGGCCGTTTCCGGCCACTTGGGGTCATTAACGGGGATGAGCGGGACAGAACCCACAAGCGCCGCCATAGTCGAGTCGATACTCGCCGAGGGGCCGCTGCTGTGTCCGCACGAGGCGGCCGCGTTGCTGTCCGTGAAGCCGAGCTGGGTCTACGAATCCGTGCGCGCCCACCGGATACCGTGCCTGCGCGTCGGACGGCACATCCGCTTCACCCGCGCGATGCTCGAACAGTGGCTCGCCGAGCAAGTCGACGGCTGATGCCCCGCACGACATCGGACACCGACACATGGGTCGCCGGCGATGAGTAGGCGCTCCTACGGCAGCGGTCGTCTCTTCGAGCGAGCCGACGCGGCTGGGCAGGTGAGCTGGTACGGCTCGTGGTGGTCCGGCGCCACGCGCGTCAAGCGCAAGATCGCCGCCAAGCGCACCCCGGGCACCGCGGACGGACTCACGCGCGCCCAAGCCGAGAAGGAGCTGCGCAAGCGGATCGAGCGCGACGTCATCGTGTCCACAGCCGCCCGGCGCACGTTGGAGGAGGCCGGCGGCGCCTACGTCGATCACCTGGAGCACGTGATGGAGCGCAAGCGCTCCACGATCCAGGACTACCGCGGACATCTGCGCCGTCATCTCGTGCCGTTCTTCGGCGAGCGGCCGATCGACAAGATCGAGCCAGCCCAGGTGGCGCAGTACCTCAAGCGCAAGCGCAACGACGGCCTGTCCTCAAAGACCGTCCAGAACCACCTGAACTTCCTGCACGGCGTGTTCGCCTTCGCGATCAAGCGCGGCTGGGCGCAGAGCAACCCGGTCGCCTACGTCGACCGCCCGAAGAAGAACCGCTCTCCACACCAACGCGTCCGCTTCCTCCAGCCAGCCGAACTGGACAAGCTGATCGACGCGGTGCCCGAGGACACCCTCGGCGGGCGTCGAGCGGGCGCTGTATCTGGCCGCCGCGCTCACCGGCCTGCGCCAGGGCGAGCTGCTCGCGCTGAAGTGGCTCGACATCGACTGGCAGGTCGGGCGCGTGCGCGTCGCCGACAACTTCACGCGCGGGCAGATGGACACCCCCAAGTCCCACGAAGGCCGCTCGGTCCCGATGGCCGCACGGCTCGCCCACGAGCTCGAACAGCTACGGCGACGCTCCCGCTTCCCCGCAGACAGGGATCTCGTCTTCTGCCACCCCGACACCGGGCATGTCCTCGACCCTTCCAAGATGCGCAAGCGCTTCAAGGACACTCTCGCCGAGGCAGGCGTGCACGAGATCACCTTTCACGAGCTCCGCCACACCTTCGGTACGCAGATGGCCGCCGCCGGCGCCCCGCTGCGCGCGATCCAGGAGTGGATGGGCCACGCCGACGCTAAGACCACCGAGATCTACCGCCACTACGCGCCCGATCCGTCCAATGGGGCGGCGTTCGTCGAACGGGCGTTCGGCAGCGGAGATCACGCTCCGTCGGACGCCGCCTGACTGAAACGGGTGGGCGCGCTACGCCAACCAGCCTGTCGCGCTGTGCCCGTACCATCCGGCACGTGCCGCTCAGGAACTTCGTCAGCTACGCCGCTTGGCGCTCGTCGGCGCGCAGCGCGTCAGGGAGCGCCATCTCGAAGCCGAGCTTCCGCAGCGCCGTGACGAGCGTGAGGAACTTCTCGCGCTTGTGCTCAGCGTATGCCGAAGGGTCATCAGCGAGCTCGGCGATGCGCACGGCGTGGTACTTGGCGTACCACGCGCCAGCGGCGCGGAGCGCCTCGAGCTCCTCGGGTGCTAGATCCTCGGTGGCGATGGGCGTGTCCACGTGTCGGACAGTAGACCTCGCTGCGGATGCTTCTCTCGCTCGGGACGCTGCCGTCCCGCTCGTTGCGGGATTCTGATGTCCGCCACCTCGATCTCTCCGGGAGCTCCATGCTCTCGCGGCCCTTCTCGACGAGCAGACTGGGCGCTACCGAGAGCTCAACGGGGCGCGGCACCTCGGGGAATACCTCGACCGCGCGAGAACCCGCGAGGACGAGGAGCTGTTGACTGAGCCCATCCTGGCGGCGCTCATCGAGCGGGTGCTCGGGTTTCCTCCAGACGCCTACTTCCCGCAGCTCGGCCGCAGCGGGCTGAAGCCCGACTTCACGCCCATCGACCTCGTGGCGCATCGGTTCGTGCTCGACGCCAAGAGCTCTACGCAGGATCTCGGGGCGCACGAGCGCCAGATCCGCGCCTACATCGACCAGCGCCACCTCGACTACGGCGTGCTGTTCAACCTCCGCGAGCTGAGGGTCTATCGCCGCGGTGCGAGCGGACACGATCCCAGCCTTTCCTTCGACGTACGACGCCTTTGGCAGGTGGCTCACGGCGAGGCCCTCGATATCGACGAGGTCGATCGGTTCGTCCGCTTCTGTGGTCTCTTCGGCTTCCGCGCGATGGGGGTCGACGAGAAGATCGCGCTTGTCGCGGAGGCAGAGCCCTGGCGTGAGCGGGCCGCCGTGGACGCGGCATTGCAGATCGACGTGGAGTTCCTCGTCAGCCAGCTGCGCTCGCTGTCGAGACAGCTCGCTGAGGACGCAGCCGCCCAGCACGACAGGCTCTTGGCTGATCTCGACCTCAACCCCGACCATGAGCAGCGGCTGCGCCTGGAGCTTGAGACGCTCGCCCGAGAGATCGAGCCAGGCGTCGATATTGCGGCTCTGCCCGCTACGGTCGCCGGCTATCGAGACGCGGACGGGATTGCCCGCCGGGCGTTCTCGCAATACCTGATGCGGGTCTCCCAGCTCGCTCTGACCCGCATCCTGCTCTACCGGTCCTGGGAGGACGCCGGCTTCGTCGAGGACTGTCTCTACGACGGCGGCTTCGAGCAGGTCTACGAGCGCATGGGGCGCAACCTCCAGCGCGTGCTCGACGAGGCCTTTCAACGCGGCCGTGCTCGCTACCGCTGGCTGTTCGGCGAGGACAACAACTACGACTGGTTCCGGCCGCGTGATGAGGCCCTGGCGGACGTGCTCTACGCGCTCGTGCCATTTCCGCTGGCGCGCCTAGGAGCGGACGTGCTCGGCGGACTGTACGAGTCCTACGTCGATGAGATCGACCGTGACCGACTCGGCCAGTTCTACACACCGCGCGCGGTGGTCCGCTTCATGCTCGACCGCGCCGGGTTCGCCGGGCCCGAGGGAGTCTTTCGGATCGAGGGCGACGAGCGGCACGAGCGGACCATCTTCGACTTCGCCACCGGGTCAGGCGGCTTTCTCGTCGAGGCCGCCCGCCGTGTGATCGACGACGGTGGGCTTGACCTGAGCGATCCACGTGATCTGCGCGAGGGGTCTGCGCTCGATCGTGCGCGGATTCCACGGCTGTGAGATCAGCCCCTTTCCGTACTACCTCACCGAGGTCAATCTGCTGCTGCAGGTCTCGCGTCTGCTCGGACGGCTCCGCGAGGTAGGAGAGGAGCCCGGCGCCTTCACGCTGGGCGTCGTACACACAGACTCGCTGGGCGCCCGTCGCGGACCGGACGACAGCTTCGGTGAGCTCGATGCGACGCAGCGCAAGGACGCCGTGCTGCTTGCGTCCGACGAGCGCTACGGGATCGTGCCGCTCGACGCGGCGAAGGAGCCACGGTTCGCGGAGATCCGGAAGGACGAGCGCCTTCGACCTGGTCGTCGGCAATCCGCCCTACGTATCCGAAGCGGGCAACAAGGTGCTCTTCGATCGCCTGCGTGCGCTGCCCGGATGGCGCGACGACTACCACGGCAAGAGCGACTACCTCTACTACTTCCTCGCGATGGCGGCCGAGAAGCTCGCGCCAGGTGGACGGCTGTGTGTCATCACGCCCGCCGGCTGGATGAACGCCGGCAACGCGGACTGGCTACGCGAGCGGATCGCCTCGAGCCTGCGGCTCGACGAGCTCTACCTCTTCGGCAGCATGCGCCTGTTCGCGACCGAGCAGCAGGAGCGCGACGTGCGCATGGGCATGACGGCGCCGACTGTCGAGAGCGCGATTCTCCTGGCGACGAAGGCACCTGTGCCGACGCGTCACCATCTGCGAGTCGTGCTCCTTGAGAACGAGGCTGCGGCCGCGGCCGCGATCACCGGCGATCCCGCGCGCGCGCGAGCCCGCGAGAGCTGCTGCTACGGGTGATGGCCGCGCGCGTCGCCGGGCGTGCTGGGCGTGCGAACGGGATCCTCGTCCACAGCGTCGCGCAGAGGGAGTTGCGCTCGGCGCGGCCGTGGCCCATCAAGCACGGCTCGCGCGACGTCGCGACGCGCGTGGTCGCCCATCTCCAGTCGCAGCTGGACGATGACGCTGCACCGGTCGAGCAACTCGGCGAGCGCTGGGTCGTCGCGTCCGGGATTGAGACCGGAGCGGATTCCTACACCGCGAGGGTGCAGAAACGCCTCGACGAGCAGACACGCTCAGATTTCGCGCGGCGTGGGTTCCGGACAGGGGACCCAATCCTGCAGCTACCGGCTGGCGCTGAGCGAGGTAGTCCGTGGCGCGATCATCCCGACCTGCTCGCCCGTGCTCCTGAGGCACGCGCGATTCTTTACGGGGCGATCGACGACGCGGACTACACGAGCTTGGTGTGGATCGGTCGCGACACCGAGCCGCCACGGGACATCATCGAGGCGCTCGAGCCATGGCGAGACGTACTGCGGAGCCGTGCCGAGTTCGCCCGAAACTCGCGCCGCCGATGGTGGGAGACGGCATGGCCACGCGATCGCGATGGCGCTGCGAGGCCCGAAGGTGATCGCGCTGCATCGGACCGACCGTGGTCGATTCGCGCTGGACGATACGGAGGCACATGGCAGGCCGTCAAAGAACGCAACGACCGTCACGCCACGCGATGGCGAGCTCTCGGTGGCGTACCTCTGCGGCCTCCTTAACAGCGAGCTACTCGACCTCTGGTACGCGCTTCGCGGTCGGACGCCGCGTGACGTATGGAGGGACTACGAGCCCAAACCGATGAAGAGATCCCGTACCGCCATGTCGTCTGCGCCGGACAGATGGGCGCCGGCCAACGACGTCGAAATGCTCGCCGACGCGATCGCGACCGGCCGAGCTCGGAGAGTGCGCTCGCGCACGCCAACGCCCTGCGGTCGGCCGTCGGATCGCGGGCCGGCGACTGCAGACGCCGCCGCAGCGATCGAGCATCTCGTGCGCGCGATTGCAGCCAACAGGAGGGCACTCCTGCCACTCCGCTCGGTGGCACCGGAGTTGCGGCGCGCCGTGAAGAATCCGTGGCGAACGCACGGCGTCGAGGTCGATCCTGGCGCCGTGCTTGCTGAGCTGCCCGCGACGGACGTACGGTCCGTTCGCCTCGATCCCGAGCTCACCGTGAACATCACGACCGACGGCGTGCTCGGTCGCGCCCGTCTGGAGGAGGGCGCGCTCGTCTTCACGCATTCACGCCGAGCGACGGCGCGCGTGGACGGGCCACACGATCGTGTCGCGCTCCTGCAGGACCTGCTCGGCACCGAGCGGCTGATGCCCGATGATCTGCTCTCCGCGCGGATGCCCGCCAGCCTCGACGCGTTCAGCGAGGAGATCGCGCGTCGACAAGGCGAGATCGACGATCTGCTCGCGGTCGGGCGGGAGCTGGTCGAGGTCGTCGAGCGCCTGGTGTGCGCTCTCTACGGGGTTCCCGATGCCCTGACGGACTTGGTGGTCGAGAGTGCGGTCACGCGAGCCGGGACCGTCGCCCAGCAAGAGGAGTAAGCACCCTCCCGGGCTCGAGATCGTGAACAGTGAGCCGGCCCCGAAGATCGGTCGCCACCGGTTCCCGTGGATGGACACTGCCCTTGCCCGCGTTTGGTCTGTTTGCGCGCCCGAGTCGGCGCTGCCGAAATAGGCTCGCGCCGTGGCTGGACTCTCTGCTTGGATCGCGAGGGACTCGCTCTGCCAGGAGGGGTCCGCCGCGGTTGAGGACGCGAAGCAAGGCTGTAAGGTGCGTCACGTGAGCGGGGCTCGAGCCAGTAGGGGTGCCTGGGTCGTGTGGTTGGCCCGTCGCGAACGCCGGCGGCGTGTCGCGAGCATTGCGTTGGCTACGGCGTCTGTACTCATTGGTCTGGTGGTCGCTCCAGGCGCCGTAGCGCGTACGCAAGCTGCCGCTGGCGCCGTGTCACTTTCCGCGGCGTCGCGCGTGCCGGAGGGGCATCGGCTGGTCTTCAAGGGCGCGGTGTCGGGCGGTCCTCCGCGTACTGGGGTTGTCGCAGTAGAAGAGTTGATCGGTCGACGGTGGCACGCCGTCGCGCGCGGCAGGGTTAGCGCATCCCGGTTCCGCATCGTCTGGACTGCCCCGCGGACAACGACGGATGAGACGCTGCTGATCCGCGTCGTGGTGAGGGGCGCCCACACGGTGCGCCGGCGCTCGCGCACGATTCGGGTGATGGTGTTCGCTAGCAGTGGGGGGGTGCTGGGCACGAAAGTGTTTCAACCGCCAACCGGTTCGAGCCCAATCCTGCCCGTGACGACATCGCCACCGGCGACCGAACACGTGGAAGAAGGAGGGCAGCATTCGGTGACGGGCACGACCGCCGCGGTAACGGTGATGACGGGGTCGTCGAGGTCGGTTTTGGCTCCGACACCGCTCGTCGGCGTCACCTCGGTGGCCGCTGTAACGGCGGCACCGGAAGGGGTCGCGATCCACGCGGATCGAGGCCTGCTGACGGTTGAAGCTGCCGCTGGGGCTCCGGTTACGACCGGGTCGGCGACGCTCACGGGCACGGGCTGCACCGCGAGTGAATGCGGCGTGCCGATCACCTTGACGGTTCCGATCACGGTCAGCGCCTTGGCAACGCCGCCGGGGCCGCTGGAGACGTTTACCGCGCCGAGCGCGGGGCGCGTCACCGAAGCGGCGGGCGACGCGCTCCGCGATGAGCTGCTCGTCACGGTCGGCGCTCCCGGGTCGCCCGGCACGCGTGCGCAGGCCGAAACGGCCGCGACGGCCGTGGGCGCCGTGGTCGTCGGAGGGATCGAAGAAGACGGCATCTACGAACTCAGATGGCCGGCCGCGCAGGACCTGAGCGCGCGAATAGCCGAGCTCGAGAAACAGAGCGGCGTGACCTCCGCGGCCGAAGTCCCAACAGAACCCACCAGCGAAGCATCGAGCCCGCCCGTAGCCCCACGCTTCGATGAGCCGCAGTGGGTGTGGCCGTTCGAACAAGTCGAAGCCGAAGGTGCGTGGAAGCTCTCTACGGGCAGCAACGTTCGCGTCGGCGTCATCGACATGGGCTTGGTGATGCAAGGGCACGAAGACCTCAACGTCGTGCAGTATCTCCCGCCGCCGGCGATCTACTATCCGGCGGAACACGCGACGCATGTTGCGGGCCTTGCGTGCGCGAGGGGCGGGGTCGGTACCGTCGGGATGGCCTGGGGTTGTCCGATCGTGAGCACAGAAGTGGCCGAAGTCACCGGGTACACAAAGACTGGTGAAGCGATCGTTGAATGGACGACGCAGTCCGTGCTCGAGGGCATGCAGCGGATGCTCGCTTCGGGCAACGTGAAGGTCGTCAATCTCTCACTCGGGATCGGGGACGGCTGCACGACAGCGTCGCAGAACGCGCAGACCGCGGGTCACGACGCTGGGTTGAAGCAAACCTTCCGGCACATGATGGACAGCGCGGCGGGCCGCAAAGTCGTGTGGACGATCGCGGCCGGCAACCGATGCTCGCCGCTCGTAGCTAGTCCGTTCGGACTAAACTCCGACCTGTCGAACGTGATCACGGTCGCGGCGACGAACTCCGACGACGGCCTTGCGAGCTTCTCCGACTACGGCCCCGGCGTCAACTTGGCGGCGCCCGGTGGCGAGGCGGTGCCGCCAGACCTGCCCCTGACAAAGGGGCTGATGAGCACTCTGCCCGCCTGGCTGTCCCGCGGGTTACTGCAGCAGCTACGGCGAAATGGAGGGCACGTCCATGGCAGCCCCCGTGGTCGCGGGGATCGCGGCCGACGTCTGGGAAGCACACCCCGCATACACGGCCGAACAGATCGGCGCGTGCGTGAAGAGCACCGCCGGAGCCAACGGCCGGTACGAGTTCGGGCAGGACGCGTACCCGCTGTTCGCGACGCCGCAGGTCCCATTCACGGGAGCGGGCCTCCCGATCGTCGACGCCGAAGCCGCCGTCGAATGCGGCACATACGTCCCGCGCAACGTCAGTCCGCCAACCGCCGCTGACCAGGAGGGGCACGCCCCGCCCTACGTGGGCGACACCCTCGCGGCCAACGAGGGCACATGGACCGGCCGGCCGACGAGCTACACCTACAAGTGGGAAGGCTGCCCGCCCTCCGGGCCCTGCTCCGCGATCGCGGGAGCGACGGGTACCACGTACACGGTGACGGCGAGCGAGCTCGGCGACGGGATCCAAGTAGCGGTGACGGCCTCGAACTCAGCTGGACCGTCGAGCCCCGCGGCCTCTGCGCTGACGGGGGCAGTCGAAGTGGAACCCCCGCCGAAACCGAAGGTAGAAGCGAACGGACCCACAACGGGCCCAGAGGGCTTGGACATCCCGATCACGGCGGAGCCGTGCACCGGCACGGCGACGCAGTCGGCTTGGCTCAAGATCTACTACGGTCAGCGGTTCATCGAAGAATGGACCTACACCGGGGAACTGCAGATCGAGTTGCAGACGGGCGGCCCGTTGTTTAACTACGCGCCGGAAGGCGTGAGTCAGGTGAGTTTCAAGTGCGCTCTCCGCAAACGCGAAGGCGCGCCGGAAGAACAAGTCGAGTGGAGCGACCCGGGTTTCTCGATGGACGTAACCGGACCAACGCAACCGGTCGCGCTCGGCTCACTGGAAGTGGAAGCCGGTGAAACGGTTACGACCCAGGACGGTGCGCCTACCGGGCCTTCCCCTTGCCCGGACATCAGCCCGTACAAGTGGCAGTGGATTGAAATCGGCACGGATCTGCCGGAAGACGGATTCGCGATATACAGCGGCAATCTCGCGAGATTCCCCGCCACCACGCCCGTCTCGCAATACGCGTTCCACTTCCCCGAAGGGACGCCAGCCGGCCACTACTACGTAGAGGTCAACTGCACCACCTTCCAAGAACACGCTGCCCCGATCGAGTTCGGCTACCTTGGATACGCGTACGTGAAGGTCGGTATGAAGGAAGCGGCGTCCGCAGTCGGACCGTCGGCGTCGTTGGCGAACCCCGCCGGAGGCGGTCTGCTTCCAGCGCTCCCGGTCGCGGGCAGCGCGCCGGACCTCGTGCTCAGAGGACTCGACGCTGGCTCTGGGCGTGCCGAGACGCGGACGTGGTAGGCGTCCCGAGCGCAGCTTTGAGCCGCGGCGCGACATGTCCTAACCGCTCGAACGGCTGCCGCTGCGCCTTATGGCCCCGCACCCAAGCCGGGGCGCCCCGACAACCTCGGGACCGCCGGGGCATGATTGCCGCCGAGTCGGCCAGGGTTCCATTCAAGGTTCCGTTTTGAGCAAATCCGACCCCACCGAACCCGAGCTAACCCGAGCAAACACGGGCCATACCGCCCTACCCGACCCCCCATGGGCGACCTCATAACCCGAAGGTCGCGGGTTCGAATCCCGCCCCCGCTATGAAAGGAAAGCCCCGCTCCGGCGGGGTTTTTCTATGCCAGAGTGTCCGCCGAGAGGGCGCGGAAACGGAGCGGTGTGAACGGGAGTGCAAACACGCGTTCGCGCCAGGGTGCCCCGGGGTTGGTGATCGTAGGGCCGGAGAACCCTCAGCGTGGCGCCGCCGGATCAGCGACGAGCGGGGGCAGAGCGCAGATGCTTTTCTAACTCCCCGGCCAGCCTGCGCTGCTCCTGCTCAATCTCGCCCGCTTCGACGAACGCCCGTTCGAGGCTCCCGCGAAGCGCACTCGCATCATCAGATCGTTCGTACCGGGATCTCGAGCTCGCCCGAACCATTGCCCGCCTCACACTTCGGTGACTACCCCGAACCGCTGAGGCGACTATGTTTGCCGTATGCCATCCGAGGTCGGTCCGGGTTCCGCCGCGCAGGGGCCGGGGGACGGCGTGGGGCCACGACGGGCGGCGTGGCCGAGGCTTCTGTTGCCGCTGGCGCTGCTCCTGGGGATCGTCGGAGGACTGAGCTTCGTGCTGCTGAGCGGCTCGAGCAAGCCGACGCTGCCCGCAGGGGCGCAGCAGTCCGGCGCTGGCAGCGGGTTCTTCGGGACGCTCGCACTCCCCGCCAAGGCGGGCGCCGGCGATCCACCTGCGCAACTACATGGGCCAGCCGATCACGCTCGCCGAGTATCGCGGCAAGGCCGTGCTCGTCACCTTCCTCTACACGAACTGCCCGGACATCTGTCCGCTGATCACCTCCAACCTCCGAGTCGCTCTGAACCTGCTCGGTTCGCGCGCCTCGAAGGTCCAGGTCATCGCCATATCGGTCGATCCTCGTGGCGACACGCCGGCAGCGGTCGCCAGGTTCCTGGGCGCTCACGAGATGGTAGGAAGGATGCAGTATCTGATCGGCTCGTCCGGCGAACTGGCGCCGCACCTGGGCTGCGTGGGAGGTCGGCTCCAAGCGCGAGATCGGCCAGCCGAACCTCGTTGCGCATTCCGCGCTCGTATACGGGGTCAGCGCGAGCGGCAGGCTGACGACGATCTACCCGGCAACGTTCGAACCGAGCCAGATCGTCCACGACGTGCCTAAGCTAGCCGCCCAGTAGCGATCGGCTGGCGAGTGCCGGGGGAGCGGGTCTTTCAACGTTCGCCCGTGTCGCGGCGCCACAGCACGACGTACCACACTGCCACCGCGATCAGCACTCCGAGGGGCACCACGAGCGTGAGGATCGATCCGGTGAGAAAGTGAGTGGCGATCGGGAACGGTGATCTTTGGCATGAACCCTCCTAGTGCTCGCTCGCGAGCCGGGGAGCCTTGACGCCCCCGGGCTCCGGCGGCATCAGCCAGCGGTGCAGATAGACGAAGACGACGACGAGAAACGTGACCGAGCCGGGCACCCACATTATGCCCGCGGCGAGCTGCTGATCGGCCATCGCCGAGATGGCGCCCGGACGGCTCGTCTGGTGCGCGTAGAAGCTGTACAGCGGATGCGTGGAGAGCGCGAGCACCACGGCGAGGACCCAGCTGACCGTCATCCCGCCGATCGAATACACGACGCGCTGTCGCGGCCGCCAGTCGCGCGTGCAGCGGTGGCGACGGGATCACCTGCTTCCAGAACATGATCGCGGTGGCGAAGAACAGGGTGTGCTCGAGCGCGTGCAGCGTGGTCGAGCGAAGCGTCGCGTCGAACAGGGTCGGGACGTGCCAGGCCAGCAGCACGACGGAGAACGCCAGGAAGCTCGGCACGGGACGGCCGAGGGTTCGGCTCAACAGACGCAGCGGGCGCTGCGCTCTCCCTGGCTGAGGCTCCGAGCGAGCCACCGGCGCGCGTCCAGCGGCAGGCAGCGCCACAGGCGGATCCACGGTCGCGCCACCACGAACAGCGGCGCCGCGACGATGAGCAGCAGCACGTGCTGGATCATGTGCACCCAGAAGAGCTGAGCGCTCAGCAGCTCGATCGGTGAGGCGAGCGCCACCGCAAGCACCGCCAGGCAGGCGTAGAAGCAGGCGCTGCGCCAGCGCTGTGCCACCCGCTTGCGCCGTGGCGTCAGGGTGCGCCGGTCGCCGACCCAGTAGAGGATCGCCAGGTCGATCACGAGCACGAGCGGCGGATCGAACGACCAGTCCCAGAATCCGGGGCGTCGCTGCCACCGTGGCGAGCACTAGAGCAGGTACAGCGTCACGTAGGTCACGACCCCGATCGCGCCCAGGAAGCGCCCAGTAGAAGACGGCGGCGTCCAGGCCCGGCGCGATCAGCTCGTCGGGGTCCTTGATGTCGCCGTGGCTCGCCGGCGAGCGCCGCGCACGCAGCTCGGTGGCCACCTGGGTCTCGAGCCAGTACATCGTGCCGAGCACGGCGATCAGATAGAAGCCCGTCCACGCGCAGAACACGCTCGCGTAAGCTCCGTCGGTCGGGCCGAAATGCTGCACCGTGTACTCGATGCACTGCAGGACGATCGCGGCCAGCCCGAGGAGGAGCCCGCCGATCGCGGGCGTAAGCCAGGCGTGCGAACGTTGCTTCATCTGTCGGCCTGCGACGATCGTGAGAGCGACGCTCGCCAGCAGGCAGACGATGAACGCGACGCCGAGACCCGCGTTCGGAGTGAGGCTCACATGGACCTCCTTCTGTTCCTTCAGCAGCGTTGCCGTCGGCTTCCACCAGTCGTCCTGGTTGATCGAGCGCAGGTAGAAGTAGGCGAACGCGAAGGCCAGGAAGAAGAAAGTCGACGCGCCCGCCAACAGCCGCGTGGCCACCGACAGCGTGCGCGCGCCTACCTCGGGCGGCTCGGGCGGGATCTCCACTCCCAGCGCCACCGGCGGAACGGTGGGTCCCAGCGACAGCCGCTCGCTTTCGGAGGCCATCGTCATGCTCCCGCAGAGGCCGGTCGAGCCCCGCCGATGCTCAGGGGCGTGCCGTAGTCATAGGGGTCGGAGTCGAAGACCGGGATCTGCTCGAAGTTGTTGACGGGCACCGGCGTCGGCAGCTGCCACTCGATCGACTTCGAGCGCCATGGATTGGACTCGACGCGCTGGCGGACGAAGATCAGCGAGTAGACCGTGTTCAACAGGAAGATGAGCATCGAGAAGCCGAGCACGAAGGCCGAGATCGATACCCACGTGTTGAGCCCCACGAGGTTGGGCGCGTAGCTGCTCACGCGGCGGGGCATCCCCTTCATGCCCAACGCGAACAGCGGCAGGAAGGTCGAGTTGAACGCCACGAACATCAACCAGAAGTGGGCCTTGGCCAGGCGCTCGTTGAAGCGCAGACCGGTCATCTTCGGCACCCAGTAGTAGATCGCGGCGAAGAAGGCGAAGACCAGCCCGCCCATGATCGTGTAGTGGAAGTGGGCCATCACAAAGAAGCTCCCATGGGTAGTGGTGTCGCTTGGTGTGTCCGAGAGGAACACGCCGGAGAGGCCGCCGATCAGGAAGTTGAAGGTCCAGGCGAGACAGAACAGCATCGGCACGGTGAATGAGATCCGTGCCTTCCACAGCGTGCCCATCACGCACAGGAAGATGAATCCGGTGGGGATCGAGATGATCTCCGTGGAGAGCATGTAGAACGGCCGCAAGTCGGCGTTGATGCCGCTGACGAAGAGGTGGTGCTGCCAGACGAAGAAGCTCAGCAGCGCGACGCCGAGCATGCCGGAGACCGCCAGCCGGTAGCCCCACAGCGGCTTTCGCGTGAACACGGGCAGCAGCTCCAGAACGATGCCGAACCCCGGCAGGGCGAGGATGTAGACCTCCGGGTGCCCGAAGAACCAGAACAGGTTCTCGAACAGGTATGAGCTGCCACCACCGCCCGCCACGAAGAACGAGGTGTCGATCGTCCGGTCGAGCGCCGCCATCAGCAGCGTGGCGATCAGCGTAGGCGCTGCCAGCACCATCAGGATTGCTGTGGCAAAGACCGACCAAACGAAGATCGGAAGGCGCCACCAGGTCAGCCCGGGGGCTCGCAGTGTGATGATCGTGGCCAGCATGTTCAGCCCGAGCAGTGCCATCGAGACGCCGACGAGGGCAAAGAAGCAGATGTAGGCGTCCATGCCCATCACGGCCTGGTCGTTGAGGGGCTCATAACCGGTCCACCCCGTGGGGAAGCCGCCGAAGAAGATCGTCGAGACGAGGATGAACCCGGCCGCCATCAACAGCCAGAAGGTCAGTGCCTCGATGCGTGGGAAGGCCATTCGCCGGGAGCCGATCATGATCGGCACGAAGTAGTTGGCGAACGGGCCGAGAACGCCCGAGGTCATCATCCCCATCATCATCGTTCCGTGCATGCCCACAAGCGACAGGTACGCGCCGGGGCCCACCACCGTCGGCGTGTCATGCAGCAGCTCGGTACGGATCAACATCGCGTTGAGCCCACCGACGAAGAAGAAGACCCCGATGCCCACCAAGTACTGGATTCCGACGACCTTGTGGTCGGTGCAGAGACCGAAGTAGCGCCCGATCCCCTCGCCCTCCTTCTCGCGCAGCGACGCCGGCCGGCCGAGCAGGCGCGAGAGCGGGTAGTTGGCGAAGCCCAACCCGATCAGGAAGCCGATCACGCCGAAGAAGTAGCCGAGCAGCAGCGAAACGTCATTTTCGTTGCTTTTCGTCTGGTAGTGGAAGCTCCCTTCGTAGCCGATCTGGCGGCCGATGAACCAGCCGAGGTAGTAGCCGCCCACGCCGAGCAGCACCGCGCTCAGCAGGTTGAAGCCGACCAGCCGCCGCCACAGCGGCCGCCTGGTCGGCTGGGGCGCGGAGGCAGCGTCGGTCGTGGTGGTCATCCGCCTCGCCTCGTCGGTTCGGGTAGGTAGGTCGTGCTGTAGGGCGGCAGGACCTTCGTCGCCGGCGCGAAGGTCACCTGCTGCTGATGGATCCAGGCCTGAAACGCACGCGCTGTCACGACTTTGCCGTAATCGAACATCGCGCCGTGCCAGATGCCGCACAGCTCCGAGCAGCGCACTTCGAAGGTCTCGACGCGGCGTGGGCTTGACGAAGGCGATGTTGTCCACGTCGGGGTTCGCGTCCGCCTTGACGCCCGAGCTGATAGGCCCAGAAGGAGTGGATAACGTCCAGCGAGGTGACGTGCAGTTCGATCATCTGGTTGACGGGCAGGACGAGGTGCGGGGTCTCGACACCGCCGTAGGTGGGGTAGCGGTAGGTGAACTTCCACTGCTGCGCGATCACCTGCACCGGCAGCTTCGGACCGCTCGGCACGGTCAGCGGATTCGGTCCGCTGCCCGAGCCCGCGCCGTAGCCGGCCTCCAGCCGCACCGTGCCGTAGACGGCGAGCGACGAGCACGAGCACGGAGGTCACGACGATCCAGGTCGTCTGTAGCCGCGCATCCCCCCGTACGGCCGACCCTTCGAGGACGCCGCCCCTTGGGCTGGCGGAAGTAGATCACCGCGTAGATCGAGGTAGATCACGACCAGCAGCAGCACGGGCGTGGCCATCGCCAGCAGCACCGTGTTGTCGGTCACCTGCCCGGAGGCCTGTTCGCTGCCGTTGCCCGGCGGCAGGATCGGGCCGAGCAGGACGATCACCAGCGGCGTGGCGACGAGCGTGGCGACCAGCCAGATGACCCCGAAGCGGCGGGCGTGATTGGTCTCGCTCATCGACGACTAGACCACATCGATGAACCCGTCCATATAGCCCAGCGTCTGCATCGGCCCTCCGTTTCCGTGCGATGAACCCCGCACCGCACGGCACGAAGCACTGCCAGTGGTAGCGCCCCTTCTTGCCGACGCGGAAGCTGAAGGTGATCGTGCGATGGTCGCTCTTGGACGGTTCGCAGGGCGCTTCTTCGCACGGGTTCTTGGCTTCTTCAGAAACGCCGGGCAGCGGCACGAACACGCCGAGTTCCGGCACCGCGAAGGTGTGCGACGCTTCTTCCGGGGTTGATCGTGTTGACCGTCTTGCCGTCGAGGGTCATCGTGCCGCCGATCGTCCCCTGAACCTGCGAGAGGAACGGGTTGCGCAGGCCGGTGGGGGAGTCGAACTGGTAGAGCGTGACGTGCACGATCGAGTTGGCAGGGACCGTGTAGTCGGTGCTGTGCACCCACTGACCGTGGCTCTTGATCAGGTAGGAGACCCAGTCGGGGTGCGCCGGGCTGTATTTCGGCCCGATCGTCGCCGACCGTCTCGAGCGTGAGCTGGCTGCCGCCGCTCGACGTGGGTCCGCTGATCGCCGCCACTGGCCTCGGGAAGCTCGTGGCCCAGTTGGCGACGTAGAGACCGATCAGTACCCCCAACACCGCCACGGCGGTGCCGACCCCCAACAGCTTCTTGACGAACAGGCTCAGGACGATCCCCCGCTCACCTCAGTAGCTCCCTGTTGGCACGAACCCTACCGCACGGATGCTGCGTCCGCGGTGCCGTGACGGGCTGGGCGATTGCGAAGCAAAGCCGCGGGCGCCGCTCACGATTGAACGTCCAACTGGGCGTGCTGGAATCGACATCGAAGGCGTCCGCTCTCGGTTGAAGGGAGAGCTTCAATCTCCAAAAAAATGTGGTCAGCGGCACGCTCTAGAGACCACGCGGATGCGTTATGCGAGCAACTGCAATCCGCTTGAGCCTGCTCATACGTATCGTCTGACACCATGCTGCGCTTTGCGCCGAGCGAACTGACCGACGCTGAGCTGGCGCTGCAGGCGGAGGTGCGGGAGTTCCTCGACGCCGAGTTACCGCGCGGAAGCTTCGCTCCCGGACTGGGGATGGCGGCGGGTCGTGACAAGAACTTCTCCCGCGCGCTCGCGGCGCGTGGTTGGCTTGGAATGTCCCTGCCGCGCCGGTACGGGGGCGCGGAGCGTGGCGTGGTGGACCGTTTCATAGTCGTAGAGGAGCTGCTGCGCTGGGGGGCGCCGATCCGCTACCACTGGGTCGCCGATCGCCAGACCGGACCGCTGATCCTGCGCTACGGCACAATGGCCCAACGCGAGCGGTTCCTGCCGCGGATCTGCCGCGGCGAGGTGTCCTTCTCGATCGGTATGAGCGAGTCCGAGGCGGGCAGCGACCTGGCCGCCGTCCAGACGCGCGCGACGCGCACACACGGCGGATGGTGCGTGAGTGGGACGAAGCTCTGGACCGGCGGCGCGCACGAGAACGACTGGTGCGTGGTGTTGTGCCGTACAAGCGACGAGGACGATCGTCATCAAGGGTTGACGCAGGTGATCGTTGATCTGCGCGCACCAGGCATCACCGTACGACCGATCGCATATCTGGACGGAAGCGAGTTCTTCAACGAAGTCGTCCTCGATGACGTATTCGTTGCCGACGACCTCGTGGTTGGTGAGGTTGGAGCGGGCTGGGCGCAGAATACGTCGGAGCTGGCCTACGAGCGAGCCGGGCCTGAGCGCTGGCTGTCGACCTACCTGGTCGTCGAGCAATACATACGTGAGCACGGTGCCACCGACGAGCGCGCGGAGGCCGCGCTGGGCGAGGCAGTCGCCGGCTGGTGGGGCATTCGCACGCTGTCGCTGTCGGTCGCGCGCCTGCTCGACGCCGGCCAAGCGCCCGCAGCGGAGGCGGCGCTCGTCAAGGAGTTAGGAACGCGGTTTGAGCAGGAGGTGCTCGACACGATATGGCGGCTGGTGCCCGACGATCCCGATCCAGCCGCGGAGTCGCTGTTCGAGCGGCTGCTCGCGGCCGCGATCCTGGGCGCCCCGTCGTTCACTATCCGCGGCGGGACGAACGAGATCCTGCGTTCGGTTGCTGCGAGGGCGCTGCGCGCATGACGGTTGCGCACGCCCTGGCGGTGCTGCGCGAGCGCGGACCCGAACGGACCGCGGAGACGGTGCTACTCGGCGAGTGGCTGCTCGCTCAGGCCGGACTGAGCGGGGAAGGACTAGAGGTGACCGTCGCGCCGGGCAGCGCCCGCGACAGCGTCGTGCTGCGGGACGGCAGGGTGAGCGGGACCGCGCATCGGGTGCCCTGGGCACGCGATGCGGCTCGGATCGCCGTCCTTCACGACGGACGCGCTCTGGTGGTCGACCGCGCGGCCGTCACGATCCAGCCGCGCGTGAATCTCGCCGGTGACGTGCGCGACACGGTGCTGTTCGACGGCGCCGTCGCACGCTCTGGCCCCGGCGTGGACGCCGACGCGCTCTTCCTGCGCGGCACTTTGATGCGTATCGCGCTCATGGCCGGAGCGCTCGATCGCCTGTACGAGATCACTGTCCAACACGCAAGCCATCGCCATCAGTTCGGACGGCCGATCGGCTCCTTTCAGGCGGTTCAGCAACACCTGGTCACGATCGCCCAGCAGGCCGCATTGACCAGCGTGGCCGCCGACGCGACCGCGCGCCGCCCCGGCGGGTTCGAGATCGCCGCAGGAAAGCTGCTCGCCAACCGGGCGGCGCTGAGCGCGGGACGAGCGGCCCACCAGGTACTGGGAGCGCGCGGCACCATGCGCGAGCATCCGCTGGGCCAACTCACATGCCGGCTCTGGGCCTGGCGCTCGGAGTACGGTGACGAGCATCACTGGAGCACGCGGCTCGGCGCCGGCGTTGCGCGCACCGGCGCCGACAGCCTCTACCCCGCGATCACCGGCGGTTCCACGGTCGTCAGCGTCTGATGCCCGACATCGCCTTCACCATCCACGGACGGCCGACCGAGCGTACACCGGTACTGCTCACCCACGGCTTCGGCGCGAGCCAGGCGATGTGGGCGCCCAACTTGGACGCTCTCGGCATCGACCGCCAGGTGCTCACATGGGACCTGCCCGGCCACGGCGCGAGCATCCTCGGATCTGGCGAGCTCTCGCACGACCGCTGCATCGTGGACATGGTCGAGCTCATCGACGTGCTCAAAGCGCCGCGCGCTGTGGTCGGCGGGATGTCGTTGGGTGGATTCCTCTCGCTGCTCTTCTGCGCGCGCCAGCCCGAGCGGGTGGCTGCCGTGTTGCTCGTGGACGCCGGCCCGGGCTTCCGCGACGACGCGGCGCGCGACGCATGGAACGCGTGGGTCGGCGGACTGGCGGACGACCTCGAGGCACGTGGCCTGGCGGCGCTGCGACCGAGCCCGGAGACGGCAGCCGCCGAGCACGCGGCCGGCGCCGACGGCCTGGCTGCGGCGGCGCGCGGGTATCCTCATCCAGCGCGACGGGGAGGCGTTCGAGTCACTGAGCACGATCACCGCACCCACTTTGATCGTGGTCGGGGCGAACGACGACCGCTTCCTGTCGGCGGCGGACGCCATGGCTAGCCGCATACCCGGCGCCCGCAAGATGATCCTCGAGGACGCCGGCCACGCCGCGAACATGGACCAGCCCGCGCAGTTCAATCGCGCCGTGCGCGAGTTCCTGGAGGAACTGTGAAGGAGGAATTGACGGTGCGCGTGGGCGAGGACCACGTCGCGACGGTCGAGTTCGACCGTCCGCCGAACAACCACTTCGACGTCGAGCTGGTTACCGCGCTCGCAGACGCATACGCGGCGCTCGACGAGGACCCCGCGTGCCGGGCGATCGTGCTGTGCTCGACCGGCCGGCACTTCTGTGCCGGCGCCAACTTCGTCGGCACAGGCGACGCGGGTGCGCAGGCGCTCTACGCGCAGGCGGTGCGGCTCTTCGCCGCCGCGACGCCGGTGGTCGCGGCCGTCCAGGGCGCCGCGATCGGCGGGGGCCTGGGGCTGGCGATGTCGGCCGACCTCCGCGTGGCGAGTCCCTCCTCGCGTTTCGCCGCGAACTTCGCGCGCCTGGGCATCCACCACGGCTTCGGGTTGACGGTCACGCTTCCGGCGGCCGTTGGCATGCAGGCGGCGCTCGAGCTGCTCTACAGCGGCCGGCGCGTTAAGGGCGAGGAGGCATATGCGCTCGGCCTCTGCGACCGCCTGGCGGCAGACGACGAGTTGCGCAGCGAGGCGCACGCACTTGCGTGTGAGATCGCCGCCAGTGCACCCCTTGCCGTGCGGTCGATCCGCCAAACGATGCGCGGCGACCTCCATGATCGCGTGCGAGCTGCGACCGAGCGCGAGCACGCCCAGCAGACGCCCCTGTTCGCGACCGACGATTTCCAGGAGGGCGTCCGTGCGACCGCCGAGCGTCGAGAGCCGCGGTTCACCGGTCGCTGAGGGGCACGGCACCCTACGTCCGGCGGGGCTGCGCCGTGCGCTCAGGCAACGACCTGTGCGTGGGCAACATGGGAGCCGGGGCTTGGAGTCAGGCCGTCGATGCGACCGGCGCAGTAGCGCGCTCCGAGCTCTTCGGGTCCGAGGTTCTCGACGATCTTCAGTCCCGCGCCGCGCAGGTCGGAATGGAGCTGGTCGGGGTGAAATCCCGAGACCCAGGGCTCGCCGAGTGACGCGACCTGGGCGCGCGCCCGTCTGCATGGGCTCCTGCTCGCTGTCGGAGTCCAGCAGGCTTTGATCGAGGTAGCTGAAGACGAGCTCGCTGCCGGCGAGTGCACAGGACGCAATCGCGGCGAGCGTGGCGAGGTTTGCCTCACGGGTGAGGTAGGTCGTCACTCCAAGCCACGAAAAGAAGGCCGGGCGATCGCAGCGAAACGGCGAGCTCGCAAGCGCATCATCAAGCGCCGTCTCGCTCAGGTCCACGGCCACGAGGTGCAAACCCGGCGGCAGCGGGATACCGCAGAGCGAAAGCCGGACCGCCTTGAGCTCCTGCGTGCTCGGATGGTCCACCTCGAAGATCTCCAGGTCGCGCGCAAACGGCGGGCGGCGCAGCGCGAAACTGTCCATGCCGGCGCCGATGATCACGTACTGGCGGACCCCCCGGCGGACGGCCTCTGCCAGCACATCCTCGGCGTAGCGGGCGCGCAGAATCACCGTCCCGTAGGAGGGATGTGCCCGCAGGACGGTGTCCGCGTCCCCACCACCAGCACGCGCGAGCATCGCCTCGCGCTCCTCTGCGAGGACCAGCCGGTCGCCCCAGGCGTCGTCGATCAGCACGGGGCGGTCCAAGCGCGTGTGAGCCGCCCGCATCAGCGCTGTCCCCATCGCCGTCGTGCTCGCCCTGCCGCGGTCCATCGCGCGATTCTTGCAGAAGGCTCCCGTGCCGGCGGGGCCTTTCCGCGTTCTGGAGGGCCGCTCACGCGGACGGCACGCGCATGCCGTGGCCAGCGGGCTCGGCGACACGCTCAAGGCTCAGCGCGGAGGAGGCGGTTGGGTCGGCACAGCCTCGGTCGCAGAGCCTGCCCAACGTGCGCGCGCGAGCGTCCGGAAGTCCGGCCGGGATTGAGCCGCACCCCGTGGCCGCCGCACGAGCTCCGGCAGTCCGCGCGGCAGCGCGGCCAGCTGCTCCCCGACGGACGATTCCCGCAGGTGGCCGGTCACCGTTTGCACGGCGGTCTCGATCACCTCACCACGCCGGCCGCGGCTCATCAGATTGCTGCCCATCACGTCGACATCGTGAACGGTCGGTTGGATGAGCAGGACCTGGGCGCCGGCGGCACGTACGCGCCCGGCCTCGCTCCCCAGCCGGCGCCCCGATGCCTGGCGCATCGCGTGTGCGATCCGCTCACCGAGCGTTCGCGGCGCGCCGGCGTGCAGCGAGGACATCGGATTGAGAGCGATCACGAGGTCCAAGCGTTCGTCCTTGAGCACGTCGAGGTTGGACGCCGAGCTGACGCCGCCGTCGACATATCGGCGGCCGGCGATCTCCACAGCCCTGAAGAAGCCGGGAATGGCGCACGAGGCGGCCACCGCATCGGGCAGCTCCGCACGCGGAGCGCCGGGGCGGCCGAAGGCGACACGCTGTCCCGTCTGATAGTCCACCGCCATGGCCCAGTAGTTCGGGTGGGGAGCCCATGGTTCGTCGCAGACGCGGCGCACCGTATCCTTGAGCGGCTCGGTTGAGATCGGGCCGTGGGGTAGCCAACCGGCAAGGAGTGTCGCCGGGGAATACTTGTAGGGGCGCGCCAGCGAGGACAGGGCCAGCCGCCACGAGCCTGGGCCGAGCAGTGGACCGCCGCGGTGCAACTGGTACCTCCGGCCGGCCGAGCGCTCGGCCGCCGTGGTCGGCTCGCCCTCGGAGCCATCGCTCATCGACGTTCTCGCCGGCGGAGCAATCATGAACCACGGAGGTACCCCACAGGCCAGCAGCGCGCCGACCATCGAGCCGGCGGACGTGCCGACCATGTAGTCAGAGCTTCCCGGGTCCCAGCCGGTCTCGCTTGCGATTGCGTGCAACGCACCGGTAAGCCACGCGCCGCCGAGCACGCCGCCGGCTCCCAACACCAGACCGACCTTGCGTGGCTCGGAATCAGCCACGCACCTGCTCGTTGTTGAAGATCGCCACGTTGTCGATCGATCAACCCTACGCTAGGCGGCGCGGCGAGCGCCCTCGCCGTCGCGAGGTTGGTCAAACAGGGTCGGGGAAGTTGTGCGCGACCGCCGGGAGGTCGGCGTCCAACAGGCCCTCGACGGCGTCCGCCGGGGCGGGTTTGCCCAGTGAAGGAGCCCTGCGCCATCGTGCAGCCCATCGTCTGGAGGGTGGCCATCTGCTCGTGGTCTCGATCCCGTTGGCGATCACCGTCAGCGAGAGGTCGCGCCCGAACGACGAGGATCGCCTCGAGCAGCCAGCTGCGGTAGTCCTCGTCCTCGGACGCGGCGAGCGAGCTCCTGTCGACCTTGAGGAAGTCGAGCGGCATGCGCTGCAGGTCGGAGTGGCGGGCGTATCCGCTGCCGCCGAAGTCGTCGATCGCGATGCGCACGCCCAGCCGCTTGATCTCCTCGAGGCGCTCGGCGGTCGCGGCGACGTCGCGCGATCACCGTCGTCTCGGCGACCTCGAGCGTGAGCAGCGAGGGCTCTATCCCGGACTGCTGCAGCGCGCGCCGGACGTCGGTGACGAAGCCGTCTCGATTCAGCTGATTGGCCGAGACGCTTCACCGAGATACCGACCCGGTGGCCAGCGACGTTCCACGCCGCAGCTCGGCTGCAGGCCTCCTCGAGCACCCAGCGACCGATGGGCACGATCAGGCCGGTTTCCTCCGCGAGCGGCATGAAGTCCTCGGGAGGCAGGACGCCCTGCTTGGGATGCGCCCAGCGGATGAGCGCCTCGAGACCCACCACCTTACGGGTCGTCGAGATCGTAGATCGGCTGGTAGAGCAGGAAGAACTGCTTGTCCTGCAGCGCGGTGTTCAGCTCATCCTCGAGCACCCCGCGACTCTCGATCACCGAGCGCATGTTCGCGTTGAAGAGCGTGTAGCGGTCCTTGCCCGCCGTCTTGGCGCAGTCAGCGCGAGCTGCGCGTCGCGCAAGAGGTCGTCCGGAGTCGCATAGCGGCCGAAGGCGACGCCGATGCTCGCGGTCGAGAAGAAGCGTGGCCCGAAATCGTCGAGCTCGACGGGCTTGTGCAGCGCCTCGATCATGCGTCGGGCCAGCGAGTCGAGCCGCACCCCGCGGGCTGCCGACTCGACCAGCACGACGAACTCGTCTCCCGCAAACGACCGACGGTGTCCTCCCCTCGCACCACGCCCGCCAGCCGTTCGCGCGACGATCCTCAGAAGCTGATCGCCGGCGGCCCGCCCGAGCTTGTCGTTGACATCCTTGAACCAGTCGATGTCGATGAACAGCGCGCCCGCCAGCATCCCCGACTGGCGTCCCGTTCGCGCGACCATCCGCTCGGCGCGGTCCAGCGTGAGCGCGCGGTTGGGAAGCCCCGTCAGCGCGTCGTAGAGGTCCGAATGGGGCCGCTTGCGGATCTCCGGAGCCGCGTCCTGTGCGCGGCGACCAGTGCCAAGAATGAAGACCAGCAGGCCGACCAGCAGGCTCAGCAAGCCTCCGACGATCAACAGCGCGAGCGCGCCTCCGTCGGTGAGCACGCTCGCGGTGGCGGGCGGAGGTCCGGAGGTCCTCAGGGTCCATCCGTTGTGAAGATTCATCGCGCTGCTCTGTGCGCTCGGCTGCGAGCTGCCGGCGGTGAAGACGACGTTCGACGGGCCGGCCTTGTAGCGGAGGCGCACGGCGTAATCCGGGTGACCCTGCAGGGCCTGTTGCAACACGACGCCGGGTACCAACACCTCACGTAGCCACCCCGCAAATGCTGCTCTGCGACCAACGATCGTGGCAGGCGGCAAATTTCCGCTGTACACGGGTGCCTCGACGCTCAGCCCTTGGCTTCGCCTCACCGAGGCCGGTGTGTAGATGCTCAGTCGCGAGTCTCGAGACGACAGCAGTGCGGGTGTCGCCGCGCAGTAATCGCGGCCCGTGCGCGTGTGCTCGGCGGGATTCCTCGCGAGTTCGACGGAGGCCAAGCAGGAGTAGGGACGGGCACCTGCGGGAACACCGTGGAGAATGGCCGCACTGCGCAGCGACGTCCGCAATGCCAGCGTCGGCTTCAGCGCATGGCCGGCGATCCGCGCTTCAAAAGCGGCGAGTTCCGACGCTCGTACAAGTGCCACGAAGCCGAGCTTTTCGAGCTCGGGGTAGCGACGGAGCACCTGCGCCCAATTCACCCAGGCGCTGAATTCTGCGGCCGACGCTCTTGGGTTACCGGCAAAGAAGGTGCTCGCGCCGATGATGAGGTCTTCATCGTGCTGAATGGCAAGCTCAAGCGTGGAGGCAATCCCGGCTGAGGTTCGAGGGAACGCTTGGCGCGCTTCGGCAGCATCTGAGCGCGCGACGGCATGCGCTCCGAGCACCGAGCCAACCGCCCCGCCTGCGACGCACAGCACTGCCACCGCAGCCCACACGCGATTCCGGCCCTGGACCAGGTG
The DNA here is from genome assembly GCA_963799715.1 of Terriglobia bacterium. Classification (GTDB taxonomy): domain Bacteria; phylum Acidobacteriota; class Terriglobia; order Acidiferrales; family UBA7541; genus DASPOJ01. The sequence continues at coordinate 82,446 of CAWCYS010000023.1, read as the reverse complement.
CTTCAGGCGCTGAAGTCTGGGGGAGGTTGGCGCCATCGTCGCTTGAGCGCCGACGCCGGTGTCCGGCGGCCCAGGCGCGGACGCAGATGGGCTGTGCGCAGGCTCGGGCGCGGACGCAGATGGGCTCTGCGCAGGCTCGGGCGCGGATGGAGCCGGGCTCTGGGCAGGCTCGGGCGTGGGCTGGGCAGGCTGAGGCGCGGACGCAGACGGGCTCTGCGCAGGCTCAGGCGCGGACGGAGCTGGGCTCTGCGCAGGCTGAGACGCGGATGGAGCTGGGCTCTGCGCTGGCTGAGACGCACCGTTCGCGGGCCCTCCTGCGGAAGCAGGAGCGTCATCACGCTCGGGGTTGTGCGGGGGGGTTTCACCGTCTGACACGACGACCTCCTCCGCCACCAAGCATGGCCGCATAACTCCACTTGCCCGATCGAGCGTCAATGCCGACGTCTATCCGCATCATGCATCCCTGTCGACCGGAGGCGATGAAGGTTTAGCGATGCAGAACGGCGTGCGACTCGAAGCCGGCGACGAGGAATCGCGACACCCACACGCCCACGTGGGCGTGTGGGTCTGCTTAGCCCTTACGACCGTGCGTCGCTTTGGCCGCGCGGATCGTTACCGTCGTCTGCGAGGTGTGCGTGGCCCCCGTGGCGTCGTGGGCGACGATCGTGGCTCGCGCGCGCAGCAGATGGGTGCGCGCCAGCAGCGCGCGACCCGCGGCTGACAGGTGCAGCTTCACGGTTGTCACCTTCCCGCCGGCGACCGTGAACGAGCCGACCGCGAGGGTCAGGATGACGCGCCTGTGCTTCTTCAGCCCACGTCCGTACGCCACGGTGACGGCGTTGAGCGTGCGCAGCGTGACCGTGCCCTTGCATCGGCTCACGCCAGTCGGGCACGTCACCTTGACGATGATCTCGCCCGACGGACTCATTGTCAGCGACGTACTCGCCAGCTTGGCATTGGGAACCGGCGCGTTGTGCTGCTGGAAGGGCAACGCCCCCAGGACCCCGGACCCTAGTTGCGGCAGCGTGGTGAAGGTCTGGTCGGTGCCTTCGCTCAGGTCCGTTGCGTTGGCGGCGACGATCCGGAAGTGATATGTGGTATTCGCGCTCAGACCCGCGACCGACGCGGACACCGCCACTGGGCTGCTGCTCGACCCGGGCGAGGGTGTGCATGGCGCGCTGCCCGTGTAGGAGGTCGAGGTGCCGTATTCGAGTGCGCAGTAGCTGACTTCCTCGCCGTTGGGGTTCACGGTGGCGCTCAGCGTCGCGGAGCTCTGCGTGAGCGAGGACGCCCCACCCGTCGCTACCGTCGGAGCAGATTCAGCGGGGCGTGGACCGCTGTAGCCAAAGATGTCGCCTTCGCGGTTGCCGACGTAGATATGGCCGTTGCTCGCGTCTGGGCGGGTGAACTTGGCCGCGGTGCCGATCGGCTCTTCCCAGAGCGGCTGCGGCAATCTGCCGGCCGGCACCGCGCTGTAGGCACGCAATTTGGCTCCTTCACAGGACGACGACGGACACCACGTCATCCACAGGAGCGCCGTGCCGCTGGTGGTGCCGTTGGACGTGACGATCGGGGAGCCCGATCCGAACGCGGGGCTGTCCGCGCTCGTGGCCGCGAGCGAGAGCCTGGGTTCGCCCCCTTCTTCGCCGTACTTGAAGAAGCGCAGGTTGTCTGTGCCTTTTTCGACCGACGGTATGTAGACGTAGCCCCCGTCGCCCGGCCACGCGGCCGAGCCGTCCCACACGCCACCGTAGGGTCCGAGCCTCTGGATGACCTTGTCGCTGCCTGATGGACCCTGGCCCATGCCCCCGAGGTTGTCGCGGTTCAGCAGATACACATAGCCCGTCTTGCCCGACTGGACGAGCAGGTGGGGGACGCTCTTCGTGCCGAAGTACGGCGAGGGGAGCGCGATCGGCGCCGAGGAGCCCAGGTCGAGGTCCGTTTTGTCTTCTTCGAGGTTCTCGAACGGAGAGAAGAAGTCCGTGGGCTTTACTATGCCGCCCGCCTGCACTTCGACCCGGACGACCGATTGGCCGAGGCCCGAGGGCGGCGTGCTTGCTTCCCCGGGGCCGACTTTGCGGATCGCTTCCCGGCAATGCCGGTGCCGTTGCCGGTGCTGAAGAGGATCTGCCCGGGACCGTCTGAGATCAGACCGCCGCCCGACTGCCAGATCGAGCCGCCTTCTTCTGAGGTGGCCCACAGCGTCTGGAGCTGCCCCGAGGTGGTGACTCCTGCCAGAAAGCCCCGGTAGGGGAAGTTAGGCGGGGGTCGAGCGCGTCGTTCCCGGCGGGCGTACCAGAAAGCAGAGTGGTCGCAGATTCTGTAGCCAAGCGAACGATCAGGGTAAGCGCAAATGAAAATACATCACTTCCAGCTGCAATCGCGAAATACTGCTTTCCATTAACCGCGTAACTCATCGGAGACGCGTGGATCAATTGTCCAACGTGGAAGTGCCACAAAGGGTTGCCCGTGCTCCCATCCAGAACTACAAAATTCTGGGCGTGGCTCCCGTACGCAAGCAGGCCCGTTGCCGTTGACATCACGCCACCCCAACCTTTGTTCCTGCCGATCTGGAGATCACGCCAGCCGAAATCAAGCGTATTCAGGTCAAAAGCATTGATATAACCCTTGCCGATCTCGTCCACGGCCCGCATACCACTCGCGTAGTAGCAGAAATTGCTGTAGAAAATCGGACGCGCGTCCCGCGCCTGGGCCCGTGGAATCCGGGCCGCCGATCTGCGCGTTTGGCAGCACGCTGCGAATCGCTTGCGCCGTCACGTCGTAAAGACGGTCGTACTCTTCAGGAGTGCCGTGCCAGTAGCCGATGTCCGGCTCGTTCCAGACCTCCCATAGCCATCCGTCGAGCGCCGCCGCGCCGTAGCGGTCGCGAAGGTGAGTCGCCCACGCCGCCACCAGCGCGGCCCACTTGGCGTAATCCTTCGGTGGATACGACCAGCCCGTGAAAATGTTTCCCTTAGGAAATTCATGCCGATACGGCTCGGGATTCGTGGAGAGCGCCTCTGGCATGAAGCCCACTTCCGCCAACGGCTGGACGCCCGCATTCCGCATCGCGTCAAAGATGCGATCGGTAATGGTCCAATCGTAAATCGGATGGCCGTCGGCGTCCTCGCGATAGGCGTTCGTCGAGCCCCACTTGAGAGATCCCGTCCCGTCGCCTGTGGTCAGCAAATTGTGCAAACGCACATGCACCGGACTCAGAGCCGCCAGCTCGCGCAATAATTTTTTTCCATTGGCCGAGTAAACGTAGTTTGGTTCGTCGGCGCCGAAATAATTCCACGCGGGAACGTAAGGGCCCAAGGGATGGGCTGCATCCACTTGAATGACCACCGGCGCCGCAGCTTGGCTGTCTGCCGACGACTCCGTTTTTGCACGGCCCGCAAAGCGAAGAGGCGAGAGAAGGCCCATCGCGGCAAGAGCCGCAAGAAGGGCAGCCCCTCGCGTGAGCCGTACCGAAAACAAGCGGCGCCTGTTTTCGCGAATGACCGAATTACTCTTTTGACTCGCAATGATTTTGGTTGGCCGCGTCATGGCGTAAGCCCCCTCAATTTGCGCGCCTATCATAAGCTGGCGGGCGCTCCGCGAAGCGCACATTCGGTGGAGCGACGCCGCCCCCGCAGTTCGGTCCAAAACATGTTGCCGCGGCGCGTTGTGGCGTAGAATACCGTCATGGCGAAAAAGACCCCACCGATCGAAATCACTTGCCCCTGCTGCCACACCAAGCTGACGGTTGACGCCGAGCTTGCCGTCGTCCTTTCGCACGAGGCGCCGCCGAGGGCCGCTACCGGCGTGGATTTGACGGACGCGCACGGCATTTTGGCCGAGCAAGAGAAGCGCCGCGAGGATAAGTTCCGCGAATCCTGGGCGGCGGAGCAGAAGAAAGAAGACGTGCTCACCCGTAAGTTCGAGGAAGCCCTCAAGAAGGCGAAGGACCAGCCCGTCGAAAAACCCATGCGCGATTTCGATCTGGAATAAAAATGGCTACACGAAAACGGTTCCGCCTGCATTTGTCTTCACGGACGCTCGTCCTGGGTGAGCGCACGCTGGTGATGGGCGTGCTCAACGTCACGCCGGACAGCTTCTCCGACGGCGGGAAATTTTTGGACGTGCAGTCGGCCGTAGAAGGTGGTTTCCAACTCGAACGCGCGGGCGCGGATCTCCTCGATATCGGCGGCGAATCCACGCGGCCCGGCGCGTATCCAGTCGACGTGCAGGAGGAGTTGGACCGCATATTGCCCGTGCTTGAAGGCTTCCGCGGGAAACTGAAGATCCCGATTTCTGTGGACACACGAAAATCGGAAGTCGCGGAAGCCGCGTTGCGCGCGGGCGCGGAGATTCTCAACGACGTTTCCGCGCTACGAACCGATATGAAATTGGCCGAAGTGGCGAGGCGCCATCGTGCCCCGCTCATTCTGATGCACATGCGCGGAAATCCCACCGACATGCAGAAGCGGCCGTTTGCCCGCGACGTCATGCGCGACGTCATCGGCGGCCTGCGCCAGGGAGTGGCGCGCGCGCGGAAGGCGGGTGTGGCGAAATCGCAGATTCTGCTTGATCCCGGTTTCGGTTTCGGCAAGAGCTACGCGCAAAACTACGAACTGCTGGCGCGCCTCCCGGAAATTGTGGCGTTGGGATTTCCGGTCGTCACCGGGACTTCGCGGAAATCGTTCGTCGGCCGGGCGCTTGCCAATGGCAAGGAGCCCTGGCCGGTCGAAGAGCGGCTCCTGGGCACGGCCGCGACCGTGACCGCGGAGATTCTCGGCGGCGCACACATCATACGAGTCCATGACGTGGCGGAGATGATCCAGGTCGCGCGAGTCGCCAGCGTAATATTCGCGAGCGCGGGCGGGCGCTCGCGAAAGAGGAACGGATGAGTTTGCGACGCTTACTATTCCTTTTTCTCCCGCTCTGCTTCCTCGTTGCGTTGTCGCCGGGCGCCGCGCAGATTTCTCCCACCGAGCCCGCTCCTCTCGCCCGCATGCGCGCTGCTTCCAACGCGCAAGCCTGCTCCGAAACGGGAGAATCACTCTGCGCCGAGGCTTCGCCAAAAATCATTGCCAACGCGCTCGGCCCATCGCCGCTCGAGGAAAACCTTCGCCGCCTCACCGACGAAATCGGCGGCCGGATGACCGGCTCGCCGCAAATGTCACGCGCGGTGGATTGGGCCGTACAGGCGTTCCACGACGCGGGCGTGGACGTGCACACGGAAAGCTACACGCTGCCGATGACCTGGAGCGAGGGCGCGACGCGCGTCACCGTGCTCAGTCCGGCGCCCGTCCCGGCGAGAGCCGTGTCGGTGGGCTGGTCGCCGGCGATTCCCGCCGGAGGGCTTGATGCGAATGTAATCTTCGCGGGCGAAGGCACAGAGGAGGATTTCGCGCGAGTCGGAGATCGCGGGCGCGGCGCTATTCTGCTGGTGCACTCGGCCGTGCTGCGCACGTGGGACGATCTTTTTGAGGAGTACGAACGCGCGCCGGGAATTATTGACCGCGCGGTGAATGCTCACGCGGCGGGAATTCTCTGGATGTCCACGCGCGAGCGGTTGCTTCTCTATCGCCACTCGAACACGTACCTAGGCCAGTTGGACAAGCTACCGCAGGCGATCGTCGCGCGTGAAGACGCTTTGCGCCTCGAACGGTTTCTCGAAGCGGGCCAGGCGGTGCGAGTGCACTGGGAGATGCCGAACCTTATCGGCCCGGCCGTCGAGCAGCAAAACGTGGTCGCGGAGATTCGAGGACGTGAGAAACCGGACGAGGCCGTGATCCTCGGCGCGCATCTCGATTCATGGGAATTCGGGACGGGCGCTCTCGATAACGGCTGCAACGCCGCGATGGTGATCGAAGCGGCGCGCGACATTCACGCCACCGGACTTGTGCCCCGCCGCACCATCCGCTTCATCCTGTTCTCGGGCGAAGAGCAGGGGATGCTCGGCTCCTGGGCCTACGTTCGCGCGCACCGCGACGAAATGGATCGCATTCGAGGCGTCCTAATCTTCGATGAGGGGATCGGCCGCGTGACCGGTTTTTCACTCGGCGGACGGAAGGACATCGAGCCCGGCGTGCGCGAAGCGATCAAGCCTCTCGATGGCTGGGGCCTCTCGCAAAATACAGACGATGCGCCGATGGGCACCGACAATTTCGATTTCCTGCTGGAAGGCGTGCCGAATCTGCTCGCGAATCAGGAAGAAGCCAATTACATCCCGAACTATCACGCCTTTTCGGATACGTTCGACAAAGTGGACATTCGCGAATTGAAACTGCACACGGCGATTGCCGGCGTCACGATCTTCGGAATCGCCGAGCGGCTCGCCCCCCTGGGGCCGAGGCTCTCCCGCGCGGAGCTGGAGACGTTGTTGCAGCAAATGGGGCTCGACGCGCAGATGAAAGCCGCCGGAATCTGGCCGCTATGGATGAATGGCCAGCGCGGGCGCCAGCCCTAGCGCCGGCATCCCCGTACGCCCACCCTAAAAGAAAAACTCCGGCCTGGATTCCGGAGGTTCCCCGAAGTCCAGGCCGGAGTTTGCGAGCAGGAGGACTGTGGCGCTCAGTCCGCCCAGGCGATATAGCCGGGCGCGATCAAGTTCATAACCGGAATAATCATCATGATGCCCCACCAGCTGGGCTTGTTGCGCGCCTCCGCGATCGCCATCCAAACGATCACAAAGACGATGAAGTTGACCAGCGGAATGAAGCAGAGAATGATCCACCAGACGGGCTTCTTCGCGATGTTCAGCATGAGGATGACTTGAATAATCGGAATCCAGGCCCACCAGGCGTTCGGCGTGTTTGTCTTCTGGGCGATGGTTTGGAGAGCGAGTGCGACGTAGACGTACATCGCAATGAACAAAATCAAGAAAAACATCATGAATCCGGCCAACGCCGCAAAAATTCCGGTGACGGCGGGGCCTCCCGAATTGTCCGACATTTGAGCGAAAACCGTGTGTGCGGGAAGCAGCATCACAATCAGCGCCGCCGCCCAGCCCAGCAACCGCAGAATACTTGCCCGTGATTTCATCAAAGTTCCTCCTCGAAGGTTGAGGGCTGAAGTCTCATTTCTCTCGGCTGGCGCGGCGAACCGCGCTTCTCGACTTCCCCCTCATGGGGCCGAACGCGGGAACGATTCTTGGCCGCGCAATGGCGGGGACTCTAATGGAATCACCGGATGAAGTCAATTACTCCTCGGCCCTGGCCGAGCATTCCTCTGGCGCGATTGCCGCGCGAATTTGCGTGTAGTACGCTTGCGCTTCGGCCCGGCGAGAAAATGGCAAGCCCCGTATCCAACGCGATTCCCGAAACCTCCGCGTCGACGCAGCAAACCGTCGGCGCCGAGATGCTGCGCGGTTTCTGGTATCCCGCCACGCTCAGCGAACGCATCTTGCGGCGAGGACTCATCACCGCGCGGCTGCTGGACGAGCCGCTCGCCATCGGACGAGACGCCGAAGGCCGCGCCTTCGCCCTGCGCGACGTCTGTCCGCATCGCGGCATGCCGCTCAGCGCCGGACAGTTCGACGGGAAATCCGTCGAGTGCTCCTACCACGGCTGGCGATTCGCGGCGCATACGGGCCAGTGCCTCGAGGTCCCTTCCATCACCGAGGACTCCAAGCTCAAAATCGATCGCATTTATTGCGGCAGCTATCCCTGTGAAGAGCGCGACGGCTACGTCTGGGTGTACGTCCCGGAATTCACTGGGCGCGGCCCCGATCTCGGCGGCGAAAAGCCGCCCGATGCCCCGCGACTTGAAACATTCAGCAAACGCTACAAGATCATGCGGCTTGAGGCGGATCTGCCGAGCAATGTGGATCACGGCATCATCGGCCTCATGGACCCGGCACACGGGCCGTTCGTCCATCAATCCTGGTGGTGGAGGACGCGGCGCAGCATCCAGGTGAAAGAAAAAGTCTTCGAGCCGATTCCGTTTGGTTTCCGGATGCAATCGCACAAACCATCGAACAACAGCGGCGCCTACAAGCTGTTGCGAATTTACAAAGAGCCGATTACCACCACGATTGATTTCTATTTGCCGAATCACCGCACGGAAGTGATTCGCTGCGGGCCGTACTGGTTCTCCAGCCGCACCACCGTCACGCCGGTCACCGCCGAGCGCTGCCGCATCGATTTCTGCGCCGCGTGGAACATCCTGCGGTGGGTCCCATTTGTGGTGCCGATCTTTCGCGTCTTTGCGAAGACATTTGTCGGCCAAGATCAACGCACGATGGAAGAGCAGGCCGTCGGCCTGAAGAATCATCCGTCCCTCATGCTGATCGACGACGCCGATCGCCCTGCGCGTTGGTATTTCCAGTTGAAGAAGGCCCTCCTCGAATCCCGGCGCACCGGACAGCCGTTTGAACATCCGATGCAGGGCCCCACGACGCTCCGCTGGCGGAGTTAGTCCCCGGGCTATAATGGAAGCCAATGGCTTCCCCTCCACGCCACGCCTCTGTCGTACCGGCGCCCCCGGCCGCTTCTGCGGCGCCCGTACTGGCGATTGACTACGGCCGGAAGCGTTGGGGATTGGCGCTATCGGACGCGCTGGGCGTGACGTCGCGCCCTCTCGCCACATGGAATCGCACGAACCGCCGGCGCGACCTGGCGCGCCTGCGCGAATTGGTGCGGCAGCACGCCGTCCGGCGAATCGTTGTAGGTTTGCCGTTGCATATGGACGGCCAGCCGAGCGAGATGTCTGAGGAGGCCAGCCGCTTCGCCGCGCGGCTCAAAAAAGAATTTGGCCTGCCGGTGGATCTCTTGGATGAACGCCTGAGCTCCTGGGAAGCCGAGCGCGAAGTGCGGCGCCGGCCTGCCAGCAGGCACGGCGCGGGCAGCCGCTCCCCGGCGATTGACGCGCTGGCGGCCGCGGTGATCTTGCGCGAGTACTTGTCCCGTCAAAGCGGGCACGCTTTGCAACAACCCTCTCCGGGGACGGGAAGCTAGGATGCGCCGCGCCTTCTGGGTGATTCTGATCCTCGCGCTCCTGGGCGCGGGAGCTTGGTTCGGCGTGGCGTGGCGATTGCCATATCAGGGCTTCTCTCCGCCGGGTGTATACGTGGACATCCCGCACGGTGCTTCGAACCGGACCGTCGCCAGGCTCCTCAAGGAAAATGGAGTCATCCGAAGCAGGATCGCGTTCGAGGTTCTGGCCCGCTTCCGCCATCACCTCCGACTCAAAGCCGGCGAATACTATTTCGATCATGCGGAAACGCAATCGGAAGTCCTGGACACGATTGCGAATGGCCGCGTCTATACCGTGCAACTGGTGATTCCGGAAGGCTTCGATATGTTTGCTATCGCGGACCTCGCCGCCCGGGAGGGTTTCTTGACGCGCGAAGATTTCCTGGCCGCCGCCCGCGACCCGTCGCCGATTTTGGATCTCGCGCCGGGCGCCCCCGACCTTGAAGGCTTTCTCGCGCCCGCCACTTACGAATTTCCGCGCCACGTCACTGGCGCCGAGATGACGCAAGCCATGGTGAAGCGCTTCCGCCAAATCTGGGCGACCGTCGTGGAACCGGGCGCGCCGCCGCAAGACGTCACAGAGGTCGTCACGCTCGCTTCGCTCGTGGAGCGGGAGACGCCGCAACCATCGGAGCGCCCGCTGATTGCGGGCGTCTTTACCAATCGTCTCCAGCGGCGGATGCCCCTCGAATGCGATCCCACCGTGATCTACGCCCTTGAACTGGCCGGCCGTTATGGCGGCACTCTCGAAGCCGCTGATTTGCGCTTCGCTTCGCCGTACAATACCTACCTGAACAAAGGCCTGCCGCCCGGGCCTATCGCCAATCCCGGCGAGGCTTCGTTACGCGCGGCGTTTGCTCCGCAAAAGACGGACTATCTTTATTTCGTGGCGAATACACAGGGAGGCCACTTCTTCAGCAAGACCCTGGCGGAACACAATCGGAATGTGGCGCGCTACCGCCGCTTGCGCGAAGAACAGGAAAAGAAGCAGTCCGGAGACGCGCCGGCCGAAAAATCCGGGACCCGGGGCAGACCGTCTTAGTGGTGGAGGTATCCATGACCCAGTCCGCCAAACTCTCGAAGAAAGATTTGATTCTTGCGATTGCGGCCGATTTGGACACTAATCGTTTCACGCCCGCCGAAGTTGAGCAGATTCGCCGGCAGATGGTGGCGCGAGTGGGCGCGGCGGGAAAAGCCACCTCGGACTACGTCATGAGCGTTTTGCAAGAAGCGGGGCTGCGGGTCGTCCGTTCCACGCGCTCGGACACGGAAGGGCGATACGAAGAGGAGTTCCACGATTTGCTTCATTTCGCCACTCTGGAAGAGGCGGAAATGTGCATCGTGCGGCTGGACGAGCTTTGGCGGAAATTCCGCGAAGAAGGAGACGCCCCGGCCGTCGAGCGCGCCCTCGAAGTGGGACGATTGGGCCGCCGCCGCGCGGAGATGATCGCGCGCAATCCCAAAGTCGAACCGCACAAGCGCGCCGAGAAAGAAGAGATTCTGCGCTGGTTCCAACTCTGGCTCGAGACTCCGGAAAGTTTCTTTGATTGGCTGGAAGTCCGCAAGCAATCCTCCGAATTTCAAACACGTTTTGCCGCGAGCGCCGGAGACGAAGCCTAATCCCGATGGATGAGCCTCTTTACCGGCTCGAAATCGAGCCTCTCGATTTAGGAGACGGCATCAAGGGCGTCTCGCTCGATCTCGCGGACCGCGAAACCGGCGAGCCGCCCGCCGGCGAAGAGTCCGCCCGCATTTGGGCGGCCGTCGTCGTCGCCCTTGCCGGAAGCGCCGCTTGGATGCTCGATTTTTTCGCTCACGTGGAGCGCGTCCGCAAATTCTGCGAGAGCCGCGAAATCGTGTTTCGCGAGCCGGACCGCGCGGGCCGTACGCTGCTCATTCCATCTCCACCGCAACTCCAGGCGTTGATCGAACGCTTCGCAGGAGAGACATTCGGCCTTCGCGCGGGAGGCTCGCTGCCGGAAAGCGATCCCGAGCTCATCAGCGGCCTCGCCAGCCGCGGTGCGGACGCTTACCAGCCCGTCATTGATTCCTATTTGTTTTGCGCCGTGTGTGATTTTGAAAAGGGTTTCCTGACTCTGCTGACCAGCCAGCTGTGGGCCACCGAAGTGATCCGCCGTCTGCGTCCCGCCCTGGAGAAGTTTCCCGTCGCGATCGCGCGAGCCGAGTCGCCTTGGCTGAACTGAATCAAGTTGAATTGACACGCCCTTGCCGGGCCGATAAATTCTTGAGTTTGTCTCTATGACGATGAAAGCAAACATGCAGTTCGCGTGCGCTTTGAGCCTCTGCGGCCTACTGGGCGCGGTGTCGCTTTTATTGCCGGGTTGCGCCACGCAGAAAACGCACGTCGTTCCTCCTGCGCAATTGCGCCCCGCGCAGGATGCCACGAAGGCGCAACTCTTGGACGATTACAACGCGCAAGCGCGGGCCATCCAAAGTCTCAGCGTCACCGCGGATTTTCAGCCGACCTCTGGTTCTGAATACAGCGGCGTCATTCACGAGTATCATGACTTCCACGGGTTCATCCTGGCCGCGCGGCCCGCTTCCATTCGCGTGATTGGCCAGGCGCCCGTCATCGGGAAGAACATTTTTGACATGGTGAGCGACGGCCAGACTTTTCGCATCTTCATCCCCTCGAAGAACAAGTTTCTCGTCGGCTCCGCGACGCTCGCGCACGCGTCGAGCAAGCCCATCGAGAATCTCAGGCCCCAGCACATCCTGGACGCGCTCTTCTTGCCCGAGATTCCCGCCGATGCCCCGGTGTTGATCGAGCAGTTCGACGCCGCTCCGAATCGCTACTACATCCTCACCGCTTTGCGCCGTGTGGACGTGGGCGGAGACGCCGCCGGTCAATGGGAAATTGCGCGCAAGATTTGGTTCGACCGCGCCGATCTCACCATCGCGCGCGTGCAGATCTACGGCCCCGTTGGCCGTCTCGATTCCGACATAGCGTATTCCGAGTGGCCTGCCGCGCAGACGCCGCCGCAGCCTGGAGCGCTCGCCGCTACCAATTTCGCCCAGGACATCCGCATCACGCGTCCGCAAGAGGACTATCAGCTCGAAATTCGAATCACGAAGCTCACGTTGAACCAGCCGATCGCGCCGGAAAAATTTGTCCTCGAGCAGCCCGCGGGGTCCGAACTCGTGCACGTCGGCGAAGAAGGCGGGGCGGGACAGCCATGATGGGCCAAATGGTTTCGCGCAACGTGATCCATCGTCCCGTGCGGACGGCGGTAAGCATTCTCGCCGTCGGCGTCGAAGTCACCCTGGTTTTGATCATCGTTGGCCTCACCAGCGGCCTGTTGCGCGAAGCGGGCAAGCGCGTCGAAGGCATCGGCGCGGACATCATGTTGCAGCCGCCCTCGGCTTCCGTTCTGCTCACCTTCAGCGGCGCACCCATGCCCATCCGGATTGCGGACAAGCTTCGCGAAATAAAATATGTGCAGGCCGTGGCGCCGGCTCTCTTTCAGTTCAATTCCACCGGCGGAATCGACTTGCTCTACGGCATCGATCCCCAGAGCTTTCGCGATGTTTCCGGCGGCTTCGTCTTCCTCCAGGGGCGCGACATGCAAGGCCCCAACGACATGCTGGTGGACGACATCGCCGCCAATTCCCGCCACATCACTGCCGGCAACACCTATCGCCTGCTCGACCACGACTTTTACGTCTCGGGCATCGTCGAACACGGCAAAGGCGCGCGAATTTTCGTCCCGCTGCCCACGCTGCAGGACCTGACTGGCGCGCACGACAAAGCCTCGGTCTTTTTCATCAAGTGCACGCGTCCGGAGCGCGCGTCCGCCGTCATGGATCAGATGCGCGCGATCTTTCCCGGCTACGAGATTCGTCCGCTCAAGGATTTCATCTCGCTGATGACGACGTCGAGCCTGCCAGGCCTCGATGATTTCGTGCGCAGCATGATCGCGCTCGCCGTGGCGATCGGCTTCCTGGTGATTTTCCTCTCGATGTACACCACCGTCGTCGAGCGCACGCGCGACATCGGAATCTTGAAGGCGCTCGGCGCGTCCAAGGGCTACATCGTTAAGGCGCTCCTCGGCGAGACGCTCGTCATCTGCGGGGTCGGCATCATCGTCGGCATCGGACTGAGCTACGTCACGCGCTCCGCGTTTCTGGCCTCTTTCCCCACACTCACCATCGACATCACCATTTCCTGGATTGTGCGCGCCGCGCTGATCGCCCTCGGCGGCGGATTGGTCGGCGCGATGTATCCGGCCTGGCTAGCCAGCCGCAAGGATCCAGTCGAAGCCCTCGCGTACGACTGAGAACGCCGGCTCGCCTCGCCGCGGGGCACGCCTTTGGCGTTTGCGCGCAGCGAAAGCGAAATAGTGTGGGATAATGCGCGCCGAATTTCCTTCGGGGTCGAGAATGAAAAGAAAATTGATTTCGGCGCTCGTTGCCGCTGGCCTTTCCACTTTTTTCATCGCGTTGTGTCCCGGCCTCGACCGTTCCCAAGCGGGCGGCGATTCCAACGCGGCTGAGGAAGCGCGCAACCAGGTGGGGAGAATCACGCAAAGCCAAGTCCCCAGCGCGATGCCGGGTCCCTACGACACCTTGGCAGATACCAAGCGAGCTTTGGTCACTGCCGATGCAATTTTCGCCGCATATTCCCACATACCGCTGCTCAATCCTCCTCACGGTTTTGATCTGATCCACAACGTGAACGCCGACGCGCGAAATTCCCCGCGGGGATGGCCCATCCCCGTCACTTCAGGATTCATTTTGGTGGGTTACGACAGCGAGAGACGATTAGCCAACGGCCGTTTTGCAAGTCTTGGCGAGGGACCGGTCCTGGGCGGCTTCAGCATGAACGTGATCGATTGCGACAATCCCTCCGCCGAAAAAGACCTTGGACGGGATGAGGTCAGCGCCTTCTACCTCATGCCGGAACAGGCCGGCACCGTCCACGGCTGGCCGCAAACCGGCGGCCAGGTCTTCCTGACCAAACGCACGCAGCCGCGATGGCTGCCGGTGACCGCCGAGCGTGTGCTGAAGGTTCAGCTCGACAAGGCCCGTAAGACGCTGCAAGACGTGAACGCGGCATCGCCGCAGAATGCCTATACGCAGTGGCTGAGCGGGAAAGACGAACGCATGAAGCAGTACCAGCAGACCCACGACGAACTGGTCAAGTCGCTCGGCAAGGAAAAGGCTGACGCGTATTTGGCGACCATGCTCGACACGGAAAAGAAAACCGGAGACATGTTGAAATCCATGGCGGAGCAAGGAAGCGATACGAATCAGACGGCCAACGGATATCAGGCGCAAGCGGGCAAGGCAGCCCACGACCTCGAAGCCCAACTGAATTCGCTCACGCCGGAGCAACGCGCGGCGCCTGCGTACGTTTATGAAAGCCCCGACGGCAGATTTTCCGTCGGCCAGGTGGTGCCGCCGGGCACACCGGGCGGGGTGGAAGTCGTCTACCCCAACCCCAATTTCTACGACCGATCGCTGCCGCCGTGGGAAGCGCAGTCCCTGTGCATCAGCGTTAGCACCGGGCCGCGGTCGAAGGAGGATTCCCTCTACCCCACCATCGAGGCAATCTGGAGTTCGCTGGACTGGAATGCCTTCGCGCAACAATTGAAATAATCGTCACTGACCGCCCCCGGCCTTCCGCGCGTTGGCCCTCGGTGCGTTGACGGAACCCCAGCGGATGCTATAAATTCTTGGTTCGCCCCAAGCCCCAGTTGGGCTACAGAGTGGCCTTCGCCCTCTGTTTATCCTTCGGAGAATCGCGAGAAGACCGCCGGAACGCCGACGCACATGCAGGAAATTGGCCGCCAACTCGCGCAGTTGTTCCTCGCCGCCATACCCACGTCGATCATTTTGTTTTTTTATTTTCTGTTTCTGCGCTGGAGCTTCTTCCGCCCGATCGAGCGCGTACTCGCGGAACGCCGCGCCCGCATCGAAGGCGCGCAACAGTCAGCGCAAGCCAGCAAGGCTGCCACGCAAGAGAAACTTCGCACCTATCGAGAGGCGATCAAAAGCGCGCGCGCCGAGCAGTTTACGGAGCAGGAAGCGTCGCGCCGCCGCGCCGTTGAGCAGCGGGACGCAATTGTCCTCGCCGCGCGCAAAGCCGCGCACGAGGAAGTGCTGGCGGCGAAGCGTGAACTGGAATCCGAAGTGGCGAACGCCAGACTGTCGCTCGAAGAATCGAGTGCGGCGCTAAGCCAGCAAATTGCCGACGCAATTCTGGCCACCGGCCCCGCGCCCAAGAAAGAAGCGCCCAGTGCGTGAGCGACGCGAGATGAGAGCCGCTTTCACAAGCGTTTTACCCCGCGCCGGCGCGCTGTTCTTTGCCGCGCTGCTAGCCATGATTGTGGCCTCGTCGGTCGCGTTCGCTGCGGAGAGCGGCTCCCCGGATCCGTCGGAATCTACTGTCGGGCTCGTATTTCGTTGGCTGAATTTCTTGCTGGTGTTCGGCGGCCTCGCTTACGTGATGGCTCGCTACGGCGGTGGATACTTCCGCGGGCGCGCGCAGGCGATTACGGCCTCCATTCGCGAAGCCGCCGCGGAGAAAACGGCAGCGGACCAGGAGTTGCGCGAAGTCTCGGAAAAGGTCGCCTCGCTCGATCAGGAAATCGCTCAAATGCGCAGCGTGGCCTCCCAGGAATCCGCGGCGGAAGCGGAGCGCGTTGCGGAGTCGGGCCGCAAGGAAATCGCCAGGATCGAGCAATCTTCCCGCGCCGAAATTCGCGCTGCGGAACGCGCCGCGCGCCTGGAGTTGAAGTCGCTGGCGGCGGGCATGGCCGTTGACCGCGCCGGCGCACTCGTGCGCTCGCGCATGGATGCCAAGCGGCGCGCGGCAATATTTCAATCGTTTCTTGCTCAGCTGGCAGGGAGACCCAATTGAAGGCCATCGCGGAGCGCTATGCGGGTGCGCTGGCCGACGTGGCCATCGCCCAAGGCGACGTGGCGAAAGTTCAGAGCGAATTGAAAACCTTCCGCGAGATGGCGGACGAATCGCCAGAACTGCGCCTCTTCCTAGCCAATCCTGCTACGCCGCGCGCGGGCAAGCATGCCGTCCTCGAGCAGTTGATGGAGCGCACGGGCTCGAGCAGGATCCTGCGCAATTTTCTTTTCTTGCTCGTGGATCACCGGCGAACTCCGCTCCTGCCGGAAATTGAGGCATCTTTCCAGCATCTCCTCGATACGCGGCTCGGTGTGACCCGCGCCGACATCACGTCCGCGGATGAGCTTTCGCCCGAAGACCAGGCCGAGTTAACACAGGTAATCGAGAAATTGACCAAAAGCACGAAGGTGGACGCGCGATTTCAAACGGACGCTGCCCTCGTCGGCGGCGCGATCGTGCGCGTGGGTTCCAAGATTTATGACGGCTCGGTGCGAGCGCAGCTCAATGCGCTGCGGATCCGTCTAGCGGCAGAATAGGAGCGGGAATGCCCTCGATCAAAGCGGACGAAATTCGAAAGATTCTAAAAGAGCAGATTGCCAACTACGAGCAATCGATTGCGGTCGACGAAGTCGGCACCGTGCTCTCGGTCGGCGACGGCATCGCGCGCGTGTACGGCCTCGAGAAAGTCATGGCCGGAGAAATGCTCGCCTTCCCGCACGATGTCGTCGGCATCGCGCTCAACCTCGAGGAAGATCAGGTCGGCGTCGTGCTCCTCGGCGAATACACCGCCATCGAGGAAGGCGACACGGTCAAGCGCACGCGCACCATCATGTCCGCGCCGGTAGGCGAAGCGATGGTCGGCCGCGTTGTCAGCCCGCTCGGCGTTCCCCTCGATGACAAGGGGCCCATCGCTGCTGAATCCCGAATTCCAGTCGAACGCATGGCGCCCGGCGTCGTCGATCGCCAGCCCGTCCGCGAGCCGTTGCAGACCGGCATCAAGGCCATCGACTCGATGATCCCCATCGGCCGCGGCCAGCGCGAACTCATCATCGGCGACCGCCAGACCGGCAAGACCGCCATCATTCTGGACACGATTCTCAACCAGAAGGGTGGCGACGTAATTTGTATTTACTGTGCGATCGGGCAGAAGCGCTCTACCGTCGCGCAGGTCGTGAAAATCCTTACCGATGCCGGCGCGATGGACTACACAATCGTCGTCGTCGCGTCCGCCACCGAACCCGCCACCTTGCAGTACATCGCGCCGTACGCCGCATGCGCCATGGGCGAATACTTCCGCGATTCCGGGCGCCACGCCGTCTGTTTCTACGACGATCTCTCGAAGCACGCGCAGGCCTATCGCGAAATCTCCTTGCTGCTGCGGCGTCCCCCGGGACGCGAGGCGTTCCCCGGCGACGTGTTTTACCTGCACTCGCGCCTTTTGGAACGCGCCGCCAAGCTCAACGACAAGCTCGGCGGCGGCTCGCTCACTGCGCTGCCCGTGATCGAGACGCAAGCGGGCGACGTCTCCGCCTACATCCCGACAAACGTCATCTCCATCACCGACGGTCAAATTTATCTCGAGTCGGACCTATTCAACGCCGGCATTCGCCCCGCCATCAACGTCGGACTTTCCGTCAGCCGCGTTGGCGGCAACGCGCAAATCAAGGCCATGCGCCAGGTTGCCGGCTCGTTGCGGCTCGACCTTGCGCAATACCGCGAACTCGCCGCCTTCGCTCAGTTCGGAGCCGAGCAGCTCGACAAGGCCACCAAAGCGCAACTCGCACGCGGCCAGCGCCTCACCGAATTGCTCAAGCAGGGACAATTCCAGCCGCTGACCGTCGAACAGCAGGTGATTTCTATTTTCTCCGGCACTTCGGGCTTCCTCGACGACATCGAAGTGGCCGACATTCAAAAGTTCGAGAAGGGTTTGCTCAAGTTCATGGCGACAACCTACGGCTCGCTCGTCGCTCAGATCGCCGCCAAAAAGCAGATTGACGATGCCGCGCGCGAGCAGCTCAAGAAGGCGGTCAATGAATTCAAGGAGCGCTTCCGCGCGGAAGGGGCGCGCTAGCCGCTCCAGGCTTCTCTCACCATGCCCACGCTCCTCGATTTTCGACGCCGTATCCGCTCCGTGAAAAACACGCAACAGATCACGCGCGCCATGAAGTTCGTCGCCGCGGCTCGCTTGCGCCGCGCGCAGGACAAAGTGATCGCGCTGCGTCCATACGCGAAGGCGCTGCGCGAAGTCCTGCAATCGGCCGTCTCCCGCGTCGAGGAGTCGGTGGAGCATCCGCTGCTGGTGCGGCGTCCCGAGGAGCGTTTGCTCGTGGTCGTAACCGCGGGCGAGCGCGGCCTGTGCGGCGCGTTCAACGCGAATATCCTGCGCACGGCCGCGGGCTTTCTCGCCGAGCACAAAGAGAAAACGATCGAAGTGGTGACGCTCGGCAAGAAGAGCCGCGACGCCCTCCGCAAGACGCCGTGGAAAATCGCCGCGGAATTCACCGACGTGACAGTCTTAGCGGATTGGGCCAAAGCCTGCGAAATCGCGCAGCTCCTGATCGCGCGCTACGAAGCGGGAGAGACCGACGCGGTCTATTTGATCTTCAACGAGTTCAAATCCGTGCTCGCCCCAACGCATCGGATTGAACGCTTGTTGCCCATCGAAGCCGTCCGCGACGAAAAGGCCGCCACGCAAGTGGACTACCTCTACGAGCGTTCTTCCGCCGAAATCTTTCGCAAACTCTTGCCGCGCTACGTCGAGATGCAGGTCTATCGGATGCTGGCCGAATCCTCCACCGCAGAGCATGCGGCGCGAATGACGGCGATGGAATCCGCCACCAGCAACGCCTCCGACGTGATCGACCAGCTCACCCTGTACATGAACAAGGTGCGCCAGGCGGCGATCACCAAGGAAATCATTGAAGTCGTTAGCGGCGCCAGCTTGTCCGAATAAAGCGCGCCTGCGAAAGTGTGAGAAAGAAGGAGCGAGGGATGCCTGACGAAAAGAAATTTGCCGGCCGCGTAGTGCAGGTGATCGGGCCGGTCGTGGACGTGGAATTCCCCGAGCATCACCTGCCGGAAATTTACAACGATGTCCGCATCACCAGCGAAGGCTTTGATGTGCCGGAGCCGCTGGACATTCACGCCGAAGTCGAGCAGCACTTGGGCGAGGGCCGCGTCCGCACCGTCGCCATGAAGCCCACCGATGGCGTCGTGCGCGGCATGACCGCCTACGACCAGGGCGGACCGATCTCCGTTCCCGTGGGCCGCGGCACCCTCGGCCGCGTGATGAACGTCCTCGGCGAACCCGTGGACAATCTCGGGCCGGTCACCTACGAGAAACGCTATCCCATTCATCGCCCGGCGCCCTCGCTGGCGGATCAATCCACGACCCTGGAGATGTTCGAGACCGGAATCAAGGTCGTGGACTTGATGGAGCCTTACCTGAAGGGCGGAAAAATCGGCCTCTTCGGCGGGGCGGGCGTCGGCAAGACCGTTTTGATTCAGGAGTTGATTCACAACGTCGCCATGAAGCACGGCGGCGTTTCCGTGTTCGCCGGCGTGGGCGAGCGCACGCGCGAAGGCAACGATCTCTGGCTCGAAATGCAGGAATCGAAGGTTGTCGTCGCGGGCGATTCGGAAAAATCGCGCGCCGCGCTGATTTACGGTCAGATGACCGAGCCGCCCGGCGCGCGCCTGCGCGTCGGCCTCACCGGCCTGACTGTCGCCGAGTATTTTCGCGACGAAGAAGGCCTCGACGTTCTCCTCTTCATCGACAACATTTTCCGCTTCGTGCAAGCTGGCTCGGAAGTTTCCGCGCTGCTGGGCCGCATGCCTTCCGCCGTGGGGTATCAGCCCAACCTCAACACCGAAATCGGTGAATTGCAGGAGCGCATCACCTCCACCAAGAATGGTTCCATCACGTCCGTGCAAGCCATCTACGTGCCCGCGGACGACTACACGGATCCCGCGCCGGCCGCGACGTTCTCGCATCTGGACGCCACGACGAACCTCAGCCGCCAAATTGTCGAACGCGGCATCTACCCCGCCGTGGATCCGCTCGCCAGCTTCTCGCGCATTCTCGACCCGCGCATCGTCGGCGAAGAGCATTACAACGTCGCGCGCTCGGTCAAATCCGTTTTGCAGCGCTACAAGGACCTACAGGACATCATTGCCATCCTCGGAATCGAAGAGCTCTCCGACGAGGACAAGCAGACCGTCGCGCGCGCGCGCAAAGTCGAAAAATTCCTATCGCAGCCCATGTTCGTCGCCGCGCAGTTCACCGGACTCGAAGGGAAATACGTCACCATCGCGGACACCATCCGCGGATTCAAAGAGATCGTCGATGGCAAACACGACGATCTCTCCGAGCAGGCTTTCTACATGGTGGGCACGATCGAAGAAGCGCGGGAAAAGGCCGCCAAGATGGCCGCCTCGGCTTAATTTGAAAAGGGAATTGGAATGCTGGCCGACCACATCCAACTCGAGCTGGTAACGCCGGATCGCCTGGTCATCCGTGAGAGCGTCGTGGAAGTTCAGGTGCCCGGACTGGTCGGCTATCTCGGGGTCTTGCCGGGCCACACGCCGCTGCTCGCCGAACTGGGTATCGGCCAATTGAGTTATCGCCAAGGCTCGCAAACGTTTTACGCGACAGTCATCGGCGGCTTGGTCGAAGTGCTGCCCGAACGCGTAATCGTCCTGGGGGAAGCGGCCGAGCGCGCCGAAGACATTGACGTGGCCCGCGCCCGCGCCGCGCAAGAGCGCGCAAAAAAACGGTTCGCCTCGCCGACCGACACATCTCTCGATTGGGAGCGCGCCCTGCGCGCGGCCAAGCGGGCGGAGACGCGCCTCCAGGTGGCCGCTCACGCGGCCGGTGCTGCTGTGGAAACACACTCGGCCAAGTAGCCGCCGCGCTGCGACCTCCTTTCGAAACGCGCATCCAATAACTATCGAATTGGAGCGTCGGGCTTCTTACTCTCATGTCCGAAATTATTATTTACTGCACAAATTGGTGCGGCGATTGCCGCCGCGCCAAACGATTCCTGAACGAGCGCGGCGTAACGTATCGCGAAGTGAACATCGATGAAGACGTCGCAGCGGAGGATTTGGTCTTGCGCGTGAACGAAGGATTAAGAAAAGTCCCGACGATTCAAGTGGACGGCCGCTATTTCGCCTGCAGCCCTTTCGATCCCTATCTGCTTTCCGAAGAGCTGAAAATTCCCCTCAATCCGAAATCCGCATAAGAACTAGGTGAGCCACGCGCCCCGCACCATCACCCGCGCAACCTTCAACTCCGCATCGAGCAACACCAAGTCCGCATCGGCCCCCGCAGCTAGAGTCCCCTTGCGTTCTTCAATTCCCAATACGCGCGCAGGATTCCAAGTCGCCATGCGCACCGCATCCGCCAGCGGGATCCCCAGCCCCGCCATGTGCCGTACCGCGCGATCAAGCGTCAGCGTGCTGCCCGCGAGTCTTCCCTCCACGTTCCGGCACACACCGCCACTCACCGTCACGTCAAACGTTCCGAGTTTGTAGCGCCCGTCCGGCATCCCCGTTGCCGCGGTGCCGTCACTTACCAGCACCACTCGGTCGGCGCCCTTCGCCGCGAGCAGCAGCCGGATGGCCGCATCGTCCACGTGCACGCCATCCGCGATCAGTTCCGCAGCGACTTCCCGCGAAGTCAGCACCGCGCCCAGCACGCCCGTCTCGCGGTGCGAAAATGGCCGCATCGCGTTGAACACGTGCGCCGCGTGACGCGCACCCGCGTGAATCGCCGCCATCGCCGCATCAAAGCTCGCGTCCGTGTGCCCGAGCGAAACCACCACGCCCGCGCGCCGCGCCACCGGAATCAAATCCATCGCGCCGGGAAGTTCCGGCGCCAGCGTCAGGATTCGTGCCGCGCCGCGCGCGGCATCGACAAAGCGACCGAGCAGCGCCGTGGATGGCGCCGCAATCCATTCCGGCGGATGCACTCCGCGCCGTGCGGGGCTAATAAACGGCCCCTCAAAATGAACGCCCAGAATCTCCGCTCTCGCCGTGCCCGCAGCCGCGAGCTGGGTCTTCATGTAGCTCGCGATGCCTGCGACGCTCGCGCAAGTCTTCTCCGCGCTCGCCGTTACCGTCGTCGCCACGAGCAACGTCGTCCCGAACCGCGCGACGGTCGCTGTGACCGTTTCCGGCGTCGCGGCGTCTCCGTCCATCACGTCTTTGCCGCCCGCGCCGTGGATGTGCACGTCCACAAATCCCGGCACGAGCGTCCCTGCCGCCAGCGTTAGCTCTTGTGTTCCCCGCGGCAACGCAATCTGCCCGCGCATTCCCACGGCCGCGATTCGCGCGCCGTCCACCAGCACCACGGCATCTTCGATTTCTTCGAGTGGAGTGATTGCGCGTTCGGCGTGAAGTGCAAGCATGGCGGTGTCGGGCAACATCCTACTGGAACTTGGCAGTGCCGCGCCACACTCTCCGGTGCGGGGTGGTCAGCTGATAATAGGTGTCATTCCGAGCGCGGCGAGGAATCTCTCCTCGTTCAGTGCCGAAGAGAGATTCCTCAGCATGCAGCATGCCTCGGAATGACACCATTTTGAGTTTTTTCCCATATTGTTCAACCGTGGCGACAAGGGAGTGGGACTCACGCGCTTCAGCCTCTGAGGCAGAGGTGAAACTCGGATCAAGCTCGCAAAATAAAAGGAGGGCCCGCGGGGGCCCTCCTGGTCGGTCGGGGTGGAATAAGTGATTGAGCTCAGTTGCCGGAATTTGCGGATGCGGTCGTGGACGGTTGATCGGGTTTCGGCACGCTCAGGTAGCCGGAGATGTGGTTCTTGCCGATTTGGTTGACCACCAACTCCAGCGGGGTGCGCGCGCCCTCGGTGATGAAGTAGATCGGTTCGCCGAGCGAGCGGTTGTTCTTGTCGAGGCGCTTGTCGTCAACCACGAGCGTCACGCTGTAGGCGTTGTGCTTCACGCTGGTGCTGCGCAGTTCGATCTGCAAGCCGCCGAGGGTCTGCTTTGCGCCCTTCGCGCTCAGCGTGAACTCGTAGTAGTCGCGCTCGCCCTGCCGGCGCAGTTGCTCCACTTCTTCGTGGTTGCGTGCGATCAACGTGCCGAACTGGTCGCGCGTGCTGGCGAGGCTCGTCTTGGTCGTCTCCAGGTCGGTCTTGACGCCATTCACGTTGGTGTTCAGCGTGTCAACGTCGCCCTGGTTGGCCTTCGTCTTCAGCTCCGAGTTGACCTGATTAATCTGCTTGTTGTAGTCCTCGCGGGTCAGCTTCACCTGCTTGCGAGCGTTGTCCAATTCACCTTGGGTGATCTGGAGTTTGCTGCTCACCAGATTCATTTCGCTCTGTTCCTGCGCGTTGGCCTCTTCGGCTTGCGAGAGGCGCTGGCCGAGCGCGTCTTGGCTCTGCTGGAAACTCTTGGTCTGGACCGCGAGGCTCTCCTCTGCGTTCCGGGCGTGCGAGGTGGCATTCCATCCCACGGCCAATGACACCAGCGAAACCGCTGCCAGTGCGACTACTGCCAATCCGATCCAGCGCGGCGTGCCTACGGTGGATGTGGATGGCGTTGTCTTGCTATCAAGTTCTTCAAACATTTCCGTTTCTCCTTTGCCGTTTGCCCCTTGCGCCAAGTCAGGGGTGCACGCCATGCGCCAAAACCGGCTTCAGGCCGGCATCCCGCCGTAAATGCTGTGAAGTCAATTAGTTAGCGGAGACAGGAAGATTGCTGCCGACGCCGCTGGCCCCCGCAAACCCTGTAAGCTTTACTCGCTGGGGTGCAATCTATGTGTTAACTAATTGGGCAAAACGTGGGCGGGCGAACACAGCGCTTCTGATTGCTCAAGCGTTGCAGGCAATGAAGATTCTGCGAAAGTCCGTTATTTGTAGTCTTAGAAGGAAGAGGCAATCAAGGCGGTAGGCGCGCTTCGCGCCAAAGGAAGGATCCTCAGGCGACCTGCTGACGCTGGCGCGGCGGTTCTGCTTCTCTATCGAAGTAAACTTCCAGGGTTCGTTGCGCCGCCTCCAGGACGACTGCGCAGTTCTTGCAGCGGTCGATGTGGCGGAGCATCTCACCGGCGACCGGCGGAGATAGCCGGCCTTCGAGGTACTCGCAGATAAGCCGAATTGTATCTTTGCAGTTCATGACCCGGTTGGGAACAGGAGCGGCAATCGCCGCCCCCCACCCAAACCATTAAGCAAGCCCTTAGCCATCCGCAGTCGAAGGTGGTTTTGGATGTATCTGTAAATAAAGGGCTTATGAGTCCTGATTTGGGCCGCTAATGAGGATAGGCGCGAGTGGATAGGAGAAAATTTCCCTAATGGGCATTCTTTTCCATCCAGCCCTACGAGGTGCCATCTTGGACTGACCTGAAGGCCAAGGAATGTCGGCGGTCAGGCTTTATGATCCCCCGGACTTATCGGATCACAGTCATGTTCCGCAGCGCCTCGATTCGCTTCTCGAGGGGCGGATGCGTGCTAAAAAGTCCCTTCATGATCTGCCCCGGGCTCAGCGGCGCGACGATATAGAGCGACGAGGTTGCCGGTGAAGACGCCATCGGGATTCGCTGGTTGTAAGCCCCGAGCTTTTCGAGCGCGCTAATCAGACCATACGGATGACCCACCATCTTGGCCCCGGCCGCGTCCGCGGCGTATTCCCGCTGGCGCGAGATTCCCAGCCGGATCAGCATCGCCGCAAGTGGGGCGACGATAATCGCCAGAAGCAACCCGATTCCGTTGCCGCGACGCCCGCGCCCGCCGCCGAAGAACAAACCCATCCTCGCGATTACGAAGATGGCGCCGGAAAGTGTCGCTGCAATCGAAGTCGTCAGGATGTCGTAGTTCCGGACGTGCGAAAGTTCGTGCGCGATGACGCCTTCCATCTCGTCGTCGTTCATCACTTGCAGCAACCCTTCGGTCACCGCCACGGAGGCATGCTTGGGATTGCGCCCCGTCGCAAAAGCGTTCGGCGCCTGCTGCGGGATCACATACAACTTCGGCATCGGCAGGTTCGCTTTGCCGCACAGACGCTCCATCACTTCATAGAGCCGCGGCAATTGCTCGCGCGTGACGGGCTGCGCTCCGCTGGATTTCAGAGCGATCTTGTCCGAAAAGAAATACGCGAAGCCGTTCATGAGCACGGCGAGCCCCAGGCCGAGTTCCATCCCGCCCTGTCCGGCCCAGGCCCCGCCAACCGCTACGAATGTGAGCGTGAGTACCGTCAAAAGCAAAAGTGTCTTGATGCCTCTCATGGTCTTTGGTCCCCTTTACACCAAATTACAGTCTAGGTGCCGATCGCGCCGGCGTCAAATCAGGGCGTCAGCGCGATTTCCTTGCACTTCGCTGCGCCCCGGTCGTTTCCTTCTCCGGCTCGGGTTCGATTGCCGCGGTTCCGGCCCGCTCGAATTTCATTTTCTCCGACGTTGGGTCCACATCCACGCGCACCGTGTCCCCGGGCAGGAAATGGCCCTCGAGGATTTCCAGCGCCAGCGGGTCCTGCACCAGCCGCTGGATCGTCCGCCGGAGTGGCCGGGCGCCGTACGCGGGGTCGTACCCTTCGCGCAACAGCTTTTCGATCGCCTTGGCGCTCAGCACCAGCGTCATGTTGCGCTCGGTCAGCATCTGGCCGACCTTCGTCAACTCCAGGTCCACAATCTTCGCAAGCTGGTCGTGGCCCAGCGGCTTGAAGAGCACGATGTCGTCGATCCGGTTCAGGAACTCGGGACGGAACGCCGCTCGCAACGCGTCCATCGCTTCCTTGTGCGCGCGCTCCGGATCGCGGCCGGACTCCTCAAAAAGCGCGGTCGAGCCCACGTTGCTCGTCATGATGAGCGCCGCATTGCGGAAGTCCACCGTGCGGCCTTTGCCGTCGGTCAAGCGGCCGTCTTCGAGGATCTGCAGCAAAACGTTGAAAACGTCCGGGTGCGCCTTTTCGATTTCGTCGAAGAGCACCACCGCGTACGGATGCCGCCGGATGCGCTCGGTCAGTTGCCCGCCCTCGTCGTGGCCGATGTATCCCGGCGGTGCGCCGATCATCCGGGACACCGAGTGCTTTTCCATATACTCGGACATGTCCAGCCGGATGAGCGACTTCTCGTCGTCGAAAAGAAATTCCGCGAGGGCCCGCGCCAACTCGGTCTTTCCGACGCCCGTCGGCCCCAGGAAAATGAAAGAGCCGATCGGCCGGTTCGGATCCGAAAGTCCCGCGCGGCTACGGCGAATCGAATTAGCCACGCGCGCCACAGCATCGTCTTGCCCGATCACGCGCTGCTTGAGCCGGGCTTCCATGTCCACGAGTTTTTTTGCTTCGCCTTCGAGCAACCGGCCCACGGGGATGCCCGTCCATTTGCTCACGATCTTGGCGATGTCTTCCTCGCCGACCTCTTCCTTCAGCATTCCGCCGTCCTTCTGCAGTTCGGCCAGGCGTTTCTGCGCCTCGGCCAAGGCGCGCTCCGCCGCGGCCAATTTGCCGTAGCGAATTTCCGCCACCTTGGCCAGTTCGCCCGCGCGTTCGTATTTCTGCTCGTCGGCCTTCAACTGATCGGTTTCGGCTTTGAGCTCGCGGATCTTGCCGATCGCGGACTTTTCCACCTCCCACCGCGCCTTTTGCGTGTGAGACTGTTCGCGCAAACGCGCCAGCTCGGCCTCAAGGCCCTTGAGCCTTTCGCGGGAATGTGCGTCGGATTCCCGAAGCAGCGCCTGCCGCTCGATTTCGAGCTGCACCATGCGACGCTCGATTTCGTCAATTTCCACGGGCAGCGAATCCATCTGCATCCGCAAACTCGCCGCGGCCTCATCCACCAAATCGATCGCCTTGTCCGGCAGGAAGCGATCCGTGATGTAGCGGTTGGAAAGCGTCGCCGCCGCCACAATCGCCGCATCTTTGATGCGCACCCCGTGGTGGAGTTCGTAGCGGTCCTTCAAGCCGCGCAGAATCGCAATCGCATCCTCCACCGAAGGCTCGGCAATGAGAACCGGTTGAAATCGCCGCTCCAGCGCCGGATCTTTTTCGATGTATTTGCGATATTCGTTGATGGTCGTGGCCCCGATCGCACGCAGTTCGCCGCGCGCCAGCGCCGGCTTCAGCATGTTTGAGGCGTCCATCGAGCCTTCGGCCGCGCCGGCCCCGACCAGCGTGTGCAGCTCGTCGATGAATAAAATGACTTGTCCGTTGGATTCCGAAATCTCTTTTAGAATAGCTTTCAAGCGGTCTTCAAATTCGCCCCGATACTTCGCGCCCGCGATCAACGCGGCGAGATCGAGCGCCACGATGCGCTTCGGCCGCAACACTTCCGGAACGTCGCCCGCGACGATGCGCTGCGCGAGTCCCTCCACCACCGCCGTCTTACCCACTCCCGGTTCGCCGATGAGCACGGGATTATTTTTTGTGCGCCGCGCGAGAATCTGCATCACGCGCCGAATTTCATCGTCTCGCCCGATCACCGGATCGAGCCGGCGACGCCGCGCCAAATCGGTGAGATCGCGCGCATACTGTTCCAGCGCGCGAAAAGTTGATTCCGGATTTTGCGACGTCACGCGGTGACTGCCGCGCACCGCTGCCAGGGCTTGCAGCAGCGCCTCGCGCGTCGCGCCGTTCTGCCCGAGAAGTTGGCCTGCCGGATCGCGCTCCTGCGCCGCAATCGCCAGAAGCAAATGCTCTGCAGAGACGTACTCATCTTTGAAGCGCTCCGCTTCGTCGAACGAGCGCTCCAGCACTTTGTTCGTCGCCGAGCTCAAGTGTTGCTGCGCAACGCCCGTAACTTTCGGCAGCCGTCCTAACGCAGTTTCGATCTCGGAGGCGATAGACTCCGGTCGCACGCCCAGCCGGTTCAGCAGCGGGGTGACGATCCCGTCCGGCTGCGCGATCAGTGCCGCCAGCAAATGCAGCGGCTCGATCTGCTGTTGGTCGTGTCGCGCCGCGATATCGTGCGCTTCTTGGACGGCCTCCTGGGCCTTGGTGGTCAATTTGTCAAAGCGAAGCATAGTAATCTCTTCCTTCTTCCCATTAGATGCAGCCGGAGATGGAACGGGGCCGGCAATCGCCGGCCCCGCGAGCGATCTCGAAATTTTCCTGAGACCGGCTTAGTTGTTGTTGGTCGCAACCTTCACCTGAATCTGTTTCGGCTTGGCCTCTTCGCGCTTCGGCAGATGTAGAGCAAGCACTCCATTCTCATACTGCGCCGAGATGCCCTCGGTGTTCACGGTGTTCGGCAACGTGAACCTCCTGCTGAACGAACCGTAGGCGCGCTCTACGCGAAGATAGTTCTCTTCGCTGATGTTCTTCTCGAACTTGCGCTCGCCGCGCAGGGTCAACAGGTTGTTCTCCACTCGAATGTCGAGGTCTTCTTTGTCGATCTCCGGGATATCGGCTTTCACGACGAACTCGTTCCCATTCTCGTAAATGTCCACAGCGGGCGCCCAGGCCGTCAGACCCGATTCGGTGTTGGAGCTTTGTGCCGCTGCTCCCTCGAAGAGTCGATTTACCTCGCGCTGAAGCGCGTTAAAGTTGAAGAATGGGTCCCAGCGAGTGACAGCATTCATGATCCTCGTTCCTCCTTGCGTTTTAATTATATGACTGCACACAGAGCATAAAATATGCGTGCTGTAATGTCAAGATATATTTCCGGCTTCTTGCCCGGCCGATTTGTATGTATAAGTCATGTATTTGCAATTAGTTAAGGCCACTTAGCGGCACCATTTGTGTTTTTTGAGATCCTGTTGCAATATGAAGACGATGCTGCTCTCCGATTTCGATTACCTGCTGCCGGCTTCACAAATCGCCCAGCGTCCACTGGAGGGCCGCAGCGACTCGCGGCTGCTTGTTCTGGGGCGCACGTCAGGGGCCTGGGAGGACGCACACGTCAGGGAGTTCCCGGCTTTGCTCCACGGCAACGAACTTCTCGTCGTCAACAACGCCCGCGTAATTCCTGCCCGACTCTTTGGAAAGAGGCTCGAACCGGGGGCGCATCAGGGCGGGAAGTCAGATAAACAGCCTGGCTATCTCTCCGCGGAAATTGAAGTCTTGCTCACGCGGCATATTTCGGAGGGCGATTGGGAAGCTTTGGTTCGCCCCGGGCGCAAGTTGAAGGTGGGAGAAAAAATCGCTTTCGGCGAAGGTGAACTGATTGCCGAAATCATGGCGCAGGACGAGTACGGGCAGCGGAGGGTGAAGTTCACTTCGCCGCAAGGGCCTGAGGAAATTGATATCTCACTCAGCCGGCTGGGGCACGTGCCTCTGCCGCCGTACATCACTCGCCAGGACGATCCCTCCGACCGCGAAAGATATCAGACGATCTTCGCCAGCCGGCCCGGGGCCGTTGCGGCTCCCACTGCGGGACTACATTTTGCGCCGGAACTCGTAGAGCAGATCCGCGCGCGGGGCACGGAGATCGCCGAGATCACGCTGGACGTCGGACTGGGGACATTTCAGCCGATTCACAGCGAGCAAGTGGAGGCTCACCAGATTCATTCCGAGTCCTACGAAATACCTGCGGCGGCGGCCGCCGCGATCGCTAGGGCAAAGCGTGGAGGGCGCGCCATCGTGGCGGTGGGAACCACCGTAGTGCGGGCTCTGGAAGACGCCGCCCGAAAGGCGGCAGGGAGAAAACACGAATCATCTCCGGACGCGGCGCAAATCGTGCAGGCAGGACGTGGGGAAGCAAGTATCTACATCTACCCGGGGCACAGGTTTTGCGTCGTGGATGCGCTGCTGACGAACTTCCATCTGCCGCGCTCGACGCTGCTCGTTCTGGTTTCCGCGTTCGCGGAACGGGAACGTGTGCTCGCGGCGTATCGCTACGCGGTGAGCGCGGGTTACCGCTTCTATAGTTATGGCGACTGCATGTTCATACGTTAATCCGCGCGGCAGCGGCGCCGAGGACTGGTTTCAGCGCCGCCGGCGCGAATTGGATCTTCATTTGGGTCTATGTTCAGGGTGTGGCGATGACCAGCGCATTCGGATCGCCGGCGAAACGGATTTCGCTGATGGCGTTCCCTGGTCCGTACTCGATGGCGTCGGAATCGGGCTTGGTGTCCCGCTTTTCCCAACGCGCAGGCGCTTCGGCCACAACTTGCTTACCGTGCTTCAGCGTAAGATGATCGCCGTCTACGATGAGTTCGTATTCGCCGGGGCGAATCTGGGTTTGTCCAATCTTGGCTTCGTGGTCAAAGTTGATTCGCCGGTCGATCTGCTTGGCGAAGGTGGGTACGACGAGGGCCGCGGCGATGAGCCACGGCGTAATCCGCAAAAACCATCTTGCAGTCACTTGAGCGCTCTTTTCTCAGTGGCTCCGACCGTCTGAGGCGATAGACGCGGCGCCAAGAAAAAAGTGAGCGGCGGGATTTTAAATCGATACCCGCAAAGCGCAACGGGCGCGCATCGTCTATAATCATCCCGCCGGGCGAACCAACTCACAGATGCGATTTCTTGTTCTTAGCGACATACATTCCAACGGCACTGCCCTCGACGCCGTGCTGGTGGCCGCGAAAGGCCGCTGGGAAAAGGCCGTGTGCCTGGGCGACGTTGTCGGCTACGGTCCCGACCCGAAAGAGGTCATCGCGCGGGTGCGCGAAGTGGCCACCGTTTTCGTTCGCGGAAATCACGACAAAGCTGTCTCGCGGCCGGCCAGCGGCGACGATCTCAACCCGCTCGCAAAGGCGGCCGTGGATTGGACGCGCGCGCAGCTCCGGCCGGAATACCTGAAATTCCTTGAGGACCTGCCTCCGGGGCCGGTCACCGCGGACAGCATCGCGCTGGTGCACGGCGCCTACAACGATGAGGACGAATACGTATTCTCGCCGGCGCAGGCGTTGAGCGGGCTGCTCGAAGCCAGCCTGCCGGTCACCTTTTTCGGACACACGCATTTCCAGGGCGGATTCTCGTATCGAGGCGACCGCCTCGAGGTGATCCAACTCAAGGTGCATCCCGGGGCCGGCTTCGCGGCGCTGCGGATCGAGGCGGGCACAAGGTACCTGCTCAATCCCGGCTCGATCGGCCAGCCGCGCGACGGGGACGCCCGCGCGGCATTTGCCATCGCCGATATCGACCACGGCGTCGTGGAATTCTGGCGGGTGCCGTATGATATTGCCGCCGTGCAGGAGCGCATGAAAAAAGTGGGGCTGCCGGAGCCGCTCGTGTTGCGCATTGCGTTCGGCCGGTAGCGGAAAAATACGAGGAGGTCGCGCCGCCCATGTCCATGTTAGAAGAAGAAAAAAAACGCCAGATGCCCGTGGCGTTTCTCTTCGGCCTCGTGGTGGTCGGGCTGCTGGTGGCGGCGGTGGTGCTGTACTCGCGCTTTGGCGGCTCGAGCGCTCCGGAGAAACCGAAGCCGCTGCCGATGGGCGCGCAGGAACAGGCGTACGTCGCGAACATCAAATTCACCGATCCGAAAATGAGCCGGGCCTCGAATTTTCTGAATCAGGAGGTGACCTTTATTTTCGGAACGGTGGTAAACGACGGGCCGCGGGCGATCCGGCAGATCGAGGTCACGATCGAGTTTCACGACGTCTTCAATCAAGTGGTGCTGCGCGACACGCAACGATTGCTCTCTCCCTCGGAGGATCCCATCGGTCCCGGCCAGCAGCGCGATTTCCAGTTGAGCTACGAGCACATCTCCGATCAGTGGAACGTGCAGTACCCGAGAGTGAAAATCACCGGGCTCGATTTGAAATAGCCCCGCGCCATCTGATTTCCACGCTCTCGCACTCGCGAAGTATCTCGCCTTGAGTCATTCCGAGTCCCGGCCTGGCCGGAGCGAGGAATCTCTCCGCAGGCTTCAAATGCGAAGAGAGATTCCTCACCCGATTCGCGGGTTCGGGATGACTACAGGTGGCGTTGCGCCGCGGTGGGCAGGCTCGGAATGACGGCGCGTGGAGTTTTTCGGCACCCCCTCAGATCGCCAGGACGGCGCGGAAACGCACGCTGCCTTCGGCTACGCGCGCATAGGCCTTGGGCGCTTCGTCCAGCGAATACGTTTCCGCGATGACTTTCACTTTACCTTTCGCCGCGTAATCGAGCGCTTCGTACAGATACTCGCGGCCATTCTGCGTGCTCCCGATTACGCGGATGCGCTTTCCGATCAGGAGGGGGCCGATTGCGATTTGAAGCGGTTCGGCGCCAGCGCCCATAGCGACAAACCGGCCGTCAGGGCGCAGCCCCACCAGGCTTTCCGTCATCGCCTTCACAGAATTGGATGTGTTCAAGAGAATGTCCGCGCCGCCGGCCGCGGCGAGGCCCTTGCCGTCCCGCACGATCTCATCGGCTCCGAGTTCGCGAATGAATTTATCTTTGTCGGGCGAATGCGAGATGGCTATGGTCTCGAAGCCCGCCGCTTTCGCGTACTGCACGCCCAAGTGGCCGAGGCCGCCGATGCCCAGCACCGCGACGCGCTCGTGCGGTTTGGGATCGGCCCAGCGCAGTCCGCTCCAGACGGTGTAACCCGCGCAGAAGATCGGTGCCGCCTGTTCGTAGGAGAGGCCGTCCGGAATGAGCGTAGCGGCTTCAACGTACATCGGCATCAACTCGGCGTGGCCGCCTTGCAGGTCAACTCCGGTGACCTGGCTATCGGCACAGAAATGTTTGCGCCCGCGCTGGCACCACTCGCAACGGCCGCAGGTGTGCTGCGTCCACTCGGTTCCGACGCGGTCGCCGACCTTGCGCGAAGTGACGCCGGGCCCGACGGCGACGATTTCCCCCACCGGCTCATGACCGAGAATGCGCGGAAACGCACCCGGCAAGTGGCCGAGCGTTTCGTGGACGTCGGCGAAACAGATTCCGCTCGCGTGCATCTTCACCAGCACTTGACCGGGACCGATCTGCGGCTCCGGGACGTTGCGGATCTCCCACGGCCCGCCCTTCGCGGTGACGACCGCTGCTTTCATGGTTGATTTCCTCCAGCGGATTGGATGTGCGCGTGAATTGTGAGGGTATAGAGGGGAGGACGCAAGAAGGCAGGGACGCAAGGCGGCAAGGAAAACAGAGTGGCCCGCCTTTCCGACTCGGTCGAAATTCGCCCGCCGCGGCGGGCGCGGCAAGCAAGCCCCCTTCGGGTTCGCTCCCTCCTTCGCCTAGGCTTCGGCGGGCAGGCAGGACGAGCCGCCCTATGCGGGAACAAAAAGCGCGCCGGCAAGAGTGCCTTCGCTACTACGCGCGTCGGGCAGGCCCTCCTTCGTCCGCCGCGGCGGGCTAGAGCGCGACAAGCAGGATGACTCGCGTGCGTTTGTGATTGAAGATGGCGACCTAAAGGTCGCCGCTACGAGGAAACAAGACGAAGCCCTCGGCGCGGATCTTCAGTGCGCTGCTTGCGCCAAGAGGAACTGATAAATGTTGACGCTGTACGGTGCGACCGACAACGTCTGAGGGACGTTGTCCATCGCGATCTCTTGGATCTCGACTTGCGGCTTCTCGCCCACGCGGTTCGCGGCATTCAGATCTTTCGCCGTCATTTGCCAGAGCGTCGATTTTCCCGCTAACTGGACGCCGTTCACATTCAGGGTGAGCGGTTGCGCTGAATCGGTGGCATTGACGACGGAGACGATGAGGTACTTCCGGTCGGCGCTGAGTGCGGCCACCATGTCTAGCGGATACGTCGGACTCCCGGCGTTGGTTTTTGGCTGATCGCCGCCCACGGGATATTTCGGCGGAGGCTGCGGCGAATTTCCGGAGACGGCCACCGGCAACATGCCTGCGCCCAGATGATCGCCATACAACTTGAAGAGAAGTCCGGTGGTGTTCAGGACCGCGTCGTTCTGATTGAGGTCGAGCGTGGAGACCCCCATGGTGAACGCCGACATCCGCAGGAAATCCGTGTGGCGAAGCATTTCGTTGAAGACCATCGCATAGGCCAGCGCGGTTTTGAAATTGGGAGGCGCGCCGGAGTAGGAATACTCATCGATGGAAAGGAAAATCTTCTTATCGAGCATCGCGGGGAACCGTTGCTGATACTCGTTCCACTCCTCGGCCTTCAGGTGCACGCGATTGGAGGGATGGCGGGCCCATTCGAGAAGCGTCTCGTCGGCCGCAACGTAGCCGGGTTCCAGGCCGGCCCGGAGCGCAGGGTCGTTGGCGTGGGCCATGTCAAATCGAAACCCCGCGCGCGAATACCAGTGTTCGGTGATGCCGTCGAAATTTCCCCAGCAGTGGGCGAGAAGGCCGCCGGTCCAGTCCGCATCCGAGCCGAACTGCGCCTGAAGGTCATCGAGATGCATGGCATGCGTCATGCCTTCGATGGTCATCTCGTCGGGCATTGCGCCGGAGGCGAGCAGCGTGATCGAAGGGTCCACCTTGCGCATCGCGCTGGCGAATTCATTGTGCTTGAGGACGTAGTACTTCAGATCTGTGCGGCCCAGTTGCCAGGTACCGTACGGCTCGTTGCCGATGTCCCAAAACTTGACGTGGTACGGCTCGGGATGGCCGTTGCGCGCGCGCATCGCGCCGAGGCGCGTAGTGGCCGCGCCATTCAGGTACTCGACCTCGTCGGCCGCGGAGTGGGAGTCGCCGAAGCCGGCGTTGACAGTGATGTAGGGCTCGACGCCGAGAAGCTTGCAAAGCGTCATAAATTCATCCATACCCACGTCGTTGGACTGGGCCGCGTTCCAGGCATTGTCGAAATCGGGCGGGCGCGTGTCGCGGTCGCCTACCGAGTCGTACCAATTGAAATTGGAGATGAAGTTGCCGCCGGGCAAGCGCCAGAATCCGGAGTGGAGTTGGCGCAAGACGGCGATCACTTCGGGCCGAAAGCCTTGCACGTTGTCGGCCGGCATGAGCGAGACCGTGCCGATGTGAAAATTTCCGGCGCCCGTGCCGGTGATTTCCAGAGCGCCTGTATCGGTATTGCTCTGGGCCGTGAAGCTAAGCGGGAATTTTCGGTACGCGCCAGCCAATGCGGAGAAGGAAAGGGTTTGACGGTCGCTGGCCGCGTCACCCCAGATTAGCGTGACCTTCACTTTGGCTCCGGCGGAGCCGCGAAGAAGAATGTGGCCGGTGTAGCTCTTGCCCTTGACCAAAGCGAAACCAGATTGGCGGATGCCGTGCGGCGTGGAGGGATCGAGCTCGATGCGCGGGCTTTGTTCGCCGACAAAAGGATGATCTTTGTCCATCACCACGGACGCGTCGGGGCCGACCGGACGCCATTTGCGCGGCTGGAGCCGGGCAAAAGGTCCGCCCTGCGCTGTGGGCGCGGCTTCGGGTTCTTGCGACGTAATCGGGTAATAGAATTTGCGATCGTCCAGCATCTCCGACCAGAGGCTGCGGTAGATGAGCGAGCGAATGTGCTCGATGAACATCCCGTATTCATAGTTGCTGATCGGCTGGCTGACCTGGGTGGTGTCGACGGTGGCGACAATCGTCTGGGCCGGAGGCGCGGAGGCCGTTTGTGCGTATGCCGCGGAGGAAACCACGGCGATCAATATCAGGCAGAGTTTCGCGAAGCTCTTGATTTGCATGGTGCACACCTCGCATGACGCTCGCGACCACTGTGTCGCGATTCGATTGACGTCCCAGCGCAGGCCATCCTACGCGCAGACCGCCGAGCGAAGCAAGGCGCAGGCGATCGCGCGGGGCCGAGTCGCGCGACATTCGCTACGCTATTTTTTCGCCGCCCTTGGCGGAACTTCGACCACCACGATGAGGAAAGAACGAATTGCGTTATTCCCAGCGGAAGACTTTTGCGGAGAGGGCGGTGTAGGCGAGGAAGATAACGATTAGGGCAGCGACGTCGGTGAGGTGGGCGGACCACGGGTCGCCAACCCAAATGCCTTGAAGGAGAGAAACGGCGTAAGTGAGAGGGAGGATTCGCGCAAGGGCCTGGAGCACTCGAGGGAGCAACGTGATGGGGAAGAAGAGTCCGGAGATTGCGAGCATCGGATAGAGAATGACGACGCCGATGGGTTGGGCGAAGCGGGCGGTGGGGACGATGCTGGCAATCAGGAAACCGATGGAAAGGCAGCTCCAGGTGGCGAGAACGAGGGCCACTGTGAAATTGAAGATCGGGACGTGGACGCCGACGGGGTAATAGCGTTTGCCGGCGAGGACCATCAAGGCGAGCGTGGCGATGGTGAGCAGAAGTTTGACGATGACGTGCGCGGTGAGAATCGTTTGCGGGCGGAGCGGCGTGGCGCGGAGGCGGCGCAGGATGCCGCCTTCGCGGTAAATCGAGACGATGGTGATGAGCGACATCACGGAGCTGAGGGTGATGAGGATCGTCGCGAAGACCGGGATGCCGACGCGGAGGAACGTGCTGGTGTTGAGCGCGGCGGGCGGGAGTCTACGGCCGAGGAGGCGGCCGCCGGCGAGGAAGACGATGACGGGGACGGCGATGGTGCCGAACGCGCCGAGCGGTTCGCGGAGAAAGATCTTGATTTCGATCCAGGTCAGTTTCCAGAGGCCGCGGAGCATGTTTTGTGAAATTCCCTTTTGCTGTCCAACAATTCCGAGTAGCAGAACTTCAGCGGCTAAAGCCGCAGTGCGCTTGCGTCGCTTATGCCACGGCTAAAGCCGTGGCCTCCTAAAGAAAACGGCTCTTGCGACGGCGCCTTAATCGCGAAACTCATGGCCCGTTAATTTCAGAAATACGTCCTCC
The DNA here is from genome assembly GCA_963799715.1 of Terriglobia bacterium. GTDB lineage: Bacteria > Acidobacteriota > Terriglobia > Acidiferrales > UBA7541 > DASPOJ01. The sequence goes on along the minus strand of CAWCYS010000023.1, from coordinate 46,034 downwards.
AGATTCGGGAGGACGGTGCGAAATTCGGTGACGCGGATGCGATTTTCGGACAGGCAATGGATGACGTCGGTGACGAGATCATCGCCGCGGCCGCGAAGCGTGAATCGCGCGTCGCTGCGTTCGACGGAATCGACGCGCGGGATGGCGCGGAAGCACTTTTCGGCGCGCGCGTCATCCGTGGCGAGCACCACCGTGCGCTCCGGGCAGTGGCGATCGACGAGGCGCGCGGGGGTATCGGCGTCAATGATGCGGCCGTGCTCGATGATGGCCACGCGATCGCAGAGGCGCTCGGCTTCTTCCATAAGATGCGTGGTGAGGAAGACGGTCTTGCCGCGTTCACGGATGCCGCGGACTAATTCCCAGATGGCGCGGCGTGCCTGCGGATCGAGGCCGGTCGTGAGCTCGTCGAGGAAGACGACTTCCGGATCGTTGATGAGCGCGAGGGCGATGAAGAGGCGCTGCTTTTGTCCGCCGGAGAGATTCATGAACCAGGAGTCGCGTTTATCGGCGAGGCCCAGCTGCTCGAGCAGCTTTTCGCCATCGACGGATTTTTTTTCGTAGAGCGAGGCCCAGAGGTCCACCGCCTCCCAGACCTTGATGCGTTTTTGCAATTGAGCTTGCTGGAGCTGCACGCCGATGCGGTTCTGCAACTTGTAGACGTCGCGAACAGGATCGAGGCCGAGGACGGAGATGTTGCCGCGGTCCGGCTTGCGCACGCCTTCGATGCACTCCATTGTGGTGGTCTTGCCGGCGCCATTGGGGCCGATCAGGCCGAAGATCTCGCCGTCTTGGACGTCGAATGAGACTTCGTCGACGGCGACGAGAGAGCCGTAGGTCTTGCGGACTCCGGAGACTTGGATGACGGCTTGAGAAGTCTTGTTCACGCGCGCCTGGTGATTCCGCTGATGGAAAGCATCCACCCTAAGGTGCGCGATTCGCGGCGTCAAGCGGCGGTGTAAGGCGCGGCGCAAAAAACGGGGTTAGCCAAACTTGTTGTGCTTCTGTATAGTTGGCGGCCGTGGAACTAGGGCGCGAGATCGAGCAGGCGCTCGCGGGGCTGGCGAAGTCCGGCGCGGTGGAGGTGCAGGAGAACGGGCGGCGGGTCGCCGGGGCGGAATTGCACTTTGAGGTGCGGGCGGAAAACTCGGCGCTGCTGATTCATCTTTGGTCGGACGCCGAGAGCGTGGTGCGGCGCGTGGTGGGGATCGCGGAGCAGTCCGGCGACTGCGTGGTGCTGGAAGTGAAGCGATTCGGGCACACGCGGCCGGCGCGGCTGGAATTCCGGACGGCGGCGCGAGAGCGCCCCGCGGAACAGCAAATGACACGGTCGCGGCGCGCGGAATTCCTCGTGCGATTCGGACAGATCCTGCGCGATAAATTTCCCGACGAAACACTCGATTCGCTTTCCGCGCGCGACGACTTGGAGCGCTCGCTTTCGGAATGTTACGCGCGCGGGCTGATGCATCGCGGCTCGGAAGCGTGGGCCGTGGCGGGTGTTTCGGCGGGGGAGAGCGCGGCGACGATCGATGCGGCGCTGACCGCGGGACTGTTATGGTTCGACAGTGCGCGGGATAGCAGCGCGGCGAGGACGCGCACGGTGGCGGGATTGCGATTGTTTCTGCCGAAGGGCGCGACGCACGTCACGGCGCATCGCATGGCCGCGCTCGTTTCCAGTTTACGCGTGGAGCTTTACGAGCTCGACGAATTGCACGGCGTAGCGCACAGGCGGGAGCCGGGCGACGCCAGCAATCTTTCCACGCGATTGATCCCGCGGCGTGAAGTGGAATCGCTGTTGGCGGCCGCCGCGCCCGGCGTCGAACCCATCGTGCGGCTCGCGCCGCAGGCGATCCGGTTGAGCGTGGCGGCGGACGGAAAGTCGGTGGCGCTGCGATTTCGCGGATTGCAATTCGCCACGTGGGAAGCGATGGGAATTACGTTCGGGTTGGGCGATCACACCCAACCACTCACGGCGGCGAGCCGGCCGCGGCTTGAGAAATTAGTCCGCGAACTGGAGACGCATCGCAATCCCCTGGCAACCGATGTGAAGCACCGGCTGTATCGCGCGCAGGCGGAGCGCTGGTTCGAATCGCTGGTGCAGGAGGATCCGGGCCGCGTGGACCCGCGACTCGATCCGCAGCACATTTACAGCCAGGTGCCGGCAGTGAGCGGGGGCGAGCGTGGCATTTTGGATCTGCTTGGAGTGACGCGGGACGGCCGCCTGGCCATCATCGAGCTGAAGGCGGAAGAAGAGTTGCACCTTGTCCTGCAAGCGGCGGATTATTGGCTGCGCGTGCGCCGGCACCAGGAGCGGGACGATTTCCGGCGGAATGGATATTTTCAAGGGGTCGAACTGCAGGGGCTTCCGCCGCGCGTCTACCTGGTGGCCCCGGCGCTGAGATTTCATCCGGCGAATGCGCCGTTGCTCCGCTACCTGACGCGGGAGATGGAAGTGATTCGAGTGGGCGTGCAGGAGAACTGGCGGCGGGGTCTGCGCGTGAGCTTGCGCCAGTAACGAAAAAAAAGCGGCCCTAAAAGAAGAGAAGCAGCCTTGGCTAAGCCAACGCTGCTTCCCGGGGTGTGTCCTAGAAGTGGTGTTATTGTATTAAACGTCGGCACCCTTTTCAAGGTTGCACGAAATGCAGGAAAACATCGATTTTTCTAAGATTCTTGTATCTGATTAAAATCGCGTGAGTTAAGCGCGATCCCCAGCGGCGGCGTGGCGTCAGTAGAAAAGATATTTGCGCCACTTTTCGTCTTTATTGCCGATGAGGCGCATCAACTGCCGCGACGTGTGCAGGGTGAACGGCCGCGGACGACGGACCAGGTGCAGACCGGCTTCTTCCGGGGTGCGGTCGCCCTTGCTGTTGTTGCAGCGATAGCAGCAGGCCACCAAATTCTCCCAGGACGAGCGGCCGCCGCGGGATCGCGGCAGGATGTGATCCAGCGTCAGCTCGGAAGCGGGAAACGTCCGGCCGCAGAACTGGCAGGTATTCCGATCCCGCAGGAGAATATTCTTGCGGGAGAGAGCGCGCGTCTGCTGGGGAATGTGGCGATAGGCCAGCAGGCGAATCACCGAAGGCACTTTGATCGTGCGCGCCGCCGAATGAATCACCGCATGATTCAACTCTTCCGCCTGCGCCACGCCCTTGAGCATCAGCACCATCGCGCGGCGCACCGCCGTTACGTTGATGGGCTCAAATGTGGCATTGAGGACGAGCACTGGCTCCTGCATGATGGCGGGTTTATGTCCGGACTGGGAACGGCGGGCAAGCGCAGGTCTGACGGCTGCCTCGGCGGCTTCTTTCGACCGAGGTAGGATGGGTGCTGGGTCGCCCTCGTCGGTGGCAATCATTGTTACTTGGCCTCTGGCCCGGGCTGCTGTTGGCTCTCGCCGGGCGGCTCCCAGTTTGGGAGCACCCGGGCCACTGTCAGCCCGACCACCCGGGTTGCCCCAGCCCCTCTTAGGGCCCGGGAGCAGGCATCCAGAGTCGCCCCGGTGGTCATTACATCATCTAGCAGCAATACGCGCAATTTGTCAACCTGGGCACCGGCACGCGTGGCATATGCGCCATGTACGATGCGCCAGCGCTCGCGCCGCGTAAGAATCAGCTTATCGGGCCGGGGTTTGGTGCGGACCAAGAGGTACGAGCGGAAGGGAATGCCCAAGAGCCGGGCCAGCGGCTTGGCGATCAACTCCGCCTGGTTGTAGCCGCGCTCTCGAAGGCGCGTGGCGTGGAGCGGTACCGGTACTACAGCATCCGCAGCGAACGATTCTTGATTGGCGCGCACCAGGTCGGCCAGGCGCTGGGCGAACCAGACGCCGAGCGGCCTCACTTCGTCGTACTTGAGGGCGGTGATGGCGTGAATGAGCGGGCCGTCATAGCGGGCAAAGCTGCGCGCGAAGTCGAAATCGTAGAGTTCGCGGCGGCACATGTGGCAGAGCAGGACTTGCGTCGTTTGCGCGGCGACAGTAGAGAGGATCGGCTTCCCACAACGCTCGCATTGCGGGCCGGTGATGGGCTGAATGGCCGCGAGGCAGGCGGTGCAGAAGGGAATCCGGCTTCCGGAATCGAGAAGTTCGCCGCAGGAGCGGCACGGCGCGGGGAAGAAAATCGAGGCGACGGCTCCGCCGACTTCGCGTAAACGAGCGCGCGCGGAATGGAGCAAGGCGGACACGGCGTGTCGAGCCTACTCCCAGCGCATCAGTTATAAAAGTAGAAAGATACTTATATTGAAGTGGTGCAGATTTTGGACTGTTGCTGATTTCTTCGACAACTCCCCAAGCCGGTCATCTCGAGGAGTCCCGGCCCGGCCGGGGCGACGAGAAATCGCGTTGATTCTCACGGCGAAGAGGGATTCCTCGCCCGCAGCGGGCTCGGAATGACACGAGTGGAACTTTGCCGTGCGGGGATTAGAGTTGGCCGCGCTCCATTTTTTCCTGACACGCGACGCAGTGCCGCGCCCAGGGCACGGCTTCGAGGCGCTTCTGCTGCAGTTCGGTCTGGCAATTGACGCAGGCTCCGTACGCATTGCTCTTGATGCGCGCCAGCGCGCCATCGATCAATTGCAGGAGCGAGCGATCCTGATTTGTCTGGCCGAAGAGAAACTCCTTGGTGTAGGAGTTCGCCGCCTTATCTGCGAGATCCACCGTCGGGTCGTCGTCCGCGGTGCGGCCCTCTTCCTCGGTGCGCGCAATCGTCTTGACGAGCTCCTCGCGGCGCGCCAGCAGCTTCTTCTTGTAGTATTCGAGTCGCTTTCTGTCCATCGTCAGAACCTTGGTCATGGTGTCACAGGGAGCTTTAGATGCAGTACGACAAACAACGGATTCTAGGGAAGCAATGAGGTGGTGTCAAGGAAGGTAGCGGAGAGATCGAGTGTCAGTTTCCGAACAGCTGATTTACCAATAGCTTGGGGTGAGGGCAATGGATGCCTGTGCGATGCCAAGGAAAGTTTCCGGAGGCCGCTCAGACAACAGGCACAAAGGGCAGGTCGAGGGAGCGATAACAAGGCAAGACTTGACCGAACGGAAGCGTCTCATTTTCTGTCCCGGGGGGATGGTTCCAGATTGGCAGTACTAGATTTGGGTTAGGCTCCCCTGCGATGGACCCTCCAAGCACTTCATCGCAATCTTGCCGCCGCGCTAAGTGAAATTTTTGAATCGGCCCTTTGGCGGATGCCCACTGCGGTGACTTGTCGCATGGAAGCGTGAAGTCGACTCGGATGAATTGCGAACGGGCGTTTTTAGGTTTTTGGACGCGAATGACCATTGACCAGTAGGCATTCCCATTCAAGCACACTAAACCATCCGAATACGCAACGACCCGTCCGGTCATGGTCTCATGCTTTGTGCCAGGAGCGAATAAGGCGGAAACGCTGGCACAAGCGAGGCACAGAATTAGGAGTACGCTCCGCATCGGTTTCTGTCGCAGCGCCAAGTGTACCCCGAAATCCCCCCTGCTCCTCGTCTGAGTGCCCGACTTTTGCACCCACCAGGAGCCTGCCCACTACCGGTGGGGCGAATTCTTGCAAGGAGCCTTACTCACCTAGTTTCCTTGGCTTTGCGGCGAGCAGAGTTGCGGGGTCCCGGCGCGACTGCTAAAATTCACTGTTTGTCAGCACATCGAGGGCGGCGCTGTGGGACGGGCGCTCGCCGAAAATTCGTCGCAGTTCTGTCCCTTGCACAGGCGGCCGTCCGCCAGCCAGTCCCGATTGTCGAGCGGGCGGGCCGGCCGAATCCCGCCGCGGAGGAATCTCTTGCCCAAATACGATCTGGTGATTATCGGAAGCGGACCCGGCGGCTACCAAACCGCGATTCGCGCCTCGCAGTGGGGACTCAAGACCCTGGTGGTCGAGAAAGACGGATTCCTCGGCGGGACGTGCCTGCACATCGGCTGCATCCCGACGAAGGTGCTGTTGTACCACGCCGAAATCTACGACCACATCAAGAACGCGAAAGAGTTCGGCATCGACGTGAAGGAATTCAAACTGGATTGGGAGGCCGTCCTCGCGCGGAAGAATAAAATCGTCAACAAGCACGCGAAGGGCATCGAGCTGCTGTTCCGCAAGAACAAAGTGGAGACGATGCAAGGTTGGGGCCGCTGGGCCGGGCCGGGGAAAGTAACGGTTGAAAAGGACGGCAAGGTTACGGAAGTCGAGGCCACGCACATCATGCTGGCCACGGGCTCGAATGCGCGCTCGCTGCCGGGGATTGACATCGACGGCAAGGTGGTGCTGAGCAATCGCGAGATTCTTTCGCTGCCGGCGATTCCGAAGTCGCTGGTGATCGTGGGCGCGGGCGCTGTCGGGGTGGAGTTTGCTTCGATTTACAATTCGTTCGGCGTGGAGGTCACCATTCTCGAGATGCTGCCGCGCATTGTGCCCCTGGAGGACGAGGAGATTTCGCCTGAGCTCGAGAAAGCGTTCCGCAAGAAGGGGATTCAGATTTTCACCGAAGCGAAAGTGGATTCGGTGAAGAAGGACGCGAAGGGCGCGACCGTCACGTTCAAAGACAAGACCGGCGCGACGAAAACCATCGCCGCCGAACGCGTGCTGATGGCCGTGGGGAGGCAACCATACACGGACAATTTGGGCCTCGAGAAATCGAAAGCGAAGATCGAGCGGGGATTCATTCACGTGGGACCGTACGCGGAGACAGCGGAGCCGAAGCTCTACGCCATCGGCGACATCGTCGCGGGCATGCCGCAACTGGCGCACGCCGCTTCGATGGAGGGGATTATCGCGGTCGGAAAAATCGCGGGCAAACAGGTGCCGGTACTGGCGCGCGCGCGCATTCCCGCGGCCACGTATTGCGAGCCGCAGATCGGCTCGATTGGATTGACGGAGCGGGCGGCGCGCGAAGCGGGGTACCAGGTAAAGACGGGGAAATTTCCGTTCGTCGGAAACAGCAAGGCGACGATTCTGGGCCAGCACGAAGGATTCATCAAAGTCGTCGCGGAGGAGAAGTACGGCGAAGTGCTGGGCGTGCACGCCATCGGGCCGCTGGCGACGGAAATTCTGGCCGAGCCTGTGGCGGCGCTGCAACTCGAAGCGACGATTGACGACATGATGTTCACGGTGCACGCGCACCCGACGGTGTGGGAAGCGATGGGCGACGCCTTTGCGGCGGTGCGCGGTCTGTCGATCAATTTTTAGTGCGGGTTTAAGCGGGACTTGGGAATTTCCACTCAATGAAAACGTGTCTAGTCACGGATCTCGGTCTCGCGGAATACGCTTCCGTGCGCGCGCTGGAAGCGCGCGTGGTAGCGGCGCGCAAGGCGGGCGCGATCCCGGATGTGCTGCTGCTGTGCGAGCATCCGCACGTGATCACGCAAGGGCGCAACGGGCGGCCCGAGCACTTGCTGGCTTCGCGGCGACTGCTGGACCAGATGGGCGTCGCCTTCTTCGAGACGAATCGCGGCGGCGACATCACCTATCACGGCCCAGGCCAGGTGGTGGGATATCCGATTGTGGATTTGAGCGAGCTGCGGCGCGACGTGCGCTGGTACGTGTGCGGCCTCGAAGAGGCCATGATTCGCGCGACGGCGGAGTACGGCGTCGCCACGCGGCGCGTGGCGGGGAAAATCGGCGTGTGGACGGCAAGCGCGAACGCGCCGGAGGAGAAACTGGCCGGCATTGGCGTGCACATGAGCCGGTGGGTGACTTCGCATGGTTTTGCGTATAACGTCGCGACCGATTTGCGCTATTTCGATTTGATTGTGCCGTGCGGCATCGCGGACCGAAAAGCGACGTCGCTCGAAAAAGTGCTCGGCTGGCGGGTAAGCGTGCGCGAGGTTTCGGAACGTATTACGAAGCGGCTCGGAGAAACGCTGGGCCTGGAGATGAAGCTCGAATCGCCGGAGGATCTGGCCGCGCGGCTTCGGGAATTCGAGAATGGCGCTGCGAATTCCGCCGCGCGCGAAGCCGAGGCGATGGTCTAAGGGATGCCGACGACGGCTAAGATCGGACGGGGCGGGGAGCTCAAGGGAGCGGCGACGGGGGCGCTCACCCGGGAGCAGCAACTCGAGCTGTACTACTTCCTGCGGCTGAACCGATCGCTCGAGGAGATGCTGACTCGGCTGTTCCGGCAAAACCAGGTCGTCGGCGGACTGTATTTGAGTTTGGGGCAGGAAGCGATTTCGGTCGGCACGGCGTACGCGCTGGGGCCGGGCGACTGGATCGCGCCGATGATCCGCAACGTCGGCGCGCTGCTGGTGCGCGGCTACAAGCCGCGCGACATTCTGACGCAGTACATGGCGCGCGTACACGTCGCCGACGCAGGGCAGGGACACCACGAGCCATTTCGGAGATTTGCACGTGCGGCACGTCGTCTCGCCGATTTCGATGCTCGGAGATTTGATACCGGTGATGACGGGCGTGGCGATGGGCGGACGCTACCTCGGACAGCGAATCGTGGCGATGACGTGGATCGGCGACGGCGGAACTTCCACCGGCGCATTTCACGAAGGCTTGAACTTGGCGGCGGTGCAGAAGGCGCCGCTGGTGCTGGTGGTCGAAAACAATCAGTGGGCGTATTCGACGCCGGTGACGCGGCAAGTGCCGCTGGTGGATTTGGCCGACCGGGCGCGGGCGTACGGGATCGCGAGCGCGACGGTGGACGGGAACGATCTACCGGCCGTCTATCGAGTGGCGAAAGAAGCGGTGGAGCGGGCCCGCAGCGGGGACGGGCCGTTTCTGATTGAGGCGAAAACGATGCGCATGCGCGGCCACGCGCAGCACGACGCGGCCGAATACGTGCCGAAGGAGATGTTCGCGTACTGGAAGGAGCGCGATCCGATCGCGCGCTTCGAGCGGCACCTCGACGAGCAGAGTTTGTGGGACGCGCGCACGAAAAAAGCGCTCGATGCGCGCGTGGAGCGCGAGCTCGCGGAAGACTTGGCATTCGCGGAGAGCTCGCCGTTTCCGGCGCCGGATTCGGCGGAGCAGGGAGTGTATTGCGAAGGCTGCCACGAGATTGCGCCCGTCTGGCAGCGGCCGGTGGAGGAGTTGCTGCCGCCGAAGTCGAGCGTGCGGGCGGAGTGGCCTGCGGTGGCGGGCGCAATCCCGCTGGCGGCGATGAACGGAAGCGGCGCGCGCGCCAGCAGCGCAAAACCGGCGCCGAAGCGGAATGCGGCGGGGCGCGGGGCGGCGGCGAAGCAGAAGCCGCAAGCGAAGCCTCGCGCGAAATCGCGGCGGAAGGCGGGACGCTAGCCGTGGCGGAGGTCACCTATCTCGAAGCGATCCGCCAGGCGCTCGATGAAGAGATGGCGCGCGATCCGTCGGTGGTGCTGATCGGCGAGGACATCGGTGTGTACGGTGGCGCGTTCAAGGCCACGGAGGGATTGCTGGCGCGCTACGGATGGGAGCGCGTGATCGACACGCCCATCAGCGAAACGGCGATCATCGGCGCGGCCGTGGGCATGAGTTACCTGGGCTTGCGGCCGGTGGCCGAGATGCAGTTCATGGATTTCATCGCCTGCTGCTTCAACCAGATCACGAATTTCGCCGCGAAGTCGCACTATCGCTGGGGCGCGCCGGCGCCGATCGTGGTGCGCGGGCCTTCGGGCGGCGGGGTGCACGGCGGGCCGTTTCATTCGGCCAATCCGGAGATGTACTTTCGTCGCACACGCCGGGGCTGAAGGTGGTCTGTCCGGCGACGGCGCACGACGCCAAGGGACTTTTGAAATCGGCGATACGCGACAACAACCCGGTGCTATTCTTCGAGCATAAGTTTCTGTACCGGCGGATCAAGGAAGAATTGCCGGGCGAGGAGTACAGCGTTCCCATCGGAAAGGCGGCGGTGCGGCGCGAAGGGCGCGACCTTTCCATCGTGAGTTACGGCGCGATGATGTACCCGGCGCTCGACGCGGCCGCGGAGCTCGAGAAGGAAGGCATCGAGAGCGACGTGATCGATTTGCGGACGCTCTTGCCGCTCGATCGCGAGACGATTCTCGCTTCGGTGCGGAAAACGAACAAGCTGCTCGTGGTGCACGAGGACACGCGCACGGGCGGGATCGCCGGGGAGATCGCGGCGATCGTTTGCGACGAAGCGTTCGGGGATCTCGACGGGCCGATTGTGCGGGTGACGTCGCCCGATACGCCGGTGCCGTATTCGCCGCCGCTCGAAGCACATTTTTTGCCGAACGCCGCGGGCATCGTCGATGCCGCGCGCCGTCTGGCGCACTATTGAGCCGAGAAGCACAGGAGAAAACCATGGCCGTGGAAGTCATCATGCCCCAGATGGGCGAAAGTATTTTCGAGGGAACCGTCACCAAGTGGCTGAAGAAGCCGGGCGACAAGATCGAGCGCGACGAGCCGCTGTTTGAAATCTCCACGGACAAAGTGGACGCGGAGATTCCGTCGCCCGTGGCGGGTGTGCTCAAGGAGATCAAGGTGACGGAGGGGCAGACCGTGCCCATCCAGACGGTGGTCGCCGTGATTGACGCGGCAGGCGCGCCGGCAGCGGCTGCGCCTCCCGCTCCGGCTTCGGCGAAATCCGAAGCGGCGCCGGCGCCGGCCGCGCCGAAGTCGGAAGCGAAACCCGCCCCGAGCGCTGCACCCGCGCCAGTTGCACCAGCGGCAGCGGCTCCCGCGAGTCGCGCGCGGCAACGGTCAGCGGATTCACAGCTCGCCGCTCGTGCGGCGACTCGCGAAAGAGAACAACATCGATCTCGCGAACGCTTGCAGGCCGGGGCACCGGAGCGGGCGGACGAATCAGCAAGAAAGACATTCTCGCCGTGATCGCTTCCGGCGGCGAGGGCGGCGGCGGTGTCCCGACTCCGATGAGGGCTGGGGCTGCCGGCGGCCTGCTCGAGAACGCCGTGCCGCGCGAGCGGATCTATTTCGGCTCCTACCAGGTTCAGCCGATGACCGCGATGCGGCAGAAAATCGCCGAGCACATGGTCGTGTCGAAGCGCGTTTCGCCGCACGTTTATTCCGTGGATGAGGCGGACATGACGCGCATCGCGCAGCTACGCGCGCGCGCGAAAGACGAATTCGAGAAGCGCAACGGAACCAAGCTCACCTTCACGCCGTTCTTCCTGCGCGCCTGCGTGCACGCGCTGCGGGCATTTCCCACGGTGAACGCCTCAGCGGACGGCGCGAACGTGGTGCTGCACAAGGAGATCAATCTCGGATTCGCGGTGGCGCTCGATTGGGGTTTGATCGTGCCGGTGGTGAAGAACGCGGACGAGAAGAATTTTCTCGGCCTGCAACGCGGCGTCAACGATCTCGCCGAGCGCGCTCGAACGAAGAAGCTCAAGCCGGAAGAGGTGCAGGAGTCCACGTTCTCGGTCACCAATCCCGGCACGTACGGCGGGCTGATGGGCCTGCCCGTGATCAACCAGCCGAATGTGGCGATACTGGGGATCGGCGCGATTCAGAAGCGGGCGGTGGTGATCGACGATGCGATCGCCATCCGTTCGATGGTGTATCTGACGCTTTCCTACGACCACCGCGTGGTGGACGGCGCGATCGCCCACCAATTCATGGGCAAGGTCAAGGCGTCGCTCGAGGAGTGGAACGAAGAAATCCTGTAACTCTCGTTCCGCCGGCCAAGTTCGCCAGGTTCGATTTCAGCTTGCGCGCAAGGTGGGCGCCAGATCGTGCGCCCATCCGCGCAGCGCCCGCAGCGGCACGATCGAGATTTTCTTTTCCTCCAGCAGCCCCGCCAAAAACCGGTGCCGCGCGTTTTCCCGCTCCGGATCGATTTCGGTGATCGCCGTGAATTCCGTGTGGTCCGCGCGCGCGCGAATGGCGTCCGCGGTGAAAGCCAGCAGCTTGGCCTGGCTGGGGTCGCGGCCCAGCGCCACGGATTGAATGTAGCCGCGCGTGCCGTTGCGCCGGTAGGAAAAATCGAGCCGCATCGGATCGCCCGGATAGGTGAAGGAGTCCACGCGCACCCCGGCCTGCATGCGGTTCAAGATTCCTTCCAGTCGAAAATAATCTCTGGCCCGCGCGCGAATCTCGCTGCGCGAGTTCAGTTCGTGCGCTTCGGCCCGCGAGGGCCGTAACGGCTCGACCTGCTCTCGATAGATGCGGTCCAGCTCGGCGTCGAAATCCTCGGCGCGCAGTCCCCTGCCGCGGGCTGAGCTGCACGGCGTTCGACAGGATCTCTTCGAGCTTGGCGAGCCAGGCCGCGCCGTCGGGCCGCGTCCCGTTGGGCGGGGCGTCGAAGACGGCGCCGAGATTGCGCAACAGGTTTTCGTCAGCCTCGGGGTGCAGCCTGCGGATGCGGGCGAACTCCGCGGCTTCCTGCACCAGGCGGGCGCGCACGTTTCCCGTGGAGGGTTCGAACAGGACGACGCCGACATTGACCCACTCGTCGCGAATCAGATTCGGCGCGTAGCGGACAATGTGATAGGCGCAATCGCGCAATTCGGTTTCAGGCATATTCACTTCCAATTGGGAAATGGTTGCCGGCTCGAATCGCGAGCCGAAACGATCAGTTCCCGGATGCGTTCGCGGCGCTGGTAAAGTCTTTCGGCCATGGCCTCCAGGGCGTCGAGATCGGAATGGTACCACTCGGGCGGGATCTGTTCGATTGCCTCGCCCAGGGTGTCCCGCGTCATGCGGTGTTCCACGCGGCCGAGATACGGCTGAAAGGAATCGAGTCCGGAAACGGGCGCGTATACCCGTTGGCGCACGTACAGCCCGCGCAGCGGCGCGTCCGGAAAATTCCAGTCGCCGGCGTTGAAGCAGAATCCCTGGTCGATCATCCAGGCGTGAAAGCCCGATTGGCCGGGTTCGCGAAGGAAGACCACCTGCCGGCCGTTCGTGTTGCACGTCCACTTATCAAACACCAGAATCCCCGCGAACTCGGCGAGATTGTCCACCTGCCCCAACTGCTCGTCGGGAAGAAAGTCGTACGCCGTGACCTCCGCGGGGTGCGCCGGAAACTGCGAGCCAAATTGTTTTCCCGGTTTGCACGGGATTCTGCCCGCGCCCAGCTGGATCACCAGGTCCACCGTGTTTTCCACCAGTTCGCGGGACACCTCGACGACGTTGCAGATCGGCGCAGGCAGGCCCAACCGCCTCGCCAAATATGTCCCAAGCATTTCATTCGCCAAAACTCGCAGGTGCTGTGGGTTGTTTTGAAACTTCACCACGTAGTACGCGCCGTCATCGCAGCGGAACAGGTGCGATTGCGCGCCGCCCCGCATTCTCCGGATATATTCCACCGCTCGCACCATCGGCGCGTATGCTAGCGACCGGGCAACAGGTCGGCAAGTGAATTGTATGCCAATGCCGGACCCGGTTTTTTTCTTGCCCGATCCGGCATTCCGGCGCCCGAGCCGGGAGTCGCGGCGCGAGGCCGCCGCGCTCGCTTGACTCGAGGCGAAGACAGGATTGTAGCGGTTAGCTGGCCGTTATATGCTCCGGGCATGGGATTCTCCGCTCTTTCGGAAGCGCTGCGGCGGGAAGTGTCGCGCCGGATCGAAGCGGGCGAATTGACCGGCACCGAGCTGGCGCGGCGAGTCGGCTTCACCCAGGCGCACGTCTCCAATTTTCTCAATCGCAAGCGCGGCTTGAAACTTGCCGCGCTGGACCGCACGCTGCGCGCCCTCGATCTCACCATTTACGATCTTCTCGATCCCGTCGAAGCCGCCCGGCACGCGGCCGTTCCGGAATCGCCGGCGGGCGATTGGGTGGAGGTTCCGCTGGTGGGCGCGGAGGCCATGGCCAGCGCGGCGATCGTGGAGGGCCAAGTGCGGGAGCGCGTGAAGTACCGCCGGGCGGCGCTCGATCGAATTCAGCCGGATTCTTCCGCGGCGAGAAAAACGTGGACGCGCTTTGTCGTCGTGCAGGCCGGTGCCGCCGACGCCGCGGCCATGTGGCCCCGCGTTACCGCAGGGGCGCTCTTGCTCACCGACCGTCATTGGACTTCCTTGCGTTCGTATCAGAAGGAGCAGCGAAATCTTTACGTCGTGCGCAGGAAGGAAACGGTCGTCGTGCGGTACGTGGAAGCGGCGGGCGATCGATTGATTTTGCGCCCGCACAATCCGGAGTCCTCGGCGGAACTTTTGCCCGCGGGCGATTCGAGTTTACGCGAACTGATCGCCGGCCGCGTGGCGTGCATCACGCTCGAGCCTTGAACGAGGGTCGCGCCAAAACGAAAAGGCCCAGACCGTTTTCTGGCCGGGCCTTTTTCCTGCGGAAAGGTGTCAGCGCTTCTTGCGTTTCTTCGATGATTTCGCCGCGCGCTTCTTCGCGCGCTTGGCGGCCTTTTTCTTTGCGGGCGCTTTCTTCCTTGCAGCGCTCTTGGCTTTCGTTTTCGGTTTAGCTTTGCGTGCCGGGGCTTTCACACCCGCAGGCGGCGGAGCCGGGGGAGTGATCGTCTCCTCAATCACCAACTCCTCCTCGGTCTCTTCCTCCATGGCATCGTCGCGTTCGGTTTCCACTTCTTCTTCTTCCTCGAACTGGGAGAATTCGTTCTCGTCGCCGTTCCCGTTTCGATCGTAAATCATCCCATGCCTCCAGGAGTTCTCGCACGCGGCGAAGTATCGCGGCTTTGGCCCACGCGGGCTTATAAACGGAGTGCGGCGGTCTTGTCAAGGCTGGTTAATCGAATGCGACGTTGCAAAGAAAGTGGACGCGGGAAGGCCGCCAGGGCAGCTGGCAGGTGTGTGTGTATAACTCCATGCAAATCAACAAGTTGCGTCAGAACAACTCCGGTTAGCGGTCCGGCAGGATGTTGAGCACGTCGCCCGCTTCCAGGGGACGGGTCAGAAGGTAGCGATTGCCTTGGCGGATGGCTTCCACCGTTGTTTGAAAAGCCTTGGCGATCGACCAGAGCGTTTCGCCCGGCTTCACTTGATAGTGAATTGGACCGGCGGGCGGCGCGGCGTGCGCCGTCACGGAAGCGTTCGCCGTAGCAGCCGTGCTGCCGGAACTTGCCGGAGCGTGCCGCCGTGAGGATGCGGACACAGCCGGAGGCGGAGCCATGCCGCCCGGGTACACTCTGAGCCGCATGCCGCGCGCCACGCGATCGCTGCGCAGGTGATTCCAGTGGCGCAATTCGTCCGTGCTGACGTCGAAGGAATCCGCGATCGCTGCCAACGTGTCGCCGCGGCGCACGCGATAAGTCGTCAATCGGCCCATGGCCGGATCGGAGCGCGCCTCGACGGGGATAATCAATTTCGTTCCGGTCTCGAGCGGGGCGTGCGGATCGAGATTGTTGGCTTCGGCGACGGCCGCCACGCTGACGCGATACTGTTGCGCGACGCTCGACAGCGTCTCGCCCCCTTCGACGCGATGCTGCCGCCAACTCACCCACTTGTCCGGAGGGATGGCCGCGATCTCCGCGTAGAAGCGTTCGGCTGTTCCCATCGGAAGATGCAGCACAAATTCGGGATCGCCCGGCGTCACCGACCGAAGCAGTTCGGGATTGAGCGTGCGTAATGTGTCGACGTCGGAATCGATCGTTTCCGCCACCAGGCGCAGGTCGATCGGATGGCCGGGCTTGACGTCGTCGGGCGTGTCCGCCGATTCGGGATCCACTTGCACGCCGTAGCGCGCGGGATCTTTTGAGATCAGCGTCAGCGCCAAAATAATCGGCACGTAATTCCGCGTCTCTTTCGGCAGCACGTTCCGCTTATACAGCTCCCAGAAATCGGCGTAACCGGTGCGTTCCACGGCGCGCTGGATCGTCAGCGGCCCGGCATTGTACGCCGCCATCGCCAGATACCAGTCGCCGAACATCGAGTAGAGATCGCGCAGGTGCCGCGCGGCCGCCCGGGTCGCTTTCTCGGGGTCCTCGCGATCGTCCACCCACCAGGTCTTTTCCAGGCCGTAGATCCGGCCGCTCGACGGGATGAATTGCCACAGGCCGCGAGCGCCCGCCCTGGATAAGGCCTGCGGCTGGAACGCGCTTTCCGCCTGCGCCAGATAAATCAAGTCTTCCGGCAATCCCTCTTCCCGCAGAACGCGAGAAATCATGTCCCGATAACGGCCCGCCCGGCGCAGCCCGGTTTCGACGATGGCGCGGCCGTGCGGCGTCTGGAAATAATTCAGATAGGTCAGCACGGAGTCGTTCACTGTCAACGGCAAGTCGTGCTCGACCGATTGGATCTCGCCTTCCGCGCTTCCGCGCAGCCGGGGATCGACGGGGAGGTCCGCGGGGAGATTCAAATCCGGGAATTGATCGAGCGGCGAAGGCTGGCTGGAGGTCTCCGTAAAGCCGTCGCCCTGTTGGAAGGCGGCGATCTCGTCGGTATGCACCGTCTCCACGATGTGATCGTAGAGCGCGTGAAGGCGCGGGTCCTGCGTGAGGTCGAAGCCGCTGGAGAGCAGCACGTCGAGCGACGCGTCGAATTCCTTGCGTGCCTCGCTCAGGTGGCCGGCGCTGAAATCGCGCTGTCCTTGTTCAAATAAGGCCTCGGCCTGCGCGCTCAGGATCTCGACTTCGTCCGGAGGCTGGAGCGATAGACTCACCGCACCCGGCCGCGGCGGCAGCGGGAGATTGGCGACCGACACTTGCGGGGCGGGCGGAGCGATCGCAGGCGGGTGGCCGGCGACGACATGGTGCGTCGAATCGTCGCAGCCACAAAGACCCGCGCACACGGCTAGCCCCGCCACAAAAATAGCCCAGCTTGAACCAACCCGCCGATTGGCACGTTTCATTATTATTGTTTTCAGTTCAACTCGCCGGAGACGAGCAAACCCTGCGGCCTCAATACCTTTGATGCAATCTCCCCGGTTCGTGAAGGCGCTGAACAGATGCTAACGATCTAAAGCAAGACGGGTCAATCCTTATCCGAAGTGAGGTTGGCCTACTGCAAACAGTTGAGCTGGGCCTCGCGATGAGGTGCAAGTCTACGCGGGAGATGACCCGTAACATGCCCAGAGCGAAACCGTTGCGTCTTTGCCTAGCTTTCCGATTTGAGATCTAGAGGCGGCCTCGCTACCGTTCTGGGCGGCGCCGCCCGCAGATATTGCACCGGCCAAGTTACGGGCTGCTTCAGCTCGCGCGCGGCCCGCAGAGGCCAATACGGATCGCGCAAGAATTCGCGCGCCATGAACACCAGATCGGCTTCACCTTTGGCGAGGATTTCCGCCACCTGTTCTTTGGTCTCGATCAATCCGACGGCGCTCGTCTTCACTCCCGCTTCGCGCCGAATCCGCGCCGCAAAAGGCACCTGAAACCCGGGCCCCGCCACAACCTTCTGATCGTGCACCAGCCCGGCGGAGGAGCAGTCGATCAAGTCCACGCCGAGCGGCGCGAGCTGCCGCGCGAGCTCCACCGCCTGCTCCACGTCCCAACCGCCTTCTTTCCAATCCGTGGCCGAGATACGAATGAAGAGCGGCATCCAATCGGGGATTAGTTTGCGCAACGCGGTTACAACTTCGCGCGCGATGCGCGTCCGATTCTCGAACGAGCCGCCGTACTCGTCATCCCGAAAATTGCTGAGCGGAGAAAAAAACTCGTGCAGCAAATACCCGTGGGCGGCGTGAATCTCCAGCACCTGGAAGCCGGCCGCGAGCGCGCGCCGCGCCGCCGCGGCAAACGCCTCCACCACGCCGCCGATACCGTCCTTCGTCAGGGCCTGCGGCTGCGCGTACTCCTCCGAGTACGCAACGGCGCTCGGCGCCAGCGGCACCCAGCCGCCATCCGACGGTGAGACCGCGCCGTAACCCGACCACGGCCGGTAGGTGCTGCCTTTGCGCCCGGCATGAGCGAGTTGCATGGAGGGCACTGTCCCCTGGCTCGCAAGAAACCGCACGATGCGCTCCAGAAATTCGATGTGCGCGTCGCTCCAAATCCCCAAATCCTCCAGACTGATCCGCCCTTCGGGGGAAACGGCCGTAGCCTCGGTAAAGACCAGGCCCGCGCCTCCCACGGCCCGGCTGCCGAGATGGACAAGGTGCCAGTCGTTCGCAAATCCGTCCTGGCTTGAGTATTCGCACATCGGCGAAACAACAATGCGATTCGGCAACGTGACGCCGCGAATGCGCAGAGGATCGAAGAGCGTGGTCATGGTTTCCTTCTTGGCGGGTGCGGGCGGTACTTACAGCCCGCCAATTACAGGTGCGGACTGTGCTGAAAGCCCGCGCATGAATTGATATCCCGCGTGAGACTCCATTCTATCCGGGATTGGCGCCTCTGCCACGGTGCCCGCACTTTGACCCTGCACACTCTCCCCTCTATACTGCAACCGTTCCTACGCCCAAGGAAGCAAGCGGAATAAGGAGCACAGCAATGGACCCACTCACCGGCGTAACGCTGTTTCTCGGCTTCGTGGTACTTCTCTTCGTCCTGGCCGTGATCTTCGGCTCGTTTTTCACCGTACAAACGGCGCAAGTGGCCATCGTCCAGCGGCTCGGCAAGTTTGCGCGCGTCGCCGGCCCCGGCTTGAATTGGAAGACGCCGCTCATCGAAACCGTCGTTCACCGCATGAGCATGAAAGTCTTGCAATTCGACGTGCAGGTGGAAACGAAGACGCAGGACAACGTCTTCGTGCAGATCCCCGTCTCGATTCAGTACAAAGTCATGCCGGACGGCGTCGAGTCCGCGTTCTACAAGTTGTCGGACCCGGTGAAGCAGATCGAGTCCATGGTGTACAACGTCGTCCTCGGGCACGTCCCGAAAATGAAGCTGGACGACACTTTCCTCAATCAGGCCGACATCGCCAACGACTTGCGTGACAATCTCGACGGCTCCATGCGGGAGTACGGCTACTCGATCGTCAAAGTCCTCATCTCGGACATCGTCCCCGACCAAAAAGTGAAGGCGGCGATGAACGACATCAATGCCGCGCAGCGCGAGCGCGAAGCCACCGTCTCCCGCGCCGAAACGAACAAGCTGCTTCTGGTCAAGCAAGCCGAGGCTGAAGCCGAATCGAAGCGCCTGCAAGGCGAAGGCATTGCCAATCAGCGCAAGGCCATCATCTCCGGCCTGAAAGACTCCGTGGAGGATTTCGCCAAAGCGGTTCAGGGTTCCACACCCCAGGACGTGATGCAACTCGTCCTGATGACGCAGTATTTCGACACTCTGAAGGATATCGCCGCCAACGATCACACCAACGCGATCCTGATCCCACACACGCCCAACACGCTGACCGATCTCTTCGGCCAGATTCGCAATGCTTTGATCACCGGCACGGAACTATCGAAGACCCCGGTAATGTCTTCGCCGTCGGCAAACCCGCGAGGGTGACGATGCGCGGAATGGAATTCCCAGCTAAATTCTGACTAAGGAGAGACACATGTACATGAAACTAGCGATCGGCGCAGGAACCGCGCTCTTGCTCCTCGGGACCATCGCTCCCTTGTACGCGCAGGACCAACATCAGGGCGACGACCACGGCAGGCCGCAACAGGAACAGCAACATCAACAGGCGCCAGCGGCGCAGCATCCGGCGCCGAAGCCCGCGCCTAAGCCCGCTCCGAAGCCGCAAGAGCACTACGGTGGTTCCTATCACGGCGGCGTGCAACCCACCGAACCCACTCATGGCGGCGTCCACCCGAGCGGCGTCCCGCAGCACTCCGGTCAGGTGCACGACGGTTTCCAACAGTCCCGCTCGCATTCGTGGAATACCGAACACCGCGGTTGGGGACAGCGCGGCGGCTACAATGGCTACCGAATTCCCGATGATCGCTTCCGGCAGTATTTCGGCGGGGGCCACTTCTTCCGCATCAGCCGCCTTCCGATGCTCTTCGTTGGGGGGTATCCGCGGTTCCAGTATGACGGCTACTGGGTCACATTCATGGATCCCTGGCCGGAATCGTGGGCCGACGACTGGTACGCGACCGACGACTGCTATCTCGATTGGGCTGGCGACGGATATTACCTCTACGATTCGAGATATCCCGGCATGGCGATCGCAGTGACCATCTCGTTCTAACGAGATGGCAGGCGGCTGCGCGGACCTCATTCTGAATTTCGAGTGGGAACGAGGCGAGCCGCGCAATCATTCAAGTTGAATTTGCGGGCGTCCGGCCCTTCTCGAGCGAGGGGCCGGATGTCCTCGAATCAAAGGGGCTTGGGTGCCCGGCTGGATTTATCTGGATCGAAGCCCGCCCGTTGCACACCGTGCCGCGCCGCGCGCAGCGATTCGACGGGATCCTCGGTCGGGTAAAATTCCATCGCGATGTACTTGTCGTACTTCAACTCGGCCAGCTTTCGATAGATATTGTCGTAGTCGATCTCGCCCGTTCCGGGTTCGTGTCGACCCGGCACGTCCGCCACGTGAACCAATCCAACCCATTCGATGTTCTGTTCCAGTTTCTCGATCAAATTCCCGTAACCGCGCTGCTCGTGATAAATGTCGTAGAGCACTTTGATTTCCGGATTTCCCACCGCGCGCACGATCTCAAATCCCTCGCTGACCGTCGTCAGATAGGTGGTGGGATTCTCCAGCGCATCGATCGGCTCGATCACGATGTCCATATCGTCCTTGGAAATGGCATCGCCGGCGCGCTTCAGATTTTCAATCGCGGTCTGGTGCTGCGTCGCCGGGCTCACCCCCTCCAGGCGCTTGCCGGACATGAGAATAATCTTGGGACACTCCAGCTCCTTCGCCGCGCTCACTTGCGCCGCGAGTTGCGTCAAAAAATCGGCGGACTGGCCGGGATCGGCGAACCCCGCTGGCATTCCAGCCATCGCATCGAACACCAGCCCCAGCGAACGCATCCGCCCCATGATGCGGGCGGTTTCTTCCCGCGACCAGCTCTGGTGCTCGCGAACCAGCTCCACGCCCTGGTAGCCCGCCTCCGCCACCATTTCGATGCAGTGATCGAATGACGCCTGCGTATCCATGGTCCACAACATGAACGACAGTCGAATCGCACCGGAAGAATCCGCGGGCGATGGTGCCGCGGGAGGCGCCGCTTGGCCGACGCCGCGCAAAAAACTTCCTCCCAGCGCCGCTCCAATCGTCAATTGATGGAACTCGCGACGATTCATATTTCTCCTCGCGCCGGTAAAATCTCCGGCGACTGCTTCAACCGCCGATCTCGTTTCCCCTCTTGTTAGCTCACATTTCCGCCGCCGGGACCGCCCGGCACCCCGCACTCTTTCCACAGCTTTTCCCAATTCCAGATCCCGGAACGTCACCGCGATCGGCAACGGATATCCGAGTTGATGCGCGAGCATGCACACCTGCCCGCGATGGTGGGCTTCGTGAGAAATCATGTAGCACAGCATCTCGGGCCCGGCCGGCCACGGCTTGGCCCAGCCGTCTCTGAGAAACTTCGGGACGCGACCGCCGTTGCCGCCGAGCGCTTCGGCGAGCATCTCCGCACAGCGAACGGCGCTCTCGGCCAATCCCGCGCGGGCCTGCCGCGGCGTGCAGTGCGCATGGTGGAGTTGCTTGGGAACTCTTAAGTGCGGAGCCGAAAGCCTCATCCACTTGGTGCGGACGTTGTGCATGTGCGTGAAGATCGCCGCGATGCTGCGCGTCTTCCCGGGCGGCTTGGCTTTCCAGGCGGCAGGATTAAGTTTCTCGATCAGAATTTGGTTGGTGCGCTCGTTGGCGGCAAAGATCTGCACAGCGGCCCAGCCGAATTGCGCGTGAACTTTGTGTAGTCGCGTGGCCACGGCGCTTTACTCCTTGCGCCAATCATACCTCCGAGTTGCCGTCCATGCTCTCAGGCCAGCGCCTGCTTCAAATCCATGATGAGGTCCGCGGCGTCTTCAAGGCCGGTCGAAATACAAACCGTGCTGGGCGTGACGCCGACGGCGCGGGTCCGGCGGCGACAACTTCGTACTGGGGCGCAGGCAGGGCGGGATCGAATCGCATTCCCGCCCTGCTGCGCTTCTGTCTTCTCTGTTTATTTAAGCTGTCTTCGGAGAGATCCGGACTGACTTGGCGTGGGGCGCTTTCGGCAGTTCGATGGTCAAGACGCCGTCCTTCAAGATTGCGCTCACTTTCGCGCTGTCAACTTCAGCCGGCAGGTGAACGACGCGCAGGATTTCTCTCGCGCAGCGCTCGGAGTAGATCGTCTTGCCCTTCTTGCTGTCTTCTTGCGCTTCGTGGTTGCCGGCGATGGTCAGCTTGCGCGGTTCGAGCTGAATCTCGATTTCCTTGGCCGTGAAACCCGGCACTTCCGCCCAGACAAATAAATCTTCGTCGGACTCTTCGATTTCCAGGTGCACGGGGTGCAGCAGTTCGGACTCGGCGCGGAACCAATCTTCCAATTCGCGGCCGGACCACCTGCCATTATGGTCGAAAATCTCGAACGCTCGGCGAGCGATCGAGTCGTAGGTTTGCTGGATGCGCTCGACGAAATCGTCGGCGGCGGACTGCTTGACTGGCACTTGCGTCTTTACCGGCTGCATTGCGGTCGCTGCTTGTGGGCTCATCTGTGCTCTCCTCAGTGCGGATTTCAACGGACTGCGTCTCGATGGCCGGTTAGACTGCCGAAAATCGTGGTGTCATATCCGGTCTGCGAGATGTACGTCTTGCGGCACAGGAACCGTCGCCCATGGCGGGCACGGCGGAGGGTGTGTAACTTGACGGCTGAAGTGTACACCCTTTCGCCGCCAACGGCGCGACTTCCTGAACCGCGATCCTCACGCTAGCCTGTCCCTGTTACGACGGCGTCAATTCGAGGTGAATATTCCACGCAGGTCGGGTGCCGCACCCTTCGGTTCTAAGGGTGCGGTTTTTGAACTTTCCCCGAGTTTACGACTGCAGATGCCGGGCCACTTCCCTCTCCAAGGGCGTCGATTCGCAGCAATCCCGATTCTCCTTTTGCGTAGTACGACCAGCTGCTCCACCGCCAATCCTTCGGATGCGACACCAGTTTTCTTTTCACTGGATTCAAGTGCATGTACTCTAGCTTTTCGTTCACCTTCTTCGCGCTCCAAACGTTGAAATCGTAGAATCTCCGTTGCCAGAAAGCTGCGCCATTTGGTTTCTCACCGAGCGCGCGCGAAACTTTTTGCTTCAAGACTTGCAAGACCTTGGAAGGAGTGCATTTTGCTGGCTCACTCAGGAGTAGGTGAACGTGCTCCGGCATCACCACGTACCCCAGGACCCGGAATCTATGACGGGATCGCACCTCATCGAGGATCTGAACGAATAGATCCCGTGCGCGCGGTATTCCAAGGAGCGGCCGGCGGCGATAACAACTGAACGTCACAAAGTGGAGGTCGCCCAAGCCGTAGTAGCGTCGCAAAGGGTTGCGCATCGAAGAAAAACCCGCACCCTTAAAACCGAAGGGTGCGGCACCCGCGTCTTCTAGCCATAAAGGATAGTGCCCGGATGATATACTCCCTCCATGCGTATGCCCAGGAGCATCTCCCGCGAGTTCTCTGCGCCACTTGCTCTGGATCTTGACAATGCAGACGGCTGCCCGCGCTCATGCGAATAACCCGGCTCAACGTCGCCATCGCTTCTCTCTTTTTGCTCACAACCATGGGACTCGCAGCGCAGCAGCCTGACTCTCCGCCGATACGGATCCAGGACCTGCTGCCCTATTACTCGAACAGCCCGTTCCCTTCTTCCTTCACGCGGGGAGAGTTGGACGATCTTGATGCGACCGCTGACACCGGCCTCTCCAAGAACGAGATTCGCAAGCTCCAAGCCGCCGCCGGGATAGCGGACGGCGACCTCCCCAATCGATACGTCCTGGTTGACGCCAAGACACTCAAGCACAGCGAGATCTTTATCGACGTTTACTCGAAGGATTCTCGCTGCCTCACTGCCGAGGTTTTCCTCCATCATTGGGGTGCGTTTCACTTTCTTTGGTCGCTCAGCGAGGAACCCGGCGGCGGAAGGCTTTGCAGGCTTCCGAATTGCCCCGTGCCGACGGCAACTACCACGACGTCAGGCGAAATTGTGGTCACGGTTCCTGCTCATCGCGACGGCGCGCGGTACAACGTCTGCGACGACAATCGTTTCCTGATCTATCGGCCCGCGGGTAGGAGCTTCCAGTTTGCCTCCGAACAAAGGCTTCCGTCTGTGGAGGATTGTTCGCAATTCTATTACTCTGTATTTTTTCAAACGGATGAAAGTAAACGCCTTGCTTGGATTGAGGTCGAACCAATCGGAGGACGCGATTCGGTGATCCTGTTTCAGAGTGCCTCCGACGGACCTGTCATCGACTACTTCGGGATGCCAGGCCCTGCTTGGTCTCCCGGGGACGAACCCCGTAAAAGAAATCTAATCACTCCCTCGGAGTGCATCGATAAAGCGATGTCCGCTCCGCTCGAGCGAACTCGGATTCCACTGACGGGCGCGCAAGTGCAGGCGATTTTGGACAGCATTACAAAGATTGACGTACGCACTGACGATTGTGACCGGGACCGCAGCGGAAAGTGTGCTCTGTTCATAGACAGTGACGATTTTGTTGTGGGCTTGCCGAATCGCACTTGGTTTATGATGACGAATCTCCACAAATCTACGCAAATCCGGAGCGCGAATCCCGCGCTGACTGCATGGTTGGACAGTTTAATGAGACTCGTAGATGAGTACGCGCCCACCGAGCCTGTTCAAAGAAAGGAGCCGGCCGATCCAGTGCATCCTCGCTAACCGCGCCCGGCTTTTCATCCGCGAAGGGTCGGACGCTCTCGCTTCCAAAGTAACTCAGCTCTCTCACTGAACCTTCTCTTGGCGGGTGGCGCAGCCATTGACCTGGGAGTGGCCCACCCTTTTCCCGCGGGAAAACGGGGGGCTCTTGCCAAGCCGGTATCGACTCGCTCAGAATCCTGAACTGGGGTTCTATGAGACAGTTAGTTGCATCATTGCTGGCTCTTTCGCTGATGCTCGTCCCGGCCTTGGCCGCGGACAACACGTTCGTCAACAAAGAATTCGGGTTCTCCGTTGTTTTCCCGCCTGACGCCAAAGTCCTGCCGCTGCAAGAATCCTCCGAGGGTTCCGTGTGGGCTTACGGCTATATCGGTTCATCCGACGACCAACTCAAGTGGTCGGGCACGGTTCAAATTCTTCCCGTCGCGGAGGGCAGCACCGACGAGGCCTCCATGAATGCGAGCCTCGACCACGGGAGTCTGAGCGTCGCAATGGACCGCAAACTGACCACCAGTAACGGACTGCCCGCGTTGCGATTTTCCATTCCGCCGGACCCCAGCGAACCGGTATCGGCCACATACGTTGGCATGGTGGTGCTATCAAGAGCAACCAAGCGAACCTATGTCTTGGTGGCGGTCAGCACCGACGCCAAAAAATACAGTTCGACAAGCGAAGCTTTTATCAACTCGTTCAAAGTTTTGAAGTAGGAGGAAGTCAAGAAGAAGCCTACGGGTATCCACACAGCCCAAGAGCCCCGCCCTTGAAAACTGTCAAGAGCGGGGCACTCTGAATCCCGGCTCTGCGACTCCAAGCTGATTCTTAGGGCTGGTACCATCAGTTTTCCATGCGCCGTCAAGAATAATCGAAGGGCGTGCCACCGGCCAATTGCTTGACTCAGCTCGTGATTTCCGAAACCGTGGCGCCCCATTCGTCGGGACTCACATCGCGGACGTGTCGCGAGAAAAGCCAATGATGGCCCTCGTGATCCTCGGCGGCATACTGGAATTCGCCATAGACGGTCTCGTGAGGTTCCTCAACGATTTTCGCGCCTGCCTCTTTCGCCGTGCGGAAGTGCGCCTCCACATCGTCAACGAACACGGTTAGGCTCTGCGTTCCATAACCAAGTTGCGCGGGGCTCGCGCGGCCGGCGCGCGCCCGCTCCAACATGAGCCACGCATTGCCGAGATGAATTTGCACGCCGCTAATCGGGTTGCCGTAGCGATAGTGTTCGGAGAAGCCGAACACCCGGGTCAACCATGCAACGGCTTCGGCGACATCCCGGTAAACGACGTGCGGCAGCACGCTATCTGTCGGCACGGAACGATTCCCAATCATGGCGCTGACTCTCAGTGCGTTGCCACGTGAATCACCACGTGCGCGGCCAGCACGACCGCCGACAGCAGAATCCCCACCGCCATCGGCGCTCTCTTTCTCCAGAGTTTAACTGCGGAGATGACGAAGATCGTTTCCACCACGATGACGGTAAGCCAGTGCGTCCACTTCAAGTGCTCCACCTCCAGCCCTGGAAAGAAGCGAAACGATAGCAATACGGCACCAATCGCGGAGAGAACCAACAGGGCCGCAATCCCGACTCCCGCCAACATTCCCACGGTCTTTTTTCCAATGTCATTCATTTGCCCCTCCTTTTGACTCGACTTTTTTCCGAACCACGCCTTCCATCTTCGACCTGAGTGTCTAAAAATCGCCGTCGCACTTCCGAGCGCCCAAAACAGCGCCTCCCAGTCGCTCTCGATGAAGTCCAGTTCCCGCAGCATCGCGTCAGCCCACTCGCGGCTGCCGGACGGCGAGCGCCGGGCAACCGCGCGCAACAATCCCGAAGCCAGCTTGCGCGCAGCGGACATCAGTTTTTCACCCCGCTAAATGCCGCCCGCCGTTCGCGGCCGGTCGAACGCGAAAGCCGGTGCTCCCGTGCAAACCGCAATCCGTCTGGCGTAAGCCGGTACAGGTGTCTTGGCGGTTTACCGATCTCGGCAGTTTCCCACGAGGTTTCCAGCAGTTTCCGTTCCGCCAGCCGCATGAGAATCGGATACAAAGTGCCGGACTTCAGCCCCGTGTTCCGGCTAATGTCGTAGCCATAGTTCCAATCCCTCGGAGCCCCGAGAAAGGCATCCAGAACCTGGAGCGTTTGCAAGGATAGACGAAGCTTCATGCGGTTAATTCTACATATGTAGAGCTTGCTTGTCAATTACCGCACAGCTGGATGGGGACTCGGTCTTGGACCTGGAATCTCGGCGCGCTCTGTCTTTGATAAGGTTCGGGGCGGGGCGATTGTCAGCCTCGAGTCTGTTGGCAGGCGACAAAGCCTCAGGCCAGCGCTTGCTTCAAATCCGCAATGAGGTCCGCAGCGTCCTCGAGGCCTGTCGAGAGGCGAATCGTGCCGGGCGTGACGCCGACAGCAGCCAACTCTTTCGTGCTCATTCCGTAATGCGAACTGTACTGCGGCAGCATGATCAGCGATTCCGTGCCGCCGAGGCTTACCGCCAATTGGAATATTCGCGTGTGGTCGCAGACGCGCCGCGCTGCGGCCAGTCCGCCCTTCACATCGAACGCCAGCATCCCGCCAAAGCCATCCATTTGGCTCTTGGCCAAACGATGATTCGGATGTGTCGGCAGGCCCGGATAGTGAACGCTCGCGACGCTCGGATGCTTCGTGAGAAAGCGCGCCACTTTCAGCGCCGTCTCGCTCTGCCGTCGCACGCGCAGCTCCAGCGTTTTCAAACCGCGATTCAAGAGATACGCCGCGCTGGGGTCCATCGTGCCGCCGAGCCGCATCACCAATTCGCGCACGCGCCCGATCATTTCGCGCGAGCCAATCGCCGCTCCCGCAATCAGGTCGGAATGCCCGCCGAGATATTTCGTCGCGCTGTGCAGCGAAAGATCGAAGCCGAATTCCAGCGGGCGTTGCAGCACCGGCGAGCCGAACGTGCTATCCACCAGCGAAATCAATTTGTATCGCTTCGCGAGCGCCGCCGCGCGCCGCAAGTCCACGATTTCGAGCGTCGGATTCGTCGGCGTCTCCACATAGAGAGCGCGCGTGCGATCGTTCACGAATTTTTCCACGCCGACGAGGTCCGCTTCCACGTAGTGCGTGCGAATGCCCAGTCCCGGCAGCACGTCGCGCATCAGCCGGTACGAGCCGCCATAGAGATTCCGCGTGGCGATCAATTCGTCGCCCGCCTTCAGCACCGCGAGCAGCGACGTCGAGATCGCCGCCATCCCGGACGCAAACACCAACGCCGCTTCGCCGCCTTCGAGTGCCGCGAGTTTCGCTTCGGCCACGGCGAGCGTCGGATTGCCGTAGCGCGTGTACATGTACTGCCTTGGATTTTCCCTCGGCGTAGCGCTTCAGCTCATTCGAGTTGGCAAACGTGAAGGTCGAGCTGCGAACGATCGGCGGCGCCACCGGCGCATTCCGGCCGTGATTGTCCTCGCCGCCATGGACCGCGAGTGTCGCGCTGTGCAGACGTTTCGTTGGTTTGGGCATAGTGGAACTGATTCTCCGCGCTCAGCACGCGGAACGCAACAGCCAAAATGGCCCTGATCGTCTCGCGCGGATCGCATCGCCCGGACAATTTGGCCCAGTTCCAACCGTCGAAACGTGTCATTCCGAGGAGTCCTCGCCCGACGGAATCTCTTTTTCCTGGTTTTCGCTGAAGCAGATCCTCGCCCGCTCGGGAGCCCGCAGCCCCTTTCGCAAGCTCCTAGAGGATATCGGCGAGCCAGGGTGTTCAGGCCTCTTCTTCGACGGGCTCGCCTTCGCGCGCAGCCTTCGCCGCGGCGATCACTTTCTCCGCGAGCTCGTTGGGCAGGTAATCGTAATGGGAAAATTCCATCGAGTAACTGGCGCGACCCTGCGTCATGGAGGTGAGATCGGTGGCGTAGCTCAACATTTCCGAGAACGGCGCCTGCGCTTTCACCACCACGCTCGAGCCGCGCGCCTCGCTCCCGCTGATGCGCCCGCGCCGCGAACTCATGTCGCCCATGATGTCGCCCGAATACTGGTCCGGCGCGTACACCTCGACGTTCATGATCGGCTCGAGAATGGCCGGCCGCGCCTGCCGCATCGCTTCCTTGAACGCCAGCGAGCCGGCGATCTTGAAGGCCATGTCGGAGGAATCCACGTCGTGATATTTGCCGTCGTAGAGCACGGCGCGGAAATCCACAACGGGGAAACCGGCGAGGTAGCCGCGCTCCGCCGCCGCGCGGATGCCTTTTTCCACCGACGGAATAAAATTCTTCGGAATCGCGCCGCCGAAAACGTCGTCCACAAACTCGAAGCCCGAGCCGCGCGGCAACGGCTCCATGCGCACGCGGCACACGCCGAACTGGCCGTGCCCGCCGGTCTGCTTCTTGTGTTTGCCTTCGGCGTCGGCCTTGATGCGAATCGTTTCGCGGTACGCCACTTTCGGCGGCTTCAGCGTCAACTCGACGTGGTAGCGCTTCCGCAATTTGGCGACCACGACTTCGACGTGCTGCTGTCCCGAGCCGGCGAGCAAGAACTCCTTCGTCTGCGGGTCGCGCGAAAATCGCAAAGACAAATCCTCTTCGAGGATCCGGTGGATCGCCTGGCCGATGCGATCTTCATCCGCGCGCGTCTTCGGCTCGATCGCAAACGTGATGGACGGCTCCGGGCAGATGCGCGAGCGGAAAATAAATCGGCGCGGACTTGTCGCCGAGCGTGTCGCCCGTCAACGTCTCTTTTAGTTTTGCGATCGCGCCGATATCTCCGGCGTGCAATTCGGGCACGGCCGTGGCCGTCTTGCCCTGCATCACCTGGATGTGCTGAAAACGCTCCGACGGCGCCGCGCGTGAAATTCTGCAGCGTCGCGTCGTTCTTCAACACGCCGGACATCACCTTGAAATAGCTGATGCGGCCGGCGAAAGGATCGGCCAGCGTCTTGAAAACGAATATCGAAAGCGGCGCAGAATCGCTCACCGTGCGCGTCACGGGCTCTCCGGCGCCTCCCGGCGCGGTGCGGCCTTCGACTTCGCGCCGCACCGGAAGGATCGGGGAACAAATCCACCATCAAATCGAGCAGCGACTGGCTGCCGATATTGTGCAGCGCGGAGGTGAGCACGTCACGGGATAAATGCGCTGCGCAGCAAATGGCCAGGCGCAAACCTTTTTGCAAATCTTCGATCGGCAACGTCCCTTCCGCGAAAAACTCCTCCATGAGTTTGTCGTCGCCTTCGGCCACCATCTCGACGAGCGCTTCATGCGCGGCTTTCGCCGCATCGGCCAGTGTCCGCGGGAATCTCTTCGATCTTTGCTTTTCCGTCGCCGTCCGGCTGGTAGAGATGCGCTTTCATCGAGACCAGATCGATCACGCCGCGAAACGATTTCTCCGCGCCGATGGGAAGTTGCAGCGGCACGACGCCGCGTCCGAAGACCTGCTGCAGCGATTGCAGCGCGCGATCGAAATCCGCCAGTTCGCGGTCCATCCAGTTGATCACGAACCCGCGCGGCAACTCGTATTCGGTGCAGTAGTCCCACACTTTTTCCGTCACCACCTGCACGGTGTGCGCGGCGTCCACCACGATCAGCGCCGCGTCCACGGCGATGAGCGACGACCGCGTCTCGTTGATGAAGGTGCTGTAGCCCGGCGTATCGAGAAAATTGATTTTTGTCTTTTCGCTCTGCCCCGGCGCGGCCCATTCCGCATAGGCCGGGGCAGCTGTTGATCGAAATTTTCCGCGCGATCTCTTCTTCGTCCCAGTCGGTGACCGTGTTTCCCTCGGCCACTTTTCCGAGTCGCGTGGTCATGCCCGCGGTGAACAGCAACGACGACACGAGTTGCGTCTTCCCCGTATCGCCGTGGCCGACAATGCCGACGTTGCGCAAATAGGCTGTGCTGTAGGATTTCATTTCCGTCCTCGTTCCCGGCCCGGAGAGTGGCCCCAAGGAGAGAAAATGCGGGGTGGGTCCTCCCAAGCCTCGTGGCTTGAAGCCCCGAAAACCGGGATGCTAGCACGTCCCAGCGAGCGCAGCAATCCACCCGGCTGTGGAGAAACCGGCGGGCGAGCGCGACAGGAGTGCGTCTCGTTTTCGGGATCTAAACGAAAATCTGGGGCATGTCGCCGTCGAGTTGATAGCCGAACGCCATGCGGCGCGTATTGAAGTCGAAGCCGGGCCGCCCGTCGCGGTCGAGGAGAATCAAGCCGCCGGTGCCGTGGCCGCGCTTGGCGAGCTGCGTGACCGCTTCGCGAGCGGCGTCCGCCGGCGCGGTTTCCGGATGCGCGGGGCGGCGCAGGCACTCGATGGCCGTCTTCGCCATCACCACGCGCATGATCGCTTCGCCCCAGCCGGTGCAGGAGACGCCGCCGGCTTCATTATCGGCGTAGCAACCGCAGCCGATGAGCGGCGAATCGCCGACGCGGCCGGGAAATTTGCAGCAGGTTCCTCCGGTCGAAGTGCCCGCGGCGATTTCTCCAGCGGCATCGAGCGCCACGGCGCCGACGGTTCCGAAGCCGTGTCCGAGGTGATGGCTCGCGAGATGTTTGTCCTCGCGGCAACGGAGCCACGCGGCGCGCTCCGTCTCCGTGATCAATGCCTTCGGGATCGCAAAGCGCCATTCCTTCTTCTCTTGGCGAATTGTTCCGCGCCCGCGCCCACCAGAAACATGTGCTCGCTGCGCTCGAGCACGCGCCGCGCGAGCTTGAATGGGATTGCGCACGCGGCTGACTGCGGCGATCGCGCCGGCCTTGAGCGTGGAGCCTTCCATGAGAATCGCGTCGAGTTCCGGCGCGCCGTCGCGATTCAGATGCGAGCCGATTCCCGCATCGAAGATGGGATTGTCTTCGAGAGTGACAATCGCCGCTTCCACCGCTTCGATCGCCGAGCCGCCGCGCAGAGAGAATGTTCCCATCCGGCCGCGAGCGCGGCGCGACACCCTTCGCGGCACGCGGCCACGGCGTCGTCGGGGATGTCCCACGCGCCGCCATGCACGATCAAGGAGGGGCGCGATGCGTTCACAGAATTATTCAAGGGAATTTTGCCGGACGCTCTCGCGTGCGAAGCGCCGCGTCATTCGTGGATCGTCTTGATCTTCACGACTTCAAACTCTCTGGTGCCCGCGGGCGTTTGCACCTTCACTTCCTCGCCCACTTTTTTGCCGAGCAGCGCTTTGCCGATCGGCGACGTAGTCGAGATGAGACCTTTTTCCAGCGTCCGCCTCTTCCGAGGTCACCAGCTTGTATTCCACTTCGGCGGATTTTTTCAAATCCAGCAGCCAGCACGCGGGAGCCGTAACCCGCGCGATCCTTGGGAATATTGCTGAGATTGAGCATGCCCATGTCGCCGAGCCGCTTCTTGAGTTGTCCCAATCGCGCGGAGACGTAGCCCTGCCGCTCTTTCGCGTATTTGAATTCCGCGTTTTCCTTGAGATCGCCGTGCGCGCGCGCTTTCATCAGCTCTTTCGGAAGATCGACGCCCAGTTCGTGCTCCAGCGTGGCGATCTCATCCTTAAGTTTTTGTTTCACTTCTTCAATGGGGTCGGGCATATGAATTCCGTTTTTCCCAGATAATTCGCGGAGAACTCCGCGGTGAATTCCCGATTATACGGGCTGCGTTACCGGACGCGCAACGTGACGCTGGCCGTCTGCGTATGGCCCGTGGCGTCCTCGGCCGTCAGCGTGTACGTCGTGTCCTTCGGGGGAGACGTCCACGCAGCGGCCGTAGGACGGCCATACCGGTCCCGCCGGAGGGTCGATGGCTCACGGATTTCGCGTTCGAGACGCTGTAGCACAGCTCCGCCGACTCTCCTCGAGCGATGACGCCGGGACTCGCGTAGAAATTACGAATCTCAAAGCGATCTCCGCCCATAAGTTCGACCGTGCGCGCATCCTGCTCGCGCTGCTTTTCCATCTGGCGCTGCTCGAATTCGCGATTCGCTTCATGCCGCGACCAAAAGATCCAGCCGGTGTAGAGGAGCACGATCACGAGCGTCGCAAACGTGTAAATCCATGGATTGCGGAAGATACTTTCCTTTTCGGGCATCGGAGCGTCATTCATAACTCGTTGCTGTGCACGAACTCCTGTCGAGGCGCCGTTAGCGACAGCGATAGAGGCGGACTCGATAGACTCGGCCCGCGGCGGCGTCCTCCGCATTCAACTTCAGGCTCTGCCCTTGGGGCACCTCCCCCAAAGGCGAAAAAGCTCGTCAATCCGCGGGGCTTTTCTCGACGGCAATCCAGCCGCTGATCACCTTGTCCGCGCGTGTTGCAACTTGCGCGAGTTGCTCGCTCGCGGCCTATTTCGGCGTCTTGTCCGACACAATTTTTGTGACTTGATAGACAGCCGGCGTCGTGCCGACGTTCTTGAGAGTTCGCTTGTCATTGGGGGCGCAATAAAAAAGTGAGCCCTCGTTCAGCCTCACCGCGACGCCGTTCACACGCGCTTCGATGGTGCCCGATTTCACTATGTAGAGTTCGTCGCCCGGATCGACGAGATCCGGAAGCGTGCTCTGGCCCACGCTGAGCGTCGTGATATGGCTCTCCAAGCGTGTGAATGTAAGCGTGGGGGAATCGACGACGCTCGCGCGCGAGCCGGTAGCGGTCGGCGCTGGGGGGATGCTGCCACAGTCGATCACCGACGAAGCCAGCATTCCCGGCACGGCCTGGTCGGCGGCGGGCTTGTCCGGAACAGTGTGCACCAGATCCGTATAGAAATTGATTACGTAGTAGGTGGCGGGCTTGTCGCCGGTGTTTTTCAGATTGTGCACGTCGTGCGATGCGAAGAAAATCAGGTAGCCAGGCCCGGCGCGGTGCATCTGACCGTTAATGGAAACTTCAACGTCGCCCTCCTTGATCAGGAGCAACTCCTCCCAAGCATGGTTGTGCACCGGATGCGACGACATGCCGGGATTCAACGTGGTGATGTGAACCTCGAATTTTTCCAGCGTCGGCGTGGGATTGTCGAAGACGGCCCGCACCTCCCCGACATTGGTGCTCCGAACCGCCAGCGAATCCCAAGGGATAAACGTTGTGCCGAGCACGGCCGATTGAGCCGGCGGCGCGTATTTTACGGAGATCGACTGTGCCGCCAACGTGCCCTGTGCAAGGAACAGAACCAGCAGCAACGACTTTATGAAGGAATAGGAAACGACGGTTGGAACTTCGTTCTTCTTCATCTTCATTGCGGAATGCGCTCCCGGGAGGAACCTGCCGAAGGCTCTTCCCGGTGCGCGAATCTTAGCACGCCAGCAGCCGCGATGCGGCGCAACCCTCAAGGCACGATCTCCCGAGTTCTCCGAACGGCGCACAAGTTGACGCGAACGTGCACCTATTCATGTGACGGGGAAATTCTGGCGGAGAGGGGGGGATTCGAACCCCCGGTAGGAGTTTTGGCCCCTACAACGGTTTAGCAAACCGCCGCCTTCAGCCGCTCGGCCACCTCTCCGTTACGTTCAGCAACAACGAGCGGGCTTGCTTCGGCGCAAGTATAGCATTGGGTCTCGCACCGCTGCCATTTTCTCTTGTCTGCGTGTCGCGCGGCTGGTTAACGAGCGCGGAACATCAGATTGGGCCGCTATTTCAACGGCGGGTCAGCGCCGGTGGCGGCGCGATCTTCGCGGGTCGCGTGCACGACGCCGGACTCGTCGCAATAGAAATTCCGGTAGCCGTAATTGCCGGCGCGCGCTTGCAGCGCAAAACTGCGGATCGCGCCGTCGGCGGCCGCGGCGCCCGGCAGATATTGGAGTTGATAGCCCTGGCTTTGCGCGATCTGCGCCGCCGCGCGCACCGGCTCGCCCAGGGGTTCGAGCGTCGCGGGGTACACGCCGCCCTGGACCTGCGCATAGGCAGTGAGCGCGGCGCGCACTTGAGAGATCGCCGCCACGGCTTGTTCTTCGGCGCGCAGCGTGGGATTGCCCGTGCGCGGCGAAGCCACAAACCACATAAAAGTCCAGATCGAACCCAGCAGGATCGCGAGAACGATGCCCCAGCGCGTGAGCGCCTTCGCCGTGCTGGGAGGCGGCTTGAGCTCTTCAGCTTCCGCCGCGAGCGTCAAGTCCGCGCCGCAATGGGGGCAAAGTTCCGTGGCCGCGTTGATCTCGTTTTCGCACTCGCGGCAGGTATACATGATTGGATTTAGAGACAAATCTCTATCGGCGCCTTTGCCGACGGCGCGCAATACGGACTCGGATCGCTGGCTATTATCCGCCCGACGTGTGCCCGACGACAACGAGAGCCACGGGCGTCGGCCCGGCCCCTTCGATCGCCAGGCTGAACTCCAAATCCCAGGCCTGGCTGCTCTGATCGTTAACGATCGAAGGCGAGTTGCTGTCGAGCGGCGGCCCCAGGCTCCAGACGGACGGGTGCTTCGTGCCCGTCGTCTTCGCGCTGAGAGCGACCGTCTGATCGAAGGTCAACGTGGCGGGATCGGTGTCCACGGCCACGGGACTGGCCAGGAAAAAATCTCGCTGCGGCGCTTGGCCCATGTGATTTCCGTCGGAAGGCATCAACCCGTAGCGCAACGTGTACACGCCGGGATGAATGTGCTGCGCGCGATAGTCGATCACTTCGGCGGGAAACTGAATCACGCCGACGAGAGTCCCGACCGCGATTTGCCCAAAGGTTACGCCGAGTTCGGTATCCGGCGTGGCCGCCGCGGGGACGGATTTGCGCAGCCAGAGTTCGCAGTACAAGCCGCTCGGGCCGGTCACCTTGTACCCGTCCGGGCCGAGCAGGGCCTGCACGGCAGGAGAGATTCCCGCCGGCGGCGCGTCGTTGGTCTTCTCCAGTTTGTAGTCTTGCGCCGCAGCGGGGCGGGCCGCAAATGCCAGTAGGAGGAATAGAGGCAATACGGCCGGCAAAGCGGTGGCAATTTTTCGAGCGAATCTCATCAGTTTCCCCTTTTGAGATTTGAATTCTCCATATTGCATTGGATGCGGAGAATCCCGAGCTTGCCTCCCAAAAAACGCCGGGCGTTACGCTCAAGAAAAACGGGCTGACCCGGAAGGGGCAGCCCGTTTCAAACTCCCGAGAGCAAGCCTGTCTGCGCCCACGCCCTTAACTTCAGGCACGCGCAGAACGAAAATCTCAATCCGCGAAGAATCCAACAAAGGAGCCGCGCCGTCCGGACTCATCCCAATTGATGCCGAGCGCCGCGCCCTGATAACTGCTCTGGGACGAAACGACCGGCATGGAATGCGTCAAGTGCGAGGCCAGCGGCGGATAGAAGACTTCCTCGTTGTGGCAGATCATGTCGCCGTCCATCATCGCGCGCGTCGTGAGCTTCACCTGGTCGCCGGCGGCCAGCGTGGCGACCCCGCGCTCCATATTCATCTGCAGCGAGATGGGCAGGGCTTCCACGCCCACTACGTCGCTCAGCAGCGCGCCGGCTTGCGACTGCGCGAAATTCTCGAGCGCGGCGCGTTGCTCGTCATTCGCCTGCTGATCCACGATGAGCAACGTCTTCGCCGGCAAGGGATTCTCGTAAGGATCGCCGATCGTGCCGCTCGCGCGAACCACGGCTATCACGCTCAATCCATCGAGCGCTACGCCGTTCCAGGTTCCCTGTTGAATATGCCAGGCCAGGATCGCCTCGTGCCCGGCGAGATTCACTTCCGAATTGGCGAAGCACGGGCCGGTATAAACGTCCGCGTCGCGCGATTCCATATATTGACCCGAAATTTGCGGGCTAGCCTGCGGAGCAGCGGATGCGGCAACGCTTCCGGCCAGCAATAGGATTCCAAGTAAGGTAACGGATTCCATGGGCGCCTCCAGCGGGGTTCAACTAAATGTTCTCACAGCGGCATCGTGGAAGCAAACGGCATGCTGCAAACTTGTGCATCCCGTTCTAAACCGCTTCGCAGCAGCCTCGCCCGGGCCGGCACGCTTCGGCGTCGGCGTGCGCTCCATCCGGTCCGAGAATGGATTGCGTGAGCGCGCACCAGAAGGGCCCCTTCGGCCCTTGATCCGGAAACGGGGTCGCGGGGCTGGCGACGACGGACTCATAGAACATCGTCTTCTCGCGCAGACAATTGCAAACCTGCCCGGCTTCGATCATTACTCGTAGCGTCGGCATGGTTAGGCTCCTTGCTGGACAGCCGCCAGCAGCGCGCGCTTGACCGCGATGCGCGCAAGTTGGACCTTGTAAGCATTTCCGCTTAGCGGCTTGGC
Source organism: Terriglobia bacterium (assembly GCA_963799715.1). GTDB lineage: Bacteria > Acidobacteriota > Terriglobia > Acidiferrales > UBA7541 > DASPOJ01. Next base: position 9,426 of record CAWCYS010000023.1, on the reverse strand, counting down.
GTCTTGCACGGCCGCGTCGCCTGCATGGGCAGCGAGAGCTTCCGTCAACGCGTGCCCGGTCACGACGCGCTCGGCGGCAGGCGCATGCCACGGCACCGGCGCCACGTGTCCCAGAACGATGTGCGCCGACTGCACGGTGCCGCCATTCATCTTCAGCGCCACGGACGCCGCCGCGAGCGGCCAGTCCAGCGCTTCTCTTTGCCGTATTTCGTAGGTCGCCGTCTTCATTTCTCGCGACTTCGCAGGAATCGTCAGATGCGTCAGCACTTCGTTCGGTTTTAGGTCAATTTCGCGCTCCGAATCCGTCTTCGGCGTCCTGAAAAAGTGCGCCGCTGAGACGTGGCGCGCCCCGTGGGGTCCTTCCAGATGCACGCTCGCTCCCAACGTCACAAGCGCCGGCCCCAGGCTCGATGGGCTCACGAAATAGGCCGGCCCGGCATTGCCGAAAATGGCGTGATAACGATTGTCGCCGCCGGGGACGAGCGACTTCTTGTCCGGCGTCGAGCGCCAACAGGCCGTAACCGCCGCGGAAATACCAGCAGCGCGGCCGCTGGCACAAGTCGCCGCCGACCGTGCCCATGTTGCGAATCTGCGGGCTGGCGATTCCCGCACGCAGCCTGCGACAGCGAAGCGAACTCGCTCTTGATATGATCGTTCGAGAGCAACTCCTCGAAGCTAACCAGCGCGCCGATTTTCGTTTCCGTTTTGCCGGCGTCAATTCCGCCCAGCTCGGCGATCCCCTTGATGTTCACCACGCGCTTCGGCGCGACGACGTAGTCCTTCATCAGAGCTCAGCAGATCGGTGCCGCCCGCCAGAACTTCGGCGTCCGCCCAACCGGGGCCGAGCATCGCCACCGCGTCTTTCACGCTTTCCGGATGCGCATATTCAAATGCCTGCATGACTCGGAAGCCTCCTCATCTTCACTTGCCCGTCGCCACAATCCTTTTCTAACTCAAACTATTTTCAGCGCGCCCAGCACACTGCGCCGGCGTGAGCGGCAATTCCGGCACGCGCACGCCGATCGCATTGGCCACGGCGTTCGAGAGCACCGCGCCCGGCGATACGTCGGCGGCTCGCCCAATCCGATCGGCCCGCGCTCGTCGTAGCCGGGGCCGGTCATGAAGTGGCACACCAAGTTCGCCGATATCGTTGATCCCCGCCAGCTTGTAAAACTCCATGTTCGGGTTCAGGCATCTTCCGGTCTGCGAGTCCATCAATTTTTCTTCGTACAGCGCGTAGTCACGCCCATGATCAACGCGCCGTACACCTGGCTTTCCGCGGTCTTCAAGTCCATCACCAGGCCGACATCCTGCACCGCGACCATCTTCTCGACGCGCACGATGCCGGTCTCGATGTCCACGCTCACTTCCGCCATTTGCACTCCGCCCACGCCCGACGACATCAAGTCGCGCGTACGTCTGTCCCGTGGCCGTGATCGGCGTCCCCGCCAATTTCGCGCAGGCCGCCTTCCAATCGATGCTGCGCGAAGGATCGCCCTGCACTTGAATCCGCCCGCCGACCGCTTCCAGTTGGTCGGCGGTCGCGTTCAGAGAAGGCGCGACTTTATCCAACAGCAGGTTCAGCGCGTTTGTCGCCGCGCGTCGCGTCGAAGAACTGACCCCGCCGATTGTCGTAGAGCCGCCGGATGCCCCCGAGGCGGGAGATGGCTGTCGCCGATGTTGGCGGTGACGCCTCGAGCGGCAAGTCCCATCGTCTCGGCCGCGATGAGCGTGACCACCGTCCGCGTGCCCACGCCCAGATCCTGCGTCCCGAGCGACACGGTCACGGAGCCGTCCGGCTGAATCACGCACTGGCAGTTGCTCGCGTGTCCGCCGCCGCCCCACGTGTGCAGCGAAACTCCCACGCCGCGCTTGATGTGGCCGGGCGTCTTGTCGCCGCGCGGATGCCATTTCGTTTTCCAGTCCATCAACTCGGAGGCTTTGTCGAGTTCCGTGGCGTAGTCGGGCGCGCGGTCCTTCTTGGCGAGGACCAGATTTTTCTTGAGGAAGTCCACCGGGTCCATGCCCAATTTGTCCGCGAGATCGTCGAGCGCGCAGAGAGTCATCGCGCACAGCTGCGGATGATTCGGCGCGCGCCACGCGCGGGTGGGACCCATGTTCGTCAGCACGGCCGTGTAGGCAGTGCGGCGATTTGGCGGAACGATCACGTAAGGCAGTTGCGGCGGCGCAGCCGCGGCCGTGCCGTTGGTGCCCCAAGTCTCCGAATCCCAAGCCGTCAGCGTGCCGTCTTTTTTCGCGCCGACGCGCACCTTCGCGTGCATCGAAGGCCGCGCGCCCGCCACCATCAGTTCATGGTCGCGCTCGAGCAGCATCTTCACCGCTTTGCCGGTTTTCTTCGAGAGTTGCGCGCAGGCCAAGCCCCAGGTGTCGGACTGAAATTTGCTCCCGAAGCCGCCGCCCATCACCGGAGTGATCACTTCGATGTTCGCCGCGCGTAACTGTTGATGCCCTTCTTGCCCAGAGCCGTCGGCAAGGTCGCCGCCCACCCCGCTGACCGATCTGCGTCGAAGCCCAATACTGCATTTGGTCGCCATTCCACTCCATCACCTGCCCGTGCGATTCCAGGCAGCAGTGCGTGATCACCGGAATTCCATACGTTCCCTCGTGGACGACGTCCGCAGCCTTGAATCCCGTGTCCGGATCGCCGACTTTCACTTCGCCCGTCATCTTCGTGAACGTCGCGCCCGCCTTGCCCGGCTCCACTTCCTGCGCCAGAAACGGCAGCGGCGTGTACGTCACCTTCACCGCGCGCACGGCGTCTCGCGCTTGCTCTTCCGTATCCGCCGCCATCGCGGCAATCTCCTGCCCCGCCCACATCACTTCCGCGCCGGGCTCCAAAATCAACACCACGCCCCGCACGCCCGGCATCTTCTCCGCGACGCTGGTGTCAATCGCCTCGATCTTCGCGTGCGCCTGCTCCGAGAGCACCATCTTCCCGTACAGCATTCCGGGCCGGTTGATGTCGAAAGAATATTTCGCGCTTCCCGACGATTTCCACGGTCCGTCAATGCGCGAAATCCGCTTGCCGATCAGGCTCCGCTTGTCCGCCGGTGGCCAGTGATAATCAGCCATCACGCACCCCCTTGCGGCGTCCCGGGAACAGGCCCGCCGCCGCCCGCTTGCACCACCGCGCGCCGCACGCCCATGTACGTGCCGCAGCGGCAAAGATTCCCGCCGAGCGCCGACTTCACTTCATCGTAGGTCGGATGCGGATGTCCATCGAGATACGCTTTCGCCGCCATCACGAATCCCGGCGTGCAGAAGCCGCACTGTTGGCCGTCGTTATCCACGAACGCCTGCGAGACCGGATGGAGTTGCCCCTCCGGCGCCAGACCCTCGATCGTTTGTATGTCCGCGTTGGATTGCGCCGCCTCTATTGCCAACACGGTGCACGAGTAAACGGCTTTGCCGTTTACGATCATCGTGCAAGCGCCGCAGGTGCCGCGGTCGCAGACCCGCTTCGCTCCCGTCATGTCCAGGCGGTCGCGCAGCGCGTCGAGCAGCGTCACGCGCGGCTCCACGCTCAGTTTCTTCTCTTCGCCATTCACGCGCAGCGTAATTGCCACCGCGCCCGGCCCGAGTACCTTTCCGTTCGCCGGAGCGGCATCCGGAGCCGCCGCCTCCGCTTGCTGCGGCAGCAGTGCGTCGCTGGCCAGCACGCCGGCGGCGGTCACGGCCACGCTCGTTCCGCCCACCAACTTGACGAAGGCGCGGCGCCCCAGCGCCTTCTTATCATCTGAACGTTTCGATTCAATCTCGTTTTCGTGGGTCTTATCCGATTTGGACATGCCCACCTCCTGGAGAAGCGACTATCTGCGATTGGGTGTTTCGGAGCGAAGCCGGGGCAGAAACCTGGATCCCCTGAAACTCATTCTGCCGTGACCGCGCCATATTACTCCGGTCCACTTAAAAAAGTGAAGACGATTCGCGCACTGGGCTATGATTCGCCTCGATGCCGGAAAAGTCTTCTGCCGGACGCCATCCCCTCGCCGCTATCCCCGAGCGCTGCCTCGCGTCCTTATATGCGCGCTCCGGCGCGGGCCGTTGGGGACTCACCCGCGAACAGTTTGACGATTCGTTGCGGTCTTGCGTTGCCCACTATTTTTCGGGGGCCGCGGGGCGTCCGGGGCCGGACGCCGGAGCGGTGGAGGTCGAGCGCCATTTGGAGAGTCTGCGCCTCGAAGACTTGGCGATTGCCTCGGCGTGCGCCGCGGGCCTCGAGGCCGCTTGGGAACATTTTATCGCGCGTTATCGCGAAGACCTCTACGCCGCCGCGCGGGCCATTCTGGGATCGTCGCGCGATCCTGAAGGCGCCCGCGAACTTGCCGATTCGCTTTACGCCGAGCTCTACGGTCTCGAAGGCGCGGGAGGCGCGCGACGCAAACCGCTCCTCGTCTATTTTCACGGGCGCAGCAGCTTGTCCACCTGGCTGCGGGCCGTCCTTGCGCAGCGCCACGTGGATACGATTCGCGCCGGTCGCCGCGTCGTCTCGCTCGACGATTCGCCCGAGCATGCCGGGCAGTCTGAAGCCGCCGCTGCGGCGCGCGCCCCGCGTCCTTCCTCGCCCGATCCGGACCGGGCACGATTTCTTCCGCTGCTGCACGCCGCGCTGCGGGATGCTTTGACGCTGCTTCCCTCGCGCGATCACTCCCTTCTGCGGGCGTATTATGTGAACGAGCGCACCCTCGCGGAAATCGGGCGCGGCCTGGGGGAGCACGAATCCACCGTGTCGCGCCAGCTTGAGCGCTGCCGCCGCGAACTGCGCGCGCGCGTCGAGCGGCTGCTTCTCGATGGGGCGCCCGCGAAGGGGGATTCCCCTGCGCGGCCCGGGCTGAATCCGGCGCAAGTGGATCGCTGCTTCGAGTACGCCTTCGAGGATTGGCCGTTCGATTTGGCGCGTTCGCTCGATATCCCGGCGCCCGACAAGAAACCGCAGCCGCCATGACGCCGCTGGGTCAGCGGTTCAGCAGGCCAGGCATTCTTGTGCCTTTCCAGTTTTCTTCGGGACCGGCGAATCCGAAAGCCCGGCCACTGGTTTCATGGTGGATTTCGTCGCGGCGGCCTTTAGTGTCACCATTTCCGCTTGTCAACGCGGTCATCCCGAACCCCTGTACCATTAAGCCATTTAGAATCAATATGTTCTAGAGGCGGGGGCGTCGGGGATCTGCAAGCGGCTCATCTAGAGAGCGTCGTCGCCTCTCACCCAACTCTTATCGGGTAGGACGTATCTGCGCCGACTGCCCATTTTGTTTCTGATGTCCGCTGGCGCTCGCAAGAAAACCGCTCTCCCGCGTTCAAAGCTGTGCAGGCCACTTGAACACGGAGGCGGAAGATGAATCGCTCATGCTTGGCAACATCCACTCTTGGGCGGGCTGCAAGTACAGCCCGCACCCGTTTGTTGGGACGCTCGGCGTTGGCGCTGCTGGTTGCGGCGCTCATTACGAATTCCCCGTTGCAGACTCTGGCACTGGGCGCGGACTCTTCGTCCGCCACGAACGAGGGGCAGACAGCTTCAACAACTCAATCCACCACGACCGCGAGCGATCAGACCGATCTCTCCGTCACGGTTTACAACCAGGATTTGGCGCTGGTGCGCGACGTTCGGCAGATCGATATCGCGGCAGGCGAATCGCAACTTCGCTTCATGGACATCGCGGCCTCGATCAATCCCGCGACGGTGCATTTTCGCTCGCTCGTCGATCCCGGCAAGCTGAACGTCCTCGAGCAGGACTACGAGTACGACCTGCTCGATCCCGCGCGATTGCTGCAGAAGTACGTGGGCCGCGAACTCACCGTGCGTCGCCTCGTCCTGGACAAGGACGGCAACACCACCCGTTGGGAGCAAGCCCGCGCGACGCTGCTCGCGGATAACGACGCCCCGGTATGGAAGATTGGCGATGAGATCGTCACCGGCGACGTAAGCGTGGTCAGCTTTCCCGAATTGCCGGGAAATCTCTACGAGCGGCCGACGCTGCTTTGGCAATTGGAAAATCACGGCGCCGCGCGGCAGACCGTCGAGGCGTCCTACCTCACCACGAATCTTTCCTGGAGCGCGGACTACGTGCTCACCGTCGGCCGCGATGATTCGAGCGCCGATCTCGACGGTTGGGTGACGCTCATCAACAACAGCGGCGCGGCATTCAACAATGCGCGGCTGCAACTCGTTGCGGGCGACGTGCATCGCGTCGCCCCGCCGCCGGCACCGGCGCAAATGGAACTGATGTCGCGGGCTGGAAACGCGCCCGCAGCGGCCCCGTTTGCGCAGGAATCATTTTCCGAGTATCACCTGTACACGTTGGGCCGGCGCGCTTCGATTCAGGACAAGGAGACGAAACAGATTAGCCTCTTGAGCGCGTCTGCGATCCCGGTGGAGAAAGAGTACGTGGTGAACGGACAGAATTATTACTACCGTTCCGCGGCGCAGCCCGGCGAACCGATCAAGGATGCGATCGAGGTGTATTACAAATTTCAGAACTCGGACAAATCCAGCCTCGGCATGCCGCTTCCGGCCGGCACGGTGCGCGTCTATCAAGCCGATTCGCACGGCGGCGTGCTATTCGTCGGCGAAGACAATATTGACCACACGCCAAAGGACGAATCTGTCCGGCTGCACATCGGCAACGCGTTCAACGTCGTCGCCGAGCGCAAGCAGACCGATTTTCAGCGCATCTCCGATCGCGTATACGAGATGGAGTACGAAATCACGCTGCGCAACCACAAGGACACGCCCATCACGGTGGAGGTGAACGAGCCGATCGGCGGGGACTGGCAGATTCTCAACTCGACCTACCAGCCGAGGAAAACAGCCGCGTTTGCGGCGCAATTTGAAGTGCCGGTGGCGAAGGAAGGCACTTCGGTGCTGCGCTATCGCGTGCGTGTGAAATGGTAGGGGGAAGTTGCCAGCGTTGAGCGGCGAGAGAAAGTCAAAAGCCGCACCCTTAAGATCGAAGGGTGCGGCACCCCTCCGTAAACGGTGAATCGAGAACCACGAGTTGCGAAGCTACTGGCCCTTCACGTTCTCGAGGAAGAATCGCGTCATCAAGTTGAAGAGTTGAATTCGCGCGTTGACATCGCCGAGATGATGCCCGAGGCCGCCGTAAATTTGATACTCGACATCCTTTCCGGCGCTCACGAATTTATCCGCGAGCGCGACGGTCTGGCCGAAGTGGACATTGTCGTCCGCCGTGCCGTGTGCGATTAGGAGTTTGCCTTCGAGCCGCGCCGCCTTATCGAGCATACCGCCCGCAGCGTAGCCTTCTGGATCGTCCTGCGGCGTTCCCATGTAACGCTCGGTGTAGATCGTGTCGTAGAGGTGCCAGTCCGTGACGGGCGCGAGCGCCACGCCTGCGCGATAAACCTCCGGCGCATTCAGCATGAGGTAACAGGTCATGTAGCCGCCGAAACTTCCGCCCCATATTCCCATGCGCGAAGTGTCCGCCCAGGGCTGCTGTTTCAGCCAGGCGACGCCCGCCAGTTGGTCGGCCATTTCGACGGAGCCGAACTTGTGCCAGATGGGCGTCTCGAAGGCGTGGCCGCGGCCGCTCATGCCGCGATCGTCGAGGGTGAATACGATGAATCCATGCTGCGCCATCATCTGGTGCCACAACATGGATTGCCATTGCGTGCCGTCATCCCACGAGTTACGCACTTCTTGCACGCCGGGCCCGCCGTAAATGTAAACCAGCACGGGATACTTCTTCGTGGGATCGAAATTCGGCGGCTTGATCAGCGAAGCATAGAGCGGCGTGCCGTCCGCGCCAGGCAGCGTTACGAACTCGACGGGGGAAAGATGATAGGCGTCGAGTTCCGGAACGTGATTTTCATTGAGCGTGAGTTCCAGCGTGCCGTCGGCATGAACGAGGAATTGCCGCGGCGGCGTCGTGGTGCTGGAGTAGGTGTCCACGAGATGCGCGGCCGAGCGCGGCGCCACCAGCGCGGCGTGCGTGCCAGGAAGAGTCGTCAACGGTTGCGGCTCCTCGCCTTGAAGTGAAACGCGATAGAGTTGCCGCTCGATCGGACTTTTTTGCGTCGAGGTGTAGTAGACAAGTTGTCCGCCCTCGTCCACACCGTCTAGCGATTCCACTTCCCAGTCGCCGTGCGTGAGCTGCTTCAGCAGTGTTCCAGTGACGTCGTAGAGATAGAGATGGCGAAAGCCGGAGCGCTCGCTCGACCAAATGAAGCGGTGGCCGTCGGAGAGGAAATACAGAATGTCGCTGAGATTGAGCCAGTATTGGTCCTGCTCGGTCAGGATTGTTTCGGCGTGGCCGGTTGCGGCATTGGCAAAAAGGAGATCGAGGCGCGTCTGCGCGCGATTCAAGCGCTCGATCGCCACGCGCTGCGAGTCCGGCAACCACTGGACGCGCGCGAGCAACACGGAGGAATCCGCGCCGGTGTCGAGCCATTGTGGAGTGCCACCCGTTAGCGCCACGACGCCGACCTTCGCAATCGGATTCGGATCGCCCGCAGCGGGATATGGTTCGTAGACGGTCGCGCCGCGCGGGTCGGTTTGATCCACAAGCGGATAGCGATTCACGGGCCGCTCGTCGAGCTGGAGAAACGCGAGGTGTGACGAGTCCGGCGACCACCAGTAAGCAGTGTGGAGATCGAGTTCTTCGGGGTAGACCCAGTCGAGCTCGCCGTCGCGCAACTCTTCGCTTCCGTCGCGCGTGAGTGGGCGCGCGGCGCCGGTGGCGACGCTCGCAATCCAAATGTCGTGACCGCGAAGGAAACTCACCCACTCGCCGTCGGGCGATATTTTCGGATCGTCGAGATCGGACCAGTCCTGTCCGGGCCTTGCGGGCAGCGCGCGAATAATTGTGCGGCTGGCTTGCGTGGCGAGGTCGTACCAATCGAGTTCAATGGAGGAGGCGAATAGCAGCGCGGAGCCATCCGGCACCCAGAAATAGGAAGCGGGCTCGACGCGTCCCAGCCCAGTTGTCTGGCCACGGGAAATGGCGGGGTGAAGGAGTTTTGCGAGCGGCTCTGCGGCGATGAGCACCTGTTGTTTGCCGCTTTCGGCGTCCACGATCCACATTTCAGTGCGCGGGCCGGAGGGGGTCTCTTCCGTGCGCAGGTAGGTGAGTTTCTTGCCGTCCGGCCGCCACGCGAGCGATTCGAGTTGCGAGCCGGCGAGCGACGGCGCGCTGTAAATTCGCTCGACGGTAAGCGGCGCGGGCTGCTGCGCATGCGAGGAAGCGCCAAACGACGCCGCGAGTGCGAGCGCGCTTATGAGAATTCTCGTGTGGGCCTTTATGACGTTTTTTCGATGCATCGAACCCTCCAGGATCCGCTGGGCGCGTGAACGCAATGGCTCCTCAACGCTTCACCGGCGGCGCGCGCGGCGCGGCTTCGGTTTGCGCTTTGGAGCGGCGGCCCCCGAAACGATCGCCTCGGCTTCCATCTCCA
>CAWCYS010000022.1:0-4220 GCA_963799715.1 Terriglobia bacterium | reverse complement strand
CTTTGAGCGCGAGACGGGGTTGCACGCGGCATCAAGAACAGGAGCGCGAGCATCAGCGCCTTTACGGGCATCGATCCAAATCTCACGACCTGATTACCTCAACGGAAATTCCATCGGCTTAACGATCAGGCGGTAATATACACCTGACGTTTATCTTTAGAATCAACACTTATATGGAAAATTAGGGGGCGCCGAACACTAATCTAAGGCAGCGGACGGGGATTCTCGGCAATTGCGTTACGACTTCCTGCATCTCCGAATGAATCAGTCCATTGCTGGCAAGAATTTCCGGGTCGCCGGGAGCGTACGGATGGCCTGAGAAGCGCGTCGCCATGCCGCCTGCTTCGCGCACCAACAGAATTCCCGCTGCCGTGTCCCACGAGCGCAGGCCGAATTCCCAGAACGCCTCGAATCGCCCGCATGCCACGGCCGCCAGATCCATCGCTGCCGAGCCGTCCCGCCGCACGCCATGCGAACGCAGCGTGAACTCCCAGTAGAAGCGAATGTTTCGCTCCTGCGTACGCTGACCGGGCGGAAATCCGGTGCAGACCAGGCTCGTCCCCAGCGTGTCAATTTTGGAAACGTGGATTCGTTTCTGGTTGAGGTAGGCTCCTTCGCCGCGCGCCGCCGTGAAGAGTTCCTGAGAGACGGGATTGTAAACGACGCCGACGATCATCTCGCCCGCCTCTTCGAGTCCGATGGAGACCGCGAAGCACGGGATAGCCGTGCGCGAAGTTCGTGGTGCCGTCGAGCGGATCGACGTACCAGCGAAACGGCGAATCCGTCTCCTGGCCGCCGCCTTCCTCTGCCACGATGGCGTGCTTGGGGAAATGCGTCCGCAGGCGGGCGACGATGGCCGCCTCGGATTTCTGGTCCGCCTGGGTCACCAAATCCACGTCGCTCTTGTAACGGATTTGCCGCGGACGGTCGAACTCCGCCAGAAGGATCGCACCCGCCTCCTGGGCGGTTTCGACGGCGAGTTCGAGATAGTGGTTCGCGCTCAATGGCGTTCGATTTCGCGAGTTCCACGCCACACCATCATGCCAGAAATCGCGCGCGATTTGCTCGGCTCCAGGACTTGACTGGGAGTTCGGAGGGTTGTCAGGGCACGACTTCACAACGTGCGGAAGAACTCGGGCCGTTGTCATTCCGAGGCACGCTGCGTGCCGAGGAATCTCTCTTCTCTTGGGTTTGGAACGAAGAGAGATTCCTCGCTGCGCTCGGAATGACTCTTAAGCCCCTTTTTCTGCAAACGGCCCAGGCACTCAGAGCCTAAGGCAACTCATTGCGAGAGATCTTGAGCGTGTCTTGGATTCTATTGCGTCACGCCGCCGGTGTAATACAGCTTGCGCGAGCGCACGGTGTAGCCGTCCGGCACGCGGACTTCGATCGCCCGGTAGGCGCCTTGCGGCGGGCGCGGCTGCGGGTAGAAACCGATGCGGTACTGGGTGCGAAGTTCGCGATTGATTTGATTGAAGGTGGGAGTCAAGTTGTTGAGGTCGTCGAGGTAATAGATCGCGCCGCCGGTGGAATCGCCGATGGTTTCCATGGCGTGCTCGCCAGCGGTGTTTCGTCCGCCTTCGTTCTTTACCGCGCGGACGACAATGGTATAGAGCAGCGTGTCCGCGCGAACGGCGGCGCGGCGCGCCGTCTCGAAATCGGCGCGGCTGGTCGTCTCGCCCGCATCGGTGACGAGCACGATGACCCTGCGCCTCTCCGGCGGCCCATGTCCGAGCGCTTGCGAACCCAAATAAACTGCGTCGTAAAGCGCGGTTCCGGCCCCCGGCTCGAGCCGCTTGAGCGATGCCTGGAGAGTCGGTATGTCCGACGAAAAACTCGCGAGCTGATCCACAGCGTCAGCGAATTGGTACACGCCCAAGCGGTCGCCGGGGCGCACCACTTGCGCGATGAAGCCCGAAGCGGCCGTGCGTTCAAACTCCATCTCCATCGTTTCGCTCATGCTGGCATCAATCATGAGCGCGAGGTCCAGCGGCATCTGCGTGTCCGGCTCGAACACTTCGATCTTCTGCTTGACGCCTTCGTCGTACACCGCGAACTGGTCTTGCGTCAGATCCGGGGCCGGCCGATGGTCCTTGTCGAGGACGCTGGCGATCACCGTGACAAGATTCACTTGCACCCGGATCTGCCCGCGCGAATCGGTGCGAGGCTCCGCCGGGCGCGCCGGGGGGCCCTCCTGGCTCTGCGAAGAGGATGCGGGGCGCGCCGCGGCGAGCGCGACACAGGAAACGAGCGTCAGAGAGATGATCGAAAGAAACGGCTTGTCAAGATTGCGCATCGCGGTCGGATGAGGGCTCAAGGGCAATGGGCTCCGGGAATCCATCTAATCAGTAGATTCGCCGGGGCCGGAAAAGGATTGATCGGGTCCGCCGGGCGTGACGCCTTCCGCCCACACAGCGCCATCCTGGAAGTACTCCTTTTTCCAGATGGGCACGAGCTTCTTCAAGGTGTCGATGCCAAAGCGGCAGGCGCCAAATGCGGCGGCGCGATGCGCGGAGCAGACGGCGATGAGCACGCTGGTCTCGCCGATTTCCAGTCGGCCCAGCCGGTGCACGAGCGCCACGCGGCGCACCTCAAACCGCCGGAGCAACTCCAAGGCGATTTCGTTGATCTTGGCGAGGGCCATCGGCTCGTACGCGAAATATTCGAGGTACAGCGTCGCCCGGCCGGCGGAATGATTTCGGACGATGCCCTCGAAGACGCAGGACGCGCCGTCCTCGGGGGATTTCAGTTGGGCGACGATTTCCGCGGTGTGGATGGGCGCGCGCACCAACTCGCAAAGGTGATCCGCCGCAAACGGCGTATCGCCGCCGCTGACCGGCGGCAGGAACGCCACTTCATCGCCCGCCGAAAGCGGCCTGCGCCACTCCGCAAACTGCTGGTTCACCGCGGCCACAGCCGAGCCGCGAAAATTGGCGAACTCGGGATGACGGCGTTCGAAACGCAGGAACAAATCTTCCACGCGCGCGCCTTCGGAGACTTCCGCCTCCTCCTCGGCGCAGCCGACGATCTCTTTCAAGCGGCCAAAAAAAAGAACGCGCACTCGCATGCGGCCATTCTAGCGGCTGGCCACGGGCAATGCCAATGCGCCGCTCGCACGCACCGCCGTTCAAAACGGGGGACAAGCCCCTTTGACTGTCATTCCGAGTCCGCAGCGGCGGGCGAGGAATCTCTCTTCGCTCGGGACAGAAGAAAAGAGAGATTCCTCGGCACGCAGCGTGCCTCGGTATGACAACATTTTGAGTTTCTTCGCAAAATGTCTAGCATAGTGCCAGGAGGAACGCTCCGTGCGAATCCTAATCTCCGGTTCCAGCGGACTCATCGGCACAGCCGTTGCAGATGCGCTCGCGCGCGACGGCCACACGATTCAGAGACTCGTGCGCGCGGGAAGCAAGAACGAACCGCGCTCGGGCGACGTCCGCTGGGATCCAGCTTCGGGCGAGCTTAACGCTGCAGCCGCCGAGGGCGCGGATGCCGTTGTGAATCTGGCTGGAGCTTCCATCGGGGAAGGGCGCTGGACGGCAACGCGAAAGGAGTTGTTGCGTGCGAGTCGCATTAGTTCGACGCGAAATCTGATTCGGGCGCTAGGAAAACTGCAGAAACCGCCGCGCGTGTTTCTTTCCGCATCGGCGGTCGGCTACTTCGGAAATCGCGGCGACGAGGAATTGACGGAGGACAGCGCCGCAGGCAACGACTTCCTGGCCACGCTCTGCAAAGACTGGGAAACCGAAGCTGCCGCCGCTGAGGACTTCGGCGCGCGCACGGTCTGCACGCGATACGGCATTGTGCTGGCGCGCGATGGCGGTGCTCTCCCGCGCATGGTGACGCCGTTCAAGCTCGGCGCAGGCGGCCGCCTCGGCTCCGGAAAGCAGTGGATGTCTTGGGCTCACGCTCAGCGAAGTCGCGAACATCGTGAAATTCGTGCTCGCGACCGACTCGCTCTCCGGCGCCGTCAATGCCGTCGCCCCCGCGCCTGTCCGCAATTCCGAATTCACGAAAATTCTCGCGTCAGTGCTTCACCGCCCCGCGATTTTCCCCGCTCCGGCCTTCGCGCTCAAACTCGCGCTCGGCGAAATGGCCGAAGGCCTTCTGCTCTCCGGCCAGCGCGTGCTTCCCGCGCGGCTCCTCGCCGCCGGCTACCAATTCCAAACGACCGACCTGCGCCCCGCGTTGCAAGAGGTTCTAGCAAAATGATTGCGCGC
>CAWCYS010000021.1:0-42749 GCA_963799715.1 Terriglobia bacterium | reverse complement strand
GCAACCGTGGTTCTCAAAAACGAGCGTGGAATGGCAAGAGCAAGTCGGACATAACACGTCTTTCGGAGCGTCTTTTCTGCTGCGTCGCGAAGGCGATGGCCTCGCCTACCAGAATCTGACCGACCCGGCGACGGAATTGTCTCTCATAGCAGAAAACAATCGTCACGACCGTTACGTGGCGGGCGAGTTTTGGATCCGGCATCGCTTCGGCGAAAATGCGGAGATATCGTTCGACTACACGCGCTCGAGCGCCACGACCAACGAGGCGGTGGACTACACTCTGGGGTCGATTATGTTCGCCGCACAGTCACCCGGCCCGCTCCCCTGGGATGTGCCGAATCGCATCGTATCCGACGGGTGGACGCCGCTCCCGTTCTGGCATCTCATGCTGAGCTATTTTGTCGAGTACCATACCGGCTTGCCCTTCAACATCATCGATCAGGAGCAGCAATTGATCGGAGCGCCGGACAGCTCGCGTTACCCCGCCTACTTCGATCTGAACCTGGGCATCGAGAAGCGATTTCATTTTCGCCGCAAGGAATATGCCTTTCGGGTTTCGGTCAGCAACGTGACCGGTCACCTCAACTCGAATCAAGTGGTGAACAATGTGAATGCCGCGAATTTCCTCGACGTTCGCGGGAGGCCAGGGCCGGGCGTTCACGGCGCGATTGCGTTTCGTCGGCAGCAAGTAGAGCAGCACGATCGGCGGAGCCGTTCGGGAGCTACGTGGGCATGCGCAGGTAAAAATAAAGTCCCCAGAAAGCCGAAAATAAAATCCGGCGCCCAGCCGGCGAGCAGCGGCGGCAATTGTCCCACAGCGCCCATCGCTTCAAATAAAGCCGACGCGGCCCAGTACACGATTCCCACCCCGACTCCCAGCGCCAGCCCGCCGATGGCGCCGCGCTTCCCGACCAAAATCGAAAAGGGAATCGCCAGAAGGATGATGATCGTGGACATGAGCTGGAAACGCGAGTTTCATCTGCAACTGCACCGAGAGCCGCGCCACGTCGAATCCCGCCTGCCGCAATTCGTGGATGTACTGGCGCAGTTGCACCCAGTTCATCTGGTCCCACTGGCGGACTTCGCGATTGAAATAGCTGGGCGGCTCGCTCAATTCGGCGAGCGCGTAGCCGTAGGAACGGGACGTAACTGGTGACCCGTCCGTCTTTGAAATCGCGCACCCATCCGGATTCGAGAATCCAGATCGCCCTGCTGCGGATCCCAGTGGGCGCGCGCGGCATAGACGCGGCGGCGCACCTGGAAGGTCGCGGGATCGAGCTCGAAGACGCTGAGCCCGCCGAAAAAATTGTGCCCCGCGTCGAACAGCTCGTAATTATAGATTTTGGCGTTCTCGCCGAAAATCCACTGGTGCAACGGTGAAAAATAAGTTTGCGGAGGACGTCCCTTCATCTCATTCCACAATTCGTCCTGGCGCTGGTTTGCGTGGGGCACGTAGGTGTCGTCCAGCACGAGCAGGCCGCCCGAGAGAATCAACCCGGCAATGAGCAAGGGAAGGGAAACCCGGTAGAGGCTGATGCCCGCGGCTTTGAAAGCGACGAGCTCGTTGTTCTTCGCCAGAATGCCCAGCGTGACCAGCACCGCAGGTCAGCGCGGCCATCGGGCACAAGCTGGTAGGAAAGCGTGACCGTAAGAAATCCAAAATAGCTGAGGACGTGGAACATGCCGACGCGATGCTTGGCAATGTCATCCAGCAGCTCGAACAAGGTAAACGTCTCGAAGATCACCACGAATCCGACCAGCAGAATCCCAAAGTAAAAGACGAAGCTCCGCAACACGTACATGTCAATCACAGATGAAAATCCGAAGCGCAACCGCTTCGTCACGTGCTCCGGCGCCGCGACACCGAAGCCGCTCGCGCTGGTCTCGGCCTTCGCGCCTTCGACCCGGGTACTTGTCTCCACGACGCCACGTGAGCAAATGCCGCAGCGTTGCGCCGAAGCGGCTCTCGCTGGGCATGCGGCTCATCCGCGGCAGCATCGAAATTCCGATGGCGGCGATGACGATGTCGGCGAGCCACGTTCCGAGGCCGGGGGGCAGGATAGCCGGTTCGCGCGAGCCGGTCGCCGAAGACGAAAAGCGCGTAGTAGCCGCACACCAGAAGCAGCATCACCACGAAGCCGCCGGCCCGTCCGCCGCGCCGCGGCCGCGCGCCGAGCGGAACGGCGATCAAGGCGAACGCAATGCACGCGGCCGGGAATGCGAAACGCCGGTTGATTTCCAACCGGGCCGACAGCCAGTCGGAGCCTCGCACCTGAGCGAGCGCGCGTGTGGACAGCTCGTTGAGAGTCGGCGCGAGCGCTTGCGTTTTGCCGAAGCCGCCGGCATCAATCGGCCAATCGCGCTGGCCGAATGCGCTCAGCGAGTACTGGCCCGGGTTGTCCAGTGCAACTTCGTGCACGCTGCCGTTCCGCAGGTGCAACTCCAGCTTGCCCTCGTTGCGGTCGGCAATTACAATCGCGTCTTCCGCAAGCGTAAGACGGGATACGTTGTGCGCATCGGACCCCGCCAGAAAGATTCCGTGCCACCGGGTGGCCGCCGCGGGAACGTCCTGAATGTAGAGAACCAGATTGCGGAAAGCGTTCGTCGAAAACGCGCGGCTGAATTTCAAAAGAAGCCTGGGACGACAGCACCCGGCTTTGAAGACTGCGAGAGGTGTGCACGGCGATGGGACCGATCCAGAGAGTGAAAGCGCCGGTGACCAGCGTGGCCGCAAGCGCCAGCGCGCCCAGCGGAGCCAGCAATCTCCGCGGGCCCATTCCCAGCGCGTTCATGGCGATGAGTTCGCTGTCCGCTGAGAGGCGGCCGAGGCCGATCGAGCATGCCGACGAGCACCGCGATCGGAATCGTGAACGTGAAAATGCCCGGGAATACGCTGGAAATCAGCACCGCGCTTTCGTTCCAGTTCGTCGTGTGCCGGACGAAGAGATCCATCAGCCGCACGAGTTGCGGCACGAAAAACACAAACGTGAAGACCACCAAGCCCAGCAGGGCGTGGGAGAAGACCTCTCGGCAGATGTACCGGTCAATGCGTCGCATCGAGGGTCACCATTCTAGCATCTTGTGCGCGCGCGCACGGGCGGTGATCGCGCGATGAATCGCGTTCATTTGATGATGCTGTGGCACATGCACCAGCCGCAGTACCGCGATCCCGCCAGCGGCCAGTACGTTCTTCCGTGGACGCGGCTGCACGCTCTGAAGGATTACTGGGGCATGGTCCGCGTGCTCGAGGAATTTCCGACCGTGCACGCCACCTTCAACATGGTTCCTTCGCTGGGGGTTCAGCTCGAAGAGTACGCCAGCGGAAAATTCCGCGAGCCGTGGTTCGAGGCCGCCTTCGCTCCCGCCGAGTCGCTCACGCCGGAACAGAAGGATGAAATTCTGGTGCGCGCGTTCCAGGTGAATCGCGAGCGGCTGATGTCCCGCTGGCCTCGCTATCTGGAATTGGCCGGGCGCGTCGAATCGCAAACGCCGATGCGCGCCGCGACGACGTTTGGTCTGCGCGACTGGCGCGATCTTCAGACGCTTTCGCAACTCGCCTGGATGGATGAGGAATATTTCGCGATGGACCCGATTGTGGCGAAGCTCTCCGCGAAAGGCATCGGAATTCACCGAGCAGGACAAGGCCGCCCTTCGCGAGAAGCAGATCGAGCTTCTGGGCCGCGTGTCTGCCGGAGTATCGGCGCGCCGCGGAGAGCGGACAGATCGAAATTTCCTGCACGCCGTTTTATCATCCGATCCTGCCGCTAGTGTGCGACACCGATGTCGCTCGCGTCTCGAATCCGCATACGCCGCTCCCGTTTCCGCGCGTACCGCCATCCCGGAAGACGCGCGCGAGCAACTCGCGCGCGCGCGCCAATTCCATCTTCGCGTCTTCGGCAGCCAGCCGAACGGACTGTGGCCCTCGGAAGGCTCGGTCTCCGACGAAGCGCTCGGCCTCGCCGCCGACCTGGGATTCCGCTGGGCCGCCACGGACGAAGGCGTCGCTGGGCCGCACGCTCGGCGTCGGATTCGGACGCGATGCCGCCGGCGTGCCGGAGAACGCGGACAAGTTGTACACGCCGTGGCGCATTCAATTTGGGGAAGAAGCGCGAGATCGCCTGCTTCTTCCGCGATCACTATCTTTCGGACCTCATCGGCTTCGTCTACACGCGAATGAATTCGCGAGGAGGCGCGCCGCGGATTTGCATCGCCGTCTGCGCCTCATCGGCGAACGCGTGAACACCGGGCGGCCCATCACCGTGGCGCTGATCCTCGACGGCGAAAACGCCTGGGAATATTACGCCGTCGAATGGACGGCCGTTCCTGCGCGATTTTTACCGCCGAATCGCGAACGATCCGGACATTCGCGCGCTCACGGCGACGGAAGCGCTGGCGCAGGCGGGCGAGATTCCGACGAACGCGAGCATTTTCCCGGCCTCGTGGATCAGCGCCAATTTCGACATCTGGATCGGCGACCGCGAAGATGTCGCCGGCTGGCAGTTGCTCGGCGAAGCGCGCAGATTTCTACACGCGAGCAAGCGGAGCTGCGCAAGCAGGGGGCGAAAGAAGCGCCGAGCCAGAAAAAACTCGACGAAGCCTACGAAGCCATTCTCGCCGCCGAAGGCAGCGACTGGTTCTGGTGGTACGGCCCGGAGCACAGCTCGTCGAATGACGCGGAGTTCGACGCGATGTTCCGCAAGCAACTCACCACCGTGTACCGCGCGCTCGGCAGGGAAGCGCCCGACGAATTGGCCGAGCCCATCAAGCGGCTTGCCGAGCCGGCTATCGTCACCGCGCCGCAGGATTTTCTGCACGTGCGCGTGGACGGGCGCGAATCGAATTACTTCGAGTGGTTGGGCGCCGGCCTCTATTCCGCCGACCGGCACGGCGGCTCAATGCACGGGCGCGCGCCGGTGCTGCACGAATTGCGCTACGGCTTCGACGAAGAAAAACTTTACGTTCGCGTGGACGTCTTCCCCGAGGCGCAACCCGACTTGCGCGACGCCGAATTCCGAGTGACGGTGCAGGGCGACCAGGAACTGCGAATCATCGCCTGGATCGAAAACGGCGATCTCACCGGCTACCGCGCCGAAACCCACGATGTTTGCTTGCTCGGGCCCGATCCGCTGATCGAGGTCGCGTACGACAAAATTCTGGAAATCGCGGTCGCGCGCGAACTGATCGTGAAAACTCCCCGCAAAACGATTCGCCTCGGCGCCACGCTCTGGGAGGGCGGCCTGCCGGTGGATGTCCTGCCGCCATCGGGGTGGACCGAAGTGCGGCTCGGCGCGGAGAATTTCTCCTGGGAAACCTAGGGCGATTGATTGCGTCCCGGCCTTTAGCGCACTTCCTCCAGCTGCGAAATGCCGCGGTCGCTAGCGGTCCCGGCGCGGCGGTTCAATTGGCCTGTCGCTTTGCGATGAACTGACCATTCCAATCCCCGTTGTCGCGCGTAATGCCGCCGAGCGTCGTGCCATCGTCCGAGATCACCAGACGATAACGATCCATGCTCGAGAATCGGTGTGTGGATCGTCGAGCGCGTAACCCTCCATCGTCAAGTAGCCGACGTTGGAAACAAACTGGCCGCGCACGTGTTCGACGCCGGTCATGCCCACTTTGCCTTGATAGTCCGCCCTGGTGGTGTCGGCCGCGCGCAGCGTCCAGTTGATGTCTGTCAGGATGGCGCCGCCGAGGCCGGGAGTGATCTGGAAGTCCGCTTCGTACACCCAACCGCCGGGCGCGGTCCAAACTCCGTGCCAATGCCCGCTGGCATCCGGATGATCGGCGCCTTTGCTCGCAGTGGTCTGGGAACGCGAGGGCAAAGCGAATGCCGCAACCGCCAGCGCAAGCCCCAAAACAGCGATGGAGCAGAATTTTCTTCGCATGAAACCTCCTAAGAGGTGAACTGTCTTGCGGCATCCTATGACGAGGCGGCCGGTTTAAGAAACGATTTGTTTCGCTGCCGGCGCAGAGGGAGAACTTCGGCGCCCCGGAGGATCTCAGTGGATCTCGAACACGAAGCCGTCCACGCGCCGCCCGAGCCCGGCGAACTGTCCAAAGCTGGGAGACGTGACGTTGTTGAACACATCATTCGGATTATGACGATTCGTCACATCGAGCGAGAAAATTCCGAGTCTTGCCGTGCGGCCCTTGATGAAGCCGAGAAACGGCACGGTAGCGACGTCGAATTCCTTGTACACCTGGAAGTCCAGCGAAAAGTAGTAGGGGAAGCGCGCCGCATCCGGCGCGCCTACGTAATTTTGCAGCATATCCACCGCGGAATAGGGCAGGCCAGTGTGGATGTCAACCACCGGGCAGAGGACCAAGTGGAATGGCAGCGCAAACGTTCCCGTAACCACGAGGCGATCCGGTATGTCCGACGGAGAAATGCCGTAGACGTTGGGGCGGATGACGGCTTGCTCAAAGGGCACGTAGATATTTGCGAGTAGGTTCAGATCACTGCGCGCTTGGCTGTGGATGTACGAAACGGTCAGCTCGTCGCTGTCGGTCGGCTGGTAGTGCAGCGTGGCTTCCACAGCGTGGTAACGGGAGCTCCCGACATAGGCTAACCCTAAAAGAGAAGGGCCGCCGGAGGCGCCAGCCAAGGGAAGGACGAGGGGCAAATCGCGGGTTGCGCTTTGCAGATAGCTGATGCGAAGATCCAAATTCCGCCGCACTTCGTGGTCGAGCTCGACGTTCCAGGTAAAATTGCGCGCCACCCGGTCCAGATCCGAGTTCGCCACCGCAAAACCTCCGTTTGAGGCACTTTGGAGGTAGACGTTTTCCAGCGTGATTGGAGAGCCCATCAACTGACCTGTTGCGTCGTAGTAGCTAATTACCCTCGTTGGGTTATTTGTGAAATCCGTGGCCAGCAACGGCACGCGGTCGTAGAACAATCCGGCCCCCGTATGAATCGCCGTCTTCCGGTCTTTCCCGAGTGAATAAGCCAATCCTGCGCGGGGTGCAAAGGCGCTTTCACGCCCGGCGGTTTGGCTGACCAGCCGCGCGCCCAGATCCACGCTCAGGCGATCCGTCATCGTCCAATGATCCTGAATGAACTCTGAGACCTCGGTATCGAGGCCGCTAGTTATCCCGGCGCCCTGAAAATCAATTCGTTCTGCGAGTGTTCCGTCTTCACGGAGCAACTGAATTGGATGCGACTGGATTGAACCGCCATAGGAGCGGCGTCCGAAGATAACGCCCTCCTTTAATTCGTGACGCCCGTGCCAATTCTTTACAGGATGCTGGAGCGAAGGAAAAATTTGAAACTGGTCGGACCTTCGCGCCCAGGAATTGAAGAAGTTGCCGCTCCATCCCGCCGGCGTGATGATCATATCCGCCGAGCCTTGGCCCTCGGCATCGGTATTCAGGCGCGTGTACTGGAACACCGTGCTGAGAGTCATCCCAGAGGCAAACTGATAGCTGTCTACCGCGCCCAGGGTCCAGCCGCGCTGGCCTTCGTCCGAAGATGCGGTCTGCGGCACCAGAGCGCCGATGTCCGCATATTGCACGCGCTGAAAAAAGAGATTCAAATTAAGCGTCAAAATGTGTCTCGGGGAGAGCGTCGCCTCAACGCTGGTCAATGCGCCTGCGCCTTGCGTGATCGTCTCGTTGTAGGGCCAGGGGAGTCCGCGGACCGGCGGCCTCATGAATTGGTAGGTGACCGCTTCGGAAAAATTGAGTTTGCCTTTGCGAAGAGGGCCGGTTAGATAGAGTCGCGGCTCTTCGTCCTGGACGCCGTAGAGGCGCCCATCCTTGCCGCGGAAGCCCGGAATAAAATTGTTCAGACCGAAATGCCAGACATCTCCGGGCGGTTTGGTATGGAGATCAGTCAAGCCGCCGGAGAACCCGCCATACTCGGCATTGTAGGCAGTCTCGGAGACGGATACCGTCTGGATCGCGTCCAAGGAAATGGGGATTGAGAAATTCCCCGTTACCGGGTCAACGGTTTCGGCGGAGTCCACCAGCATCATGCCCTGATTTTCGGAGGTTCCCTTCATGCTCAAGAGGCCATCCGCCGTTCGGACAACACTGGGGACCAGCGGCAAGGTTGCCATAATCGACGGATGCGCGATCGGCAAGCCCGCAATTTGCGTGGCGCTGACCGTGGTGGTGCTGTTCGCATTCTCGGTGGCTAATGCGCTTGTTCCTTCACGAACCTCAACCGTTTGGTTGGCAGTGGTGAGGCGCAGGCTGAAGTTGCGGACCAAGACGCCGCCGCCCTCGAGTACCACAGTCTCCGTTTGAGGCTGGAACCCGGACTCGCTCAGTTCGAGGGTATAGGTATTTCCGGGCAGCCCAGAAAATAGATACGCGCCGGCCGTGTCGGTGATGGTTGAAGCTGGGGTAATTCCTCCGGACGCTGCGCTCAGCTTGATGGTCACGCCCTCAAGAGGGGACGGCTTATCTTGATCGAGAAACGTTACTGTGCCTTGAATGGAGCCCAAGCCGGCCGATCGCGGCGCATTGGCGCTCTGCGCGACTCCTCGGACGGGCAGCAGCAATAACAATACGAGCGCGACCAGACTCAGCGCATCGCGCGCGCGCCTGGGAAGAATCATAGGGTGAGCCAATGGCATTACGACAGTTCCACTGTCGCATGCTTAGAATGGTTTGCTTGCGGAGAAGTTGCCCGGCCTGTCTTCTCTAGTCCACTTAGCCAAAAGAACACGTGCAGCATAGCTGATGCACGTTTCGCCGCGACACGGTGCTGCCGGTTCAACGGGAGTTCGCGAAGACCTGGAACTTTTTCCTTGGTTTCTTTGAGTGAGTGCGACTTACTTGCGGAAGTGACCTTATTCATTCGCTATCGCTCAATAGTCGGTCCGGCCAAACGCGCAAGTTGCTTTCCCTGACGCAAAGGGAAGGTGTCGCGGCTCCGTGACACGATTCACTGCGAGTGCCAGGTCATGTCCACGTTTCCAGGCCTATCGTTCCTGATGTGGATGGTCAAGAGAGACGGCGGGACGATGATATGAATGCGAAAGGAATCTTCGGAAAGTGGGATGCCGCATACTCAGCGCCAAGAGGCTGGGCCCTTCCACCAGTAATCGGCAATAGACCTCCGCTGACTTGAAGATTACATTGTGGTCCAGTTTCTGATAGGGTGGTGGCTGCTTGTCTAATATTGGACACTGCTGCATGACACTGTTTATTTTTAGATTTGCTCTCCTCTGGGGTCTCGCTTCGGTTTGGGCGGGACTCGCTCTGGGGCAACTGATCAAGACTTCAGATACATCCCACCAAGAGCGAATTCTGGAAAGTCTATTTACGCGCTGTGCCCTGGAATATGCGGGCACCGGTGGGGCGGCGCTCGCTTTGAGATTCGGGCCTGC
Source organism: Terriglobia bacterium (assembly GCA_963799715.1). GTDB lineage: Bacteria > Acidobacteriota > Terriglobia > Acidiferrales > UBA7541 > DASPOJ01. The sequence goes on along the minus strand of CAWCYS010000021.1, from coordinate 33,414 downwards.
GTTCTCGAGATAAATCTTTCCGTCGAAGGTGAAGACGCGCGCCGTCATCGGCGCTTGGGGGGCAGGGACGCGTTGGCGGAGCCCCGCCGATCTCGCACGGGTCTGCCCTGAGGCACTCGGCTGGGGAGGCGCCGCGAGAGGCGAAGATCAAAATTGGAGATAGCGATCGAGATCGTAAGTTGCGAGGTTCCGCGCCCGGAAAGGGGCTACTGAATGGAGAAAGACTGATGCGGATATTGCTGTACAACCCCGATAACGGGGTCACGCGTAACTTCATGCCGCATCTTTGGATGTTTCTCCTCCAGTCGTTGACTCCGCCTGGCCACGAGGTATTGCTGATCGACGGCAACGCCCAACCGCTGGATGAAGCCGGAATCGCGCAGTATGTTCGCGACCAAAACATCGCTCTTGTGGGAATTGGCGCGATGACCCGGATGATCGCGAAAGCGTACCGGATGGCGGATGCGGTGCGTGCGGTGGGTGTGCCGGTCGTGATGGGTGGCCCCCATGTCACCGAAATGGCCGATGAAGCCCTGGGGCGAGCTGGCGGTGCGCGACACGCGGACGCGGTGGCCCTCGGTGAAGCCGATGAAACCTGGCCAAGGATCGTCGAGGATGCCGCGCACGGCACGCTGCAGGAAATCTACGCTCCGGTGGATGAATTCGGCCAGGAGCGCAAACCAAGTCTGCAATCGTATCCGCTGATTCCCTGGGACAAAATCAATCTCGATCAGTTCAATTTGGTTCCGAAGATGGCGACGCGAGCCCTGCAGCGCGTCGGGGAAGGCTGGGGCACGTTTCGCATCATTCCGATGGAGTCGGGGCGCGGGTGTCCGTATGGCTGCGAGTTCTGCACGGTAACCGGTTTTTTCGGCGACTCGATCCGGTTCCGGACGAACGAAAGCGTGGTGAATGAATTATTACTGCTGAAAGCGCAAGCCCGGAGCGAGCGCGGCCAGATGGCCGTGTTTTTCATCGATGACAATTTCGCGATCAATGTGAAGCGGACGAAATCGTTGCTGCGCGACATCATCGCCGCCGGCGCTCAAGTGAATTGGGTCGCGCAAATTAGTGCAAATCTATTGCGTGACGAGGAGCTTATTGATCTCATCGCGGCCTCCGGCGGCAAGTGGATCTTCATCGGGATGGAATCCATTGACCCTGCGAATCTGGCCGCCGTGAATAAAGGGTTCAACAAGCCGGGCGAGTATGCGGTCGTGCTGGAGAGACTCGCGCTGCGAAACGTCTATGCGATCACTTCCTTCATTTTCGGCATGGACAACGACACGACAGGGGTCGCCGAGAGAACGCTTCAGGAGATCCGCACGTGGCCGCCAGGCCTGCCCATTTTTGGTTTGCTCACGCCGTTACCGGCGACGCCGCTATACAAGAGGCTCGAGGCCGCGGGGCGGCTGACGCGTCCGAAACACTGGCAGGAGTTCATCCCTTTTGAGATGGCGCATACCCCATCGAAAATGACCATCGCCGAAGCACACGCGGAAGTGAAATACGGGTGGGCCAGTTCGTACAGTCCGGAGGCCATGGCTCAGGCTGTAGAGTCGCTCCGCGACAAGCCGTTGGGCTATCGCATAAACATTTTCATCGCCCGAATGTGTTTTCGTGGAATCTATTTCCCGCTAATGGGACCTTGGGCGTGGACGAAATTGATTTTTCAGAACCGCCGCACAATCTTCAGCCTGGTGCGCGCGGCCTTCGCCGCCTGGCGCGACGCTCCCGTCGCCACTGCGCCCGGCGCAGCGCGGGTTACACCGCCGCTTCCGACCGACGTCACGGGGCTGTGACTCCACAGCTGCGCGATGCAGCCTGCAGCGCTATGGGACTAGCCCGAGAGACCCTGGGGATGAATTTGTAAGAAGTGAGAATTAGTGGAGGATTATTCGGTGCCGCGGCGGAAGCGCTCTTCGGTTTCTTTGACCAAGGCGTTGAGATTCTCTTTCGCGCGTTCGTTCAGAATGGCGGCGGTGGTGACCAGCCAGGAATTTGCGACATTTTCGAGACGCTTTTTGAATTCTTCCACGGCGGCGTCCGCGGGCTGGTTCCAATCCGGACGCGAAAGGGGAGCGCCATCTTGCAAAGAGGATTGAGCACCCGCAGCCGGTGAGCTGGCCGCGCTGAACTCCTGCATTCGCTGTTCCAACTGGGCGATTTCCCGGCGAAGCTCCGCGGCGGCGGTTTCGACCATTTGTTGCAAAACTTCCTGCGACCGCACGGTCGAGCTGTTCGCCGCGTCATCGAGTTGCGCCTGTGTGTGCTCGACGTAGCTGCGGCTGTAGTGATCTAGCTGGCTGGCGAAGCGCGACGAGACTTCCGCAGCTTTTTCACCAAGGGTCTTGGCGGCTAAATCCGTGGCGCGTTCAATGGTCAGCCCGACCTGATTTTCGATCCTCTTGGAGTGCCACTTCAGGTCCTCGTTGGTTGTCTTGCGAAGGGCGTCGAGCCGTTCTCCCGCTTCTTCGAGCCCGGTCGTGCCGCTTTGGAGGTCGCTGAGCAGCAGACGCGCCTTGCTCATCTCGGCATCGAGGCTCGCGCACAGCGTGCCGATCATGTTCTCGGCCTCCACGCGGGCGCGCTCGAAGGAGTCGTTGTGAGCGGTGGCGAGCTTGGCCGATTGGAGACAAAACCGCTCGATCGCCTCGCGCACGTGCTCGTCGAACTGTGTCGTGGCGGCCTGCGAAGCGGACTCGACGCCAGCTTCCAATGCCAGCTGGATGCGCGGCTGGGCCTTTTCAAGAGAATTCTGAATCTGCTCTTCAGAGGCTTTCTGAATTGTCCCGGCGATCCCAGAGAGTTCGTCGCACAAGCTTTCAGCCCGCTCCACAACGTCCGCCAATTGGCGAATCGCTTCGCTGGTGCGGGCCTCATTCTCCTGCGCGGTTTCTTCGATTTGGTGCCTGGCCTCCGAAACAATTCGCGAGATCTGCAGCGCCAGAGAATTTCGGTCACGCGTTTCTTCGGGCTCGGGCGGCAGATCCGTCTCGGCAGGACGCTGGATCTCGCTGCGAAGGGGCTCGGGCGTAGTCGGTGGAGGCGGCGCGACGACTTTCAAGGCAGGCGGCGGTTGCGTCGCGGGAGTGGTCGTCTCACTAAAGGGCTCGCCCGGGACCGGCGGCTCTGACACAGCCATGCGATCCTCAGGGTAGGGAAACCAGTCCTCCGGCGGAAACGCCATGCCCCACACGTTTCCCGGAATTTCGAGTTCGGCGCCGATTTGAATGCGCTCGTGTCCGGTGCGCGCCGGCGTTACCCAACTCACACGGGCGCGCACAATCCGGGGAGTGTGGCCCGGCGTGCGATGCGGAATCTCCAGCGAAATCCAGGTGTTCAGCGGGATCGCGTGCTTGGACTGGAAGCGGCAGCCGTAACAATTAATTGAACCCGTGGAGGTGTGCTCCACGAAGGCCTGTCCCTGCGCATCCGTGCCTCGAACAATGATCGGCAACGCCTGTGCGACGCGCGTGCTCCTGCGCCGCCTCGCGTTCGCGTCCCGATCTCGCACAAATTCACCCACGTGGAATGACCCGATTCTCAGGCTATCACTTGCAGCGGCGCGGAAGGACGCCAACTGAGGGCTCGTTGGCTAATTCGTTAAGATTCGGCCACACGGGGTGCGAGGGGCGGTCGCAGGTGGTGCGGTAGCGAAAAAGCTAGAGAAGACCGAAAGGGCCGCAGGCCTATCCGCGAAAAGGAATTTCTCTCAGTAGCGGCCGCGGGTATTGTCGCCCCAGGCGCGAAGCCGTCGAACGGCGTCGATGAGCGCGTCCACGTCTCCGGTCGTATTGTAGAGAGCGAGCGAGGGCGGACCGTCGTCTCGACGCCCATGCGGCGAAGAATCGGTTGCGCGCAGTGATGCCCGGCGCGGACGGCGATGCCCTCGAGATCGAGCGCCGCGCCGATGTCCTCGGTGCGGAAGCCATCCACGACGAACGAGAGCACGCCGGCTTTTTCGGGCGCGGTGCCGATGATCCGCAGGCCGGGAATCGTAGAGCAGGCCTTCGGTCATGCGCTTGAGGAGTTCGTGCTCGTGCCGCGTGACGTTCTCGATGCCGAGCTGCTGCAGATAATCGAGCGCGGCGCCCAGTCCGACGGCGTCCGCGATGTTGCCGGTGCCGGCCTCGAATCGCGCGGGCGGATGCTGAAAGCCGCGATCTTCTCGAAGGTGACGTCGGTGATCATGTTGCCGCCGCCTTGCCAGGGCGGGGAATCTTCGAGCACGTCCGGCTTGCCGTACACCACGCCGATGCCGGTGGGGCCGAACACTTTGTGGCCGGAGAAAACGTAGAAGTCGCAATCGAGCGCTTGCACGTCCACGCGCATGTGCGAGACAGCCTGCGCACCGTCCACCAGCACTCGCGCGCCGTAGCGATGCGCGATCTGCACCATTTTTTCAACCGGAGTGACCGTGCCGAGCGCGTTCGAAACTTGCGTGAACGAGCACCAGCCGCGTCCGCGGGCCGAGCAGCTTTTCGTACTCGTCGAGGAGAACTCTGGCCGCTGTCGTCCACCGGGGCGACGCGGATCTTCGCGCCCTTTTCGGCGGCGAGCAATTGCCACGGCACGATATTGGAGTGGTGCTCGAGCCAGGTGAGAACGATTTCGTCGTCTTTGCCGATGTGGCGGCGGCCCCAGCTCTGCGCGACGAGATTGATCGCCTTCCGTGGCGCCGCGGACGAAAACGATTTCGCGCGTGGACTGAGGCGTTGAGGAAGCGGCGGACTTTTTCGCGCGCGGCTTCGTAGGCGTCCGTGGCGCGGGCGGCGAGGGCGTGCGCGGCGCGATGGATATTGGAATTTTCGGTTTCGTAGAAGCGCGAGATTCTGTCGATCACGGCCTGCGGCTTTTGCGTGGTGGCGGCGTTGTCCAGCCAGATGAGCGGCTTGCCGTGGACGCGCTGGCGCAGGATCGGGAAATCGCGGCGCGCGGTATAGACGTCGAAAAGGCCGGGCGGCAATTTCAGATCGGGGAGAGAGTCCGCGCGGAAGTTGTAATTCTTGTAAGGATCGAAGCGATTGCGTCGTAGGCGTGAATTTGGAGGCGGCAGCCTCCTGCGACTGCGCTTGCGTCTCGTTGAGAAAATAAAACGAGGAGCCCGGGTCGAGGCGCGAATCGAGAAAATTCAAATTCGTCAGGGAATCGGGGATCGTCGCGAAGCCGAGGAGCGGGTCCAGATCGAGCCGTCCAATCGCCGGAGGGGTCGGACGGGAGAGGAATTCCCGCGCCGGAGCGCGAGGCGGCGCTCGTCACCGCGCCGGCTTCGTTGGGAAAACCTTGCGCCGGAGCGTCCGCGGAGACCGGCATCGCGACGCCCGGCGCGCCAAGGCCGGCGCCAAAAGCGGGGCTTGCAGATGCGAGGGCGGGAGTATCGAAGAGAGCCGCACTTGCGCTGGGCAGCGCGGCATCCGGCGAAACGGCATTCGCGTCCGGGCATGGCCTTGAAAAATTCGTTGGCCATGCGCTCGATCGTGGCGGGGTTGGCCGTCAACGATTCCACTGCGGCCGCTACGGCGCTCTCAACGCTCGCAGTCGGATCGGATTGCCGCGCGAGGATTCGCCGGTGCGCGCGGCGGAAGCGATGGATCGCGCTCGCTCATTTGTACTCGTGATAGCGGCCGACTTCGACGTTCTCCAGCACGCCCAGAGCGTCTTCGGTCAGCACCGCGGCCGAGCAATACAGCGAGACCAGGTACGACGCGATCGAATTGCGATTGATGCCCATGTAACGGACGGAGAGGCCGGGCGTCTGTTCGCCGGGCAGGCCGGGTTGAAACAGGCCGATGACGCCTTGCTTCTTCTCGCCGACGCGTAGCAAGAGGATATTCGTCTTGCCGTCTTTGCCTTCGACGGCGAGCTTGTCCGTCGGGATCAGCGGCAGTCCGCGCCAGGTGAGGAACGGCGAGCCGAACATCGTCACCGTGGGAGGCGGAACGCCGCGCATCGTGCACTCGCGGCCGAACGCCGCGATGGCGCGCGGGTGCGCGAGGAAAAATGCCGGCTCTTTCCAGACGCGCGCGATCAGTTCGTCGAGATCGTCGGGCGTGGGCGAGCCGTGGCGCGCCTTCACTTTCATCGCCGGCGCAACGTTGTTGAGCAGGCCGTAATCGGAGTTATTGATCAGCTCGCTCTCCTGGCGCTCCTTCACGCTCTCGACGGTGAGGCGAATCTGCTCGCGAATCTGATCGTGCGGCCGGCTGTAGAGATCGGAGACGCGCGTGTGCACGTCGAGCACGGCGGAGATGCAGCTGAGCGTGAGTTCGCGCGGCTTCTCGACGTAGTCCACGAAGGTTTCCGGCAATTCGCGCTCGTCGCGCGAGCCGCAAATGACCTCGACGGGCGCGTCGCTCTTCACGCGATTGACGCGGAATGTGCCGGACTCAACCGGCGTCCACTGCAGCATCGCCACCAGCCAGCGCGGCGTGATGGCCGCCATCTGCGGCGCGGTCTTGGTGGTATTGGCAAGCTGGCGCGCGGCTGCGTCGCTCAGCGCGCGGCGCACATCTTTATTTTCGGCCACGGAATCTCCTCTGACAGAACACTAACTTTTTGCGGTGAAAGCGTACTCCAATTTGTGGCGCGGGGCAAACGAAGCGGAATATTTCGGCGGGAATTCTGTCTCGAGCGTTCAAAAAAGTTTGACGGCGAGCGAAACGGGGCGCGAGCCTACGGGCACCAGCGTTAGCAGACTCGCGGTCCGCACGCCGATTACGGCGACGTCGCTCGACTGCTCGTTGGCCACCAGCAGCAAATCGCCGCTGGGATCGAAAATGCATGCCCCAGGCTGCCGCCCGACCGGAATCGAGCGCGGTGAGGTGGCGCGTGTCCGTCTCCATGGCGGTCACGCGGCCGACGGCGGCGTCCGTGACGTACAGCGTCTCGCCATCGGGGGAGACCGCGGCCGACAGCAGGCTGATTGCCCAGTAGGATTGAATCGCCCACCTCGATCGTCCACGTGTTCACGACTTCCAGCCCGTGCGCGTCGGGCACGATCGCGTAGAGTTCGCCGCCGTCGGGCTTGAGCGCGAGACTGGTGGCGGCGCCGTCGAGCTGCAGATTGGCCAGCAGCGCCGGATGCCGCAAATCCACCACGGAGATTTCGCGCGACGCCGGCGCCGAAACGAACGCAAGCGAGCTATCGGGCAGCACGACGATTTGCTCGGGGCCGCGCGCCACGCCCACCGTTGCGACGACGGCGAGCGTGCGTGCGTCGAAAATTTCGAGCGTGCCGTCGTCGCGATTGGGCACGAGAACTTTCGCGCCGTCCGGCGTGACGCGCGCGAGCCACGGTTTGTTGCCCGTGCGAGCGCGGCCCACGATTTGCGCGGTGGCGCAATCCACGGCGACGAGCGAGTTCGAGCCGGAAGCGGCGACGTAGGCGCGCTTGCCGTCGGGCGAAAAATCGAGCGCGAACGGTTGCGCTCCGACGGAAACGCGCGCGGCGACGCGGCTCTGCGTTGCGTCGATCACAAAAAGCGTGCCCGCGCCGGTGGCAACGCCCCAGATCTCCTTGCGCGTCGGGTGAGCGCGCAGACCGGAAGGCGAGGGCCCGACCGGAATCGTCGCCACCGTCGCGAATTTTGCGAGGTCAATGACGGAGACCGTGCCGTCGTCCGCGTTGGCCGCGTAGGCATAGAGGTGAGCGCCCGGACGAAGCAGAGCCGGCAGATGCTCCAGGGCGATCTCGCGGGCCGCGAACGCCCCGAGCACGACGAAGATGAAGATGAGCCTGATGTTTAATTTGCGCGCCATCTGCGAACTCGAACTTCAGGGGCTGAAGCCTCCTATCCTGCGGCCGCATTCGCCGGGGCTAAAGCCTGCCTGCCGGCAGGCAGGTCCCGGCCTCCTCAGCGGCCGGCAGATTCTATCAGTTAGGAGTCGAGCGTGAGATGCTTGACGAAACGTACGCGCCTTCACTACGGCTTGCTCAAGGAATCCAGCCAATTCAGCACCGCCGTCTCAAGGGCGATGCGATGATCTGAGTAGGTATGGTCGGTGGGGAAGTGAATCGCCGTGACGCTGGCATCGCCGGCTTTCTTGAGCGCGTCCAGGAGGGCGTTGTTCGTCGGGGCGAGGCCATCGTCCGAAGTGACCACCAGCACCGGACGCGTGGCCAGCTTCGGAGCGTTGCTGACGAAATCCCAGCGCGCCTGATTCGCCATGGCGTCGCGCGCCAGGCTCTCCGGCGTGCAGCCCGCGAGAGGCGCCATGCCCGACTTCTTGAGAGCGGCCGCGACATTCGTCAACGTGAGCGTATGGTTGTTGCCGAGCGGCCAGGTGTCCAAGCCGCCGAGATTTGCGGAGGAGATCATGCCCACCGCTTCGACGGTGGGGTCCAGCACGCCGGCATAGTTCGCCATGAACCCGCCCATGCTGTGTCCGATGAGCACGGTGTGCGCGGTCGGCGCGCAGCGTCTTGGCGTTCGCAGGATCGCGCATGTAGGCGATGGCCGCTTGCGTGTCTTCGATGCAGTGCGTAAACGAGAAGTCGCCCGGCGAACCCCACGAGCCGCGATAGTCGAAATACAGAACATCCCAGCCGGCTCGGCGAATCGCCTGCGCGAGATCAAGATTCTTCTCATTGCCCGGATAGCCGTGCAGAAGAATTACGATGGGATGCGGCCCGGCCCCGGCGGCGATATAGACGATGGCATTGAGCAGCGCGCCGTGACTCGGAAGCTGCATCGCCACCATCGAAGCGGGATTGGCTTTGTCGGGAGCGGGATCCGTCGCGATGGCCGCCGGAGCTTGCTGCGCCCGAGCGCAGGGCGACAGAGCAATCGTTAGGACAGCAAGCAGAAAACTTGCGCAAAGCATGCAAATGCGTCGTGGCATGGTTTGATTGTTCTGTGCCTACGAAGAGAAGTCAACCAGAGTTTCGGTAGTAGGCGACTTTGATTTTCTGCAAACTAGATAAGCCTGCAGCAGCAGTACAGAAACTGCTGCGTCGTCCCGAAGGGAGTTTGGTGCAATTCCTTGGAACTTTCGATGAGCTTAAACCGCTCGCCGAACTCGCCGTGCAGGGAGTTGGCGTCGTACCGTGCCACTTCCAGTCCACTGCATTTGGTAGGTCCTTCGGGTCCGAATGTGCTCACAATCACATGGCCGCCGGGCCTCACTGCTCTCGCAGCAAGCTGGACATAAGCGTCTCGCTGCTCCGGTGCGATTAAAAAATGAAACACGGCGCGGTCATGCCATACGTCTAAGGAATGGGCTGGTAGCCCCACTTGAGTGACATCAGCGCAAATCCAATGAATCCGTGCTCCTGCTTCCCCGAGTCCTGCTTGCTTTGCCTGCAGAGCGGTCTGCGAGATATCCAAGACAGTCAAGTTGTGGTATCCACGCGCCAGAAGATCATCCACTAAGGTTGATTCTCCACCTCCGATATCGATGATGCAGGCTGTACGGTCAGGCGAAGCTGATTCGATCATCTCGAGCGAACGATCCAAATGCGGGCGGTACCAGCTCACAGCATCAGGAGCTTTCGTCCTGTATATTTTTTCCCAGTGAGAGCTAGCGTCCATATCGTATGCAATCTTATCACTCAGGCCCCGTTTCTCCCCTCCGCTCGTGCTCTCCCCACAACACAAGGAATATAGATAGCTCACTACCGGAGTTTCGGATTAATCCGCCGGAAGTCGCGGATTAATTCACTGTGCGATGGAGGACGGCTGCGATTTGGCGGACCTCTTCGACGAGCTGGCGATACTCGTCGGGAAGAATCGATTGCACGCCGTCGGAGAGCGCGTGATCGGGCGAATGGTGCACCTCGATCATCAGGCCATCCGCGCCGACCGCGACGGCCGCGCGCGAAAGCGGCAGCACTTTGTGGCGTTTGCCGGTGCCGTGGCTGGGGTCCACGAGATCGGCAAGTGGCTGCGCACTTTGACGGCGGGGACGACGGTGAGATCGAGCGTGTTGCGCGAGTGGTCCGCAAACGTGCGCACGCCGCGCTCACAAAGCATGATGTTGGGATTGCCGGAGGCGGCGATGTATTCCGCGGCCATCAGAAATTCGTCGAGCGTGGCGGAAAGCCCGCGCTTGAGCATGCACCGGTTTGCGCGCGTGGCCCACGCGCTTCAGCAGCGAATAATTCTGCATGTTGCGCGCGCCAATCTGAATCACGTCGGCGTACTGCTCGACCAGATCGAGGCTCTCCTGGTCCATCGCCTCCGTGACGATGGCCATGCCGAATCGCTCGCGCACTTCCTTGAGAATTTGCAGCCCCGCTTCGCCCAGGCCCTGAAAACTGTAGGGCGACGTGCGCGGCTTGAATGCGCCGCCGCGAAACAATTTCACTCCGGCTTTCGCGAGCGGCTCGGCGATGGCGAAAATTTGTTCGCGCGTTTCGACGGCGCACGGCCCGGCGATCATCGCCACCGCGTTGCCGCCGATGCTCACTTCGCCCGCGGGCGCGGGGATGCGAATCACCGTGTCTTCCGGCTTGAACTCGCGGCTGACCAGCTTGTACGGCTTGCCGACGATGATGACTTCCGCCACGCCAGACAACGATTCCAGCGCGCCGACGTCCACCGTCCGCGTGTCACCCGTGATGCCGATGACGGTCTTGAACGCGCCGTAGATCGGATGCGCCTCGAAGCCGAGCTCCTCGATGCGGTCGCAGACGGCCTTGGCCTGCTCCTTGGGCGCACCAGTTTGCATCACGACCAACATGAAGGATTCCCCCTCGCCCGGTTCGCCGGGAACGTAGCTCAGGCGGCTTCAAAACGCGTCGTCGGCCGAAACACGCAGTTTACTTCAACCGGAGCGAACGCTGCAAATCAGGGCGCTGCGTCGAAGTTGGTATAATCCTTTACGCAAGGATGTGGCAGACTAGCGCGAGGTATTGCGAGGTGAAAATGGCAAAGACTGCCGAAATCGGGATCATCGGGGATTTCAACCGCGCGTTTCATTCGCATTGGGCGATTGAGGCCGCGCTGCACCATTCGGCGGAGCGGCTCGGCGTGCGGTGTCCGAATCCGCTGGGTGCCAACGCCCGCGATCGCGGAGCGGGGCGGGGAAGCGTTGCTCGCGAGCTACGACGGTGTGTGGGCATCGCCCGGAAGCCCTTACGCGAGCTTCGATGGGATGCTCGCCGCGATTCAAGTTTGCGCGCGGCGGCGCGAAGCCGTTTCTCGGCACGTGCGGCGGCTTCCAGTATTCGTTGATCGAATTCACCCGCAACGTCCTCAGGCATCCCGGATGCGGACACCGCCGAGAACAATTCCACCAGCAAGAACATCGTCATCACCCCGGTCGCGTGCCCATTGCCCGGCCGATACGCGGGCGGGCCAAAAATGTCCGGCGACGACGCGATTCGCCCCGTAGCCGGAACGCTGCTGGCGACGCTCTGCGGCGAAAGGGAATTGCGCGGCGAATATTTCTGCAATTTCGAGGTCAACGCCGACTACATCCCGCGCTGGGAAGCCGCCGGTCTTCGCATGGCCGGCCGCGGCCCGCAAGGCGAAATGCGCGCCTTCGACCTCCCGGTCAAGCGATTCCACCTCGCGACGCTCTTCCAGCCGCAACTCTCCTCCACCATCGAACAGCCGCACCCCGTCGTGACCGGTTTCCTGCGGGCCTGCCTCGAATAAGGCCCATCGCGAGGCGTCACAAAGCCTTTGCGGGACTGCGAACCATCCGTTACAATGGACTTGCTCGCAACGTGCTCGCCGTTGGCGCTCACCAATTCAGGAATGCCGGAAGCATCACACACACCCGAACCGTTATACGACCTGGAAGACGAATATCGTCCGGAACCCGAGCCCGAACCGCAGCCTCCGGCCTGGCAAGACGGCTAGCTCCGCATCGGCATCCATACCTCCATCGCGGGCGACATCACCAACGCCCTCGATTCCGCGCAAAAATTGGGCTGTAACGCGCTGCAAATTTTCTCCACCAGCCCGCGCATGTGGCCGCGGCCGGGTTCGCGCGTCCTGGACGTGGACGCGACGCGTTTCCGCGCCCGCCGCGAGGAATTAGCGCTCGGCCCGCTGGTAATCCACTGCAATTACCTGATCAATATGGCGTCGTCCGAGCCCGTCATGCGCACCCGCGCGATTCAGGCTTTTCACGAGGAAATCGTGCGCGGAATGGCGCTCGGCGCGGATTTTCTGGTGCTGCATCCGGGTTCGGCGCTCGGCGGAGCAATCGAGCCCGCGATCGCCCGCATCGCCCACGGACTGCGGCAAGCTGCGCGCGGATTGCGCATGGGCGGTCTGCGGATCCTGATCGAGAATACTTCCGGAATGGGCGCGGCCGTCGGTTCGCGGTTCGGCGAAATTCGCGCGATCTTCGATGCCGCGCCGGACGTGTCGCTCGGCTGCTGCGTCGATACGGCGCACACGCTCGAAGCCGGCTACGAAATTCGCACCGCGGATGGCCTCGAGAAAACCCTCGACGCCATCGAAAGCACCGTCGGCCTTGCGAACGTAGCCGTCGATTCATGTGAACGATTCCAAAACGCCGCTCGGTTCCCGCGTGGATCGGCATCAGCACATCGGGCGCGGCGACATCGGCCTGAAGGCCTTCGCGCGCATCCTGACGCATCCGCGCCTCGGCCCGTGCCGCCGGCGGGTTTGCTGGGCCGCGCGTTCATCCTGGAAACGCCGATCGATCGCCCGGGCGACGATCGCAAGAACGTCCGGGCGCTTTGGAAACTTTCGGGCGTCGCCGGCCGATCTAATTCCGAAGGCGGAGAAGGATTTTTCGATGTTTCGCAGCGTGCGTCGCCGGCGGAAAAAGGCGAAGTCCGGAGCCGCGCGCGCGGGAAAGACCGCCGCCAGAAGCGAAGAAGAAAAGCTCGCGCACAGCAGCCCGTCGTAAGAAGTGAATGTGCTGCCGCGATGTAATTTAGTGCGGGAAATCAGCAAACAGGACGACCGGAGAACCGTGGCCGACTACGAACCGCAGGCGATCGAACAAAAATGGCGCGACCGCTGGGAGCGCGAGGGCGCGTTCCACGCGGAAATGGATCCCGGCCGGCCGAAGTATTACCTGCTGGAGATGCTGCCGTATCCTTCCGGCACGCTGCACATGGGCCACATGCGCAACTACACGATCGGCGATTCCGTGGCGCGTTACAAACGCACGCGCGGATTCAACGTGCTGCATCCGATCGGCTGGGACGCGTTCGGCCTGCCCGCGGAAAACGCCGCGATCAAGCGCGGCATCGCGCCGCGCGACTGGACCAACGCCAACATCGCGCAGATGAAGGCCGTGTGCCAGCGTTTCGGCTTTCAGCTACGACTGGGCGCGCGAAATTTCCACCTGCGAGCCGGAATACTATCGCTGGAATCAGTGGTTTTTTCTGCGGATGCTCGAGCGCGGCCTGGCCTACCGCAAGCGCAGCCGCGTGAACTGGTGCCCGCTGTGCCAGACCGTGCTCGCCAACGAGCAAGTGATCGACGGCTGTTGCTGGCAGCACGACACGACGCCCGTCGAAGTCGAAGGAAATCGAGCAGTGGTTCCTGCGCACCACGCACTATGCCGACGCGCTCCTCGATGGCCTGAACGAATTGCAAGGCAGTTGGCCGGATCGCGTCATCACCATGCAGCGCAATTGGATCGGCAAGTCGCGCGGCGCGCGCGTGCGGTTCGCGGATGGATCCGGCGGCGCGTCAGGCGATTCCATCGAAGTTTTCACCACGCGAATTGACACGATCTTTGGCGTCTCCGCGCTGATCCTCGCTCCCGAACATCCGCTGGTGGAAAAACTAATCTCCGGCGTCGCGGGCCGCGGCGGGATCGAAAAGCAAATCGAGCGGCTCCGCAAACGCAGCGTGAAGACCGCCGAACTCGCGACCGCCGAAAAAGAGGGATTCTTCCTCGGGCGCTTCGCCAAAAATCCATTCGACGGCTCCGAAGTTCCCATCTGGGTCGCCAACTTCGTGCTGATGGAGTACGGCACGGGCGCGGTGATGTGCGTTCCCGCGCACGATCAGCGTGATTTCGAGTTCGCGAGCAAGTATCACTTGGCGAAGAAAATCGTCGTGCAGCCGGTGGACGCGCCGCCGCTGACCGCCGCCACGCTCGACCGGCGTTCACCGAGCTCGGCATCTCGGCCAATTCCGGAAAATATTCCGGCGACAAAACCGAGCGCGCCATCGAACGCATGATCGCGGACGCGGAAGCTGACGCGGCTTCGGCAAGGGCGAAACGATTTTCCGTCTGAAAGATTGGGGCATTTCCCGGCAGCGCTATTGGGGCACGCCGATCCCCGTCGTGTACTGCGAGAAGGACGGCATCGTCGCCGTTCCCGATTCCGATTTGCCCGTGCGCTTGCCGGAAAATGTGACGCTCACCGGGCAGGGCCAATCGCCGCTCGCCACGGTTCCGGAATTTGCGAATACGAAGTGTCCGAAATGCGACGGCCCAGCGCGCCGCGAAACCGACACGATGGACACCTTCTTCGATTCCTCGTGGTATTTCTATCGCTACACCGATCCGCACAACGATCGCGCGCCCTTCGGCAGGGAAGAGGCGCGCTACTGGTTTCCGATCGACCAGTACATCGGCGGCATCGAGCACGCGATTCTGCACCTCATCTACTCGCGCTTTTTCTGCAAAGTGATGGGCGATCTGGGACTGGTGAATCATCGCGAGCCGGTGCTTCGCCTCTTTTCGCAGGGCATGGTGCTGAAGGACGGCGCCAAGATGTCCAAATCGAAAGGCAATGTGGTCGGCGCCATCGATATGGCGGAAAAGTATGGCTGCGACACCGCGCGGCTCTACTCGCTCTTCGCGGCGCCGCCCGAGCGCGATCTCGAATGGAGCGAGCAGGGCATCGAAGGCTGCGCGCGCTTCCTAAGCCGCGTGCTACCGCCTGGTCGCGCGCCACGCACCCGCTCTGGGACCGGCGACGAGTGCGAGCGTCAACGATGGCAACGTCCGGCTCGGGCACTTCGGATGCTCCATCCGCAAAGGAAAAATTGCTGCGCCGCAAAGCGCATCAGACACTACGCCGCGTGACGAATGATTTCGACGCGCGCTGGCACTTCAACAGCTCGATCGCGCTGATTATGGAACTGGTCAATCTCATCCATGCGCAGGAGCCGCTCGCCGAAGGCGCGCGGCCCGAAGTCGTCCGCGAAACGCTGGAGCTCATGACGCTGATGCTCTCGCCCGATGGTGCCGCACCTGGCCGAAGAGCTTTGGGAGATGCTGGGGCATCCAGAAGGGCTCGCGAAAGTTGCGTGGCCGCAGTACGTCCCGCAACTCGCCGCCGAAGAGCAAGTGGAGATCGTAATTCAGATCAATGGACGCGTCCGCGATAAGATCCTCGTGGAACCCGGCCTGAGCGAAGAAGAGTTGCTCGTGCGCGTCGGTGCGGAACCGCACGTGGGCGAACTGCTGAAGGGCCTGCACATGGTCAAGCGGATCGTGGTTCCAAACAAGCTTGTTAATTTTGTGCTTCGTTAGCGGGTCCGGTGGCCATCGCCGGAATGATTCGATTTGGGGGAAGGGAATGAGCGACCGCGGCGGAATCGTCGTGTTGGATTTCGGCGGGCAGTACACGCAACTGATCGCGCGCCGGATTCGCGAGCAGCAGGTCTTCTCCGCGATTCTCCCGTGCAATGCGTCCGTCGAAAAAATCAAGCAGCTGGAGCCGTCGGGCGTCGTCCTCTCCGGCGGCCCGAGTTCGGTCTATGACGGTGACGCGCCTGTCTGCGACGAACGCGTCCTGAATCTCGGAATTCCCGTTCTCGGAATCTGTTACGGCTTGCAGTGGATCACCTACAAGCTCGGCGGACGCGTTGAGCCCGCCGAGCGTCGCGAGTACGGCCGCGCGGAACTTCACATTCTCAATGGCTCTCCGCTTTTCTCCGGTTTGCCCGCGCATCTCCGCATTTGGAATAGCCACGGCGACAACGTTCGGGCGCTGCCGCCCGGATTCCGCGTCACCGGCGAGACGGGCAACGCCGTGTCCGCGGCGGAGGACCCCGAGCGCCGCATCTACGCCGTGCAATTTCACCCCGAAGTTCTCCACACCGAGCGCGGCACGGACATCCTGCGCAACTTTGTGTTCGGCATTTGCCACGCGAAGCTAAGCTGGAGCGGCGCCGGGTTTATTGCGGAAACCGTTGAAAAGCATCCGCGCCCAGGTGGGCGGCGCCAAAGTAATCTGCGCCCTCAGTGGCGGCGTGGATTCCGCCGTCGCGGCTGCGCTCGTTCATCGTGCGATCGGCGATCGCCTGACGAACGTTTTCGTGGACACCGGCCTGCTGCGCAAGAACGAATACGCCGAGACGCTTTCGCTCCTTCGCGATCGCCTGGGGCTTTCCGTGATCGGCGTGGACGCCGTCCGAGCGTTTTCTCACCCGCCTTAAAGGGCGTCGAAGATCCCGAGACGAAGCGCAAAATCATCGGCGCTGAGTTCATCGCCATTTTCGCGGAGCACGCGCGCGCGGCCGGCGGCGTCAAATTCCTGGTGCAGGGAACTCTTTATC
The DNA here is from genome assembly GCA_963799715.1 of Terriglobia bacterium. Classification (GTDB taxonomy): domain Bacteria; phylum Acidobacteriota; class Terriglobia; order Acidiferrales; family UBA7541; genus DASPOJ01. Next base: position 16,957 of record CAWCYS010000021.1, on the reverse strand, counting down.
CCGACGTGATCGAATCAGTACCGGTCCGCGGGCCCGTCTTCCACGATCAAGTCTCACCACAACGTCGGCGGCCTGCCTCCCGATCTGCCGTTCGCGCTGATCGAGCCGTTGCGCGAGCTTATTCAAGGACGAGGTGCGCCGCATCGGCCGCGAACTGGGCCTGCCGGAGGAGATGCTCACCAAGCATCCATTTCCCGGGCCCGGATCTGGCCGTGCGCATCCTGGGTGAAATCACTCCACAGCGCCTGGCCACTCTGCGCGACGCCGACGCAATTGTGGTCGAAGAAATTCGCCGCGCCGGCCTATACGAGAAAACGTGGCAGGCCTTTGCCGTCCTTCTGCCCGTGCGCAGCGTCGGCGTCATGGGAGATTCGCGCAGCTACGGCAATGCGGTCGCGGTCCGCGTCGTGGAGTCCGACGACGCCATGACCGCCGATTGGTCGCGCCTGCCTGCCGAACTGCTCGAACGCATTTCAACGAGAATCGTCAATGAAGTCGCGGGAGTGAATCGCGTCGTGTACGACATCAGCTCGAAACCGCCCAGCACAATTGAGTGGGAGTAAGGGAGAAGCTGGAGCGAAGGGCCCGTTTCAGCGATTTAAACCAAAACGGGAAAATGACGACTGGGGACAAAACTGCTGCGACCTGAGGCCGTGGCTCCCTTCGCCAAACTCGGAGCGAACACGGCCCCTCGGATCGTCGCGATACTGTAACTTTTGCCCGGCAACGACGCGCTTCCCCTAAAGGTGGCGCGCCGAAGGAACTAGCGGTTGGACATTTTCTGAGCCACGAAAAACAACAAGCGCCGGTCGCCTTCATCAATGCGGCCAAGCAGCCTGCGGAAGCGGTTCAGAAAACGAGCATCCTTGCCTCGGCTGCCCCATGCGATATCATCCGCGGACTTGCGTTTCGGAAGGTTGGGGAGCTCGGGCGGTTCCTCGCCGTCGTAAAAGAGTTGATAGAGAGGGACTTCGAGTGCGCGCGCGAGTTTTTCGAGCGTCTCGATGGCCGGTACAGTGTGGCCATTCTCGACGCGGGAAATGTAGCAACGAAGTAATCCCGTGCGCTTCTCGATGTCACCTTGTGAAAGTTTCTTTTCTTCGCGCAAAGCGCGAAGACGGTCACCAATAATCATGTGTGAATTGTTACATGCGGCTATGATGTCCTGCAAGCAGAAAGTATGATGTCACCCTGTGGAAACCTTGTAACCTGGAACCGATGGCATACGTCCCAAAGACAGAGGATGAACGCCCCGCTCCCCCCAGCGACAAGGCTGGGGCGAAGCTGGCGGCCGCGAAAGCGGAGCGGGAACTTGTGATTCTCGCCCAGCGCGGCGAATCCTCAGCTTACGAAGAGTTGGTGCGGATGCACCAGCAGCGGGTCCTGGCCGTCGTGGGCGGGATCCTGCGGAGGAGGGAAGACGCCGAAGACGTGGCGCAGCAGGCCCTTGCGAAGGCCTACTTCTCGCTGCGCAAATTTGATCTTCGGTCGGCGTTCGGCACATGGCTTTACAAGATCGCCGTGAACGAATGCTGGGATTACCTCCGCAAGAAAAAAGTCCGGCGGCTGGTCTACGAATCGGACATGAGCGAAGACCAGGTGCACCAGATGGAAGCGGCCAGCGAATCGCTCGGTCATGAGTTTCAGCCCAGGGAAAATACGGCCCTGCGGCTCGAGCAGAGGCAGTTGGTGGACGAGCTGCTCGGCGAATTGGATGAGAAAGACCGGTTGATGCTGGTGATGAAGGAAGTAGAAGGTTTTTCGGTTGAGGAAATTGGCGAAGTGCTGGGCCTGAACGTGAATACCGTGAAGGTCCGGTTGTTTCGCGCGCGCGGGCGCCTGGTCGAGCTGCACCGGCGGCGCCACAAGAAGCGCCAGCCGAGTTCCTCGCCGGGCCGCACGGCGCCGCAACCGCGGTAAGACCGGAGATTCGTTCCAGAGTCCAGAGGAGGAACGCACGTGAGGGAAGAGCAGGAAATTCAGCCCGCTTGCCGCGCTTACGAAGGGCGCTTGGAAAGCGTGCTCGAGGGCCGCTCCGATGCGGCGGACGACGCGGTGTTTACCGCGCACCTTGAAGAGTGTGCGCGGCTGCCGCAGCGCGCTCGATCGCGCGCGCGAAGCAACCGAGTGGGTGCGCGCGACGCAAGTCCCCGCGCGCGATCCCGGGAATTGGTTTGCGACGCGCGTGATGGCGAGCATCCGCGAGGAACAGCGGAGGCGCGCGGGCACGCCGGTCTGGGGACTGATCGAACCGCTGGCCTCGCGACTGGCGATCGGCGTCGGCGATGATTCTGATCGTGCTCGGCACCTACGTTTACGAATCGTCGCCGCAGCAGGTGCCCGCGACGAACGGTCACGCAGAATTCACTTCGGAATTCCCGCAGCAGCCCACGCACCCCGCCGACAAGGACGAGGTCCTGGCGTCACTCTCCGGTGACAACTATGGATACTGAACCGAAAGCTGCTCCGCAGACGAATCGCAAGGCCGTCGTCTGGTTGCTCGTGGTATTCGTTCTGGGAATTGCCCTGGGCGTTCTGGGCACCTACGTCGTTACGACCCGCGTTTTCGCGCACAACCAGCCGTCGCCGCACGATCCCGCGGCCTCGCGCGCGCACTACATCGATCGCCTGAATCGCGAACTGAATCTCACCCCGGACGAACAGAAGCAGATTGACGCGATTCTCACTACGGTGCAGTCTCGCTATGACGCCATCCATCAATCGGTGCTGCCGCAGTACGAGGATGCGCGCAAGTCAGGGCGCGAACAAATTCGCCAGCTCTTGACGCCCGATCAGCAAACCAAATTTGACGATTTCCTGCGCCGCGTGGACGAAGAACACAAGAATCATCCTCCCGGCGGCCCTGGCGGTAATTGATCCCGGCACCGCGCTCCGCGCGACAACAGCAGGGAAGCCGCTTCCATCATTTCGCGCGCCGATTGCTCGTGGCGTCCAGCGCGCCCCGAAGTATAATTCCCAGGCGCCTCCGTGCGATGCGCGAGTGAGGACTTGACCTACCGATGGCTGAATTGCCCGTGCCCGTCGCTCGATCCCGGCAAAGCGTCCGCGCCCGCCGCCGTAATCCGTCTCGAAAATGTTCACAAGACCTACGACTTGGGCGAGGTGCAGGTTCACGCCCTGCGCGGGGTCAGCTTCACGGTGCAGACCGGCGAATTTGTCGCGGTGATGGGCGCGTCCGGCTCCGGCAAATCCACGCTGATGAATATTCTCGGCTGCCTCGATCGCCCCACACGCGGCAGTTATTTTCTCGATGGGATCGACGTCTCCGGAATGTCGAAGACGGAACTCGCGCACATTCGCAATCGCAAGCTCGGCTTCGTCTTCCAGCAATTCAATTTGCTTTCGCGCACTTCGGCGCTTGAAAACGTCGCGCTGCCCACCGTCTACGCCGGGTCTGCCCCAAGCGGAACGCGAAAAACGCGCCCACGAAGCGCTCGAACGAGTCGGACTCGCCGATCGCGCCGATCATCATCCCAGCCAGCTCTCCGGCGGGCAGCAGCAGCGCGTGGCCATCGCCCGCGCGTTGGTGAATCGCCCCGCAATTCTTCTCGCCGACGAACCCACCGGCAATCTCGACAGCCGCACCTCGGTGGAAATCATGGAGATTCTGCAAAGCCTCAATGAGGAGCAGGGCCTCACCGTTGTTCTCGTCACGCACGAGCCGGACATCGCCCTCTACACCAAGCGCATGCTCGAATTCCGCGACGGCAAACTCCGCCGCGACGCGATCGTCACCGGCCGCCTCTCCGCCCGCGACGTACTGCCCAATCTTCCCACCGCCGACGAGTTCGATCTCCCTATCGCCGCCGCGCCGGCCGAGCCTCCCAAGCCTGGTCAGGATTAATCAAATTTCTTATCGTCGAGCCGTATTTCGCGCTAGGATGCGCACATGCCGAAAAACTCCCGTTTATTCACGCTGATCGCCAGCGCTGCGATGGCTGTTGTAATCGTTCCCCCAGCCCGTCCACAAACTCCCGCGCCCGCACCGCCCCAAGCGCCTCCCGGTTTCGACCTCGCGTTTGCGATGAACGCCCTGTACGGCGATTACGATGCAGCGAACGGAACGTCGACTTCGGCCGCGACTGTGAGCGGCCCGGAGTTCATGAATTTTCCGGCCGGGCAAAAAATAACCGTGAAGCCGTTCTTCGCCGCGGCCTCTTCGATTACCGGCGAAGTTTTCATCGCGACGTATTCCGTCCCCGCCACTGGCGAGTTCGATTGTCACGCGTGCGCGCCGTTGCTCGGCCTGGCCGTGTTTCAGAAGTCAGGCACAACGTGGAAAATAGAAGCCTCCGAGAAGCCGGACATCATCTTCGGCCAATACGGAAATCCGCCCACCGCGCAGCTTTTCCAATTTGGCGAGCGCCACATTGGAATTCAACTGAACAACACGGACGGCGGCCAGGGAGTTCTGGACACGCTGGTCATGCTGCTGGTTTCCTGGAACGGCGGGTTCAGTCAGGCGTGGTCGGGGCTGGTCTCCTCCGACGATTCCATGTACTGCGGACGCGCAAACAACGTCGCCTTGCTACGGCTACAAGGTCGATCTGAAATTCGTGAAGGGCGCGAATCCCGAATACGACGATCTGATCGTCACGACGTCAGGCACGGACCTGACGGACGACGCGACGCCCGTGGTCAAGAACGTCGCCGGCGTCGTGCACCTGCGATTCGCGGATGGAAAGTACGTCCCGGCGAATTAGCGACAAATCCTCGGGCCGCGCGGGCGCTCCACGTAATCCTAGAAGGGAATATCCTCGTCGCCGACTTCCGGCGCGTGTCCCTCATCCGCGGCTGGCGCCTGGTTTTCACTATCGTAGTTCGATCCGCCACCGCCGCCGCCCATTGTGGCTCCTGCGCCCGCCCGCGCAGCTGCGGCCTCTGAATCCGCGCGCGAACCAAGCATCTTCATTTCGTTGCAGACGATGTCAAACCCGTACCGCTTCTGCTGTGTCTGCTTGTCTTCCCACTGGCGCGACTGGATGCGGCCCTCGACGTAGATTTGCGCGCCTTTCTTCAGATACTGCTGCGCGATTTCCGCGAGCTTTCCCCACATCACGATGCGGTGCCATTCGGTCCGCTTCTGCCGCTCGCCGTTGCGGTCCTTGAAGGATTCGTCGGTGGCCAGCGAGAAATTGCAGACTGCTTGTCCTCCCGAGGTGTACCGCGTCTCAGGGTCCTTCCCGAGCCTTCCGACCAAAATGACTTTGTTGACCGACATACGTTCTCCTTATTCTTCGTTCTTCTGCGGGGAGTGTATCAGGATGTGCGCGAAGATAGCACGCGCCGCCCACCCGCGCCAATACTAACTCCCAGGACGATTGGTGGCATTCCTAGGGCGCGCGGCGCGAAAAGCAGGTCACCCGGAAAGTCAAAGGCCCGGCCACCCACGAAACTTACTTCTCAGTGGCCGTCGCAGGCCGCCATTCCCAAAATGACTGTCCGCGTGAAAACCACGACCCTGCCCTGGCTCAATGCGGCGAATGTACCGGGGGCTACTGAGGTCAGCGCCTCGCCTTCCGCAGGCAGACGTGCGACTTCTGAGAGGCGCCAAGCGCCGTCGGAGGCCCGGCTGACGCGCAGCACATAGCCCTCAGCCAGCCCCATATGGGACACACCGAAGAGCACCATTGCGCCGTCATCGTCACTTTCCATTTCCACGACATTGTCTCTATAAATGAGCTCCGATTTTAGGTGGAGGCCAGCCCTTTCCCACGCCAGCGTGCCGCCCCACTCTCCACGATTGGTTCCTTTCAGCGTGCCCCCATGGAACGGCAGCGATGTGTATCGCTCCCTGTCGCCCGATGGTTGCCGCAACACGAACGAGACATTCTTCCACGTCCAACGGTGACCGGCGCAGGGCGGAGTCACTCCAAGCACTGCACGATCGATTTCGAAGGGCGCAACGGGTCCGCTTAGCCGGCCTTCCGGTGACAGGAGCGCCGAAATGGCGCGGTTCGCCTCTTCCCGAACCTCCGGAAGCCAGTGGGTAGAAGCGACCGCCTGTAGCTCGGGCACCGCGTCCTTGTCGCCAAGCCAGCCGATGCTGCGCGCGGCAGCGTACGTAACCCGCCAATCTGGCGAAGAGAGCGCCGCAACGATCTGTGGCAAAGCAGGTGAGTACCCGATCGCCGCCATGGTCGTGATCCCATACTCCTTTTCGGCTCCGTTCATGGACGAGAGGAATGGTAGAAGGTCCTGTCCCACGTCTTTCGCAGCTTCCCCATAAGCAGCGATTTCCCGCAAGCACATCAGGGCACCAAGAGCAAGGGAATCAAATTGCTCGGCTCTTGGGCGGCAAGACGCAGCGACCTGATGGATCACAGTTTGGTTGTGGGTTGCTCTCAGCGTGAGATACACCTCGGTGCGAAGTTCGGCCTCGGGGCTCGACAAGAGCCCAGTCAGGCTCGCCGCCGCGTCTTTCGCTTTGGTCCCCACGGCCGCAATTCCGCGCAAAGCCGCCAGACGAATTCTCAGGGGTTGGTTTTGGTCAGCAGCACACTGCACCCAACGGGACGCGAAGGGCAGGACAGTACTGTCCATCTCACTTAGGACACGCTGTGCCGGCTTTGCCGTTTCCTCGTCTTCAAGGAGCGGGAACAGAAACGGGACTGCCTTTGATCCGAGCTGCGCAAGTGCAAAATCAGTTTGATTTTCACTTCCTTTGGGAAGGTTCTTTACCAGAACCTGTATGGCTTCGGGGGTACCGATTTCACCCAGCGGTCTTGCCAACCACCCTCCCGGATCTTTGAGTAGGGCTGAGCGAAGCTCCGGTACGTCTGCCGGGGCCCACGACCATCCGTCGGCGAGAATTGCACCCGCGAGGTTTCGCCAACCAACGTCATTCCCGGCAGCACGCCGCAAGAGTTCGTGCCTTGCCGAATCTCCAAATTGTTGCAGTATTCCCCTGAGCTCTTTCTCTCTGGGCCCAATCGAACCATCTGCCGGAGAAGCCACGCCGTCCAATAACTTTAGGCACGCGGTAATCGATGGGCAGGAGTGCATCCCCGGGGGCAATTGCGCCCCCCGCCCAGGCCAGGCCGACAGAAGAACCACGAGCAGCACATGCAAGGGCAAGGCTGCGTAACAAGTGCGCCGTTTAAGCATCCCTGGGCTCGGCACTGTCATTTTTCTCCATTTCGGTTAGACATCAGCGAGGAGTCATTTGGTTGGTCCGCTATCTGGATTCCCACAGCTCAGCTTTTCCCTGGGCGGATGGCACGGCTTTAATTTTCTTTTTGACCGCGCATCGCGGAGTGGATGGCACCACTTCCATAGTTCAACATGGAGTTACGGTATTGGGGATTAGAGTCCCCGTCCTTGAAGATTTTCAAGGGCGGGGATTTGGGCCTGACTTTCTATGCCCGCAGGATTGAGCCGCCGGTGCGGACAAGGTCACTTGCACTTCATCACTTGGAGTTGTTACCGGCGGATTGATCCGGTCGATTGTCCGTGGCGACGATGACGCTGGAAAAAGCCCCGCCCTTCAATCAACCAAGCACGGGACACCCCCGGGTTCCTTCGTTTCTTATCGTCCGACATCCACACGCTGAATACATCCATCTCTATAGAAAATGCGAACCTCCAATCCTGGCCGAATAGGGCCTTTCCGGAAGGGAGCGTCGTGAAAGCACGGCGTCGAGTCAAGCGCGTTATAGTCGAAAGCGGTCCCGCTAACAGAAAAGGATTCTCTCGCTGCACCTAAGGTCGGCGCCGGATGAAAATTCTCAACTACACCCTGAACAATAGTGCTGTCCCCGCCCACGTATGCACGCCGCAGCGAAACATACTTCGGCACGAAAACCATTACCGCGATGAGGACAAACAATGCGCCAAATATCGCGAGGATTAATCCCAGCGCCTGGTAAGCCGTCTTGTCTTTGGCGAATCGAAACAGCAGCAATCCAATGACGACGAAAATTGCGGGGTGGAGCGCATTGGCCCAAGGAAAGGACCTAAGGCCGATCTCAAAGACTGTTTCATAGTGTGGCATCCGTCCTACCTCGATGATCTTCGCTCAGTGTCAATAAGGCGCCAAAGCAACTAAAACACCCGCGAATTAAGGGTGTATTCGCCCTCGGTTCGACAGGAATAAACCCAGTGAGAACAAGACAAAAACCACCAGGCCCAATCCCCTAAGAACCTTTACGGCCAGATCAGTCCCATATAGTTTCTTATAAGTGGCAAGAACTCTACCAGGTACAAGATATACTAGCCGCGAGGCGAAGTCGGCATCGCGGGGAAGCCGGTTGCGTAGATAACTGATTCCACATTGGTATGCGAAAATGCAGAGAATTGCGACCACGGCAAAGGGGTTTCCAAACGAGGAACGCAAAAACTCCCGTCCATTCGCGGGAAATGAATAGTAGTACAGGTACCCGGCATACGCGCCCAGAATCTGTAGGGGCACCTCGAATACAAGCCTGGCCCCGCCGCGGGCGCGGGGAAACAAAAGCACCCCCGAACGCTCGCGCCAAAACCAAGCCCAGATGTGGGCGATGCTCGCTCTCATGGGCAACCTAGAATTCTAAGTCGAGGGCCAGGCCACCCACCTATCGTAGTTGATCGAGGACGAGGGACTTGGCAAACTCCAGGGCGGAAATCGCTGTGGGCCGTGACACGGTTGGGAAATCATCCAGGAATTCATCCAGAGTCTTTCCCGCCTCGAGATAATCCAGCAAGGCGACGAAGGGAACTCGTGTTCCGCGAAATACGGGAGTCCCTCCTAGGATGTCCCGGTCTTTCGAGATGGTTTCTCTGTCTGTCGGCATGCCACTTCGCGTATCCGGCTAAGTCGTAATCCCTAATTCCTTCAGCTTCGCGCGCGCGCGCCTCTCCTTCGTCCGTCTTCGGATACAGCCGCACCACCGTCCGCAGTTCGCGCACAGCGGTAGTCTTCTCGCCCAAGTTCCAGCAGCGCCAGCCCCTTCTTCAAGTGCGCCGAAGGCAGCTTGAAACTCTTCGGGTAATTGTCGATCACCTTGGTGTAGGCCGCCACGGCGTCCGCGTACTTCGCCTTCCGTTATACGCAATTTCGCCGAGGTAGAACTGCGCGTTCGACGCGAGATCCGTATCGCCGTAATACTTCAGATAGTCGGTGAACTCCCCCGCGGCCAGATCGTTCCGCTTCCCGGTGAGATCGCGCAGCGCGTTGGAATAGAGCACATCCGCCGAAGGAGGCGGCGTGGCGGCCGGTGCGCTCGTTGTGGCGCCGGGGCCTCCTGCGCTCGCGGCGGCGGAGCTGCGGCAGGCGGTCCGCCGGACGGACCATTCGGAGCCGGGGCAGGAGTCTAAGGGGCCGGCGCATTGCCCGCGAGCTTCGCGTCCACCGATTGCAAGAGATTCTGCGTGTCGGTCAGTTTCTGGTCGAGCTTCCCGATGCGTGCCTGCAAATCCGCGACGTTATCGGACAGCCCCTGCACCTGCGTGCCCATCGAATTCAGCCGCGACCGGAATTCGCCTGCAAGTCCTGCACGCGTTTCTGCAGTGTCGCCATGTTGGCGTTGTACTTGTTCACCGTGTCGCTGAGCTGATCGCAGCAGCGTCTTGTCCACCGCAAAACCCTGCGTGATCTGCGTCTGCATCTGCTGTTGGTTCTGCAGCATCTGCGTGACGTTCTGACTGCAGCTCGATGATCTCCCGCGCCACTGCGTTCGCCGGCGTGGGCGCGAAGATCGCTCCGCCGATCGCCCCCGCGACCATCGCCGCGGCGAGCATCAGAATCGTTTGCTTGCGCAAGATGTCCCTCCTTCAATTGAAGTGGATGCTGCGGGCTGGGCGTTTTGCCGCGCTGCGCCGGTGGCCGCGCAGCTTGGAGCCTGTTTCGCCTGCAACTTGAGCTTGAACGAAGGGTCCGCCACGTTTCGTCAACGGACCCTCCGCCGTTCATTGAGTCGCTCCTACTTTGCCATCACGAAGTGGCCGCGCCGGTTCTGCTGCCAGCACGACTCATCGTGATCGGTGCAGAAGGGCTTCTCTTTGCCGTAGCTGACCGTGTTCAACCGGTCCGCCGTGATTCCCAGCGACACCAGGAACTGTTTCACCGCGGCCGCGCGCCGGTCGCCCAGCACGAGATTGTACTCGGTGGAGCCGCGCTCGTCGCAGTGGCCCTCGATCACCACTTTGACTTCCGGGTGATCGCTCAGGAACTTCGCCGTGTTCGTGAGCGCCTGTCCGCGCGTCATCCCGGATGATCGGCCTTGTCGAGATCGAAATAGGCGTCCTGAACCTGTTGGGCGAATAGTTCGTCGATCGAAGGCGCCACAACCGCGGGAGCCACTGGCGGTGGCGGTACGGAGACCGTGATCCGCACGTTGGCAGTCGGCGCTGCCGCCGGGCCCGGTGGCCGTAATCGTGTACGTGACGCTATCCTGCGGCGTCACTGTCGTCGTGCCTTCCGGCGCGACGTCCCGACGTCCGGCGCAATCGTCAAATTCGTTGCGTTGGTGGAAGACCACGTGAGCGTGGCCGGCTGTCCCTGTTGAATCATCGTGCTTGAGGATTGCAGCGTCACCGTCGGCTGCGCGGGGGCAGGCTGGGGGCGGGGCCGCGGGCGCCGGGGCGCTGCGTCGCCGGCGGGTGCTTGCAGCCTGTCGAAACAATCGCAATGGCCAACAAGGCCAGGATGGCGGCCTTGCCGTACGAGCGAATCCACATCTTCACATCCTCCTTTTGAACTCAACATTTGTCGGAACTAATAGAGCGGAAACCTCATCTTATACGTCTCAATTCCTCTCACTGTCAAAATCCGCCGGAGCCGCGCCGTGGCGCTCGCCCGGACTTGGGTGGGCGCGCCGAAAACTGCTCCAACGTACATACGGGCCGGGACTACACTTCAAAGAGAAATCTCTTGCCCGACTGCGGCGTCATCGCGATCGCCGCGGCTCACTGATTCGACCAGTTCGGCGACTCATTCTCCCCCACCGTCGTCAATTGACGCGGCTCGGAACCGTCCGCCAGCATCGTCCAGATCTGCCGCGAGCCCGTCCGCGTGGACTCGAACACCAGGTGCCGCCCGTCCGGCGCCCAACTCGGCCGCTCGTTCCGGCCCGCGTCGCGCGTCAGTTGCAGCAGTTGGTGCGAGACGACGTCCATCACATAGATGTCGTAATTTCCGTCGGGCCGCCGCCAGGAAAACGCCAGCAACTGCCCGTTCGGCGACCACGCCGGATCGATCACGTATCCCATGTCCGGCAAATCCACTTTCGCGATGTTGCCGCCGTCCGCATCCATCATGTAAATCTGCGGCGTCCCTCCGCGATCGCTCACAAACGCCACCTGCTGCCCGGTCTTCGTGTTCCACGCAGGCGACGTGCTTCCGCCCGTCGAATACGTGATTCGCTTCGGTCTTCCGCCGTTCGAGTCCGCGACAAATAGTTCAGGATTGCCGTACATGCTCGAGGAAAACAGTATCTTCGTTCCGTCCGGCGACCACGCCGGTGCGCTGTTCGTCCCGCTGTAGCCGCGGCCAGGCGATCTGCTTGTTCGTCAGCATCGAGAACATGCAAATCTGCGCGCTCAAATAGGTTCCCGCCGGCGGGTAACACGTGAACGCGATCCGCGTGCCGTCGGGCGACCACCGCGGCGTCAGCGCGATCGAGCGAAGATGCGTCAGCTGCTGCTGGTTCGCGCCGTCGTAATCCATCACCCAGATTTCCTTGTTCCCGCTTCGCGCGCTCACGAAGGCGATCTTCGTCGTCGCGATCCCCGGCAAGCCGCCGGAGAGCCGTTCGATAATCTCTTCCGCAAACTGATGTGCGAACACCCGCACTTGCGGATCGGTTGCCGGGCCGCGATACACTTTGCCCAGCACCGGCGGCAGTCTCGCCGAGCGCACGTCGTTCAGCCAGCCATCCACCTCGACATTGTTGCCCGTCACCGTCAGATTCCCGTACGCAACCAGTTGCGCGTTCGCCGGCGGATCGGTCCACGACTGCGCGTTCAATTCGGTCGGGAACGGAAGGCGATCTGCGTCGGATTCATGCTCTTGCTCACCACGTCCACGATGCCGCTGTATTCCAGGTCCGCGCGAACGACGTCCGCGAACTCCGTGGCCAGCGCCTGCGAATTCGGATTGCGCGCCGCCCAGTCCGCAAGTCCGACGCGCGCTTTCGATACGCCCAGTCCGGTTCCCGGTCTTGAACCAATCCTGCGCCGCAAGCGGCTGCGCGCACGAATGCCAGCGCTGCGGCCAGAAGCGCGCCCAGCAACAATTGCCATCCGCGAGCTTCGCGAGCGAATCGTCTCGATCTCCTCGAATCGTGACGCTCAAATTTCCCCCTGCACTCCAACCTCTCAAGTGCGCGCCGGCGAAACGTCTCCTCGCTCAGCGCCGAAAATCGAAATAGAACTCCACCGATACGTTCGATCCCGAATATTCCGACGGCAGTGGCGTGAGCGGGCTCGAGCTTTGAATCGCCCGCAGCGCCGAATTGTCCACCGAGGCGTTGCCGCTCGATTGCAATCTCTGGATGTTCACGATGCTGCCGTCGCGCAAAATCTGAAACGTGAAATCCGCCCGCGGCGCGTAACGCACCGACGGGTCCACAGTCGATTGCAGCCAATTGCTGCTGATCCGGTTGCGCACCGCGTCCACATACGTCGGGAATCGCCCCAGGAAATCTCCGCCGCCCGCGCCGTTCGGCCCGCTGAATTGCAGCGCCCCCTGCGCACCGCCCGCCATCGAGAATTGTGAGTAGGGAACCGAAGGCGCGCCGCCCTGGCCGTACGGCACGGCGTTTTGCGGCGGCGGCGTATTGTCTTCGAGAACGCGGGAAGGCCGCGTCACGTAGTGCGGCTGCTTCTCCTTGTTGAATTCGGGAACCTTTTCCGCCGTCCGTATTCGCCTCCTTCGGCTTGGGCTCGGCCTTGTAGAGTCCTTGCGTCGTGTCCACCACGCGATTCGGCGTCACCACCTCGGGGCGGGGAAGCGGCACGCCGGAAACGCTGCCCACCAAGCCGACGGTCATAGCCCCGCCACCGCCCGCGCCGCCCCATCCTTCGCCGGTATGGTTGAGAACAGTCGAAACGATGAGCGAACCGAACAACGCAAAGTGAAACATCGCGGACCACAACAGCGGCCGCGTCAGCCGCTCATCTCCGGGTTGTATCGCGTGCGCGGACATGGCCTCAATCCGTCTTCGGACGCGAGCTGAGCGGCTCGGTCACGATGCTGATGTTTTGAATTCCAGACTGGCGCAGCGCGTCCACCACGGTCGCGAAGCTTCCGAACGGCACGGTCTCGTCGCAACGCAAAAAAACCGCCTGCGCGCCCTTCATCTGCGCGTGAATCTTCGCTCCCGAGATCGTGAATGTTCACCGGCTTCGTTGCCGAGATAGATCCGCTGCGTCCGGTCCACTGTCACCACCAGTCGCTCCTGATCGTCGATCTCCTGCACCGTGATCGTCTTCGGCACATTCACTTCAATTCCGCTCTGCAGGATCGGAGCCGTGATCATGAAAATCACCAGCAGCACCAGCATCACGTCCACAAAGGGAACGATGTTGATCTCGGAGAGCGATGTTCCGGTTTCGCGTGAGAGTTGCGGCATGGCTTCAAGATTCCGTCTGTTTCTCTCGCCCGCGCCGCCCGCCACATCTTTGGTGTCTCTGTCGCGTTCTGCGGCGACTCCTACTGGTTCAGTTTCTCAATTCGCGCGGTCACTTCCAGCGTGAAGTAATCCATCCGCGCGGCGAAATCCTTGATCCGGTGCAGGAAATGGTTGTAGGCGATGACCGCCGGAACGGCCGTAAAAGCCCCGCCGCGGTCGTAATCAACGCTTCGGCGATGCCCGGCGCCACCACGCGCAGGCTCGCCGCGCCCGCCGAGCCCAGTCCCGAGAACGCATCCATCACGCCCCACACCGTGCCGAACAATCCGATGAACGGCGTCACCGATCCGGTCGTCGCCAGCCACGGCATGAATTTTTCGAGTTTCCGCACTTCCTCCGACGTGGCCAGCTGCATCGCCACCGTCACCGCATTCAGGCTGGTTAACTTCCCGTGCGGATTGCTCGACTTCATCTGCGATTCCAGCTCGCGAAATCCCGCCGTGTACACGGCCTCGAGCGGCGATCCCGTGTTGCCCGACGGCGCGCGGATCCGGGAGCGATGTGACTGGCCCGGAAGACGCGCAAGAAATAGCCCGGTCCGCGATTGGATGCGCGAAAAGAGCCCTAACTTCTGAAGATCAGCGCCCAGGAGAAAAGAGAAAAGAAAAAGAGAATCAAAAGCACGACCCTTGCGACCCAACCCGTTTGTTCCACCAGATTGGACAAAGGCCCGGTCAGCGCAATCCAAGCGATCAGGCGAATCGTTCGTCTCCCCCAGAAAAATACGCGGAATTCTTCAGCCGCAGACACCGTAGCACACGCTCATCGAACAATCAAAGAGTTCAGATGCCCGATTTGCCGAAAAGGCTGCATTTGTGACCATATCGTAACACGATATATCCGGCAAGCCTCGCAAACTGTCGGCAAAGGTTAGCCCGGGCCTTAGTCCTGGGTGAGCCCGCCTGTCCCCCTGGGTTCACAACTCTACGCGCGTTCAAACTTTCGAGACTGTGCAGAATGCGACTTACTTCCCAGTCTGAGGGCATTACGCTCTGGCGCGTAAGCTCACCGCTGGGAGGCAGCCTCATGACGCCCGAGAAGACCGTCCGCAACCAACTTCTGACCCGTTTCTTTTGGGTTGGCATCACCGCATTCGTTGTACTGCAGCTCTATTTCATCCGCGAGACGCTCCCGCTGCTGATTCTCTTCGGCCTGCTTTTTTTCGCGTGCGCCCTCAACGTCCTCGTTCTGTACCTCTTGAACCACGTCGGCCAGGTCAGCTTTGCCAGAGCGGAACCCTACGCCATTTCGGCGGCTCGGGTAGGGCGTCGCGGCCTGGGCGCCGTCAGAGATTTCAGTAGAAAGCAGTTTCGCCGCCAACATTCAGAAAACATCTCGTAATCGGGCGCGGACTCCGTTGCGAGCCCGCTTGACAAGAAGGTGTCGTACGCGCGCAGGCGCGTATCGGTTTCGGCGTTCGTAACGCAACGCGTCCGCGATTTCGTCTAAACTAATGTCCGGAGACGAACCCGTTTGCAATTGCAATCCGTCCTTCGCGTTTCCCTCGCCGCGCTCGCGCGCAACAAAATGCGCACCGCGCTCACCATGCTCGGCATCATGATCGGAATCGGCGCCGTCATCTGCACCGTCGCCATCGGGGAAGGCGGCTCCCAGCAAATCCAGCAGCAGCTCGATAATCTTGGGCGACAACCTCGTCTGGATCGAAGCCGGCGGCCGCAACGTCAACGGCGTGCGCACCGGCAACGGCGCCACGAAAACGCTTCTTCTCGACGATGCCACCGCGATTCAGCAAAGCGTCGCCGTCGTCAAAGGCGTCTCCGGCGACGTGGACGGCCAAGTGCAGGTCGTTTACAACAGCCTGAATTGGAACACCAGCTATCGCGGCGTCTCGCCGCAGTTTTTTGACATTCGCCGCTGGCCCGTCGCTTCCGGTGCGCCGTTCACCCAAAAGGATGTGGACTGCCTCGCAAACGTTTGCATCCTCGGACAGACCGTCGTGGATCGCATCTTCGGCAATCAGCCTCCGCTCGGCCAGACGATCCGCATCGGCGATCTGCCGTTCATCGTGGTCGGCGTGCTCGCGCCGAAGGGCCTCTCCACTTACGGCCAGGATCAGGACGACACGCTCGCTCATGCCCGTCTCCACCGCCATGCACAAAGTGCAGGGGCGTCTCCTGGCTCGACGACATCTTCGTCTCCGTGGATTCGCCCGACGATATTCCGGCCGCGCAGGACCAGATCGCGCGACTCTTGCGCCAGCGCCATAAAATCCGCTGGAATCAGCCCGACGATTTCAATATTCGCAGTCCGCAGGACGTCCTCAACGCGCAAGAGCAGACCAGCCAGGCCTTCACGTTCATGCTCGCCAGCATCGCCTCGGTCTCGCTGATCGTCGGCGGCATCGGCATCATGAACATCATGCTGGTCTCCGTCACCGAGCGCACGCGCGAGATCGGCGTGCGCATGGCCGTCGGCGCCACCGAACGCGACGTCCAAATGCAATTCCTCCTCGAGTCCGTGATGGTGAGCCTCCTCGGCGGCATTGCCGGCGTGCTCGCAGGCATCGGCGGCTCCTACCTTTTCGCCAACGGCCTCGGCTGGCCGATGTCCGTCTCCGTGTGGTCCGTCATTCTCGCGGCTTTATTCTCCGCCGCCATCGGCGTCTTCTTCGGCTACTATCCCGCGCGCAAAGCCGCCGCCCTCGATCCCATCGAAGCCCTCCGCTACGAGTAACCTACTTTCCGCTCGACTGGAAAAGTATGGACTGTGTGTAGATCTGGTCCAGTCGTGGGAGCGCTACGAACCCGCGCATCCCAAATCCCCCAGCCAATCGCCCTAATAGGTTGCTGAAATACTCAAAACTGAGTCATTCCGAAGCGCGTTGCGTGGCGCCTGCCCGCCGTGGCGGGAGAGATCTCTCTTTCCTTGGGTCTTGAGCGAAAAGAGATTCCTCGCTGCGCCTGCCTGCCGTCAGGCTCGGAATGGAATTTAGGGAGACTCTTTCAACAACCGGCTAATATCCTGAGTCAGATGTTCGTCGCCCGGTTTTTAGGGGGCAGGAGCTTCAGCTCCGGCATTAACGCCTTGAGTCTTCAGGGGTTTTAACCCCTGAAGGCCTCGTCGCATAAGGTGCGAACTTCGGATTCGCCACACAAAGGAACCGTCGCAGTCAGCGTGCTCGTGGTCGCGGCAGTTACTGTTGCGGGTGTGCCGTTGAATTGAACCGCGTTCGCGCTGGGCGTCGCGCTGAATCCCTGGGCGGGTGGCCGACCCTTCGTTTTTTCTATTCGCAAACATTCGCCGAGCAATGATACCACTCTAGTACGTCGCTGCGGGGTGACGGTGTGGCCTTTACGGGTGCCCGT
>CAWCYS010000020.1:0-12770 GCA_963799715.1 Terriglobia bacterium | reverse complement strand
GTGCGGGCCTCAAAGTGGTGTCTCGCGCCACGGTGAAGTCCAGTTTAGAAATCGATCCCACAACAAGGAGAATCACCAAATGAAGACGCGGGAAAAGCTCACTCGTGCTGACTGCAGCCATCACTGGACTGCTCGGCGGAACGATGACTCGCATGCACCCGGCGGCCACGACAATCAGGGCGTCAAGGTGTAACCGCAGCATTATTTGCCTTCGGCCGATATCAACGCCAAGAAAGATAAACACGCCTGCAAGGGACAAAACTCCTGCAAGGGCAAAGGCGGCTGCAAGACCGGCGACAACGGTTGCAAGGGTAAGAACTCCTGCAAGGGCAAGGGCGGCTGCGCCACCGATTGTCGAATATTTCCGGCCATACCGTTGGGGACAGATCCAGCGCGAGCGGATCGCCCAGCCTGTCGCATGTACCACCGATGAAACTGGGCACATTTAGGCTATTCCAGTTCGTATAGACACCCGCGAAGAGAGCAGTTGGCAGGGGGTGCGGACTTTGGTTTGCGATCGTTTCAAGAGCTGGGCTTGAGACGGCTAGGTCGGCCATTGCCCCGTCGAATATACCGCTACTCCCAACGGCCGCGGTATTGAAAACGAAATCCTCCCCTAAGGACAGTTCGTACTCGACGCAGCCGCCGTCTTCAATTGGCGACAGTAAGAGATTGGCCAACGGCGAGCCGAGATGGGGCGTATCAATCGTAATGACCTTGTGGATGCTTCCTTGGCCATAAGTGTCGTCGTCCAGGAAATTGGGCTGTAAGACCAACTGGCGGGCGATGTCGCCACCCATGCTGTGGGCGACGATGTCGACCTGGGTATCCGCCACGGGGATGCCGGCTGGATTGCTGCCCGCATTGAAGTTCTCAATCCACCCGAGGATCTGCCCGAGGACATTCGGGGCGTTGAACTGAAAACCGAGGGAATTCGAGCTGGCCGTTTGTAATTGAGCGCTCGTATACGGCGGGTCGCTCGAGACGATGTTGACCGGATTATCGTAGTTCACGCGGCCGATGCTGAACCTTGGATCCACAGTGCCAACTCCGCTGACGAGGGGAGAAAAGTTGTCCCAGGCATGCCAACTGTCCCAGAGGCCGTGAATCATGATCAGCGGCGGGCGCACGATCGTGATCGGGACCGTCGTCGTAAGCTGGGCAGTTATGTCTTGGATCTGGATCGATACGGAGCGACAGGCGAGCTGATCATCCGTATTCGTCACGCCATTGCAGGTCCCGGACATGAATGAGCCGTCGGTGTTTTGCCTGGCAAAATCCACCGGGGCGCGATACACCGCAAAAACATAAGGGAGTTGCTGGCCGTTCGCGGCCGTCACTGAGATTGCAGTGAAGGGAACCTCGCTTCTGGTAAAAGACGTGCCGCCGGTAGCCCCCAAGGCCCCGTCCTGAGCGGGTGAATTGCTTTGCGATTGTTGGTCGTTCAGCAGCGTTACGGTGACAAAGTCGCCGGCATTCTTCGCAGGAGCCTCGATGATGACCTGGGTGACGCCATCGGCGGCCACGCCCTGGACGGGCCGGCCACCCGCTATGAGCTGATTCGGATCGGTGGCAGTCGCAGGCCCAGACATTAGAACCGGCACTGGATCAACGATTGCCGGCGGCGGAAGAGCGGTCACCTGGATCGTCGCAGTGGCCGTGGCAAGTACAGTAGTTGTTTGGACCTTCCCCAGGGAAACGCATTGGTAGGCCGTCGCCGTGATCGTATAGGCTCCAGGCGTGGAAAACGTAGTGAGAAGCGACGCCCCGATGCCCCCAATTTGGCAGCCAGAGGTCACACCCGAAACGTTGCCCAAGTCTCCCGTAAAAACAACCGTGGCCCAGCAAGTACTCGGATCACTGTTAATCGCGAATGCGCATATGTTGCCAAAGAAACTTGGCTCCTGTCCCGGGTCAAAGAACACGCCGATGGAATTCGCCTGCCCTGCAAGGTCGGGTGGATTGTTCACGACCGGAGCGCTCAGCGACGGCGGAATAACTACTTGACCGCTCGCGAGAACGGGCAAACAGATCACGCCAACCAAAACGATAGCGCAAATTCCCCAGCGCATTTTGTGAACCTCCACGCCAGCGCGCGTGCCCCCGCCGCGATTGACCTATCTCCAATGGGCCTAAACGACATGAACGTAATACGCGCCCGGATAATACCGACAGCACTAACATCCGTCAATGCAAGTTATCTGAGTTTAATCAAGTTTAGTGGGGAGGAGGCGCTAGTCCCGAAGTGGGCGATGTCGGCGCCGGAGCGGGAGCGGCTGCCGGCGCGGCGGGGAACGGGGCGTAGTCCGTCCAGTAAATCACCAGGCGGATGGGGATGCTTGATTTGTTAGCCGTGATCTCACTGTCCGAACGGAGATAAGCGGGAAACCAGTTGTTGCCGACCGGCTGCCGGTACGTCTCGAACATGCTGAAAGGCAACTCGGGCGAAGTGACGTCACCCAGTTCTGTCACCCACTTGCCGTAGCTTTTCACAATCGCAAGATCTTGATCGTCCACCCACACAACCCCTGAGAAATAGGGATGCTTCCGGTCGAGCCGCTTGGGTTCGACCGAGAAGATGTAGGTTTGCAACTGGTCGAGCGGCTGCTTTCCTTCGTAGTGGATGTTGTAATTCGGCAGTTGGTCCGTGGTAAGCGGAAACATGGGGAACGATGCGTAGGTCTGAAGATCTTCGGGCGTCAAATGCACGAATTGGAGCGTCGAACTTGGGTGGTTGACCAGATGCTCGTAGCGGATTCCGTCCGTACCCACCTGAGGCACCGTATCCACTTCGGTTTGATTGACGGGCTTGCCGTCTTCGCCGATCTCCTCCAAAAGCAATCTCTTGCGGTAGCTAAAGGAATCTCTGGACTTCACGTATTCGTCCTCGTGGGCGGCAAACCGCTTAATGATCTCTTCCGGCGGAATGGAAGCCGCCTCCGGCACCGGGCCGCTCGGGATGCGGACAATATCGCCGGGCGAAGGCTCGGGCATGGGTCCCGTGGCGCCCTGACCGTACAAAAACTGCGGTCCGGCCGCGCAAAGCATGGCCGCCACCCACATTGCAAATCGCGTTCTCTTTATGCTCATGGGGATCCAAGTATTCTGATGCAAAATCCCGAATTCGCGGTGCATCCGGCGTCCCGCACTCAAGGCGGCGGAAGCACAGTGTAACGAACCGCAGCCTCCGCGGGGGCGCCGTCACCGGCCGGCAAAGCCAGTTGAAGAAGAACGCCGGCAGCCTCCATTTGCAGGCTCATCCGCCCCGTGGTCCACTCCACGCGCAGACCGGCGCTTCCCGGCGTCTGAAACTCAAGGTGCGTGACGCCGGACGGAAGCGTGTGCAACGCGCCGCCGTGGTCGCCATCGGATGCGTCTTTCAATCCGAATACCACGCACGTTTCACCGGATTGATTCGAGTCTTGTCCGGACTGCGTGGCAGCAGCGTTTGGCCAGCAAATCTTCGTGCCGTCCGTATTCGCTCGCGTCGCGGGGACGCGGCTTGCGGCGACGAATTGAGTCCCGGGGACAGCCTGAGCGCCTGCCGCCGGATCGAGCGCGACGCGATACCGCACCTCAAACGTGTCTGAGGAAACGAGCGTGAGGGTCTTTTCGATCGTAGCGCCAGCCGGACCTGCCTCCGGCGCGTGATACTTCAGCCGCAATCCTGGCATTGCGGCAGTGCCCGTCCATTCGGCGTCGTACGATCGATTGAAGGTAAAGTCCTGGGGCCGATCCGCCCCCGCAGGCAAGAACCAATCCCGCAGCGCGCCGGTGTCCGTGGTCATGTTCTCGCCGGAGACTTTGGAGACAATCGCCACGGCTCTCCCGCCATCCCGCGGACAAACTATGAGGCGCAGCGCGTCCGATTCCAATATCCAATCCGTCGCTCCGTCGCGCTCGAAATCGTACTGGTAATGCAGTGGTTCGCGTGAAGTTTGATCCGCGAACATCAGCGGAATCGCCGTGCGCTCTCCGCCACCCTGCAAGGTAACCGCGCCCTTCACCAGTGCGCGATTTTCTCCCTCGGCTTGGGGCGCGTCCACCGCTTGGAGCCTGATTCGTGTGAGGTCGGTGGCCCCGGGGCCGGCGCGGACGTACTCCGATCCGTGTTCGGGGCCATCGACACGCGCGGTCAAGACGATCGGAAAATCGCCGCGATTGACGGTCCGCAAGATCACCGTGTTCTCTTTCTCCTCTCGCAAGAACAGCAGTGCCGGCGAGCTAAGAAGAGAAGCGTCGCGTCCCAGCGGCAGGCGCGCGCCATTTACGACGACAGCGTCATAGAGCAGCTGCCGCCGCTTCGGTGCATTCGGCTTTTCCTGCACACGGGATTTGTAATGCAGATGAATTTTGAGAACACGAAGATAGTCCGGAGCCGCGCCGCGCGGCAGCGTGACCGTGAGCAGATGAACTCCCTCAGTCCACGACCCTTCGAGCTCGTTACCGTCGATCTCGATCCTTTCGGGCTGGCTCTCGAGCCGCAAGAGAATCGTGGCATTCACGGGGGCGTAAAACGTAAGCTCCAGCGTCCTGTCGTCGGCATCCACGCCCAGCAGCTCCGCGCCGGCGTAGACGATTTCATCCTGGCAGTCATCGGACGCGACCGCCGTGGTGCAAAGAGAGGCGCGGAGGGGAAGCAGCAGTGAATCGTGCGCGGGAACCGTTGCGTGGACCACGACGTTGCCTCCGATTTCCGTCTGAGGATTGAGCGGGGGCACAGACACGCTGAGATTCGCATCTGCAGCCGTAACCGGATCTAGATTGGTGAGACTCACCAGAGCCGCGGCGCAGAGCGGCCGGGTGTTGCATGTGACCGGCGGCCCCGGGGGGCTTGCCGAAGAGTTGTCCGCCACCAATTCGGAGAATAAAAGCGAGCTCGGGAGCGTCGACTTTTCCGGATTGTTCGGGTCGCTCACAGCTACTTCACCGCGCTTGGCTCCGGCTCGTTCCAGCAGGAGAGTAAGAACTTGCATGGCTTGCGCCGCCGCACTCTGCGATTCTTGGGTTTCTGCGGGCTCGTCAATCACCGGCAGAATGGACGGGTCTGAACTCCATTCAATTACGGCGCCCTGACCATAGGCATGACGCGATGCTCGCAGTTCCTCCGCCCCCGCAATCGCGGTGCCGGGTGCATTCCACAATTGTGAGAGTCCGCCGCCGGTAGGGAACTGCGGCGCGAAAATCAACGTGCCTCCGCGCTCGACGTACTCGATAAGCGTGTCTCGTTCCGCTTTCGAGAGATCGAGCGTATCGCCCGCAGCGCTCGGCACGGCCACTACAATCACAGGATCGAACAAGAGCCGGTCCACGGACTGCGATCCAGGATCAACCAGCTCCGGCGTCCATCCCGCAGACTCCGCAGCGAGAACAAGTTTCTTCAGAAGGTTTGTGGCCCGCCCCGGATCTGTCGCGGCCGCCCGCAAATCCAATATTCCAAAATCCGGATGAACGTGCGCGCCGGCAAGCCATTCGCCCCATGCGGCAATGAGCTTGCCATTTCGTTCGATTGCGGCCGCGCCGGGTTGCGTATCTCCTTCGAGATCGATCGGCGAATCATGATTCACAAAGCGGCTCGAACCGGGAGTTTCGTAGCCTGCGGGCGTGATCGAGTCCTGCAACGGGGAATAGGTGATTCCCCTTGCCCCGCCCGCGAACAGCATCCGGGTGTTCAGCAGGACGGAAGAAGGGTCGGTCCTCACGGCCGCAACGTTCTCTTCGCCGGCATCCGCGTTTAACTCGAAACTCGTAATCAATGGGGGCATGGCCGGCTGTTCGCGCAAAGTTCCGAGCAACAGGGCAATCGATGCCGCGTCCGTTCTTCCCGGATTTTGTTGATCCTGTCCAGGCGAAATCGGCGTCCAGCCGCCCGATACTCCTTCCAAATAGTCTTGCGCCGAATCTGGGAACCCAACCGACAAGGAGGATGCGCGAGAAATTCTCAAGTCGGCCGGCTCAATCAGAACCGGAGCCGAGATCCCGGAAGCAAAAAGCGCATCGCTCAAGAACGCCAGATACTGCGAGAGACTCGACGCGTCCGCGCCGGCGCGCAAATTCGGGCGATTCTCGAGAATGATAAAAATTAGCGGCCCGCTGACGGTTTCCGCGGGCAGATGCACACTGTTGTTTTGCGGCTGGTCTTCAACGGAAGTCGCCGCCACAGGCCTGTGGTGAGAATCATAGGGAGCAAGTTCGGCGCCGAGTGCGGCGAACCATTCGCGGACCGCCGCCAAATAGTGCGGACGCCCGAGCCACTCCGCCGCAGCGGATGCCGCATTCTCGCGAAGGTTCTTTTCCAGTTGCGGTTCGTCTCCATCGGCAATCTGAGTCGCCGTCATGCCGAATTGTGAATCCGCCAGCAACCAGTCGGGATATCCGTCGGATCGCCAGTCGTCTCCAATCGCCGGGCCGGCGCGCACGATCAGTTTGAAGCCGCGGTCCGTAATCAAATGCAGCAGGCCGCGGAGGTCGCGCCGGGGATTTGTTGCGCCGGAGAAATCGTAAGCGCCGGCGCCGGGTTCGTGCCAATTCCAGGGAATGCGCAAATCGATCGTGTTGATGCCGAGTTCGCGATAACGGTCCAGGCACCGAGGCCAAAGGTCCGCCGGGATTCGGAAATAATCGAAGGAGGCGGCGTGAACGAAAAACGGCTTGCCGTCCACGCGAAGCTCGGGCCAGCCGGAGTTGGAAACGATTTCCACCGCGGGCGCCTGAGGCTTAGGCTGCGTCTGAGGAAAGGCCGCGGCAGGCAGGCTCGAAAGGACCGTCAGCAGGAGCAATGCGCTCCAGGGTCTCCGCGTCTCCACAGCTCGGTCGCCGCGCCGCAAGGCTTCGATATTTTAGCCGATGCCGTCCGCGTTTCCCAAACGGCTTGCCCGGGACCTCTGATACAATCCCTCGCTTGCGGCCATTCGCGCCGATTTGACCTGCCTTTCGGCAGGCAGGCGAGAAGCAGGCCGCCCGGCCGTGCCCGCTGAACTGCTCGCGAAACGATTTTACGTCACCGGATACGTGCAAGGCGTTGGCTACCGGTACTTCGCCGTGCGCGCGGCAAATCGGTTGAATGTTTCGGGCTACGTCCGCAACGTTCGGGGTGGCCGCGTCGAGGTTTACGCGATCGGAACGGCCGAGCAACTCGCGTTGCTGCGGGCGGAATTGAGAGAAGGCCCAACCGGCGCGAGCGTGGACCAAGTGATTGAAGAGGCGGCGGAAGAGATCGCCCGATATTCTCGGGGTTTTACAATCGAACAGACCGAGTAGCGCCACGAACCAACGGGAGCGGACTGCATGGACGACCTGAAAAAACTGATTCGCGAGATTCCGGATTACCCGAAGCCGGGAATTCTTTTTTACGATTTGACTACTCTGTTGCAGGACGCCGCCGGATTTCGTTTACTGGTGGATCAGCTCTGCGCCCACTATACCGGCCAGTCGGTGGATCTGGTGGTTGGCGTAGAAGCGCGCGGATTTATTTTCGCTCCGGCGCTGGCCTACCGGCTCGGCGCGGGCTTTGTGCCCGTGCGAAAGCCGAAAAAGCTTCCCTTCAAGACGGCAAGCGTTTCGTACCAGCTCGAGTACGGCACGGACACACTCGAGATTCATCGGGATGCCGTAAGGCCCGGCCAAAAAGTTCTCATCAGCGACGACCTGCTGGCCACCGGCGGCACCGCCGCCGCGGCTGCTGCGTTGGTGCGCCAACTTGGCGGACAGGTCGTGGGAGCGGCCTTTGCGCTGGAACTGAGTTTTCTGCATGGCCGCGCGAAATTGCCGGGGATTGATGTCTTCTCGCTAATCAAATACGACAAGTAAGCGCGGTGCCGGCGAGGGGCTTCACCTTGTTCGCCGCTGGCGCACAATTTCAAAAAGCGCAATCCCCGCCGCGACGGAGACGTTGAGCGAGCGCACGGGGCCCGTCGTCGGAATCGAAGCCAGAAAATCGCAGCGCGTGCGGACCAGTTCGTGCAGCCCTTTTCCCTCGCCGCCCAACACGATTCCGATCGGCCCCGTGAGATCCAATTCCGTCAGGCTTTTTTCCGCGCGCTCGTCAAAACCGACTAGCCAGCAGCCGGCTTCTTTCACTTCTTCCATGGCTCGCGCCAAATTCGGCACGCGCGCCACCGGCAGGTGCGCCATGGCTCCCGCCGAAGCGCGGCCGACCGCATCCGTGAGTCCGGCGGAACGCCGCTCCGGCAAGACGACGCCGTGGGCTCCGGCCGCGAGCGCCGTGCGGATGATCGCGCCGAGATTGTGCGGATCCTCGATGCCGTCCAGCAGCACCAGCAGCGCGGGCGGGGAAGCCTTCGCGGCGGCCAGCAGATCTTCCAGGCCAGCGGCGGGTTTGGCCGCCGCAAACGCGACGACGCCCTGATGTTCGCGCGTGCCGGCGGAGCGGTCCACTTGCACGCGTTCCTCGAATCGCACGGGAACGCCGCGCCGCCGCGCGAGTTGGACGATCTCCTCGATGCGCTCGCCGCGCCGCCCGCGCGCGATGAGCACGCTATCGAGCGGGCGCCCGGCTTCCAGCGCTTCCCGCACCGCGTGAATTCCGGTGACGCGATCCATTTCTATTCCCCGTTCAATCCAGCGCCGCGCAAAATTCCAGAACGCGCGCGCGAATTGTCTTCACCGGCGCAAGTCCCGGCGCGGCGGCGGCCCCGTCGATCAACACAATCACGCGGTCCAATTCACCTTCGCCCACCCGGCCGGCGAGCGCGAGGCGAACCGGATGGAAGAGGCTGCGCCCGCGGTGGCCGAATTCTTCTTTTAGCGAGGTGACGATTTCCTTGAAGCGATCGGAATCCACAGTATCCACGGCGAGGATTCTGTTTGCGAGCGCCCGCAAAACGTCGCGCGCCTCTTTGCGCAAAAGCGCGGCGTGGGCCTCGGGCGCAGCCAGAACTAAATGCGCGTCGTACGCGAAGACTAGGCCGACGAGACGCACGAGCGATTCGCGGTCGGCGGCCTGCGGGCCGAGCCAGCTCGCGGCGCATGAAATCCAAGAGGCCGTGAGATCTTCCGGCTGGTCGGATGGCGTAACTCGCAGCCAGCCGCGTTCCGCGAGCAGCGCGCGCATCTCCGAAGCGGAACACGAAAATCCCGCGCCCGCTGCGGGCTCGATGGCGCTATCAGGAGACACGTTCGAGCGTTGCCACCGCCTGCGCGGCAATCGCCTCGCCGCGACCGACGGCGTCCACGCCTTCGTTGGTCTTGGCCTTCAAGTGGACGGCCGCCGGATCAATGCCAAGCGCCGCCCCCAAGATTTGACGCATCGCGGGGAAATGCGGCCCGAGCTTGGGGCGCTCCGCGATCACCACGGCGTCCACGTAGACGATTTTCCAGTGTTGGGCATCGAGGAGATGGCTGATGTGTTCGAGAAAACGCAAACTCGAAGCGTCTTTCCAGATGACGTCCGTATCGGGAAAATGCGTGCCGATATCGCCGAGGCCGGCCGCGCCCAGCAGCGCGTCGCAAATTGCGTGGGTCAGGACGTCGCCATCGGAATGCCCGGCGGGCCCTTTCTCGAACGATACTTCCATTCCGCCGACGATAAATTTTCGTCCCGCTTCCAGGCGGTGCAGATCGTAGCCGATGCCAGTGCGGATCAAGGCCGCTCCCGTTCCTGTGCGAGATAGTAGCGCGCCAGTTCCATGTCGCCGGGCCGGGTGATCTTGAGGTTGCTCTCCGAGCCCAGGACCACGTACACGTCGTGCCCCAGCCGCTCGACGAGGCCCGCTTCGTCGGAGGCCGTGGCGCCCTCCTGGCGCGCCCGCTCGAATGCTTCGAGCAGCAGCGCGGCATGGAACACTTGAGGGGTCTGCGCGAGGACGATCTTTTCGCGCGGAATTGTCTTCGTGATCAGCGCGACATCCACGGGCAGACTCGCGCGCTTCACTTCCTTTACCGTGTCGAGCGCGGGAACGCCCAGGATCGCCGCGCCGCGCGCGCGTGCCTCCACGATGGCGCGCTCAATTTGCTCGCGGCGCACCAGCGGACGAACCGCATCGTGCACCAACACGATTTCGGCGCCGGCGGGCAGATGGGCCAAAGCGTTGCCCACGGATTCTTGCCGCGAATCTCCTCCGGCCACAACTTTCACGGAGCGACCTGGAAGCGTGCGTCCGGCCTGTGCCTGCAGCGACGCCACCTCTTCCTTCCGCGTGGCGATGAAAAAATCGGTGATCTCCGGACAAAGCGCGAGCCTGCGGAGTGTGAAGAGAACGACGGGCAGCCCGTCCATCTCAAGAAACTGCTTCGGCGTCTCGGCGCCCATGCGAGTGCCGAGGCCTGCAGCGGGAAGAATTGCAACCGTATGATTTGCCATCGAAAGTTCCGGGGGCGAAAGTGTACACCAGTTGGCAGAGCAGCGCGAGGGAGTGAATGGAAAGTTGCTGAAACGAGCCGAAGCAGCGCCATGGGGGCCACCACGTTATAAAACCTGGTGGGAGCTCCCAGCAGCCCGCGCGAATCTAACGGGAGTGCGAGGGCGGACCGGGGTCTTTTCGCAGGCGATCGCGCCAGATTTTCTTTGTCACTTGGACGATGCCCGCTTTGCCCAGGACTGACCTCGCCATGCGGTCGGCCAGCGCCGTCGAACTCCAGAGCGCGCTGAGGCAAACTCCCTCGAATGTTGGGGCGAAGATATGAAGCGCTGCTTCCGTCCAGTCGCTCGTTCCCAATTCTTCCTTGTACCGCGCATCGCCGGGCCCCCAATCAATTTCAGCCGAGTGATGCTCCTTGCTCTCCGTCACAAAATCTTCAATGGCTTTGGTAACCAGATACAGTCCGGGCGAATACTTGGAGTATTCCGCGTCGTAACCCAGGTAGTTTGCGTGAAACGTGTCGCCGCACCGGTCGCAGATGAAGAACGCGGCAGGCCGCCCGGCGATGTAAAGAATGCGGGCCCGGAGCCAGGACTTTTCGGCTTCGAGCCTGAGACGCTTGATCATTTCGGGGCTGTCCACGAACCCGACTCCCAGCCCTCGCTGGTAGGTTTTCTGGGCGATTTGCTCCACGTCTTGAATCATTCGGTCGAGGTCTTTGGCATCGTTAAACGTGCGAATCTCGACGTTCTTGGAAAAATCGGTTTCCAGCTTTCTGGCCTGGCGCATCAAGGTCTTTCTTAGTTTCGGAGAAAGTCCCCGGTAAAAATCCTGCATGGTGGGCGGGAGAGTGGTGCTCCGATGCACGGTGGACGTTCCCAAGTGATCCCGCGTAAAGAGGCCGGGCAATCGTTTCACGGCTTGATAGAGGGGGGTAAACCTGCGGACGTTGTTCAGGAAAACAACGTCAATTTCTTCCTGCTTCAAGGAATGCACGATCTCGTGCAGCAGAAATTCACAGTTCTCGAACGATAGATTTCCCATGCGTCCGCCAACGATGAACGTCAGCTGGCGCACTGGCGCTTTATACAGCGTCTTGTAACCAATCTTGAATTCGAGCGGCGATTGCTCCACTCTCCCAACGAGCATGGCTTCCGGCGTGTCGCCGCGGTACAGAACTAGAATGTGCGGACGCAGCACCTCGGGCCGGGATCGCAGGATCGTCAAATAGAAATCGATGTTGGCGTTCGGATGGCTCTGCCACGACGTCCAGATGGGCCGGATCTCTTCGACGCCGGAATAATCGCGGATGAGTTTGAGACGCAACTCGCCAGCTTCAGGCATGCTGATGTCCTGATCCTCGGCCGGCAATGCTTCAACTGTATTCACGAGTTTGGCCTCGCCAAAGGTATTTTCGAGCTAGGCGACTCTTCGACGCGTGCCGCTACGCAGACCATGCAGGTCTGGGAAGTCGCGAAGAGCTGCACCGTTTGCGCAAATCTCCAAGATACGCAGGTGCGGGGCGCGGAAGGGAACAAGCACCAAGCGGAGTAAACCAACTACTGAGCACTCAAACTAGACTGCTAGCCTCCCATTTCGCCTCAACGGCTTATGGGCCAAAACACCCAGTGGTAAGCCGAGGGTACGACTGTGGATAGAAAGCGTCAATAGTACCCGGTGGCTAGGAGTCCTAGGAGCTTTGGCCGTCGCCATGTGCGGCTACTCGCGGCGCGATTCTGGGACGATCGGGCCGGGGCGCGGGCCGCGCTCGGGGCTTACCGGGGAATCCGAGGCGCGGACGGCGTCGGTGAGGCTCGCTGTGGGCGGCTCGATTGGCGGTGGGATGCTTGCCGTTGCTCGGGGGCTTTGCTCGGCGCGCTCATCCAGGCGGCCGAAAATCATTTTTCCGGCCGTAGTCTGGTGCACGGAAGTGACGGTAATGTCCACGTTCTTGTTGATCAGCTTTTTCGCACCGTCCACGACGACCATCGTGCCGTCATCCAGATACGCGACGCCCTGATTGTATTCTTTGCCTTCGCGCAGGATGAAGACGCGCATCGCTTCGCCGGGCAGGACGACGGGTTTCAGGGCGTTGGCGAGCTGATTGACGTTCATCACCCCGATGCCTTGCAGCGTCGCCACCTTGTTCAGGTTGTAGTCGTTGGTGACGATTTTGCCGTCGTGGCGGCGCGCCAGCTCGATCAGTTTCAAGTCCACATCCGCGATCTGCGGGAAATCCTCTTCGGCAATTTCCACTTCCAGATTCGGCATCTTCTGGATGCGTTGTAGGACTTCCAGGCCGCGCCGCCCGCGCTGGCGCTTGAGGCCGTCGGCCGAATCCGCCACCAGTTGCAGCTCGCGAAGAACGAATTGCGGAATGACGATTACGCCGTCCATGAATTGCGCTTCGCAGATGTCGGCGATGCGGCCGTCAATGATTACGCTGGTATT